>NZ_DASQCC010000032.1:0-46419 GCF_035634895.1 Actinophytocola sp. | reverse complement strand
GGTCCACACGAAGATCGAGCAGGTGCCGCACCGGACGTATTCGCTGTCCTGGCGGGCATCGCGGCCCGGCCGGGCCGGCTGCGGGTCGCGGACTTCGCCCAGGAACTGGAAGGGTTTCTCGTCCATGCACACGACCGGACGGGCAGGATCGTGCGGGCGGGCGTAGACGGCGAGCACGTCTTCCATGCGGGCGGCGAACTCGGCGTTGGCCTTCGGCGGGATGTTCCAGCATTTCCTCAGATGAGGACGCAGTTCCGTTTTTTTAGAACCCGGCCGATGGTGGAGTGGTCCAGGTTCGGGATGTCCTCAATGAGCTCGACGTGCTTTTCCAACAGCCGCAACGACCACCGCGCATACCCGGCCGGCGGCGCCGAGCACGCCAGCGCGATCAGCCGGGCCTCGACCTCACCGGTCACCGGGGACGGCACCGGCGGCAGATCCCGCTTCTTGCGTCCGATCGTGGCCAGCACATCACCTCCAGTCTCAGCGAACCGCTTGGCGACCAGCCGCAGAGTTTCACCCGAGACCTCGAGCCTGTCCGCGATCACTTCCTTCGGATCAGGCTCGCCCACCGAGGTGTCCAACGCGAGCAGCACTCGTGCCCGCCTGATCGCCGACGCCGGATGCACACCTGTGCTGACAAGCCGGATCAACTCTTCACGATCCCGCGCCGACAACATGACTGGCCGCTTCAACTGGGAGCCCACGACCACAGCCTCCCAGCAACCTCCACCACAACTAAGCAGCGACACACTACTAGTACTACATGGCTAGATCTTTGGTGTGTTGATCCCTGAGATCGGCTGCTGGTTATGCGAGTGTTTGCGCCATTTACCGAGCTGTTTCTTATTTATCACCTGCGGCGGACAGATGGGTAATGAAAGTTTACCTGGAAGCAGTCGTTCGCGGTCTCCATCACAACGCAGCGACACAATCCGGATGCGGATCATGACCCAACCAAGCCAAATCACAAACTGGCGGCCGCGTCCGCCGGCGCACCCGACCCGGTCCTCGTACCGACGTCGCGTGGCGGCATACTCGGGGCCGTGAGTCCGGAGAGTCGTGGACGGAAGCCCAAGAAGCGCGACAAGTCCGCAGTGCGGTCCGCGCCCCTCAGCCTGGTCGCGGACACGGAGCCGTGTGACTGCCCCGCGTGCGCCGGGCCGCCGGTCGAGTTGTCCGAGCTGGTCGACGGAATACTCGCCGCCGTCGCGGACGGCGCGTTCCCCACCGACCCGATGGCGGCCGAGTTCGGGGCGGCGTTGTTCGTCGCCATGTGTGAGTTGGCTGGGGAGGATTACGAGGACGCGCTGGTTCACGGGTTCGTGCCCGAGTTCGAGTCGCGGGCGGACTCCGCCGCCCTGATCATGCTGCTGGCGCTTGGTTCGGTCTGCGGTGGCCGGGCGGGGGAGGCCGCGGGCGACGCCGCGCGTCGGATGGTCGGCGCCGGGGTCGAGTCGCCTGTCTGGGCTGCGGAGGTGGCGGAGCCCCTTCTGGTCGGAGACTGCTGGCGGTTTGCCGATCCCACCGGCGCCGGGGCCATGCTGATCTGCACGTTCGACCGGGCCGGGCGTTCGCATGCGTTCACGGTCGGCGTCGACGACACCGACTGCGGGGCCGCGGTGAGCATCGAGCTGCTCGACGCCGAGGGGGTGTCGCAGGCCATGGAGATGGTGCGGCGGTCCGGGGTCTCGGTCAGCGAGGAGCGGTTGGACCCGACGGAGCTGCGCTGGCAGGTCGAGTGCGCTCTGGATGCGCGGGCGGCACACGACGTGGGGGAGTTGCCGCTGGACGAGGACGGTCTGCCGGACTACTACCCGCTGGCCGTGCTGCTCCGGGCCCGGCTGAGGGGGCTGCCCGACTCCGGCAAGCCGAAGCCACCGCACGAGGACTCGCTGTCGTCGTTGCCACGGCTGTTGGATGCGCGGGCGATGCGGCCCGTGCCGCCGAAGCCGACCGGGCCGGCGCCGGTTTACCAGCTCAAGGTTGGTTTGAGCGGGGCGAAACCCCCGATCTGGCGGCGGTTGGAGGTGCCCGCGGACGTCAGCCTCGACCGGCTGCACGTGATCATCCAGGTCGCGTTCGACTGGGATGGCAGCCACCTGCACGTCTTCGAGACTCCCTACGGGGACTTCGGTCTTCCCGACCCCGAGCTTGGGCACCGGCCGGCCGACGAGGTGTCGCTGGCACAGGTGTTGCCCGGCGAGCGCGCGAAGATCACCTATGTGTACGACTTCGGTGACAACTGGCGGCACGAGATCGTCGTGGAGAAGGTGCTTGACCCGGACGGCTTGGTGACCTACCCGCGCTGTACCGGTGGTCGCCGGGCCACGCCGCCGGAGGACTGCGGCGGCATCTGGTCCTACGCCGACCTGCTGGAGGTGCTCGCCGACCCGGCGCACCCGGAACATGCCAACAGCCTGGAATGGCTGGGCCTGGACAGCGCGGCCGAGTTCGATCCGGCTGCCTTCGACGCCCCGGCGATCACGAAGGCGCTGTCGAGCCTGTCCTGACGCCGGCGTTGTCCCTCGCCGGGCCTGGGCCGAAACGGGCTGGCGAGCCAGGCTTGCCTGTCGGTCGAGTGAAGCGCGCCTTCAGGAAGGTCGCAGTGGCCGGAAATTGATCATTCCTCCCAGGGAATTGCGGCGCGCTATCCGCCACGACAGCGTGTGCATCGCAATCCCCAGAAGGAGGAGATTTTGCGTAACCCAAACGAGTTGGCCGATCGTTATGTGTCGGTTTGGAACGAGGCATTGCCGGACGTGCGCCGGGCCGCCGTGCGCGAGCTGTGGGCAGAGGACGGCGCGCACTTCCTCCAACCGCCGGACGAGGTCGTGGAGATCGCCTCCCGGCCCGGGGTCGGGGTCATCGCCGTCCTCCAGGCCCGTGGGCACGACGAGCTGACCGCACGGGTCGAGAGTGCCTACACCGAGTTCGTCGCGTCCGGGCAGCTGACCTTTCGGCGCCGCGGGGAGGTCAGCCGCGTGCACGACGTCGTTCGGTTCAGTTGGGAGGCGGTGTCGTCCGCCGACGGGTCGGTCGGTGGGTGGGGTACCGACTTCCTCGTCCTCGATGCCGACGGCCGCATCCGCGCCGACTACCAGTTCGTCGAGGCATGACCGGGTTCGGGTACCTGTTGCCGACCTTCGAACGCGGCGACATGGTCGAGCTGGGAGTCCAGGCGGAGGCGGCGGGGTTTGACTCCGTGTGGGTACCTGACAGCCCATTCGTGTATGGGTTACCTGATCCGGTGATGGTGTTGGCGGCCTTGGCCTCGGCCACGACTCGAGTGCGGCTGGCCACCGGTGTCCTGCTCGCGGCCCTGCGGCAGCCCGTGCTCCTGGCGCACAGCCTCGCCACGCTGGACCGCCTGTCCCACGGGCGGTTGATCGTCGGCCTCGGCTACGGCTTCGACGGGCCGGACAGCGAGCGGCAGTTCGCCGCCGCCGGCGTTCCCTTCGACACCAGGGTCGGCCGGGCGATCGAGACGGTCGGCATACTTCGCGCGCTGTGGACCGGCAAGCCCGTCAGCCACGCCGGGCGCCACTTCTCGTTCGACGAGTTGACCCTCTCGCCCGCACCGTCCCGTCCGCCGCAGATCTGGCTCGCCGGGACCGGTGCCGCCGCGGGCCGGCTGGCCGACGGTTGGTTGCCGTACCCACCCACTCCCGAGCTGTACGCGGCCGGCTGGCGTCGCGTGCGGGACGGGGGACGCGAGGTGACCGCGGGGCTCTACGCCACCGTCGCGCTTGACTCCGCTGAGGACACGGCGCAGCGACGACTCCGCACGACCGTCCAGCGGTGGTACGGACGCCCTTTCGAGGCTGTGTCCGCACGTCAGGCGATGTACGCGGGCACGACGCGGGGTCTGCGTGACTGGCTCGCGCCCTACCTCGACGCCGGTGTGCGGTACGTGGTGCTCCGTGTCGCGGACGACGACCCGAGGCGTGGGCTCGATGCCCTGAGCCACGCGATCGGCTCGTTGTAGCCGTTCGACGCGAAGGCCGGGGCGGGTGGCCCGCCCCGGCCTTCAACGTCAGAACGAGACGCGTTCGACGCTGTCCGCGCGCAGCACGGACTCCTGGTGGAACTGTGCCTTGTAGTCGGTGCGGATCTCCTCCAGCTCGCGGTTGGCCGAGTGGTCGCGGAAGGGGTACAGGATGATCAGCACGTACGAGTCCTCCTTGCCGCCCATCCACTGACCGTGTGCCTCGAGCCACGTGAGGCCGTCGGGGAAGGCCGGGGTGACCTCCTTGTCCAGGAACAGCTCGAACTCGGCGGGCGTGATCACGGAGCCGTCCGGCCGGCTGCCGCCGAAGTACAGCTCCGTGCGCTTGTACGACTCGCCGGGCGCGGCGGCGGTCCTGGTCGGGTCGGAGGCGGCGGTCCCTGCCGCGCCGGCGGTCGTGAACCCCACCAGGAGGGCGGTGAGCATGCCGGCGATGGCGGTGCGTCGTGTCGTCATGAGCCACATTCAAACGCCGACCGGGCAGGTCGCACAGACCGTCTCATTTTTGTCGGTGCCGAGGACTACCGTCGTCGGCGTGCGAGTTGCCACCTGGAACGTGAACTCTGTCAAGCAGCGGGTGCCCCGGCTGCTGCCCTGGCTCGACCAGCGGCGGCCGGATGTCGTGTGCCTGCAGGAGACCAAGCTGACCGACGCCGCGTTCGACGACTTACTCGGGACCCAGCTCGCCGAGCGGGGCTACGAGTTCGCGCTCGCGGGGCAGGCTCAGTGGAACGGTGTCGCGATCCTGTCGCGGGTGGGGCTTTCCGACGTCACGGTCGGGGTCGACGGGGCGCCCGGGTTCCCGGATCCGGAGGCCCGGGCGGTCGCCGCCACCTGCGGCGGCGTGCGGGTTCACTCGCTCTACGTGCCCAACGGCCGCACGCCGGACTCCGACCACTACCGGTACAAGCTGGCCTGGCTCGCCGCCCTGCGGGACGTCGTCAGGGCCACGCCCGGTGACGTGATGCTCTGTGGCGACATCAACATCGCGCCCGCCGACGCGGACGTCTTCGACCCGGCCGCCTACCTCGGGCAGACCCACGTCACGGGGCCGGAACGTGCCGCGCTGGCCGAGCTGCTGGCGCTCGGCCTGCACGACGTCATCCGCGAACGCTGGCCGGACGAGCGGGTCTTCACCTACTGGGACTACCGCGCCGGCATGTTCCACCAGGACCTCGGCATGCGCATCGACCTCGTGCTCGCCACCGCCCCGGTCACCGGGCGGGTCGCCGCCGCCTGGGTCGACCGTCACGCGCGCAAGGGCACCGGGCCCAGCGACCACGCGCCGGTGATCGTCGACCTCGACGAGGCGCCGGACGGGGACATCGGGCCGGTCGTGCCGCCGCCCTCGTCCCGTGGGCCGCGGAAGGGGGCGGTGAAGCTACCGCAGGCTAAATAGCACGTTCGAGGCAGACCGACAGCGACGAACCGACATAGCTGCCGAACAGCGGGATCTCGTGGTACCCCTCGCGGAGGTAGAAGCGTTGGGCGTCGGGTTGTTCGGTGCCCGTCTCCAGGCGCAGTGTCCGCCAGCCCCGCTCCGCGGCGGCCGTCTCCAGCGCACGCAGCACGTCGGCCGCCACCCCGCTGCCACGCAGCCGGGGAGTCACGTACATGCGCTTGATCTCCGCCAACGTGCCGTCCAGCCGGCGTAGCGCGCCGCAGGCGACGGCCTCCCCGGTCGGCCGGACCGCGACCAGGAACACGTCGGTGTCGGCCGCGGACGGCGGGGGACCCGGCTCGTGGTCGTCGGTGCCGTAGCGGGCGTCGAGCTCCGCGCGCTGCCGGGTGCGCAGCTCCGCGCCGGCCGGGTCGTCCCACGGCCTGGCCTCGATCGTCCACTCCATCGCGGCCCGCCTTTCGTAACATCTGTTACCGTAACAGATGTTATGGCAAGAACAGCCGATCGAACGGCCCGGCTCTCCCGCGCGGTGTGGGACGTGCTGGCCCACCAGGGCATCGAGCGCCTCACCATCCGCGCGGTCGCCGCGGCCGCCGGTTGCACCACGGGTCTGGTCATGCACGCCTACCCCAACCGCCAAGCCCTTCTCCGGCACGCCCGGCAGCTCCTGCACGGACGCACCCGCGAGCGCGTCGAGGCCATCGAGGCCGAGGCCGCGGACGCGGGGACCGCGCTGCGGGCCGTGCTCGCCCAGGGCCTCGCGCTCGACGACGAGACCGCCGCCGAGAGCATCGTCTGGGTGGGCTTCCTGGCCGCCGCCGTCGGCGACGAGCGGCTGATGTCCCTGCACCACGCCAACAACCGCGTCTGGCGGGAGCGTGTCGGCAGGCTCCTCGAAGCCGTCGCACCGGACTGGCCGGCGGAACGCGTCACCGCGACGGCCTTCGCTCTGATGGCGATGACGGAAGGCGCCGCCGCCCTCGCCTCGACCGATCCGGACGCCTACCCGCCCGCCACGCAGCTCGCGATGCTCGACACCACTCTCGCCGCGTTCGGCCTCTAGCGTCCCGCGCCGGTGGATCCAGGGTCCGCTGGCAAGGCGGCGGGTCGTACCCAGGCGGACCGGCGACGTCGCCAGGCGGAAGCCGGGCCGGCGCACCAGTTGCCAGAGTTCCAGGCGCGGGACGCTAACCGACCGTCGCCGCGATCGCGCGGACCGCGTCCCGTAGGTCGTGGCCCGAGGGGACGCTGTCCGGGTCCACCAGCCACTGCGCGGCCAGCCCGCCGACCAGCGCCTGGAGTACGGCGCCCGCCGCGTCGCCCGGCACGCCGAACAGGTCCGCCAACCCCTCCCGCGCCTGCTGGTTGGCCGCCGCGAACGCCGCCTGGATCTCCGGCTTGCTGTCCAGGAACGCCAGTATCTCGAACTGGACCGCCCAGAGCCGCTGGTTCGCCGCGAACGACCTGATGACCTGCGTCCACACCTCCTCGAACCGCTCCGCCGGCGTCGCGTCCCGGCGGGCCGACAGCGCCTCGCCCAGGTCGTTGCCCCATTCGGCCAGGGCCTGGTACAGCGCCGCGTTCAGCAGCTCGTCCTTGGTGCCGTAGTGGTAGCCGATCGCGGCCAGGCTCACCCCGGCCGCCGAGGCGATGTCGCGCGCGGTCGTGCGGGCATAGCCCTTCTCGTACAGGCATCTCATCGCGCCGGTCAGCAGGTCTTCTCGGTTACCCATGAGACAACCGTACAACACATCCGTCTTGCACATTTGTCTGACACAGGTGTACCGTCGGCGACGACAACGACAAAGGGAGCAGTCATGAAGCGCACCACCGTCCTCATCTCCGGCGCGGGCGTCGCGGGTATCACCCTCGCGTACTGGTTGCGCCGCAACGGGTTCACGCCGACCGTCGTCGAGCGGGCACGGTCCGTCCGGGACGGTGGCCACAAGATCGACATTCGTGGCGCCGCCCTGCCGGTCGTCGAGCGCATGGGACTGCTCGACCAGATCCGCGAGCGGGCCACCGGTGTGCGTGTGGCCTCGTTCGTCGACCACGAGGGCCGCCGGCTCGCGAGCATGGACGGCGACGCGTTCGGTGGCCGCGGCCACGACGACGCCGAGATCCTCCGCGGCGACCTGCTCCGCCTGCTGTTCGAGGCGACCGAGGGCGTCGAGTACCTCTGGGGCGAGGAGATCGCGGACCTCCACCAGACCGCCGACCACGTCGAGGTCACCTTCGCCCGCGGGGTCCGCCGCAGGTTCGACCTGGTCATCGGCGCGGACGGCGTGCACTCCGTGACCAGGGAGAAGGTGTTCGGCCCCGGTCACGTCCGCGACCTCGGCCACCGCGTTGCGGTCGCCGCCGTGCCCAACCACCTCGACCTGGACCGCGAGGAGGTGACCTACGCGAGCCCGGGTCGCACGGTCATCGTCTACTCGACCGCCCACGACACCGGCGCCAAGGCCATGTTCCTGCTCGCCGACGACCAGCCCGTGCCGGCCGACGCCCACCGGTACCTCGCCGACCGGTTCGCGGATGCGGGCTGGGAGGTGCCGACGCTGCTGGCGAACGCGGGCGACGACGTCTACCTGGACGCGGTCTGCCAGGTCCACCTGGACCGCTGGTCGTCCCACCGTGTCGCGCTGGTCGGCGACGCCGCCTACTGCGCGTCGGTCGCCTCGGGTCAGGGCACCAGCCTCGCGCTCGTCGGGGCGTACGTCCTCGCGGGCGAGCTGGCCGCCGCCCGGGACCACGCGGCGGGCTTCGCCGCCTACGAGGCCGAGCTGCGCGAGTTCGTCGCGATCAACCAGAAGATGGGGCCCGCCAACATCAAGCGCATGGTGCTCCGCGGCAGGGCAGGGGTCTGGCTGTCCATGAAGATGCTGTCGCTGCTGTGGAAACTGCCCATCAGGGACAAGATGATCGAGAAGGTCACCGGGCCGATCGATCGTGCCGCGAACGCGATCACGCTGAAGCACTATCCCGTGCGATGCTTCGCGGCATGACTGAACCGCGCAGTAGGTGGTCCGTGATCGCGGTGTTCGCGTTACTCGGGGCCGTCACCCAGGTCCTGTGGGTCACCTACGCCCCCGTCACCGACGCGGCCGGTCGCTACTACGACGTGGGTGACGGGGCGATCGGCTGGTTGGCCAACGTGTTCCCCCTGCTCTACGTGCTGCTCGCGATCCCGGCCGGCATCGTGCTGGACCGCCGGTTCGGCGGCGGGCTGGCCGCCGGCGGACTGCTCGTCGCGGCCGGCGCGCTGATCCGGATCCTGGGCGACGGCTACGCGTTCGCGCTCGCCGGCCAGCTGGTCGTCGCGGTCGCACAGCCGCTCGTGCTCAACGCGATCACCGGCGTCGTCGGCCGCTACCTCGCCGAGCGGGACCGGCCGACGGGCATCGCGATCGGCTCCGCCAGCACGTTCGCCGGGCTGATCGTCGGGTTCGGCCTCGGGGCCGTGTTCCCCGACGACCTCCGCACGCTCCTGCTGGTGCAGGCCGTGCTGGCGGTACTGGCCGCCGTCGCCGTGCTGGCCGTGCTGCGGACCCCGGCCGAGCATCGGGTCGAGAGCCCACCCGCCGGCCTCGGCGCCCTGCGGGTGGCGTGGGGCGACCCGTTCATCCGGCGGCTGTGTGCGCTCGTGTTCGTCCCGTTCGGGGTGTTCGTCGCGCTGTCGACGTTCACCCAGCCGCTGCTCGAACCGGCCGGGGTGTCCGAGTCGACCGCCGGCCTGATCCTCATCGCGAACGTCGTGGCCGGGGTGGTCGGGTGCGCGATCGTGCCGATCTGGGCGAACCGGCACGGCCGCGAGCTGGTCGTGCTGACGGCTTCACTGCTGGTCACGGCCGTTTCCTGTGTCGTGCTGGCGGTCGCCCCGGGGGTGGTGACGGGGTTCGTCGCGCTCACGCTGATCGGGTTCGGGCTGCTGCCGGCGCTGCCGATCGTGCTGGAGCTGACCGAGCGCCGGGCCGCCGCCACCGAGGGCACGGCCGCGGGGCTGATGTGGCTCACCGGCAACCTCGGCGGCCTTGTCGTCGCCGCCGTGACCGGCGCGCTGGTGAGCGTCCCGGCGCCCGCGTTCCTGCTGCTCGCGGCGCTGAGCCTGCTGACCCTGCCGTTGCTGCGGCTGTTCAGCCGGGTGAGTACGTCCTCGCCAGTGCGGCAACGGACGCACTGATCCGCTCCCGCAGCTCCGCAGGCGCGAGGACCTCGACGTCCGCGCCGAAACCGAGGAACAGCCGGTGCGCGTGGTCCATCTTCTCGATCGGCACCGTCGCGGTGATCCAGCCGTCCTCGTCCGGCTCCGACGCCGTGTCCTCCACCGCCCGGTGCACGCTGGGCTCGACCGCGTCCAGCAGGTGTTCCCGCAGTTCTGGGGAGACGCGGACGGTCGCGGTGTCGACGTGCCGGCGGGCGTCGAAGTCGGCGAGGTAGGACGCCCAGTAGGCGGCGAGGTCGAACCCGGGCGGGCGCTGGAACTCCTCGTCGAGCACGGTCAGCTCGCTGATCTGGGAGACGCGGTAGGTGCTGATCCGCTTGCTCGCCGCCACGAGGTACCAGCGGCCGGCCTTGAGTACCAGGCCGTAGGGGTCAACCGTTCGAGTTACCTCCGTCGGGGCACGCCAGCGGTGGTACCGGATGTGCACGCGCCGCTCCCGCCAGACGGCGTCGGCCGCGGCCGCGAGCGCGGGGGTGTCGTCCGGCTCGGCGTACCAGTTCGGCGCGTCGAGGTGGAACCGCTGCTGGATGCGGGTGGCGCGGTCGCGCAGCTCGGGCGGCAGGGCGGCGGTGAGCTTGAGCCGGGCCGCGGCGACCTCGGCGCCGAGGCCGAGCTCCCGCGCGGGGCCGGGGAGCCCGGTGAGGAACAGGGAGTCGGCCTCGTTCTCGGTCAGGCCGGTGAGCCTCGTGCGGTAGCCCTCGACGAGCTGGTAGCCGCCCGCGTGGCCGGCCTCGCCGTAGAGCGGGACGCCGGCCGCGTGCAGCGCGTCGACGTCGCGGTAGACCGTGCGGACGGAAACCTCCAGCTCGGCGGCCAGCTGCGCGGCGGTGAGCCGGCCCCTGGTCTGGAGCAGGAGCAGCAGCTGGACGATCCGCGAAGCACGCACGGACAATACTGACATTGGATGTCAGTGGATGCCCAATAGCTTGCGCCCATGAACAACTTCGACTGGCTCCACGGCACCTGGCAGACCACGCAGCGGAAGACGAAGCCGCTCAGCGGGAGCGACGAGTGGGAGACCACCGACGGGACGCTGACGTGCCACAACCTGTTCGACGGCGCCGCCAACGTGGACGAGGTGGACCTGCCGGGCTTCGGCTTCAAGGGAATCTCGCTACGGCTGCTGAACCCGGAGACCCAGGAGTGGTCCATCTACTGGGTGAACTCCCGCAACGGTCAGCTCGCACTGCCTCCGGTCGTCGGTCACTTCGACGAGACCGGCGTCGGCGAGTTCTTCAGCGACGAGGAGTACGAGGGCCGGCCCGTCCGCGTGCGGTACCGGTGGTCGAACATCACGGCGACCACCGCCCGCTGGGAGCAGGCGTTCTCCACCGACGAGGGCGAGACCTGGGAGACGAACTGGGAGTCGGACTTCACCCGCCCCGGGCGGTGATGGGCGGGTTCCGCGCACCCTGAACACCACGGCACCCTGACCGGGCTGCTACGCGTTCAGCGACCCGGACCGGCGATCGTGGTCCACCAACAGGGAGGAGGGGGCGCGCCACGCGAACCTGAAGCAGGCGGGCTTTCCGTTGAGCCGGGCGACGTCCCCGCCGGGAGCGGGGACGTCGCCGCGCCCGGCGCGTTCGCCGCCCCGGGCGGCGTAGAACGCCTGTGCCGTGGCGTTCTGCTCAAGAACCCACAGGTACAGGCCGGACGTCGGCGACCACCGCAGAACGGCCGCCGCGGTCAGGGCCAGCAGCCGGGTGCCGATGCCCTGCCTCTTGACCGTGTGCCGCACATGGAGGTTGTCCACCAGCGCACCCCAGCGCGGGTCGTTGTCGAGGAACGTGTGGGCGAGCCCGACCAGCTCGCCGTCGTGCTCGGCGAGGATGGTGCGGGTGTCGGCCGGCGCTGCCAGGCGTTCGGTCCACATGCGAGCCAGGTAGGCAGGTGCCTCGTCGTCCAGGAACGTGTCCGCGTACGCGCCCCGGTAGTGCCGCTGCCAACTGTCGGCATGCAGGCCGGCGACGGCGGGGGCGTCTTCCGCGCGGGCACTTCGGAACCGCGGAGCTGGCGCCGGCATGTCGTTCCTCCCCAACGGATGGCCCGTGACGGGTCACGCCGGTTGTGCCTTCCGTGCCGTCAGTGGGTGTGCGCCTCGCGGAGCGGAAGGCCGGTCAGGCGGGTGGCCGCGATCCTGGCGTGGTTCGGGCAGCCGCGGACGCCGTTCGGGCTTGGACAGGCCAGGCCGTGGACGATGGCCGTTCGGGCCGCCTGGGCCTGGGCGATGCGTTCGTCCAGTTCGGCGAGCTTGCGTTGGGCCAGCTCGCGCCAGACCCTGTCCTCGCCCACGGTGCGCTCGGTGACGATCACCTTCACCTCGCGGAGGGTGAAGCCGGCGTCGCGCAGTATCAGGATCTCCCCGACCAGGTCCACGGCGGACCGCGCGTACCGCCGCTGGCGCGACACCCGGGCCGGGGCGGGCAGCAGGCCGAGCTCCTCCCAGTAGCGCAACGCCGAGGTCGCCACACCGGTGGCGCGGGCCAGTTCGCCGATCGTCAGCTCTGTCATTGACTTCAAGCGTACTTGAAGATCTTGACTGTCGGCCATGACAGCACAGTCCATCAAGCGGCGCCTCATCAGCCAGTTCCACCGGCCCCGCGGTGTCGTCGGGCGCGCGGTCGGGTGGTTCATGGCCCACCGCGGTTCCAACCGGCAGCGCAACATCTGGGTCGTGTCCATACTCGACATCCAGCCGACGGACCGGGTGCTCGAGGTCGGCTTCGGGCCGGGCATCGCCATCGCCGAGCTGGCTCGTCGTGTCACCCGGGGGCGCGTCTACGGCATCGACCACTCCGAGGTCATGGTTCGCCAGGCGACCAGGCGCAACGCGGCGGCCGTGCGTGCCGGGCGGGTCGAGCTGCTGCACGCCCCGGTCGACCGGTTGCCGGCCTTCGACACCCCGCTCGACGTCATCCTCGCCGTGAACTCGCTCGGGTTCTGGCCCGATCCCGCCCAGCGGCTCAGCGAGCTGCGTGACCTGCTCCGGCCCGGCGGGCGGATCGCGCTGGTCAGCCAGCCCCGGTGCCCCGGCGCCGACGCCGCCACCACCGAGCGGGCCGGCCGGGAGCTGCGTGACCGGCTCACCGCGGCGGGGTTGACCGACATCCGCGTGGAAACCCTCGACCTCGACCCGCCGGTGGCCTGTGTCATAGCTCGTTGAACGGCTGGGCGTAGGCGAACGGCCCGCGCGCCGAACCGTCGTATGTGGACAGTGGACGGGCCTGGAAGTGGTTGCCCCACAACGGGTCCGGCGGTTCGATGCCAAGGGAGGCCGCGGGCCGGAAGCCGAACCTCGGGTAGTAGTCCGAGTGCCCCAGCAGCACCACCACGGGCTCGTCCAACGCGTCGGCCGCGGCCACCACCGCGTGCATCAGCGCGCTGCCGACGCCGCGCTTCTGCCGTGCCGGCAGCACACCCAGCGGGCCCAGGCCCAGTGCGGGCCGGCCGGCGACATGCGCACGGGTGCACACGACGTGCCCGACCACCCGGCCGCCGTCCTCGGCCACCAGTGACAATCGCGGGAGCCAGGCGGACGACGCCCGCAGGGCCGCGACCAGGTCCTTCTCGGCGTCACGCCCGAAGGCCGCCACGTGGATCGCGTCCGTCGCGGGCACGTCCGCCGCTTCTTCTCGTCTGACCAGCACGACGAGCACCCTCGCACGTCCGGCGTGTTCGGCTCACGTCGATTTCGCCCGCAGGGTCAGCAACTCCGGCGCCAGCACCACCACCGCGCCCGGCTCCACCGCCACCAGGCCCTCATCGGCGAGCGTGCCCAGCGCCCGGTTCACCGACACCCGCGTCAACCCCAGTGCCTCCGCCAGCCCCTGCTGCGCCCCCGCGCGGCCCGCGCACCGGCGGCGCCTGGCGCAACTCCACGAGGACGGCGTGCTCGTCATGGCCGGCCCCTGGGCGGACGATGGCGGCGCCCTGCTCGTGTTCGACGCCGACCGGTCCGAAGTGGACGCGGTCCTGGCCGAGGACCCTTACTACACAACGGAAGGCGTCCGGATCACGGGCCTACGGGACTGGCGGCCGATCGTCCCGTAGCCGGGGCGCGGTCTCGCGGATCAACGCGACGAGCGTCGTGGACAGCATGACCCGTACCTGTAGTCGCGAGAGTTCCTTGCGTACCAACCACTCCCGGCACGCCGACTTCACCATGCCGCCGTACGCGCGGACCATCGCCCGCAGCTCACCCGTGTCCGCGGACAGGCCCATCGCCTCCAGGACGCGGTCCGCGGCGGTCTCGTCGGCGTCCGCGAGCAGCCGTTCCACGTCCGGGTCCCAGCCACCCGTCGCCGCGAGCCACGCCTTCGGGTTGCGCGACACGCCGTCCAGGAACCATTCCACGGCCGAGGACACCCGTATCTCCAGCGGTCCGTCCGGCAACTGCTCGATCGCGAACCGCGGGATCGTCACCAGCCGCCGCACGACCTCCAGGTACAGGTCCCGCTTGGTGCCGAAGTAGTGGTTGATCAACCCGCGGGCGACGCCCGCCTCCCTGGCCAGCTCGGTCGTCGACACCGCGGCGTACGGGTGCTCGCCGAACAGCCGCATCGCGCACTCGAGGATCTGCTCCCGCCGCTCGTCCGGCTGCATGCGTTGGGTCGGCGGGCTCCGTTTCGCCCCGCCTGCCCCCGTCGTCGCGGGCTCGCCGTCCGGTCCGCACTCCCGAGCCGGCTCCCCGTTCCGGCCGGCGGCGGGCCCGGTGCCCCGCTCCCGGAGCCGCCGACCCGGTGCTGCGGTCATGCCGGCTCCCGGGGATCTGTTGGCAAATGGTCAACAGCCGGAGTATAGGAGCGTTCAGTGCCGCGCGCTGCCGACCAGCGACCGCAGCTGGGACAGCAGCTCGCTGCGGCTGGACGCGCCGAGCCGCTGTCGCATCCGCGCCACGTGGTGCTCGACCGTCTTCGCCGAGATGAACAGCCGGTCGCCGACGTCCTTGTACGTCATCCCGGACACCACCAGCTCCGCGACCTGAAGCTCCCGCTCCGACAGCGTCACCGACGACATCGTGGCCTGCTCGTCCGCCAGGTCCGGCACCCGCCGGGCGGTCACCGGCTTGCCCTGCAGCAGCCGCGCGCAGTCCAGCAGCCGCACCATGGCCTTGCGGTCGGCCGTCCGCGTCGCCGCCCGTCCGGCCAGGCGTGCCCCGTCCCAGGTGAACCCGGCCGCATGCAGTCCCTGCGCCGCGTCCTCGACGGCGTCCGGGTCGACCTTGCCGGCCATCAGGTCCGCCCAGCACCGCCCGGCGTTCGCCAGCATCCCGAACTGCTCGTCCTTCGCCGCCGCCCGCGCCATGGCCTCGACCTGGCGGTCGGCCTCGTCGGGCTGGTCGGCGATGACGGCCGCCTGCAGCCCGCCCCACCACAGGGGCGTCGCCCACAGCGGGGGCTCACCCAACCCGGACAGCAGCGCCCGAGCCTGCGACAGGTGGGCCGCCAGCCGCGCCTCGTCCCGCAGCCGCGCCGCGGCCACCACCAGCTCGCCGAGCGGCAGGATCGTGAACAGGTCCATGGGATGGCGCAGCAGCGCCTCGCCGGCCTGCGCCCATGCCCGGCCGAGCGTGTTCGTGTCCCCGGCCCGGCGCGCCACCCCCAGCTCGATGGCCACGGCGAACAGCCAGTCCCTCGGTTCCAGGTGCGTGCCCCGCAGCGAGGACAGCTGCTCGGCCGCCGCCGTCAGGTTGCCGCGCAGCATGGTGATCCACGTCCGCAGCAGCTGGTGCCGCATCGTGAGCGGCGCACCGCCGGTGCCGGCCGCGACCGCCCGGTCCAGCAGCGAGGACGCCGTCCCCAGCTCCCCGTAGTGCAGCGCGAGCAGTGCGCCCAGCGCGGCCGGGCTGTCCGGCAGCAGCACACCGCGTCCCACCGGCTCCAGCATGCCCGCCGCCCGCACCATCATCGAGAGCGCGTTGGTGGGTGTTCCGGCGACCGACTCGTGCAGGCCGCCGGCCATCAGCGTGAGCGCGCTGGACAGCGACGTCGGCGGGCCGTCCGAGGAGGCCGAGCCACGCAGCTCCCGGGCGTCCGCCAGGTCACCGATGCCCAGCAGCCCGAGCGTGGCGAGGTGCTTGCCCTCCTCGGTCCCCGACCACCGGTACAGCTGCGCGCTACGCAGCAGCTGACCCCGGTGCGCGAGCGCCGCCGCGGCGACCCCGGCCGCGTGCCGCCGTCCCGCCGCGGCCTCGGTCGTGATCACCTCGTCGGCCAGCCGCAGCGCGCCGTCCAGGTCGCCGGTCAGCGCGAGCGCCTCCGCCCGCCGGGCCGCGACCTGCAGCGGTGGCCGGCCGGCCGTCACCGCCGCCTCGTACAGCCTGGCCGCGAGCGCGGGATCCGTCGGCAGCGCCTCCGCGGCCGCCGCCTCGAACGCGGTCGCCGCGGCGGCCCCGCCGATGCCCGTGCCCAGCAGGGGCCGGACCAGCGCCAGGACCTGACCGCCGCGCGCCAGCTGCAGCTCGGCGAGCCGCTGGCGCATCCACGCCCGTCGCTCCACCGGCACCAGCACGCGGATCGCCCGGCGCGCGATCGGCAGCATCGCGCCGCCCTGGCCCATGAGCCCGGTCGAGCGGGCGGCGGCCACGATGTCGGACACCGCCGCCGCGTCCCGCTCCAGCAGCTCGGCCAGCAGGTCGAGGTGCAGGCCGATGCCCGCGTCGGCGGCCAGGACGAACGTCAGCACGTCGTCGTCGAGCCGGCCGAACTCGGTGCGGAACTCGGACAGCACCGCGACCGGCACCTCGGGCCTGCCCTCCGGCAGCGCCCGGGCCAGCCGGTCCACGAACGCCGGCACGCCGCCGGTCTCCGCGTGCACGAACTCGGCCAGCGCGTTGGTGCGCCGCCCCGCCGGCAGGCACGCCCTGACCTGCTCCTTGTCGAACGGCACGGGCAGCACCTGCTCCTGTGCCAGCTCCAGCAGCTCGGCGAGCGCAGGCGGGCGTGGCCACGGCCGGGCGGCGACCACCAGCCGGACCTGCACCGCCAGCGCACGCAGCCGGGCGAGGTCGGCGTCGTCGAGCAGGTGCGCGTCGTCGACGAGCAGCACGCCGTCGGTGGCGTCGGCGGCGGCCGTGTGCACCGTGGTGCCGGCCGCGCGGATCGCCGCGCCGAGCCGGTTCAGCTGGGTGGTCTTGCCGTACCCGCCGGGCGCGACGATCGCGACGTGCGCGCGCGGGTCGGCGGCCAGCGCGTCGAGGTGTCGCGTGGCGGCCTGGTCCAGGATCGGCGTCACTCGTCGTCCTCGTGGTCGGTCGGTCGGCGGCGTCTGCGGGGTGACTCGTCGGGGTCGCGGTCTCTGCGCCTGCCGGCCCGGTCGTCCAGGTCGTCGTACCGGTCGCGGTCCAGCTCGTCGACCTCGGTGCCCGCGCGGGTCCGGCGGGTGAGCCGGGCGAGGCCGCGGGCGGGCGGGTCGAGCGGCGCGAGCTCGACCGGCGGGCGGGGTGGCGGCGGGCCGATGTCGACCGCGTCGGGACCCAGGTCGTCGAACCGCATCAGGTCGGTGTGCGCGGTGACGCCCTCGGCCGGCGTGACCGTCGGCGTCACCGGCAACGGCTGTGCCCGTACGGTCGGCTTGGCCACCTTCCCGCCGGCCAGCGCGGCGCCGCGGGCGATGGCCGTGACCGGGTCGTCCGCCGCGGCGACCCGCACCCGCACGGCCGCCGTCACCAGCTCGGCGATCAGCGGCACGTGCCCACTGCCGCCGACCAGGACGACCGCGCGCAGCGCGTCCGAGTCCGCCCCACTGCCCTGGATCGCCTGCTGCAGGATCCGGACGGTGTGCTCGACGACCGGGCGGACCATGGTGTCGAAGTCGCTGCGGTTCAGCAGGACCGTGGCCTTCTTCGACCCCGGCGGCGTCGGGATGGTCACCGCGACCGCCGTCGACAGCCGCTCCTTCGCCTCGACGCACGAGGCCCGCAGCGCGGCGAGACCGGCCGGGTCGGCGGGGAGCTCACCGAGGTCGGCGGCGGCGTGTTCGGCGACCATGTCGTCGAACAGCGTGCCACCCAGCACGTCCACGCTGTCGGCGTGCCCCCGCAGCTCGAACCCGAACGCCCCGCGGCGCAGCACCGCCGCCTCGAACCGGCTCGCGCCGAGCGAGTAGACGCCGATCTCCTGGCCCACCTCGAGCCGCTCGGTGGCGGCGTAGGCCTCCGCGGCGGCGACCGGGCGGGGAAGCAGGGTCAGCTCGGGCAGGTTCAGGTCCCGCAGCGCCGACTGGAGCACGGTCCGCCGATGCACCCCCCAACCCACCGGGTGGGTGACCACCAGCTGGCTGGCGGGGGTGCCCTCGTGCTCTTCCACCCGGTCGGCCACCCACGCCACGAGCACGGCCGCGAGCATCTCGGCGGGGTAGTACCGGTCGCCGAGCGCGAGGGGGACCTCGTCGCCGATCCGGTCGAGGAAGTCACGGGCGACACGCTCGGGCTCCGCCGCGCCGGCGTGGATCGCCGCCTCGCCGACCTCGACCGCGTCGTCGCTGGTCAGGTACAGCACGGAGGCCACGCCGGGAGCGGTCGCGGCTGGGTCGAGCGGCACGACCTCGGGCTCGCTCCAGCTGTCGCGGTGGTTGCGGCTGACCGCCGCGACGGTCCGCGCGGAGCCGAGGTCGACCCCGAGGGCGTAGGGCATGCGGGCGTTACCTCCGTCCGTGCGAGCCGGCTCAGTCGTACCAGGGGGCGGCCCCCGAGGGGCAACCCCCCGGTCGGGGCGGGGGCAGCCCCTAATCCCCTAACGAGTGAGTCATTGTTAGCCCTAAGGGGCGAATCGACAACTCGGAGTGATCCCCGATGTCCCCCGGCCCCCGGCCTCCCTAGGTTGATCAACGCACGGCACCGCGGTGTCGGCCCACGCGTTCTTCCCGATCACCGCCGAGTGCCAGAACTAAATCCGCATAGGAGAAGTTGTTGTCCGCCAAATTCGAGAACTCGTCGTCAGCCTCGGCTGAAGCGGCCCCTGCTGAGGCCTCGGCGCAGACCACCACCGGTGCGGTCGCCGGCCCGGACACGGGTGCGTGCGCTCCTGGGGGAACGCTGCACGACTTCGTGTCGAACCTCATCAACGACCAGGCCGCCAAGGCCGCCTACCTCGCCGACCCGCTGGGCGCGCTGGGCGCCGCCGGCCTCGGTGACCTGACCCCCGCCGATGTCCAGGAGGTACTCCCGCTCGTGGCCGACAGCCTGCCCACCGACCTGCCCGCGCTGCCCGTCGCCGGTCTCCCCGCCGTGGGTGACCTGACCGGCGGTCTTCCGCTCGACGGCCTCTCGGGCCTGACCGGGGCTCTCCCCGTCAGCGGCCTGCCGTCGCTGGGCGACCTGCCCATCGACCTGCCCACGGGTGGCCTCCCGGCCGTCGGCGACCTGCCCGTCGTCGGCGACCTGCCGGTGGCCGTGCCGTCGCTGGACGACCTGTCGTCCGGTGACCTCCCGCTCGTCGGCGACCTGCCGATCGCCGTGCCCGCGCTGGGCGACCTGTCGTCCGTCCTGCCGGCCGGTGGCCTGCCCAGCCTGGGTGACCTGCCGGTGAGCCTGCCGAACGGTCTGCCGAGCCTCGGCGACCTGCCGATCGCGGTGCCGGGTCTGCCGACGCTGGAGACCCCGCTCGGCGACGTGACCACCGCCGTCGGCAACGCCGCCGCCGCGGTGGACCTGAACGGTGACGCCGTCGACGCCGCCGTGTCCGGTGTCCTGGCCAACCCGGCCGAGGGCGACGCGCCGACGGTCTCGGCCGCGGTCTCGTCCGTGTTCGGTGACTTCGCCGCGGGCGGCAAGGTCGACCCGCACGAGTTCGGCGGCTCCGTCGCCGGTAGCACCCCCCTCGCCGATTTCGGCACGGGTCTGGTCGGCCATGTCGGGGGCGACCTAGGCGCGTGGGGCGGCGCTGACACGGTGGTCGGCGACCTCGCCGGTGGCTTCATCGCCGGTCCGGACGGCGTGGAGGTCGCCGCGGAGTCTCCGCTGGGCAGTGTCCAGCTGAACTCCCACGGCGACTTCTCGATCCAGCCGGTGGACACCGCCGACCTGCTGGACGTCGACCACCTCGGCGCCACCGGTGACGTGGTCGCCGGCACCGTGGCCCACTACGTCAGCTCCGGTGCCGACGTGCTGGCCGGCGGCGTGGCCGCCGGTGGTGCCGGCCTCGGCGGTTACCTGACCGGCCTGGGGGCGGTCAGTGACACCGTCGAGTCCACCACGGACACGGTCAGCAACGGCATCCAGCAGGGTGGCGACACCCTGTCGGAGCACCTGAGCAACCTGCCGACCACCGACCACCTGCCGCTGGACCAGCTGCCCGAGCTGCCGCAGCTGCCGGACCTGCCGGACGTCGACTCCCACGACCTGCCCGGGTTGGGCGACGTGACCAGCCACCTGCCGGTCTCGCTCGACCAGCTGCCGGTCGACACGAGCGCCGTCACGGGTCTCGTGTCGAGCAACCCGGTGACCGATGTCGTCCACGACAGCCCTGTGGGTGGGCTCGTCAACGGCGTCACCGATCACCTTTCTCAGGTCGGCAACCACCTGCCGGTTGTCGGTGACCTGGACCTGGGTCTGTAACGCGCCTTTCAGCCCAGAATGAGGGGTTTGCCCCAACCCCGAGAAGCCGGGGCCCGCACCATCGCGGGCCCCGGCTCTTTCAGCCAGATGGGGGACACGGCACACTCTTCCGGGTGAGGACTCCGCCCTGGCTCACCGTTCTTGACGACACCATCGCGGCATGCATCACCCATCACCGGTCTGACCTGGCCGGACGGTTGGAGAAGCGGCGCTCGTTACTACTCGAGCCGAAGCTGCGGGTGCCGGTGATCGGTGAGCCGAACCAGGGCAAAAGCCAACTCGTCAACGCCCTCGTGAACGCCGAAGTGTGTGCCGTGGGTGATGATGTGACCACAATCACGCCGACGACTGTAACGCATGCCAAGACAGCCGCGGCCGCATTGGTCACGGACGTCTCGTCCGCCGGACGCCGTGCGATCGGACCGTCGAGCGAGGCGGCGAGGACCCCGGTGCCCGTTGAGGAGATCGCCCGGCGCGCGCTGGCGAGCCGGCACGCGGACGGTGGCGGCGAGGTGCACGCCGAGGTCGGCCTGCCCCGCGAGCTGCTCGCCGCCGGGCTCGTGCTGATCGACACGCCCGCGATCAACAGCACCGGCCCGCTGCGCACCGCCACCACGTTCGCCGCGCTCGCCAGCGCCGACGCGGTGCTCATGATCTCCGACGCCACGGGCGAGCTGTGCAGCTCCGAGCTCGAGCTGCTGAAGCAGGTCACCTCGCTGTGCCCGGTCGTGACGGTCGTGCTCACGAAGATCGACATCGTGCCGCGCTGGCGGGTCGTCGCCGAGCGCAACCGGGCCCGGCTCGCCGCCGCCGGCCTGCGGGTCAAGGTCGTCCCGGTCTCCGCGACCGTGCGCCTGGCCGCCGCGCGGACGGGTGACAAGCAGCTCAACGAGGAGTCCGGTTTCGGCGAGCTCGTGCGGACGCTGTCACAGGACGTGCTCGGCAACAGCGACGCCATCCACCGCGCGACGACCGCCGTCATGACCGCGCAGGTGACCAAGCAGCTGATGGAGCCGCTGACCGAGGCGCTGACCGAGATCCGCACCAGCGAGCAGGGCCGCGCGCAGGTGGTGTACCGCGCCGCCCAGCACCGGCTCGACGAGCTGCGCAGGCGCACGACCCGCTGGCAGACGATGCTGGCCGACGAGGTCGCGGACCTGATCTCCGACGTCGAGTACGACCTGCGCGACCGCACCCGCAAGATCGTCCGCGCCGCCGACGAGTTCTTCGACGCCGCCGATCCGGGCAAGACCTGGGACGACTTCGCGGAGTGGCTGCGGGAGGCGCTCGTCGAGACGGCCGACGTCAATTTCGCGTGGCTCGTCGAGCGGTTCCAGTGGGTGGCCGAGAAGATCGCCAGGCAGGTCGCCCTCGAGGAGGCCATCCCGGAGGAGCTGGCCACCGACGGCCTGCTGGACCACATCGGTGACCTGGAGCCGCCGCGCGTGGAGAAGTTCACCGTGGGCCAGCAGCTGTTCATCGGCCTGCGCGGGTCCTACGGTGGTCTGCTCATGTTCGGCCTCGCCACGACGATCGCCGGACTGCCGCTGATCAACCCGATCTCGCTGGGCGCTGGCGCCGCGTTCGGCGCGAAGAGCATCTGGGACGAGCGGTCGGGCCGGCTCAAGCGGCGGCAGGCCCTGGCGAAGCAGGCCGCGCAGCGCCACGTCGACGACTTCTTCCTGTCCTACGGCAAGGCCAGCAAGGACACCGCGCGCCAGGTGCAGCGCAAGCTCCGCGACCACTTCCAGTCGGTCGTCGAGCGGCTGCAGGAGGGCATCGCCGAGCAGGCGACCGCGGCCAAGCGCGCGGCCGAGGCGGAGATCGCCGAGCGGCGCAGGCGCAGCCAGGAGATCACCACCGAGGTGGAGCGGCTCGCCGGGCTGCACAAGCGGATCCAGGCACTGGTGGGCCAGTCCCCGGCACGTAAGGAACTGACGGCGTGAGCCTCGCGGACCGGGCGCACGGCATGTTGCGGGACGCGATCGAGGTGTACCGGGACAGCCCGCGCGCCACACACTGGCTGCGCCGCCACGTCGACCGGCTCGCCGAGCCCCTGCGGGTGGCGGTCGCCGGGCAGCCGCAGGTGGGCAAGTCGACGCTGGTGAACTCGCTGGTCGGCGAGGAGGTCGCGCCGCTGTCGGTCGAGGAGGGCAGCCAGGTCCTGGCGTGGTACCGGGGCGGGGTGAACCCGAGGGCCCAGGTGTTCCCGACGCAGGCGCCGCCGCGGGACGTGCCGGCCGCGCGGATGGGCGGCCGGTTGCACATCGACCTGGAAGGGTGGCGGTCGGACCGGATCGACCGGGTGGTCGTCGACTGGCCGTCGCGCACGCTGCGTGGCCTGACCCTGATCGACACCCCGGGCGTCGACCCGTCCGACGCCGGCACCAGGATCTCGCTGGACGCCGACGCCGTGCTGTACCTGATGCGCCAGCTGCACTCCACCGACGTGGGCTTCCTCCAGTCGCTCCAGGACCACCCCATCGCGCGCGAGACGCCGGTGAACTCGCTCGTCGTGCTGTCCCGGGCCGACGAGGTGGGTGGCGGCCGGATCGACGCGCTGACGTCGGCCAAGCGGCTCGCGCGGCGGTACCGCAAGGACGTCGCGTTGTCGGGGGTCTCGCAGACCGCGATCGCCGTGTCCGGTCTGCTGGCGCACGCCGGCCGGACGCTGACGCCGGAGGAGCTGTCGTCGCTGCAGGTGCTGGCCACGGCCGCGCGCCGGGAGCTGGAGATCGCGCTGGTGTCCGCGGACCGGTTCGTCGGCGAGGGCGTGCCGCTGCGGCTGGACGCGCGTACCCGTACCGCGCTGCTGGACCGCTTCGGCATGTTCGGCATCCGCCTGGTGACGACGCTGATCAGGCAGGGCTTCACCACGGTGGAGTCGCTGTCGGAGGAGCTGGTCGGCCGCAGCGGGTTGCACGAGCTGCGGGAGACGATGCGGCAGTGCTTCACCGACCGGCACGACGTGCTGAAGGCGCGGTCGGCGCTGCTCGCGCTGGAGGTCGTCCTGCGGATGGAGCCGCGACCGGCGGCGCGGCGGCTGGTCACGGAGCTGGAGGCGCTGGTGGTGAGCGCCCACGACTTCCGCGAGCTACGTCTGCTGGCCGCCATGGACGGCGGCCGCACGGCGCTGCCCGACCCGCTGGCCGACGAGGCCCGCCGCCTGGTCGGCGGCGTCGGCACGGCAATGCCCGCCCGGCTGGGCTTCACCCGTGAGGCGTCCGGCCACGAGCTGCACGGCGCGGTGTCGGACGCCCTGCGGCGCTGGCAGGAGCAGGCCGAGAACCACGCGCTGGGCGCCGGGCAGCGGCGCGCGGCGCGAGTCGTGGTCCGCAGCTGCGAGGGCATGGTGGCGGAACTGGCCAGGTACTGAGTCCGCTAGGTTGGCCACCTCAGACTTCGTACGTTCGTCAGTTTCGTTCTTCGAGGAGGACCCCGTGGCGCGCGACCCCGACACCATCCAGCGGGAGATCGAACAGGCGCGGGACGCGCTGGCGTCCACGCTGGACCAGCTGGGCACCAAGGCAAACCCGAAAAAGCTCGTGGACGAGGCCAAGACAGGCGCCGCAAACACCCTGTCCTCCCCAAAGGTCAAGTACCCCCTAATGGCCTTCGGCGCCCTGATAGTCCTAGTCCTCCTCCGCAAACTCTTCCGCTAACACCCGCGAGTCCCGCGTTCAGACACACCGAGTTCCGCGTTCACGCACACCGAGTTGCGGTTTCGTGCAGGCTGGCTGGACACGCACGAGGACGCGACTCGCCTTGCTGAAACGCAACTCGCCATGTCTGAGTGCGGGACTCGCTATGTGTGAGCGCGGGACTCGCGGTGTAAGCAGACCCCCATGTCTGAACGCGGGACTCGCGATGTTTGGGGGTCAGGTGCTGGAGTGGGCCGTTTCCTCGGCGGGGGCCGGCTGGGTGGTCGGTGACTCCGCGCGTGGCGTCGGGGTTGGCTTGGTCGCCGCCTCTGGGCCGGCCTTTGTGGAGGTCGCCGGGTGTGGGGCATCGTCCTCGGCGTTTGGGCCCGGCTCGGCGGGTGTCTCTGCGGCTTCGGCGGTCTTGGTGGCTTCGCCAAGGTCGTCGGCTGGCTTGTCGGCTTCGGCAAGCGCGTCGGCCGGCTCGTCGGCTTGACCGGGCGCGTCGGCTTCGGCTGGTGCCTTGGCTCGGGTGTGCTCGTCGCCTTTGCCGGGCTCGGTCGGCTCGTCGGCTTCGGTGGAGCCCTTCGGTGCGTCCGGGTTCGGTTGGTCCTCGTTGGTCTCCTCGGCGGCCGGGGGATCCTCGGTTCTTGCCAGGCGGGCCGTGAGGTAGGCGGTCGTGAACTCGACCGCGTCGCCGTTGAGCATGTGGACCACTGTCTTGCGGCCCGACTCCTCGGGGGTCAGCTGCGTCACCAACTGGTCGGCCATGTCGCGCGCCGCGATCAGGCCCGGGGCCCGTCCCGTCAGAGTCCGCCCCCGGCCCTGCACCGCGACCGTCCACTCGTCGCCGTCCAGGGTGTAATGCGCTTCGATCGGGTCAGCCATCTTCTTGTCTCCCGCCCTCTGTTGGCCTTCCCGCCCCCCGGTGGGAAAACCCCGTTCCGCTGACCATAATCGATCGGCGGTAACCGTGCGTGGTTAATCCGGACGCAGGCCGAACCAGACCATCCGCATCACCAGCTCGGCCGCCGCGGCGGCCGAGACGTCATCGCGCTGGACGTACCACAGCGACAGCCGCTCGCATGCGCCGACGACCATCTCCGCATACGCCTCCCGCTCATTGTGCGCCAGATCCTGCAGGAACGACGCGAACAGCCTGGTGTTCACCGCGGTCTGCTGCTGGCGAACGGCCTCGATCTCGGCCACCGCACCCGGCCCGGCGACCGCCGCCTCGGCCTGCAGAAGCTTCCACGACCGCCGGTGGGAGTCGGTGAACTCGAAGAACGCGGTGAGTCCGCGCCGCATCGCCTCCTCCGCCGACGTCACACCTTCGACTGATTTCAATGTCACGTTGAGTAGTTCCGCACGTGCCGACCGGATGCACGCGACGAACAGGCCCTCCTTGGAGCCGAAGTACTCGTAGATCATCGGTTTGGAGACGCCGACCTGTCCGGCCACGTCGTCCATCGACGTCGCGAGGAACCCGCGGTCGGCGAAGATCTCCTCGGCCACCTCGACCATCTGCCGCTCGCGCTCGGCACGCGGCATCCGCCTGCGGCGTTCTCTGGTAGGCCCCACGACACGACTCTACCGGAAGTAACCTACTCACAGTAAGGTAGGCCGGCATGGAGCTGCACACCGTCGTGATCGGCACCGGCTTCGCCGGCCTCGGCATGGCCATCCAGCTGAGACGGGACGGCCGGGAGGACTTCGTCGTGCTCGAGAAGGCCCACGACGTGGGCGGCACCTGGCGCGACAACACCTACCCGGGCTGCGCGTGCGACATCCAGTCGCACATGTACTCGTACAGCTTCGCGCTGAACCCGGCGTGGACCAGGTCGTTCTCGCCGCAGCGGGAGATCTGGGACTACCTGCGCGGGATCACCGAGCGGTACCGCCTGCGGGACCACATCCGCTTCGGCGTCGAGGTCACCGGCGCCCGCTGGGACGCCGCCGAGCGCCGCTGGCACGTCGACACGAGTGACGGTGAGTACGTCGCGCGCTTCCTCGTCGCCGGCATCGGCGCGCTGCACATCCCCAACGTCCCGAGGCTGCCCGGCATCGAGGGCTTCGCGGGCGAGTCGTTCCACTCCGCGCGGTGGAACCACGACTACGACCTCACCGGCAAGCGCGTCGCCGTCGTCGGCACCGGCGCCAGCGCGGTCCAGTTCGTCCCCCGCATCGCGCCGGACGTCGCGAAGCTGACCGTCTTCCAGCGCACGCCGCCGTGGATCATGCCCAAACCGGACCACGCGATGCCACGGTGGACGAGGACCCTGTTCCGCACGGTGCCCGGCGCGCAGCGGCTGTACCGCCACCTCATCTACTGGCTGCTCGAGGTGCGCGCGCTGGGCTTCAACGGCCACCCGGCGCTCATGAAGCTGGCCCAGCGGGTGCCCCGGGCCCATCTGGAGCGGCAGGTGAGCGACCCGGAGTTACGCCGCAAGCTCACCCCGGACTACCTCATGGGCTGCAAGCGCGTGCTGATCGCGAACGACTACTACCCGGCGCTGACCAGGGACAACGTCGAGGTCAACACGTCCGGGGTACAAGCGGTCACCGAGCACGGGGTCGTCGACGGGAACGGCGTCGAGCACGAGGTCGACGTGATCATCTACGGCACCGGCTTCCACGTCACCGACGCGTTCGACTACCTGGACATCACCGGCATCGGCGGCCGCGACCTGGCGAAGGAGTGGCGCGAGGAGGGCATACAGACCCACCTCGGCATCACCGTCGCCGGCTACCCCAACCTCTTCTTCCTGCTCGGACCCAACACCGGACTCGGCCACAACTCGGTCGTGTTCATGATCGAGTCACAGATCAGGTACGTGTCGCAGGCCATGACACTCGCCGACGAGTCCGGTGTCGCGGCGCTCGACACCAGACCGAGCGCGCAGGCCGAGTTCCAGTCGGACATCCAGCGCAGGCTGGCCGGCGGCGTGTGGACGCAGGGTGGCTGCACGAGCTGGTACCTGGACGCCCGGGGCGTCAACCGCACCATCTGGCCCGGCTTCACATGGCGCTACTGGCTGCGCACCCGCAGGCTCGATCCGGCCGCGTTCGACCTCGTTGCGTGACGGGGCGTAGGCATTAGGGGCACAGACGGGAAATAAACCACCCGTTTGGCCACACTACCCCTCTCACCTGCTTAAACTGGCTCGGAAAGCGCCACGAGTGGCTGATATCTGGCATCTGGGAACAGCGTGGGACCAATCTCCCGGGCCGATGATTCGCCACGAGCCCGGTACTCTGAGCGACGTGGTGATGACCCAAGAGCATCAACCACGAGGGCGAAGAGGGTAGTTGACCGGGCACCGCGAGGGTCGAGATTCGCCTTGCGGACGGCGGATGGCGGGGCAGCGTGATTCGTCGCTGACCTGGGCAGGTCTGCCACATACGAAGGTCGACACGGGGGTTGACATTGAGCCGAGGAACGCCCGGGTTCGCCGCCGCGCTGGCGGTGACCGAGTTCCGCGCACTCTGGTTCGCCGAGACACAGTCCGTGTTCGGGGACCAGCTCGCCAAGGTCGCGCTGACCATCCTCGTCTACGAAAGAACCGGCTCGCCGCTGCTCGCCGCACTGATGTACGCGTTGACCTTCCTGTCCGCGCTCATCGGTGGCCTCGGCCTGTCCCAGCTCGCCGACCGCTTCCCGCGCCGCAGGCTGATGATCGTGAGCGCCCTCGGTCAGGCCGTGCTGGTCGGCCTGATGGCCGTCCCGGGCATGCCGGTCGCGGTGCTGTGCGCGCTCGTGCTCGCCGTCGGTCTGCTCCAGTCACCCTCGGCCGCCGCGCAGAACGCGCTGACCCGCGAGATCTTCACCGACGACGAGGTGTACCTGCGCAGCCAGGACCTGCGCGGCATCAGCACCAACACGATCATGCTGGTCGGCCTGGCCTGCGGCGGCATGCTGGTGGTCGGGGTCGGCGCGAGCTGGGCGCTGGCCCTCAACGCGGTGACGTTCCTGATCAGCGCGTTCCTGATCGCCCGGTTCGTCAAGGAACGGCAGATCGCCGGCAGCAAGGAGGACGGCTGGTTCGGGGCCGCCAGATGGGTGTTCGGGCGCAGCCGCATGCGTGTGCTGCTCACCCTCTCGTGGCTCGTCGGCCTGGTCGTCATCCCGGAGGGCCTGGTCGCGCCACTGGCCGAGGAACTCGGGGAGTCGGACGCGGCGGTCGGCTGGTTGCTCGCCGCCGACCCACTCGGCTTCGTGCTCGGCGTGTACCTGCTGTCACGCTTCGTGGCCGCGCAACACCGCGTTCGGGTGATGGGCCTGCTCGCCGCTGGCGCGTCCGCGACCCTCATCGGGTTCGTCCTCCACCCGAACCT
This sequence comes from Actinophytocola sp., assembly GCF_035634895.1. Taxonomy (GTDB): domain Bacteria; phylum Actinomycetota; class Actinomycetes; order Mycobacteriales; family Pseudonocardiaceae; genus Actinophytocola. Next base: position 18,255 of record NZ_DASQCC010000032.1, on the reverse strand, counting down.
CGTCCTCGCGCTGGTGCTGCTCGCGATAGCGGGAATGTTCGGGGCATATCAGATCACCGTCAGTGCGACGTTCAATTCACTCGTGCCCAACGACATTCGCGGAGGAGCGTTCGGCATCATTCGAACGGGCCTTCGAGTATCACAGGGAATCGGCGTGGCAATTGGCGGAGCGGTAGCACAGGGTATTGGCTCGGCTACCAATACGATTGTTTGGGCAGGCGTTGCCGGCGTCGTGATCGCGGTGCCGGCCGCGGTGGCATGGGCCCGGCTCAACCGCGCCGAGCCGGAGACCGCCGGTCTCACGCGACTGAACTCACTGCCGTCCTGAGAGTTGCGCAAAGTGTTACGTAAGCACGTCACGCCTGGTGAACGCCGCCTGCGCGGGTCACAGATCGCGGTCCATCATCGCGGTTCACCTCCTGGCGGGGGAGACCAGAGCTGAACTGGCCGTACGTGGCATGAGATTGTGAAAGTAGCGTCACAGGTCGCGATCCGACATCAAACTCACCTCCCGTGGAGACGGGGTAGGTACCGAATGGCTTCACCGGGCGACAAACCGCCGAACGCGCAGTGGTGGCATGCTAGCGGTTCACACTGTTCGTTCGTTTTCGGCTGGCTCGGCTCACACTTGCGTGTGAAACCGATGGAGGACGTTTACCCATGAGTTTCACCGCTCACGGTGGGTCCGGGCAAGCGTCGCCTGCCGGAGAAAGCCAGGACGCCGGTACGGGACACGCTGGGGACGCGCCGACCGGTCGGACACAGGCCCGAGCTCCTGCATCACCCATAAGTGTGAACGCTCAGCGTGAACCAGAACAGCGGCGGCCCCTTTTCGTAGTACATCCAAGACTTTGGGCGTTCTGGCAGCAGCGGCCGCGGCTGATCGCGTACATGCTGGTCTGCGACCTGCTGGCGATCGGGTTCATCGTCCTCGCGACGGTCACCGCCCCCGGCCCGGTCCGCGGCGACTGGTTCCGCTTCGCGACGATCGCCATCTGTGCGACGGTCCACCTGCAGCTGTCACGCCGGCAGGAGGAACGCCGGCGCAGCAGGAAGCCCACCGTGCAGATCGACCTCGTGGGCATCTGGTCCTTCGCCGGCGTCGTCGTGCTGCCGATCCAGCTGGCGCTGCTCGCGATCGTCCTGTCGAGAACGCAGCGCTGGTTCGTCGCCCGCCGGCCCCTGTACCGGTTCATCTTCTCGACGTCGAGCGTGCTCCTGGCGGCGGTGGCGGCACATGAGACGGTGCAGAGTTTCGGTGCCAACGACTGGTCGCGGCTCGATGTCCCGCAGTCGTTCACCGCTTTCGGGGTCCTCTTTCTGGGTGGCCTCGTCTACTTTGCGTCACAGGCCGTGGTGATCGGCGCCGGCGCGATCCTTCTGTCGACCACGCGGCCGACGATGCGGGCGGTGCTGGGGACCAGAGAGGACAACGAGCTGGAGGTCGTGACCATCGCCCTCGGGACGGTGGCCGCCATCCTGCTCGTGAACGTCCCGGCCGCGCTGGTGATCATGGTGGCGGTCGGTGTCATCGCCAACCGGATAGCCGAGGTCCGGCAGCTCCAGGAGGACGTCCGCACCGACCCGAAGACCGGCCTGCTGAACATGCGCGGCTGGCGCGAGGTCGCGGAGCGTGAGATGAACCGGGCCAACCGCGACGCCCAGCACTGCGCGCTGCTGATGGTGGACCTGGACCACTTCAAGAGCATCAACGACACGTGGGGTCACCCGGCCGGTGACGACGTGCTGGAGTACGTGGCCCACGCGTTGCGCAGCGCCACCCGCCCCAGCGACGTGATCGGGCGTTTCGGCGGCGAGGAGTTCGTCCTGCTGCTGCCGGACGCGGACACCAAGGAGGCCGAGGCCGCGGGCGAGCGCATCCGACAGACGATCTCGGAACTGCACGTCCCGACCACGGACAAACGCGGCGGCCCGGTCGCGATCTCCGAACGCACGACCTCCATCGGCGTCGCCGTGTACCCGGTGCACGCGGACGCGCTGGACGCCCTCCTGCAGGCCGCCGACGCCGCGGTCTACGAGGCCAAGGAAGGCGGCCGCAACCAGGTCCGCATGGCTTAGGACCCGGGGACCAGCCCGCGCACACACCGGCCGACCTGGTCAACCCCGGGTATGACGGCAAAGATCAGGGTTGAGCCTGATGGCCGAGGTGACCTTGACGAGTAGCCTTCGGGCCATGGGGAAACCAGGAGGGTTGCCCCGGTTCAGCGCTCTGGTGGGGATCGTGTTGGCGGCGGCGGGGTTCGCGGTCATCGCGTCCCGGCCCGATCCGCCGCAGACCCGGCCGCCGACGGGGGACGTCGCCAAGGCGGAACGGGCCATCGAGGACCTGCTCGACCCGAGGTCCGGCCGGGATCCGATAGCGGATCTGCCGGCGGACTTCACGAAGGTCAGCGGGCGCGAACCGGTGCACATGAAGGCACCGGACGGCACGACGAGAGCCGTCCATCCTGGCGGGGGATGCTCGTCACCGTGGGGGGCGACGCGCTGGGACTACAGCGTGGGCTGCAAGGCCCACGACCTGGGCTACGACCTGCTCAGATACGCGGCGGCCAGGGGTCAGCCGCTGTCGCCGGAGCTGCGTGAGCGGCTCGACGACCGCCTGTCCAAGGACATGCACGCCCAGTGCCACTACAACCCGCGTGACTCCGCGGGTGCCTGCGAGGCGGTGGCCGACATCTACACCGCGGGCCTGGTCGTCAACTCGTGGCACCAGCGCTGGGGGCCGCCACGCAACGAGCCGGTCGGGCCGTGGTCGGTCGCCATGGTCGTGATCATGGTCCTCGTCGTGGCGCGGGCGCCCGGGATGGCGCGGAAGGTGCCGCGCGGGACCCGCATCTCGGCGCCGAAACCGGTGCTCACCGAGACCGAGCAGGCACAGGCGCACAGCATGAGCTACCTGCGCATCCTCAGCCTGACCGGCATCGTGCTCGGCGAGTCGCTCCTGGCCTTCGCCATGCGCGACGACATGGAGCCGGCCTGGACCTGGCCGTTCACCTGGCTGCTGCAGCTGGTCCCGCTGTTCTTCCTGGCCGGCGGCCACTCCAACCTGCTGGCCTGGCGCGCCATGGAGGGCCATTACGTCACGTTCCTCGCGAGCCGCGTCGGCTGGCTGATCCGGCCGGTGTTCGCGTTCGTCGTCGCGTGGCTGGTCGTTCCGCTGTCCCTGGAGTTACTCCAGGCGCCGGCGAGTGCCGGCGCCGCGTTCAGCCGCCTCATCGTCCAACCGCTGTGGCTGCTCGGCCTGTACCTGCTGGTCGTGGCCCTCACACCGGTCATGCACCGGCTGCACCGGACGCTGCCGCTGGTCACCCCGCTGGTGCTGACCGCGGCCGTCATCGGGCTCAGCTTCGCGGGCGGCTCCATCTCCGCGCACGCCGGCGGGGTCCTGGTGGCGCTGCTGTTCGCCCAACTGGCCTTCCACTACGCGGACGGCACGTTCTGGCGTGTCCCGCGGGGTGTGCTGATCGGTACGGCCGTGGTCGCGTTCGCCGGGCTCGTGGTGCTCACCACGCTCGGCGCGCAGCCGAAGCTGCAGCTCGCGGAGCCGAGCGGGTACGCGGCGTTCGCGCCGTCGCTGGCCGGTGTGCTGCTCATCGGCATCGTGCAGACCGCGCTGGTGGCGCTGCCCCGCGAACGCGGCCTGTCCATGCTGGTGACGAGCGCGCCCGCCAGGGTGGTCGCCGTGGTCCGGGCCGCGCCGATGACCGTCTACCTGGTCTACCTGTGCGCGATGCTGGTCATCGAGGGCCTGCTCAGCGTGGCCGGCGGCATCGGCTGGTTCGCCGAGCCACGCACGATCTTCGCGGTCGGGCTGGTCGCGCTGCCGACGCTGCTCGCGTTCCTGTGGTTCGAGCGACGCCCGCCCGCGCCGCCCGAACCGGGGTTCGACCCGCTGCCACGCCGGCACTGGGCCGACACGCTGGCCGCGATCCTCGGCGTCGCGTACGGCGGCCTCGGCGTGGTGGGCTTCGCGGTGGCCGGTCTGTCCGGTTGGACCGACTCGGCGAACGTGCTGGGCCTGCCCGTCGACCCCATGGCGAACCTGATCCACCTGCTGCTCGGCTGGTACCTGGTGCACTGCGTCCACCTGCACACGAGCTCGCGGCCGGGGCCGTGGGTGGTCACGGCCATCGCGTGTGTCGCGCCGATGCTCACGACGGTGAGCGGGGTCGGCACGGTTGTACACAGCGTGACGATGATCGTGGCGCTGGGCGTCGCCGTGGCGTGCACACCCGCCCTGACCCGCACCGCTACGCCACGACCCGTCCCCGCGAGTCGGTGAGAGAGGAAAGATATACGCGCCGGTACCATTACGCTCCGCAACGTGTGCGACGCTACGGACAACCAGCACGGGTTCAGCCGCGTCTAAGTTCTCGGGTGGGTTTCGTCCGCGGGAGCAGCGGGAGGAGTCGGGGTGAGCTATCGGTCGCCGAGGTCGGACGGGCCTGCGGCGGGACGCGGGCGGCCGCAGCCGTCGCGTTCCGGTGGGCGCGTGCCCCCGCCACCGGCCAATGCCGGTCGCGTCGTCGGCGGGCGTTCCGGCGCCGGCCAGGATCGCAACCGCGCTGACCGTCCTGACCGCGCCGACCGCGCCAGGGACGGCTACGGCCGGCCGGTCGACCGTGCCGCCGAGCGATCCGGCCCACGCGAGCGGCCGCCGTCCCGGACGTCCGACGCACGCTGGCAGCCGCATCCCAGGACACCGCCACCGCCGCGCCGCGCGACCGGCCGCGGCCTGGTCGGCGCCAAGGTCGGGGTCGCGGTGCTCTCGGCACTGGTGCTGATCGCCACCGGTTACTACGCGAACCGGCTCAACAACTTCGAGGACGGCCTGACCACCGCGGACGTCATCGAGGCGCCCCCGGTCGAGAAACCGGCCGACGGCGCGATCGACATCCTGATGGTCGGCATGGACAGCCGCACCGACGCGCAGGGGCACCCGTTGTCCAAGGACCAGCTCGCCATGCTGAGCGCGGGTGTCTCCGACGGTGAGCTGAACACCGACACGCTGATCATGATCCGGATCCCGAACGACGGCGGTCCCGCGGTCGGCGTGTCCATCCCGCGTGACTCCTACGTCCAGATCGCCGGCGACTACGGCAAACACAAGATCAACTCGGCGTACGTCCGGGCCAAGAACGACGCGATGAACCGGCTGAAGTCGCAGGGCGCCAACAACGACGCGGAGCTGCAGGTCAAGTCCAACCAGGACGGGGCGAAGAACCTGATCGCGACCATCCAGGACCTGACCGGCGCCCAGATCGACCACTACGCCGAGGTCAACCTGCTCGGCTTCTACGACATCACGAACGCGATCGGCGGCATCGACGTCTGCCTGAACAAGGCGGTCAAGGACCGGTACTCCGGCGCGAACTTCCCGGCCGGCCCGCAGACCATCGCCGGCGTGCAGGCGCTGCAGTTCGTGCGGCAGCGGCACGGGCTGCCCAACGGCGACCTGGACCGCATCGTGCGGCAGCAGACGTTCATGTCCGGGATGGCCAAGAAGGTGCTCTCCGGGGGCATGCTGGCGCCGGGGTCGGACACGTTCGACAAGCTGCAGGGCGCGATCCAGAAGTCGGTCGTGCTGGACAAGAACTGGAACGTCCTGCAGTTCGCCCAGCAGATGATCGGCATCACGGGCGGCAAGGTCGAGTTCAAGACGATCCCGACCGGCACGATCGACCTGCAGACCAGGAGCGACGGCTCGGCGGTCGAGGTCGACCCGACCGCGGTCCGCGAGTTCGTCACCGGCCTGCTGGGCACCAAGACCAAGACCAAGACGAGCACGTCGCCGCCGGCGGGCGGGGTCGACGACCCTTCGGCGAACGCGAAGATCACGGTGAACGTGCGCAACACGACGAACCGGGGTGGTCTCGCCGGCAGCGTCGCCAAGGCACTCACCAACCAGGGCTTCGTCCAGGGCGTCGTCGGCAACGCGAGCGCCGTGGAGTCCACTGTGGTGCGATACGCGTCCGGCGAGCAGGCCAGCGGCGACCGGGTCGCCAAGGCGTTGGGCGGCAACGTGCTGGTCGAGAAGGACGCGAACCTGCCGGCCGGGACGGTGTCCGTCCTGCTCGGCGACGACTACAGCGGTCCGGGCGGGTCCGGTTCGGACAGTGGCGAGCGGTTGGCGGGCAAGCCGATGCTGAGCCTGGACGGCCCACGGCTCGCGCAGGGGCAGCCCGCGCAGCCGGGGTGTGTCAACTGAAATAGGAGCGGGCTTGCCGTTGCTGCCCTTTTGTTCACCCGAACGGGCTACTTGCGAAAGCAAAGTTCGAAAATCCGCGTAATCGCACGGCACTTCGTCGCTTCCTCATATGTCGGCATCCCAGGCGGGGAGCGGATGCCACGAGGAGAGGGGCGATCGTGCTGCTGGACACAGCTACCTACCAGCGGGTACTCGGCGACGAGCTGCGCCGCCTGCGCAAGCAGCGCGGCTGGACGAGGCGTGACCTGAACCGCCGGTTGCAGAGCGACATCTCCCTCCAGACGCTGGCCACCTACGAGCTGGGGACGAGACAGTGTTCGGTGGTGCGGCTCGTGGAGCTGTGCCTGGCGCTCGGGGAGGTGCCACACGAGCTGATGGCCCGCGTGCACCAGCGCGTGTTCAGCGACTCGCCCGTGGGTCGCATCCGGATAGACCTGCGCAAGGTCGTGCGGGACATCCGGCCGGAGCTGGGGCCGCTTCGGCGCTGGGCCAAGGGAAAGCTGGCGGAGAGCAACGGCTCCCAGCACCCGCCGGAGGTGAGCCTGGACATCGCCGCCCTGGAGCGAATGGCGGAACTGTGTGGTTTGGAGACGGTCGAGCTGATCGGCCGCCTGCAGAAGATCGCCAGCGTGGCGGAACCGGCGGAGTGACTTCTCCCCGCGCACCCGCTTCGGCGTGAGGTTGCCCAGCGGCTGGAAGTTGTTGAGACACAAGCATTGTGACCGTGCTTGCGCTCACTGCTCCCGGTCTTTGTCGCATGGATGGGACTTTCGTTCGACTATTCCTCGCCTAAAGAGGAAATCGTCGGACCCTCCCGATAATCTGTCGGCATGACTCCTCCTGAAGACACTGTGGCCACGGCGGACGAGCGGCCGATGCTGGAGAAATGGCTCGACGTCCAGCGCGACGCGATCGTGAAGAAGATCGACGGACTGTCCGAGGTGGACATCCGGCGCCGGCTGGTGCCCTCGCTCACCACCGTCGGCGGCGTGGTGAGGCATCTGCGCTGGGTCGAGACCGGTTGGTTCGACCAGTTACTCGGCGCGCGCTCCGGGACCAACCGGCGTGCGCACGACACGGACTGGGAGTTCACCGTCCAACCCGACGACACCGGTGCCACGCTCATCGCCGACTACCGGGATGCCTGTGCTCGGTCACGTTCGGTCGCCGCCGAGTTGTCGCTCGACGACGCCGTGCCGCATCGCGGCATGGGGATGGTCTCGGTTCGGTGGGTCTTCATCCACCTGATCGAGGAGACCGCGCGCCATGCCGGCCACCTGGACATCCTGCGCGAACAATTGGAGGTTTCCTGACCGGTTGACCGGGTAGCCGTGCGGCAGACCGAACTTCGACCACGGGAGGAGTCAGTGATGTCGGACAAGGACAGAAGCGGCCCGGCCGAGGGCGCCAAGGGCGTCGTCGAGGACGTCAAGGGACGGTTCAAGGAAGCGCTCGGCGCGGTGACCGGGAACGACTCCAAGGTCCGCGAAGGCCAGGCGCAGCAGGACAAGGCCGCCGCGCAGCGTGAGGTCGCGGAGAAGGAAGCCGCGGCGGAGCGGGCTCGTACCGAAGCTGATGTCCATGAGGCGCGTGAACGGTCCCACCAGGACCGTTGATTCCTGATCCGATCGGCTTTCTCTTTCTCCTGCCCTTGCGGTGCTCTCCGGCTCCGGGCCGGGGTGGGCGGCCGGGCGGCGAGTGGACTGGCGAGGCTTGGCATGGTGGCTGGGTCGGGTTGGCTGGCTTGATCGAGTACGGCCTTCTCGGTCTGCCGGCTGGCTTCTCGGTCTGCCGGTTGGGTCGAGTCGGGTCCCTCTGGCATGGCTGGTGGGTCGGCTGGCTTGATCGAGCCGAGTCCCTATGGTTCGGCTGGCGATCCACTTGGTGCCTCGGTTCCGAGCCGCCCCTGTGATGGGCCAAGCGCGAACGCTGCGTGAAGGGCCCGGCGGGCTGCTCGCCTGACAGGCTTGCCGGTCGGATCTGGGATTGTGCGTGTCATACCTGCGGCGCCGGTGACCAGAGGTCCCGGCGCCGCGGACTGTCCGCATCGGGCCTTCGACGTTCGGCACAGCGGCCTTTGCCCAGGACCGCCACGTTTCTAACCCGAGATGTCCGCGACTGCCTCCAGCAGGCGGTCCACATCGGACTTTTCGGTGTACGGGGCGATTCCGGCGCGTACCGCGCCGGTCTCCTCGATGCCCAGGACCCGTGCGCATTCGTAGGCGTAGAACGTTCCCGCCGGGGCGTTCACGCCTCGGTCGGCCAGGCGTTGGTACACCTCTGCCGGTGGCACACCGGCCACTGTGAACAGGGTCGTCGGCGTTCGGTGGCGGTTGGGGTCGCCGTAGCGGGTGGTCCGTGGCAGTTGGGCCAGGCCGTCGTCCAGGTGGGCCAGGAGTTCCGACTCATGTTGTTCCAGTGCCTCCAGTGACGCGGCCAGTCGCTCCCGGCGTGTGCCCGTGCCGGGGACGAGGTCCGCCAGGAAGTCGATCGCCGCCGTGGTGCCTGCCATCGACTCGTAGGGGAGGGTGCCGTACTCGAAGCGTTCCGGGACCACGTCCGCCGACGGCAGTAGCTTGTCCGGGCGCAGTTCCTCCAGCAGCGCCGGCGCCGCCGCCAGCATCCCCAGGTGCGGCCCGAGGAACTTGTACGGCGAGCATGCGTAGAAGTCCGCCCCCAGCGCCGCCATGTCGACGAACGCGTGCGGGGTGAAGTGGACGCCGTCCACGTAGACCAGCGCCCCCGCCTCGTGTGCGGTCGCCGCCACCGTCGGCACGTCCGGGCGGCTGCCCAGCAGGTTCGACGCCGCCGTCAGCGCCACGAGGCGGGTCCTCGGCGACAGGGCCCGCGCCACGTCGTCCGCGGTCAGTACGCCGGTGGCCGGGTCGAACGTCGCCCAGCGCACCGTCGCGCCGGCCGCCTCCGCCGCCTGTACCCATGGGCGCACGTTCGCGTCGTGGTCCAGACGGGTCACCACCACCTCGTCGCCGGGGCCCCACGTCTTGGCCAGCGTTCGGGCGAAGTCATAGGTCAGCTGCGTCATGCTGCGCCCGAACACGATGCCCTGAGGGTCGCCGCCGACCAGGTCCGCGCCGGCGGCCCGTGCCGCGTCGACGATCTGGGTGGCGCGGCGTTCGGCCGCGGTCATCACGCCCTTGTTCGCGACCGCTGACGTCAGCACGTCCGCGACCGCGCGTGCCACCTGCGTCGGCGACTGTGAGCCGCCCGGGCCGTCGAAGTGCGCCGCGCCCTCCAGGAGTGCGGGGAAGTGCGCACGCACCGCGGTCACGTCGTAGCTCATCCAGAACCTCCGGCCAGCCGTTGACACCCTTGCCACCTACATTAGGGCGACCACGGCCACTGCGGTCCGTCGAGCCTCGGCGCGAGTGCCGCGCTCGTGCCATCATGGGTGCGGGTTGCCGGCACACCGGGGCGGAGCGCGATGCCACTCATCTCTGCTGACGAACTGCTCGCGCTCGGCATCGAGATCCTCGAGGCCGCCGGCACCCCCAGCGCCGCGGCGCGGACGGTGGCCGGTTCCCTCGTGCGGACCAACCTCGTCGGCCACGACTCGCACGGGGTGCTGCGGCTGCCCAGGTACGTCGCCGAGATCCACAAAGGACGAATAGACCCGCGCGCGGAGCCGACGGCCGAGCAGACCCGTCCCGGCGCCGTCGTGGTGCACGGGCGGCGGGCGTTCGGGCAGCTGTCCGCCGGCCGTGCCGTGCGGGAGCTCGTTGCCCTGCACGGTGTCGGGGTCGCGGTCGTCCGGGGGTGCAACCACATCGGCCGGGTCGGCGAGTACGTCGCCGAGCTGGCCGAGCACGACCTCGTCGGCATCGCGTTCGGCAACACCACCACGTCCGTCGCCCCCTACGGCGGCCGCGAGCGGCGGCTCGGCACCAACCCGCTCGCCTGGGCCGTCCCGCGGGAACGCGGCAAGCCGCCGATCGTCATGGACTGGGCCACGTCCGTCGTCGCGGAGGGCAAGCTGGCCGTCGCCAGGGATCGCGGGCTACCCGTCGCGGAGGGGCTCGTGCGGGACGCGGACGGCCGGATGTCCACCGACCCCAACGACTTCTACGCCGGTGGCATGCTCCTCCCGTTCGCCGACCACAAGGGGTACGGCCTGTCCGTGCTCATCGAGCTGGTCGCCGGCCTGCTCACCGGCGCCGGCATCGCCAGCATGCCCGACTACGCGGGCGACTTCGGCACCGTGCTCATGTCGTTCCCCATCGACACCTTCCAGCCGGTGGAGGAGTTCCGCACGAGAACCGAGGAGTTCTGCCGGCGCCTCGCCGAGACCCCGCTCGCACCGGGCCACACCGAGGTCCTGGTGCCCGGCGAGCCGGAGGAACGCACCAGGGCCGAACGCGAGCGTGCCGGCATCCCGATCACCGACACGATCCTCGGCGAGCTGAAAAGCCTTGTCCGGTAGGAACGGACATCACATCGGCTAGAGATCGAAGTCCACGACGATGGCCGCGTGGTCCGAGGCCTGCTGGTCGTGGTTCGCGATCTCCGGGTAGGTCTCCCAGTCGGTGGGCCGTGTCTGCCTGGTGCCCCACAGGCCCTTCCGGAACAGGTGGCCCGACGTGAACCTGGGGCGCAACGACTTCGAGACGAACACGTAGTCCAGCCGGTTCCGGATGCCGCACGAGTCGAACGAACCCGGCTTCGGTCCCGGGTCGAAGCCGTCCAGCTCGTAGCACGACACGAGTGGGCCGGCCGGGTCGAACAGTGGCTTCAGGTTCGTGGCCGGTCTGGTCAGCGACGGTTGGCCCTCGTTGAGGTCGCCCAGCACGATCACGTTCCTGCCCTCGGCCACCAGTTCGTCGGCGATGGCGCGGACCGCGCGGGCCTGGCGCCGGCGTTTCGTCGCACCCCCGCCCGACTGTGACTTGAAGTGGTTCACCAGCACGTGCACCACCTCGCCGGACGGCGTGCGGATCTCGTACTGGGCGCAGTCCCGCGAGAACACCTGCCCGGACCGGTCCTTCAGGTCCACATTGGACTTCATGGACCGGATGTCGAAGCCCTTCTTCGTCATGATGCCGACGTCGATGCCGCGCTCGTCGTTGCCGTCCACCAGCATCACGTGCTCGTACCGGTCGGCGAGCAGCTCGTGGTTCAGCCGGACCAGGGACGGGCGGTCCTCCACCTCGATCATCGCGATAACGTCGGCGTTCACGTCGGTGATCACGCGGGCGGTGTTGCGGGTGCCGGCCTCGTCGACGGCCTCCTTGGCCAGCTCCACCCAGCCGATCCAGTCGCCGCGGCCGGTCGCGATGATCTCCACGTCCTTCGCAGGGTCCCGTGGCTCGCGGTCGAAGCTGCCGCGGTTCTTGCGGAACCAGGCCCATCGTGGCGTCGAGGTCTGCTTGCGCCGCACGGCACCCCGCTCGTTGACCGTGTAGATCTCCAGTCGCACCAACAGCTCCCGCATGCGCTCGCGGTCGGCGTCGGTGTACCGCGGCGCGGCGACGAGGCCGTTGAACTCGTGGTACGCCGCCAGCACCGGCTCGCCGGCCGCCGGATCGGTCGGGTCGAACGCCTTCGGCCGCGCGAACAGGTTCTCGACGTTGTAGGACGCCACCCGCATTTTCGCCATACCCACCAAGTCGAGGCGGCGCCGCCCGCGATACCGCTCCGGCCTCTCCGGGCGGCGGTCCCCGCCCGAAGAGGAGGCCGAACGTGCGGGCCGGGGAGCTAACGCACCACGTCGAAGCGGAGGTGGGTCGCGGCGGGAGTGGCGACCACGCGCCTGCGCCTGAGGGTGACCGGGCCGCCGAGGTGGTCGAACAGCCGCGTGCCGCCGCCGAGCAGCACCGGCACGACGTGGACCTGGATCTCGTCGAGCAGCCCGAGGTTCAACGCCTGCTGTGCCGTGGTCGCCCCGTGCAGGCCGACGTCCTTGTCCCCGGCGGCGGCCCTGGCCTGCCTGATCGCGCTCTCGACACCGTCGGTGACGAAGGTGAACACGGACGGGTACCGCCTGGTCGGCGCGTGGTGCGTGACGACGAAGACCGGCGTGTCGCCGACCGGACCGCCGTCGCCCCAGCCGCCGTCGCCCTCGTTCTTCTCGAACGACCTGCGGCCCATGACGAGCGCACCGCAGTGCGCGACCGCCTCGTCGAGGATGGCGGCGTCCTCGTCGGTGCTGTCCTTGAAGATCCAGTCGTGCAGGCCCTCCGCGCCCGTGCCGAACGGGTTCTCACGGCTGTCGTCGGGCCCGGTGACGAACCCGTCGAGGGACATGGACATGTCGGAGATGACGCGGGTCATGGTGTCGCTCCCTGTTCAGGCGGCTCTTGCCAACGCGTCGAGCGAACACGGTGTGACTCGACAACGCGCGCCGGAAAACTCGCGGGGGTCAGGCACGCATGGCCAGTCGGTCGATGGCCGCCGGGTCGAAGACCGCCTCCGCGGCCAGGCCGGCCATGCCGACCAGCGGGGCCTGTTCGCCCAGGACGGCCGGGCCCACGTCCAGGCCGCGGGCCGCCACCTCGTGGGCCTGTTCGGTCAGGGTCTCCGCCAGCCCCGCGCGGAACGGGGCCAGCGCGCCGATCTCGCCGCCCACCCGGACCATGTGCGGGTTGAGGATCGTCACGACGGTCGCCAGGACCGTGCCGACCAGGCGGCCGGCGTCCGTCGCCATGGCCACCGCGTGCGGCGCCCCCGACTCGACGCGGCGGATCACGTCCGGCAGGGACCGGACGCCGTCCCCGCGCAGCTGGCGGATCAGTGCCTTCCCGCTGGCCAGGGCCGCCACGCACCCGCCCCGCCCGCACGTGCACCGCTCGTCGTGGTTCTCGATGCGGATGTGGCCGATCTCGCCTGCGCAGCCCGTCGCGCCCCGGTGCGGCCGGCCGCCGATCACCACTCCGGCGCCGATGCCGGTGCCGACGGCCACGCCCAGCACGGTCGACTGCCAGTTGCCCGCCGCCAGGTACTCGCCGTACGCCAGGGCGTTCGCGTCGTTCTCCAGCAGGACCTCGACGCCGAGGCCGTCGGCCAGCGCGTCCCGGAGCGGCTGCTCACGCCACGCTGTCATGGTCGCCGGCATGATCGAGATGCCGGTCGCCTGGTCGATCTGCCCCGGCACCGCCAGCCCGACCGCGGCGAGGTCACCGGTGCGTCCGGTCGCGGACAGCTGCTTGCGTGCCGTGTCGACGAGCCACGGTTGCACGTCCGCCGGCGTGTGGCCCAGCGGCAGCCGCTCGGTGTGGTCGACCAGCACCTTCCCGGCCAGGTCCGCGATCCCCACCGACACGTGGCTCGCGCCCAGCCAGGCCACGACGGCGACGCGGCTCGTCCGGTCCGCCTCCAGCAGCTCCGCGCGCCGCCCACCTCGCGACGCGTCGTGTCCGGCCGTGCGCACCATGCGTAGTCGTTGCAGCGTGTCCAGCCGCTCGACGAGCGTGGCCCGCGACAGCCCGAGCAGCGCCTGCAGCTGCTGACGGGTCAGCGGGCCCGCGTCGCGTAACACGGCGACAACATTTCCGGGGGACGCTGCGCCACCGGTCGATAAAGCTCTGTTGACGTCGCCCATGGCTCCAGCCTAAATTGGTATGCGCCACTTCTGTCTAACAATTAGACATAAGTCTTTACGGAGGTGCACGGTGGCACCGGTTTCACGGCGGTCCGTCCTGCGCGGGCTGCTGGCGACATCGGTCGGCGGCGCCGCGCTGAGCGGCTGTGGAGCACTGACCGGGTTCGCCACGACCGGCGGGTCGGGGATGACATTCTTCTCGACCCAGTTCACGCCCGTCGAGGAGGCCGAGCGGTTCCGCGGCCTCCTGAAGGCCGAGGTCGACGGGGAGGTCAGCTACGTGACCACCGACCCCGGCCCGTTCGCCACGCAGATCCGCACCCAGGTCGACGCCGGCTCGGTCCGCACGTCGCTGCTGGGCGGCCTGCACGGCGACCTCGCGCCGCTCGCCGACGGCTACCTGACCGACCTTACCGACCTGCTCGACGGCCTCGGTGACCTCGGCTGGCCCGCCGAGTTCCTCGACCTGGCCCGCGTCGGCACCGGCCGGACCTGGTACGTGCCGTGGGCGCAGGCCAGCTACGTCATCTGCGCGCGCAAGGAGACACTCGAGCACCTGCCGTCCGGCGCGGACGTGAACGCGCTGACCTACGACCAGTTCCTCGACTGGGTCACCGCCGCCCGCCGCGCCAACGGCGGCAAGCCCGTGCTCGCGCTGCCCGCGGGGCCGAAGGGCCTGCTGCACCGGTTCACGCAGGGCTTCCTGCTGCCGTCGTTCACCGGCGGGCAGATCACGACGTACCGGTCGCGGGACGCGGTCGAGGCCTGGCGGTACTTCCGCGAGCTGTGGCGCAACGCCGTGCCGACCTCGACCACGTACGACTTCGTGCAGGAGCCCCTCGCCGCGGGCGAGGCCACGATCGGCTGGTACCACGTCGCCCGGCTGATCAACGCCCCGCGGGACGAGCCGGACGAGTGGGTCATGGCGCCGTCGCCGCGTGGGCCCAAGGGGCTCGGGTACATGGTCGTGCTGACCGGCATGGCGGTGCCCAGGGGCGCGCCGGAGGAGGACGTGGCACAACAGGTGATCGCGGCGCTGTCGCGGCCGGCCGCGCAGGTGGAGCTGTTGCGGGCCAACGCGTTCTTCCCGACCGTGCGGGTGGACCTGCCCGGTGACCTGACGCCGGCGATCAGGCTGGAGGCCGACGCCGTCCAGCGGCAGCGGACCGCGCCGGACGCGCTCGTGGCGCTGCCGCCGGTCGGGGTCGGCACCCGCGAGGGCGAGGTGAGCAAGGTCTTCAAGGACACGTTCCAGTCGATCGTGCTGGGCGACGCGGACATCCGGTCCACTTTGGACTCTCAGGCCAGGGTCATGAACCAGCTGCTCGGCGAGCTGAAGGTGTCCTGCTGGCCGCCGGACCCGGCCGGCTCACCCTGTGTGGTGGCGTGATGAGCGGAGCTTGCGGAGCGGGCGAGGGGGCGTCATGAGGAGCCGCATCCCCTGGTTACTGCTCGCGCCGTCGATCGTGTTCATGCTGCTGCTGTTCGGGTGGCCGCTGGTGCAGGGGGTCCTGGCCGCGTTCCGGTCCGGCGACTCGTTCACCGTGGACAACTGGACGCGCATGTGGGGCGACGCCTACTTCGGGCGGGCGTTGCGGAACACGTTGCTGCTCACGGTGGTCGTCGTACCGGTCCAGTTCGTGCTGGCCATCGGCATGGCGTTGCTGTTGCAGTCCCGGCCGAAGCTCGCCGGCGTGCACTTCTACCTGTGGACGATCCCGCTCGCGATGTCCGAGCTGGCCGCGGGCCTCGTGTGGCTGTCGATCTTCTCGAACCGCGGGTACCTCAACTCGTTCCTGTCCTGGCTGGGGATCGCGCCGGACGGGATCGGCTGGCTCGACTACGACAACCCCGCCGGGATGCTGTTCGCGGTCGTCGTCGCCGAGGTGTGGCGGGCCACGTCGCTCGTGTTCGTGATCGTGGTGGCCGGCCTGCAGATGGTGCCGAAGGACTTCGACGAGGCCGCGCAGGTGTTCGGGGCGACGGCGTGGCAGCGGCTGTGGCACGTGACGCTGCCGGCGATCAGGCCGAGCCTCCAGGTCGCGTTGATCCTGCGCACGATCCTCGCGATCCAGGTCTTCGCGGTCGCGCAGGCCCTGACGGGCAGGAACTTCCCGCTGCTTGTCGGTGAGACCTACCAGTGGTACGTGAACCTGCAGAACGCGGCGGTGGCGAGCGCGCTGGCGCTGGTGGTGCTGGCGATCTCGCTGGCCGTGTCGATCGTGTACCTGCGGACACTGCGGAGGGAGCGGGCATGACGGCCACCAGACCCGTGTCCGCTCCCGCCGCGGACAGGGTGCTCCCGCCGGTCGACCTGGAGCCGTTGCGGCGCAGGCGGATCCGGCGCGCGCTGGTCCAGCTCGCCTGCGTGCTCGTGTCGCTTCTCATGGTGGTGCCGATCGTGCTGGTCGCGTTCGCCGCACTGTCCACATCGGACGAGCTGGCCGAGTTCCCGAAGTCGTTCGTCCCGTCGGACTGGACGCTCGACACCGTCCGCGGCTTCGTGACCAGCACCGGCGTGCTGCCGGCCTTCGGCAACTCCGTGCTGACCGGTCTCTACACGGTCGTCCTGTCGCTCGCGATCGGCGCGCCGGCCGGCTACGCGCTGGCCCGGCACGCCTTCCGGGGCCGGGACGCCTACCAGGTCTTCATGCTGATGGTGCGGGCACTGCCGATCGTCGTGCTGTCCGTGCCGCTGGCCACGATCTTCCTGCGGGCCGGCGCGTACGACACGGTCGCGGCCGTCACGCTCGTGCACACCGCGCTCGCGATGCCGACCACCGTGCTGATCACGGCGAGCATCTTCGTCGCCGTGCCGGCGGAGCTGGAGGAGGCCGCGCGCGTGTTCGGCTGCACGCGGGCGGAGACCTTCCGCCGGGTCGTCCTGCCACTCGCCGTGCCGGGGCTGGCCGCGGCGGCGGTGTTCACGTTCGTGCTGTCCTGGAACGAGGTGCTCGGCGCCGGCGTGCTGACCATCGGGCACCGCACGCTACCGGCGCAGGTGCTGGTGGCGCTGGCCGACTCGCCGCAGTCCTACCGTTTCGCCGGCGGGCTCGCGCTCGTGCTGCCCGCGCTGCTGTTCATCCTCCTGATGCGCCGTTACCTGTTGAGCATGTGGGGTTCGCGTGGCTGACGTCGAGTTGCGTTCACTGGTCAAGACCTACCCGGGCGGGAGCACCCGGGCCACCGACGACGTCTCACTGTCCATAGCAGACGGTGAGTTCATGGTGCTGCTCGGCCCGTCCGGCTGCGGCAAGACCACGTTGCTGCGGGCCGTGGCCGGGCTGGAGCTGCCCGACGAGGGCCAGGTCGTGATCGGCGGCCGGGACGTGACGTACCTGGAACCGCGGCACCGCAACCTGTCCATGGTGTTCCAGTCCTACGCGGTGTTCCCGCACAAGCGGGTCCGCGACAACATCGGCTTCGGGCTGAAGGTCCGCGGTGTGCCGGCCGGCGAGATCCGCCGCAAGGTCGAGTGGGCGGCGGAGATGCTGGAGCTGACCGACTACCTGGACCGGTACCCGGCCAAGCTGTCGGGCGGCCAGCGGCAGCGGGTGGCGGTCGCGCGGGCGATCGTGGTGGAGTCGGACGTCCTGCTGATGGACGAGCCACTGTCCAACCTGGACGCGCTGCTGCGGCTGTCGTTCCGCGCCGACCTCAAGAAGCTCGTGGGCGAGCTGGGTTTGACCACGATCTACGTGACGCACGACCAGGTCGAGGCGCTCTCGCTCGGTGACCGCGTCGCGGTGATGAAGGACGGCCGGGTGACACAGTGCGCGCACCCGACGGACGTGTACGACAACCCGGCGACCGAGTTCGTCGGCGGGTTCCTCGGCAGCCCGCCGATGAACTTCCTGTCCGGCACGGTGTCCGAGAACGGCCACGGTCTCGCGCTGGAGCTCGGTGACCAGTGGGTGCCCGTGCCGGCCGAGCTGTCGACCTACCGCGACCGCAGGCTGGACCTCGGCGTGCGGGCGGAGTCGCTCGAGGTTGTCGGCCCCGGCGAGGGGCTGGCCTGCACGGTCGAGGTGTACGAGCCGCTCGGTTCCTCGGTGCTGCTCACCACCGTCCTGAGTGGACAGCGGGTGAAGGTGTCCGCGCCACCTGGCTTCCGGGCCGCGCCGGGCGACGAGCTCCGCGTGGCCCCCACCCAGACCCGTTGGTACGACCCCGAAACACAACTGCTGCTGGAGGTCAGGTGAGAACCAGCTTGGGCCCCGTGCAGCTGGCGGCGAGCGCGGCGTGGACCCTGTCGGGCAACGACATCGGCACGATGATCACGGCCGCGCCGCGGCTGTACCCACACATGTGGAGCTGGGACACGGCGTTCATCTCCATCGGCCTCGCGCACCTCTCGGCGGAGCGGGCCGCGCAGGAGCTCCGGACACTGCTGTCCGCGCAGTGGCGCAACGGGATGATCCCGCACATCGTGTTCTCCGAGGGCGCCGGCTACTTCCCCGGGCCGGAGCGATGG
>NZ_DASQCC010000031.1:0-101476 GCF_035634895.1 Actinophytocola sp. | reverse complement strand
GACTGGAACGGTGATGTGTTGTGCACCCGCTACCCGGTCGACCGCACGGTGCGCCTCGGTGGCCGAGGGCTGACCCTGGTGCCGTCCTACTTCTGCTGGGACAGCCCGGTCACCTGGATCGACGACGAGCTGCCGCCTGTGCTGGTCTACCAGGCGCACGGCCCCAAGGCGGGCGCCCGCGCCGACGTGCTCCTCCCCGACAGGCTGACGTCACTGCTCGGCCGTACCCGCGCGGAATGCCTGCGCGTGCTGCTCGTGCCGCGCACCACCACGGAGTTGGCCACGAGCATCGGCACCTCGATAGGCACGGCGAGCAGGCAGGCCGCCATCCTCCGCGACACCGGCCTCATCACCAGTGACCGGCGCGGAACGGCCGTACTGCACACCACCACCCCTCTCGGCACGGCTCTCCTGATCGGCGAACCCGTCGACCAGTAGGCACCACGCGGCCGGGTGGCCGGCCGAAGTCCACAAAGGAGCAGAATGATGGAAATCGTCTCTGGCGCGGGGATCACCCGAAGAAGCGCGTTCAGGTTGCTCGGCGCGGCGGCCGGCACGGCGGTGGGGATCACCGCCACCACCGGTACCGCGGTGGCCGCGGCACAGGGGCCGTTCCGGCCGCCGCCGGACGCCGCGAGCAAACCGCCGCCGACCAAACCCGAGCCCGAGCAACTTCGTGGCGACGCGGATCTGTTCACCGCGAACTCCGTGGGCCGGGGATTCCTCGGACCGCTGGTGGACGAGTGGGTGCTGCACGCCCAGCAGTGGGTCAACACGGTCTACCGGAACGTGGCCGGTTTCAACCCGGCCCCGGAGACCGGCCGCACGGGCTGGTCCACGATGTACGCGCTGACCCGCGCGCTGCAGATCGAGCTCGGGCTGAGCGGCGACCAGCTGTCGGACAACTTCGGCCCGACCACGATGTCTCTGCTCACCAACAGGTTCGGCGACATCGGACCCGGCGACCCGGAGAACGTCGTGCGGATCGTGCAGTGCGCGCAATACTGCAAGGGCTACTGGGGTGACCGGCTCAGCGGCGTGTACTCGGACACCACGAAGAACGCCGTGCTGGAGATGCGCGGCAACATGGGGTTCACCGACGACCGCTCCACCCTGTCCCCCAAGGAGTTCAAGGCACTACTCACCATGGACGCCTACGTCGTGGTCGAGAACGGCTCGACCACCGTCCGCTCCGTCCAGCAGTGGATGAACAGAACCTTCTACAACCAGTCGTGGTTCTTCATCGTGCCGGCGGACGGGCACGCGTCGCGCGACGTGTCGAAGGCGATGATCTGGGCGTTGCAGACGGAGCTGGCCGTGCCGGGCGCCAACGGGAACTTCGGTCCTGGCACCCGCGGCGCACTGCGGGCCCGTCCGCCGCTGACCGTGGGTGCGTCGGACAGCGGCGGGCACTACTTCGTGCGCCTGTTCCAGGCGGGCATGATCTTCAACCAGTACGAGGTCGTCTTCGACGGAACGTACTCCGCGACCGTCCGGGACCAGGTCACGAGTTTCCAGAGCTTCGCGGCACTGCCGGTGAACGGGACCGGTGACTACCAGACCTGGTGCTCGCTGCTGGTCAGCAACGGCGACACGGACCGGCGCGGCGCCGCGTACGACTGCGTCACCGAGATCACCTCGGCCAGGGCAGCCGCCCTGTTCGCGGCCGGCTACCGGGTCGCTGGCCGGTACCTGACCAACGTGCCGGGGACCAGTCTGGACAAGAACATCAAGCCGGGCGAGCTCAACACCATCTTCGCTGCCGGGATGCGAGTGTTCCCGATCTACCAGACCTCTGGCCTCAGTGCCGACTACTTCAACGAACAACAGGGCGCGCGGGACGCGAGTCTGGCGATGGCGGCCGCGAGCGGCTACGGGTTCGAGCGGGGGACCATCATCTATTTCGCCGTCGACTTCGACGCGCTCGGCACCGATGTCACCGACAACATCATCCCGCACTTCCAGGCCATTGCCAGGGCCATGAGCTACTACGGCAACCCTTACCAGGTAGGGGTGTACGCGCCGAGGAACGTGTGCACCCAACTGTTCGACCGAGGGCTGGCGGTGACCAGCTTCGTGTCGGACATGTCCACCGGGTTCAGCGGGAACCTCGGTTTCCCGATGCCGAGGAACTGGGCGTACGACCAGATCATCACCGTCACGGTCGGGTCCGGCGCCGGGACCATCGAGATCGACAACAACATCTACTCCGGCCGGGACCCCGGCCAGTCACGAGTCATCGCGCGCCCGACACCCGACACCCGGCTCGACACCTACTTCGACAACGTACTCAGGCCGGCTCTGTCCCGGGATCTCGTCGCTTACAGCAAGACGGTGCCCTCGAACACGGTGGGGCTCAAGCACTCGGTGGACGATGCCATTGACGTGGTCGTCGCATACGACGAGTTGATCACGAACCTGAGCCGGTCCTTCGGCGTGCGCAAGGCCCTCCTCCAGTCGGAGGTCTTCTGGGAGTACTGGAAGCAGACGCCGGCGGACAACGTGGCGGACGGGCTGGTCGTTCAGTGGTTCGCGTACAGGATCGCGTTTGAGGCGTGGGAGCAGCTCCCGGTCGGCACCGCGCCGACGCCGCCGGTCGTCGTGCACGAGGACTGCAGCACCGGCATCGCGCAGATCTTCGCCGCCACCGCGATCACCGCACGCAACTGGGCGATGGACAGCGGGCTGATCCCCGGCGACCGGTTGAACGGTGGCGACTGGCACGTGGTCTACGACGTCTGGAACTCCCTCCACGACGACGGCAACTACAACATCGGCACGGTCCCGCTCGTCCTGTTCCAGGGCGCCGCAGCGGTAGGCGTACAAGGTGTGCGGCTCGACTACAACGCGGACGAGCTGCGCAGGATCTTCGCCCGCTACAACGGGACCGGCAGCGACGCCGACCAGTACGGCGGCGAGTTGTACGGTGTGTACCAGATCTTCGAGGCACTCAACGCCTCGCGCCGATAGCCGAAGACGATGGAGCCGATGCCGATGAGGCGATGGACACGCTGAGCCGCGTCGGCTCCTGGGCTGTCACCAACCTGTTGCTCGGGTACGCCCTGGCCTTTCCCGTAACAAGTGCGGTGGCTTTCAGCTACTACGTGCGCGCGAAGGTGTGGGGCACCGTGGCCTCCCCGTACGGCGGCGCGGAGGCGCAGATCAGCATAGCCTTTGTCCTGGTCGGCGGAGGTGTGCTGGTGGCGCTGGCCGTGCTGATGAACCGGAGGTACCGAAGGACCATGCGGTGGCCCGCCTTCATGTACTGGCTGGCCACCGTCGTCCTCCTGGTTGCCCCTAGTCTGTTGTTCGTGCTGAACGAGTCGACGGTGCCCCAGATGCTCGGCAAGGGACTACTTTGGTGACCGGTGTCGACGAACTGCTGACGCTCGTGGAGTTCGGCGGGCGGGTCGCTCGAGATCATTTCGACTGGAAGGTAATGGAGAAGTCCATCGGTCTCCGCCTTCCTTCGGCGTACAAGGAGCTGGTGGAGGTTCTCCCGCCGGGCCACTTTCAGGATTTCGTCCGAGTGACCAGACCCGGTGATATGGGCGGGTCGCGAGATGAGTTCCTCGGTTACTACGCGCACCGGCTGGAAGACATGCGTGCGTGGCGGACAGGTGAGTCGGATCGGTTCCCGTTGCCGATATTTCCCGAGCCTGGCGGACTTCTTCCCTGGGGCAGGTCGAAACAGGGCGACCTGTTCTTCTGGCTGACGGACGGCGAGAACCCGGAAGACTGGCCCGTGGTCGCCGCCGAACGTGAGTTCGCGTACTGGCGAGCCTTCGACGGCGGCCTGGTCGACCTCCTCGTCGAGGTCGTCACCGGGCGGTTCGACACCCGACCGTTCGGCGTGATTCCGCGTGCCGGCGCACCGCGGTTCCAGGCAGTCGAACCACCTGGACCCCCACCGCCGTCGACGGAGAGCTTCTGGATCGAACGCAGCCATGGCGGCGGAAGCCCGAAGAGCGAGTTCACCGAACTGGCGAGCATCATCGGCCCGGCGCGACCCGAGATGTCCACATTGGACTGGAAGTCAATCGAGAGGCAGTTCGGCTTCGGTCTGCCCTCGGACTACAAGACATTCATCGACACCTACGGCCCGGGACAGTTCGGCGACATCACGGTCACGAGTCCGGTCAGCGGCAGGAACGACAGCCTGAACCGCCTGATCGAGAAGATCCACGCCGAGGCATCAGCCAACCCCAGACGACGACCAGAGCAGCATCCCCCCATTCACCCCGAAGCCGAGGGAATGATCCCGTGGGGCGAGACTCACGACGGCTGGGCCTGCTGCTGGGCGCCATCCACAGCGAACCCGGACGACTGGGGGATTGTGAGGCTGGCGCCGGCGCGGATCACCTGCCAGTACTCACCAGACCTCTCGGTCTCCGCGTTCCTGGTCAAATACGCCACACCAGGCCAGATCGGCCTGTTCCTCGGTCGAGAAGAAGATCCTCCGGACCCCATGACGTTCACGCCGCGCTGACGTTCGCCCGGGTCTGGTCCGACCTCAACCCATGGCGGGAACCCTCACTTCCTCGGTCGCCAGGTCCACCTCGGTCGCTGGGCCGGCCTATGCCCTGCTCCCGCTCATGAGGACACGGCCTCACCGGTCCGTGCGGCCGGGTCGAGGGCCGCGAGGCCGGCACGTGCGTCCGCGGCTTCCGGGGCGCCGAACGCCGTGTACAGCGCGAGAGCCTGGCGCCAATGCCGCCGGGCCTCCTCGCGCTGTCCGAGCACCTGGTGCGTCCTCGCCATTCCGCCGTGTGCCCGCGCCTGCTCGTCCCGGTCACACGTCTCCACCGCCAGCGTCAGTGCGTCGCGGAACTGTGCCAGTGCCTCCGCCGGCCGGCCGGCCGACCGCAGGGCGTCGCCGAGGCCGTTGCGGGTTGTGATCTCCCCGTGTGGGTCGCCGATCTGCTGGAACAGGTCCAGTGCCTCGCGGTGGTCGCGCACCGCCGACTCGTACCGTCCCAGGTGGACGTCCAGTGCAGCGAGGTTCGTGTGCAGGTGCGCCTCACCGCGCCGGTGCCCGATCGTCCGGAAGTACGCCAACGCCCGCTCGTGCGTCGCTCGTGCCGGGCCCCCGCCGCCCTGCCGCGCGTCGATCAGTCCCAGCCGGCTCAGCGACACCGCCTCGCACACCCGGTCACCGACCAGCCGGTACCGTGCCAGCGCCTGCTGGTGGTGCTGGCGCGCCGACCCGAACCGCCCCAGGCGCTCGTCGATGATGCCCAGGTTCGTCAGTACCCGTGCCTGACCGGTTTGGTCGCCCGCTTGGCGGTAGAGGCCCAGCGCCCGCTGCTGGCACAGCGCCCCCGATGCCGGCTGCCCCAACCGGAACAGCACGGTCCCGAGGTGCGCCAGTGCCCTGGCCTGGCCACGCGCGTCACCGGCCCGCCGGTGCAGCGTGCACGCGCGGCGGTACTGCGCCGCGGCCACGTGGTAGCGCCCCCGCAACCGGTACACCGAGCCGAGGTTGATCAACGCGTGGCCGCGCGCGGTCTGGTCGCCTGCCCGGCGCGCCGCTTCCGCCGCCTGTGTGTAGATTCTCAGCGCGTCCGGGTAGTGGCCGCCGTCGAGGTACCGGTACAGGCTCGCGGCCAGCCGCTCGGTGTGCGCCGGCCAGCCGTGGCGCGCGGTGTGGTCGATCACCGTGACCAGCGTGGGCCGCTCCGCGTCGAGCCATGCCCTGGCCGCGCCGGCGTCGGCGAACGCCGGCAGCGACGTGACCGGCTGGTCGGTCGCGGGGTGCCGGGCGGACGGCTCCAGCACCCGCGCCGCCGCGCCGGCCGCGGCCACGAAGTAGTCGAACAGCCTTGTCAGCGCGGCGTGCCGGTCGGCGGGGTCGCCCCGCTGGACGGCGTACGCGCGCAGCAGGTCGTGGATCCCGTACCGGTCGGGTCCCGCCGGCCGGATGAGGTGGGCACGGGACAGCGCCGCGAGCAGCCGGCGGGCGTCCGTCAGCCCGGTGCCGAAGAGCGCGGCGGCGCCGTAGGGGTCCAGCTCGTCGCCGGGGTACAGCGCGAACAACCGGAAGGCCCGTGCCACGTCCGCGGGCAAACGCCGGTAGGACCACGAGAACACGGCCCGCACCTTGGTGTGGTGGTCCGAGCCGGCGTCGAGCAGGTTCAGCCGGCCGTGCCGGTCCGCCAGGTCGTCCACCAGCTCGGGCAGCGAGGCGCCGTCGTGGGTGATGGCCAGCTCGGCGGCCACCCGCAGGGCCAGCGGCAGCCGTGCGCACTGCGCGGCCAGGGTGGCCGTCGCCGCCGGCTCGGCGCCAGGCCCGATCAGCCTGCGCAGCAACGTGACGGCGTCGTCGAGCGGCAGCAGGTCCAGCTCGAGCCGTCTCGCGCCGTGCCGGGAGACCAGGCCGGCGAGGCTGTCCCGGCTGGTGACTACGACCGCGCAGGAGGCGGTCCCGGGCAGCAGTGGCCGCACCTGCTCGACCGTCGCCGCGTTGTCCAGTACGACAAGCGTCCGCCGGCTGGCGAGCTCGGTGCGGTAGCGGGCGGCCCGGTCCTCGACGTCGAGCGGTACGTGCCACTCGGGCACGCCGAGCGCGCCGAGGAACCGCGTCAGCGCGTCGCCGGCGGACATGGGCCAGCCGACGTCGAAGCCACGCAGGTCGACGTACAGCTGCCCGTCGGGGAAGCGGTCGCGCATCCGGTGCGCCCAGTGCACCGCCAGCGCGGTCTTGCCGACCCCGGCGGTGCCCGAGACCACCGAGACCGGCACGGTGTCGTGCGGCGCGACGAGCGAGTCCAATGCGCCGAGCTGTGCGCCGCGCCCGGTGAAGTCCGGCACGTCGGCCGGGAGCTGCGCCGGCACCGCGTGCGCCGGCACCGGCTCGTGCGGCGGCTTCTTTCCCTGCAGCAGCGCGAGATACGCCTCGGACAGCGCCGGCCCCGGGTCGACGCCGAGCTCCGCGGCCAGCCGGTCGCGGACCCCCCGGTAGATGGTGAACGCCTCGGACCGCTGCCCGATGGCCAGGTGGGCGCGGATCAACAGTGCCTGCAGGGCCTCGTTCAACGGCTGGGTGGCGACCGCCTCGCCGAGCACGGCCACCGCCTCTCCCGCGTCGCCGATGGTGATCAGGGCCTCGCCGTACCGGACCAGGGTGGCCTGCCGTTCGGCGACCAGTGACGTCACCTTCGGATGTCCGGCCAGGAAAGGGATGTCGCAGAACGGCGCACCCCGCCACATGGCCAGGCTCTCGCCGAGCAGGGCCGCCGTGCGGTGTGACTCGCCGCCGCACTTCCCCGTGGACGCGACCAACCGCCGGAACCGGAGGACGTCGATGTCGTCGGGCGGAAGGCGCAGGGCGTAGCCGTCACCAACCAGGGGAAGGATCGCGCTCCTGGCCCGGACCTGCCGGTCCGGCTCGAGTAGTCGGCGGAGCTGCTTGACGTAGGTCTGGATCGTGTTGGCCGCGGTCGGCGGTGGCCGGTCGGACCACAACGCGTCGACCAGCTCGGCCCGCGACAGCGGCTGACCGCCCGCCAACGCCAGCAGTCCCAGCACCGCGCGCTGTTGTGGTGGCCCGAGGCCGACCTTGTCGTTCACCCGCCACACGGAGATCGGCCCCAGCACCGCGATTCGAACGGACATCTCGGCCCTCGCGTTCGATCGACGCCGGGCCTCATTCAACTGGTGGTCTGGCCACCGGGGCCATCCCGCGTTCGCCGTAACTCCTCTCCGCTGGCTGGATGCATGCCGGGTGGTCCGTCGGCGGCGAAAGGGTTGGGGCGCCGCGGTTACGGCGCCCCACGTTTCTGCTCAGGCGAAAACGGTCAGCACCACCAACGAGTATCCCACCGTGGCGTGTTCGGTGTTGGCGGCAAGGAATGCCGACTCGGCGAACACGACATAGGGCGAGAACGGGATCGGACCGCCGTTGTCGTACCAGAACCATGCGAAGGCCGGCAGCAACAGCGGCGTGGCCTGGGCGGGCCAGAGCACGTCACCCTGGTTGAACAGTGCAGCGGCTTGCGCCATCACGCATCCGGTGTTCGGGGTGTCGGTGTATCCGATGTGGTAGTTGCCATCGAGATAGCCGGGGAAGCTGGTCAGGATCAGCGGGTCGGGCGCGATCGCCAGCGGGCATTCCGGGGCCTGCGCAACGGCCGCGGTGGTCGCGTCCACCTGCCGGTAACCGGATGGCACGGTGAACAGCTCCGCCGGGACGGCCTTGGTCTGGATGCCGGTGTAGGTCCTGGTGTACGAAGCGCCGGAGGCCTCGACGACCCGGATCTGGACGGCCAGCTGGACGTCCCTGGCGAGCCAGGTGGTCACCTCCCTGGAGACCGGCGCGGCGTTCTCGCGGGGAGTGGTGACGGTGTAGGAACGCCCCTCGGCCTTCACGTTCCCGAACGAGGCCGTGCCGAGGCTCTGGTAGCCGGAGCTGAGTTTCTCCTGGCTGGCCTTCGCTGGTCCGGTTGCCGGAGGCGGGCTCGGCTTGTCGGGTGCGGTCGTCTTCGTGTACGTGCCGGCCTTGGTGTCCATACGCACGGACGAACCGGCGACCGGGTCGTCGATCGTCACGACCGACCCGCTCTCGTGGCGGACGCGGCCGTGGGTGTCGCGGTAGAACCGGCTCTGCTCCTGCGTGGTGTGCGTCAGCCCGTCCGCGCCGACGGACGTCCGGCTGATGTGCTCGACCGCGCTCAACGCGACCGGCGCCGATCCTTGTGGCCGTGCCTGTTCCGCGGTCGGCCCGGCACTGGCCTGCACCGGCGCGACGAACAGCGCCCCGGCCAAGCCGATGGTGAGCGTCGTGGCCAGTCTTCTTCGTCTCATCAAACCCTCCTCGTGGTCAGCGACGCCCACACCATCGACGCCCCAACTGGATGGCGACTGGATGGCCACTGACTGAGGAGGTATGACCTGGAGCGAACTACGATCGTCGTGACCAGGCAGCAGACGTGGTAAGAAGCGAACCGGACGACGGGAGGACGGGGCCTGACGTGTCCTGGCGGAAGGTGGGGAAGGCCGCGGGCGGCGCGTTGCTTGACAGCGTGCGGGAATGGATCGCGATTATCGGCGGGCTCGGTGCCGGGCTTGGAGCCGGTTTGCTGATCTGGCAGGGCGGTGTCGGCAGCATTCCTGGGATCGTGTGCCTGGTGCTCGCCGCGGGTGCGCTTGTGTCCGCGTTCTTCGGCATGCGTGACCGCGACCTCGGCGGCTGGGCCGGCGCGATCATCGCGTTGGTACTCGGCATCGCCACCTTCGTCGCGTTCGGGCTGGCGACCGGAACGTAGGAGACCACCGGATGTCGTCTGCTGGGCAGGAACTGCGCGAGTCGACCGCCGTCCTTCGACTCCGCGTCCTCAGTGGACTCGTCGGCGGGATCTTCCTCGGCCAGTTCCTCTCGCCACTGGCCGTCCAACCCCTGACCGGGGCCACCGGTGTCGGCGACGCGGTAGGCAAGGGCGTCAGCGGTGTGCGAGGCCGTCGATCATCAGGGCGAGGGTGAAGTCGAACCGGTCGTGGCCCTCGCCGGCGGTGATCTCGGCGGCGTGACGGGTGGTGTGGGGGAAGGTCTCGGCGGGTAGGGCGGTGAACCGGCGCAGCAGTTCGTCGCGGTCGCGGACCCAGACGGCGTCGTCATGCGACGAGCGCTGGTCCGCGATCGATAACTCGAGGCAGTAGGCGGCGACGTACAGCAGGAGGGCGTCGCTGGCCCAGGCGGCGGCCTGCGGGGTGACGCCGCCGGTGAGCAGGATCGCCAGCATTCCTTCGCTGACGCGCACGATCTCCAGGTCGGTGGGGGCCATCGCGAGCACGGCTCGGGAGATTCCGGGATATTTCAGGTACTGATCGCGCATCTGGACGCACACCCCGCGGATCTGCTCCCGCCAGGCCGCGGGGTCGGGCTCGGGTAGCACGAGCTCGGTGCACAGCCGCCCGATGAGCAGCTCGTCTAGGTCGGCCTTGTTGACCACGTGGTTGTAGAGCGATGCGGGCCCGGTGTCGAGCGCATTGGCCAGCCGGCGCATCGTGAGCGCCTCGTAGCCCTCTGTGGCGATGAGGCCCAGCGCGGTGTCGATGACCTGCTTCACGGTGCGGCGCCGCGGCTTGGGGTCGTCGGTGCTCGGGCGCAGGTGGCGGGCCGCGCGTCGCTCTTTCGGGGTCATCCCACCACCATAGCTCGATACGAACAGCGTTCGTATCAGAGTTGACACGAACGATGTTCCTATTATAGGAACTGTGTTCGTAACCATGACGACCAACGCTCCGAGCGCGGTCGACCCGCCGTGCCCAGAAGAGGACAACTCATGAAGGCAGCTCAGTTCAGCCGGTTCGGAGGCCCGGAGGTCCTCGAGATCGCGGACCTCCCGGATCCACATCCGGGCCCCGGCGAGGTTCGGATCGCGGTGCGGGCCGCCGGTGTCAACGCGAGCGACTGGAAGAAGCGGCAAGGCCTGATGGACCAGGAGCTCCCGCAGACCATGGGGCACGAAGTGGCGGGCATCGTCGACGAGCTCGGCGATGGCGTCACGGACATCG
Source organism: Actinophytocola sp. (assembly GCF_035634895.1). Lineage (GTDB taxonomy): Bacteria > Actinomycetota > Actinomycetes > Mycobacteriales > Pseudonocardiaceae > Actinophytocola. Next base: position 90,964 of record NZ_DASQCC010000031.1, on the reverse strand, counting down.
CTGTCGGTGACCGCGTCTTCGGGTTCTGCGCCGGCGCCGCGCAGGCCGAACTGGCGGTGCTGCCCCATTACGCACCCATCCCGCCGTCGATCGACTTCGCCGCGGCCGCCGCGCTGCCGGTCGCGGTCGAGACGGCCGCGCGTGCGCTCGACCAGCTCGGCGTCCGGAGCGGTAGCACACTGCTCGTCAACGGTGCCTCCGGCAACATCGGTCGTGCCGCCGTCCAACTCGCCGTCGCACGGGGCGCGCACGTGATCGGTACCTGCGGCCCCGGCAACCACGATGTGATCCGTTCGTTCGGCGCCGAACCCGTCGCCTACGGAGACGGCATGGCGCAGCGAGTCCGTGCGCTCTGCCCCGACGGCGTCGACCTGGCGCTCGATGTCGCCGGAAGCGGCGTCCTGCCCGATCTCATCGACCTCGCGGGCGGCCCGCGGCATGTCATCACCATCGCGGACTTCGAGGGCGCGCAGCAGTACGGCGTGCGGTTCAGCAAGGGCGACGCTGGTCGCGCCCTCTACACGCTCGACGAGATCGGCGACCTGGTCGAGTCCGGACGGTTCTCACTCCCCGTAGGACAGACGTTCCCGCTGACCGAAGTCGCGCAGGCACATCGCGTCGGCGAAGCGGGTCAAGTGCGCGGAAAGCTCGTGCTGCTGGTCGGCTGACGCGGCATCCGACGTCGGGTCCGCGAACGTCCGAGCACGTCGCACGTCGACGTCATCTCTTCTCACAACCGAGAGATCACCCATGAATACTGACAACCCATCGACCACGAAAGCCCGGTCGGCTCCGCGGAGTGCTCCCGGCGGCGACGCGGCGCGCCCCAGGCACAGCGGGGCGAACCGCTGGCTGGCGCTCGTCGTCCTGAGCCTCGCCCAGCTGATGGACATCCTGGACTCCACCATCGTGGCCATCGCACTGCCCACCGCCCAGCACGACCTCGGCTTCCCCGCCGGCTACCGGCAGTGGGTGCTGACCGGCTACGCGCTCGCGTTCGGCAGCCTCCTGCTGCTCGGCGGCAGGCTCTCGGACTTCTTCGGGCGCAAGCGGTTGTTCCTCGTCGGGGTCGGCGGATTCGCCCTCGCCTCGGCGGTCGGGGGTGCCGCCGGGAACTTCACGACACTGCTGGCCGCGCGAGTCGGACAGGGTGCGTTCGCCGCGATGCTCGCACCAGCGGCACTGTCACTGCTGTCGATCACCTTCGCCGACAACGCCAGGGAACGCGGCCGCGCGTTCGGGATCTTCGGCGCGGTCTCGGGCGCCGGCGGCGCCGTGGGGCTGCTGCTGGGTGGCGTCCTCACCCAGGGCCTGTCGTGGCGGTGGTGCCTCTACGTCAACCTGGTCATCGCGGCGGTCGCGTTCGTCGGCGGGCTTTGTCTGCTCCACGACGGCGATCGGCCGCGGCGGGTCCGGCTCGACATCACGGGCACGGTCATCGTGGTGCTCGGCCTGGTCGGAATCGTCTTCGGTCTCGGCACCGCCGAAACGAACGGCTGGCACGACGTCGCGACGCTCGGTCCGGTGATCGCGGGCGTCGTGCTCATCGCCGTGTTCGTGGTCATCGAACGCCGCACCGCCCACCCGTTGCTGCCCCTGCGGGTGGTACTGGACCGGGTCCGGGGAGCGGCGTACCTGACGTTGGGTATCGCCGGGATCGGGATGTTCGCGGTCTTCCTCTTCCTCACCTACTACCTCGAGAACACGCTGGGCTTCACCCCCGTCCAGACCGGCCTGGCGTTCCTCCCGATGATCGGCCTGGTCATGGCGGGAGCGGTGTTCTCCGGGGCGGTGCTCCTGCCGCGCACCGGACCCCGCCCGCTCGTCCCGATCGGCTGTCTCCTGGCCGCGATCGGCATGGTCGTGCTCACCGGAATCGGTGGTGGGTCGAGCTACGGCGCGAACGTCCTGCCCGCCCTGCTCGTCACGGGGGCCGGATTCGGGTTCATCTTCGGCCCGGTGCAGAACGCCGCGACCAGCGGTGTCCGGTCGTACGACGCCGGAGTGGCCTCCGCGCTGGTGACCACGGCCCAGCAGATCGGTGGATCCATCGGCACGGCGGTGTTCAGTTCGCTCACCACCACCGCGATCGCGAGCTATCTCTCGGCACATCCCGCGACCGCCGCACAACCGGTGACCATCGCCGAAGCGACCTTCGCCGGCTACCACCTGGTGTTCTGGGTCGCGGCAGCGGTCTTCCTGAGCAGCGCCGTACTGGCCGCCCTCCTCTTCCGGAGTGGCCCCCTGCCGGTCGACGCGGGCCACGCCGCCGACCACGACCCTCTCGACCCGCGGTCCCCGGCGATCACCGCTGACCATGACACACCGCCCGACAAGGAGCACACGGCATGACCCACCACCTCTCCCTGCCCGACGACAGGGTCGCGATCCTCGGCGCGCTGGAGCTGGAACGCACCCCGGCCGGGGTGCGCCCGCGACGGCTCCCGGCGTGGACCCGGCCGCGCCTGCACCACGGCTTGCTGGATCTGGTCGTCTCGCAGGCGGCCGGGGTCCGCCTGCGCCTGCGCACGGCAGCGCGGTCGCTGGCGCTGGGCGTGCACGTCACCGTGCCGGAAATGGACGGGAGCCCGCTGCCGGCCTCGTTCGACCTCGCCGTCGACGGCACGGTCCTCGGCCGTGTGCCGGCCACGGCGGGTGATGTGCTGAGCTTCTCCGCCGACCTCGCCGACGGCCGGCTGAGCCCCGGGCACCCCGAAACCGTGCGTTTCGACGACCTGCCTGATGGAGAGAAGGACGTCGAGATCTGGTTGCCGCACGGCGCGACGGTCGAGTTATGCACGCTCGACTCCGATGCGCCGCTGCTCGCGCCGACCCCGCCGCCCGGCATGGCATGGACGCACCACGGCTCCTCGATCAGCCACGGCCTCGAGGCCCCCGCCCCGACCCTGACCTGGCCTGCCATCGCGGCTCTGACGACCGGCGCGGCGCTGACCAACCTCGGCTTCGGCGGCAACGCCATGCTCGACCCGGAGGTCGCTCGCGCCATCCGGGACACCCCGGCCGACCTGATCACGCTCAAGGTCGGGATCAACATCGTCGGGGACGCGTCGATGCGCGAGCGCACCTTCGTCCCGGCGGTGCACGGGTTCCTGGACACGATCCGCGAAGGCCACCCGGACACGCCGGTCGTGCTCGTCTCGCCGACCTCCTTCGCCGAACTGGAAACCACGTCCGGCCCCGTCGCGCTCGACCAGGAGACCGGCCGCAAACGTGCCCTGGGCTCCGCGGGTGTCGGAGCGCTGACGCTGACCAGCGTCCGCACGTTGCTGGCCAAGGTCGTCGACGTCCGCGAAGACCCGGCGCTGCACTACCTCGACGGGCGAGAGCTCCTCGGGCCGGACGAGGCCAGGTCGTTGCCCGACGGCCTGCACCCCGACCCGGCCGCGCACCTTCGGATGGGCGAACGAGCCGTCCGGCTGATCCTGGGGCCGGTGATCTCAACACGCTGACCTGAAAGGGAAGCGCGGCTGGGCGACCAGCCGTCCGCCGGGCGCGAGCTGTTCCCACGCCGGGCGGGGATCCGCTGCGAACAGCCATGGCTGGGCACAGTGCCTCATCAAGCATCGGGATCGTCTTCTGGTGGGGTGCTGAAGATTTGATCCACTCCGTTGGTGTCGTCGTACTGGTAGACGAAGCCGTGGCGTTCGTACAGACCGCGGGCCCCGCTGCCTCGGTTGACGGCGAGCTTGAAGGGCCGTCCGTCCTGTCGCAGGGTCATGACGTGGCGCAGGACGTGGCCGCCGAGCCCGTGGCCCTGGAACTCGGGGCGAAGGTAGAAGTGCTCGATCCACAACGCGTCCGGTTCGGCACGGACGGCGATACAGCCCGCGACGTCGCCGTCCACGAGGATGACGTTGGTGTTGGCGGGAACGTAGGTGTCGAGGAACCGCTGCCGTGCCCAGTCGTGGTCCCAGTAACCCAGCCGTTCGAGATCCGCCCGCATCACGGTGGCCTTGAGGTCGGCCATCCACTCCGCGTCCCGCGGTGTGGCGGAACGCAGTGACCACGTCGTTGTCATGGTTCCATCATGGAGGGCGGCCACGTGCGCCGTCGGTTGAGACGGATCCAGAAACGCGCCCCGTCGCTGGTCGGGTTTGTTCTCCCGTGGCCGTTTCGAGGTGAATTCGGAGATGGTGACGGACCCGGCATTGTCTTTCGAGAACCGGACTCGCCGTGTTTTCCTGCCGCTCTTTTCGACAATAGCCGTCCGCCAGGTCGATCAACGGCGATGCGCAAGATCCGTTGCCTCCAGCACCCCCCGGCCGGGTGGAGAATTGCCAGATCGGCGTGTGTGCGTCCGCGCGTGGGCAGGCGTTGATCAACGGGAGGCGAACCTGGACGGGTGATCGGGACCGGTGCCGCGCGGCGGGTAGGCGAGCAGCACGCTGATGATCTCCACCGCCCCAATTGCTGATACTCCGCGGTGAAGAAACTTCGCTTCCTGTGTTCACCGGAGCGTGAGCGGGCGGATGCGGAACGGAAATCCTCTGGGGCACGTCTGCACGGGCGGGCGCTTCGCTTCGCCTCAGTTTGAAATTAACCCGCCGATTGTGTTTTACATCATCCCTCGAATGACTATGCTGGCGTTACCTGGCAGGGGGTCGCTATGGGGGTGAGACTGCTCGGGCCATTGGAAATCGTGACCGATGGCCGTGTGTCGCGGGTGGGTGGGCCGAAGGAGCATGTCGTCCTGGCCGCGCTCGCGTTGAACGCCAACCAGGCGACGTCCGTCGATCACCTGGTCGAGGCGGTATGGGGGACGTCGCCGCCGTCGTCGGCGCGTGGGCAGATCCAGAAGTGTGTTTCCGGGCTGCGCAAGTTGTTCAAGGACGCGGGACAGGCGGGGACGATCAGAACATGTCCCCCCGGCTACATTCTCGAGATTCCGCCCGGGGACCTGGACAGCGAGGAGTTCACCAGGCTGGTCGGCGTGGCCCGTGAGCAGGTGGTCGACGGGGAGTTGGACGAGGCGGCGGGATCGCTGCGAAAAGCGCTCGCACTGTGGCGTGGTCCGGCGCTGCACGGGGTGCGGAGTGACCTGATCCAGCGGGGTGCCGCGTTGCTCGACGACGCGCGGTTCGCGGCCATCGAGGAGCGGGTGCGGCTGGATCTCGGGATGGGCCGGCACGAGGACCTCGCCAACGAGTTGGACGGGCTCATCGACAAGGCTCCGTTGCGTGAGCGGCTGTACGGGTACCGCATGCTGGCCATGTACCGCTCCGGGCGCCAGGCCGAGGCCCTCGAGGTCTTCCGCAGAGCCAGAACGATGCTGATCGAGGAGGTGGGCGTCGAGCCCGGCCAGGAGTTATGCGACCTCGAACGGGCGATTCTCAACCGGGATCCCGCGCTGGACGCCAAGGCGGCCGGTGCGGGATCCATCGCAGGGGCGGCCGAGCAGGCCGGCGGCCACCCGCCGACGCCCCGGCCGCTTCCCGGCAGTACGGCGGACTTCGTCGGCAGGGAGGCGCATGTCGCCGAGATCAAGTCGTTCCTGTTGAGTGAGGCGCCTCAGGAATCCTCCTTCGCCGTCCGTGTCGTCGCCATCTCCGGGAAGGGCGGGGTCGGCAAGTCGACCCTGGCGTTGCGGGTGGCCCACGAGCTCAGCGATTCCTTCCCCGACGGGCACCTGTATGCCGACCTCGAGGACCCGGAGACCGGGGAGCGGCCCGCCACCTTGCTCGCCCGGTTCCTGCGTGCCCTCGGGGTGCCCGGTCCCGCGGTGCCGGAGGACCACTCCGAACGCGCCGAGCTGTACCGGAGCCTGCTTGCCCACAAACAGCTTCTGGTCGTGCTCGACGGTGTGACGACCGAGGAACAGGTGCTGTCGCTGCTGCCGGGCACCGCGACCTGTCCGGTGATCGTCACCAGCCGGGCCCGGCTGACGAGGCTGCCCGGCGCGCGCTGGGTCGACGTCAACGTGTTCGACACCGAGCAGTCCCTCGAGATGCTCGGCAAGATCGTCGGCTGGGACCGGGTACACGCCGAGCAGGACGCGGCCGTGGAACTGGTCAACCTGTGCGGCGGTCTTCCGCTGGCGCTGCGGATCGCGGGCGGGCGACTGGCGTCGCGGCCGCAGATGTGGGTCAGTGGCCTCGTCAGCAGGCTGGCCGACGAGACGCGCAGGCTGGACGAGTTCAGCCATCGCGGACTGGAGTTGCGTGCCAGCATCAGCCTGACCTACCACAGCCTGCCGAGCCAGGCCCGGCGGTTGTTCCGCCTGCTCGCGCTGGTGCCCGCGCCCGACTTCCCGGCGTGGGCGGCCGCGGCGCTGCTGGACACCGGGCAGTTCGAGGCGGACGACGCGCTGGGCTGCCTCGTGGACGCGCACCTTCTGGACACGCTGGAGTATCCGGGCCGGCGGATCCGCTATCGCTTCCACGACCTGATCCGGCTCTACGCGCACGAGCGGTTGTTCGAGGTGGAGCCGGTCGCGAGACGGCGCGACGTGCTTGCCCGCGTGCTGAGCGCCTGGCTGGCTCTCGCCGAACGGGCCCACCGCAAGGAGTACGGCGGCGACTACACGATCCTGCACTCCGACGTGCCCCGCTGGCACGGGATCGCGGACATGGACCTCGACCCCGACGACTATCCGATGGAGTGGTGGGAAAGCGAGCGCCGGGCGCTCGTCGTCGCGGTCCGGCGGGCCGCGGCGGAGGGGATGGACGAGCTGTGCTGGGACCTTGCCTGCACGCTGATCAACCTGTTCGAGGTGAAGGGCTACTTCGACGACTGGGAGGAGACCTCCCGGCTGGCGCTCGAGGCCACCACGCGAGCAGGCAACCGGTTCGGCCAGGCGGCGTCGCTGTACTCGCTCGGCACGCTCTACCTGTACCAGAAGCGCCTCGCGGAGTCCGAGGAGTGCCTCGAGACCGCGCTGCGGACCTTCGAGGAGGAGAACAGCACGCTCGGGTGCGCGTTGGCCCTGCGCATGGCGGCCTCCGTGGACCGGATGCGGGGCAACGTCACGTTGATGCTGGACAAGTACGAGCGCGCGCGGGTCAAGATGCGGGAGGTCGGTGACCCGGTGGGGGAGGCCTACATCCTGCGGAGCCTCGCGAAGTTCCGAACCGACGAGGGTGACTTCGAGGCCGCGCGGAGCCTGCTCGACGAGGCGCACACGCTGTGCCGGAGGGTGAACTACCGCCGCGGTGACGCGCAGGCCGCGCGGGGGTTCGCCGAGCTCCACCTGGTCACCGGACACACCGGGCTCGCCCGGCAGGAGTTCCAGCGGGTGCTGCGTATCGTGCGGGACATCGGCGACCGGATCGGTGAGGCGCACGCGCTGTACGGCCTCGGCCTGATCCGCAGGCAGGAAGGCAAGTTGGACAGCGCCGAGACGACCCTCGTGCACGCGCTGACCCTGGCGCACCAGGTCGGGGAGCCGCTCGTCGAGGCACAGGCGCAGTACGCGCTGGGTGGGATCGAGCTCGCGCGGGGCAACTACGTACCCGCGGAGGAGCACCTGGTCAAGGCGCGGCGGCTGTTCCTCGATCTCGGCATGCCGATGTGGCACGCGAAGAGCCTGATCATGCTGTCGGAGGTGCACGCGGACGACGTCGCCGAGGCCGGCGCCGAGCTAGACGAGGCAGAGCGGTTGCTGGGGTCCATCGACTCCAAGGAAGCGAGCCGGCTGCGCGGCCAGCTGACCGAGACGAGGTCCGCGCTGCGGCTGGACTACGGCGCGGACCTCGAACCGATCTGAACCGGCTTTCTGAACGAAGTCCCAGGGGGCGGCGACGATCTGCCATGCCCCGTCCTCCTCGCGTCGGGCTGTCTTCCCCTGAGCGGAAGAAAACCGGAAGTGGAGGGGAAAGCCGGACCTGGACGATCGAATCTCGGGACGACCACCCGCGATCGGACAGGAGGCCAGTGCGATGGGCAAGCCCGTCCTGCGGCTCGGCGCTGACGACCTGTGGCGAGTGATCAAGGAACTCGACCCGATCGACCTCAGAATGGCGAAGTTGGCGCACCTGGCCGCGGGGGGCGGCTGCCGGCCCGGCGACCGGGCGGCCGAGGCCGGGGAACAGCCGGACGACGACCTGGTGCTGATCGAGGATCCGGGCGGCGTGGATCGGTGCGTCATACCGTGGTCGATCCTGTGCCTGTGTCACGCCGTGATGACGGTGGCGTTGGCCGCCGAGGAGCTGCTCGTTCCCGGTGAGACGACGGTCGGGTTGCTCGCCTCGGGCGACGTCGCGCACTGCCTCCTGACGATGATCGCCTGCCACCTGCCTGGCGTCGGGCAGGTCTACCTCACCGCGGCGAGCGACCAGGGCCCGGCGCCGATCGACGCGCGGGTACGGGACCTGTTCGACCGGGCCGGCATCGAGCTCTCCGTCGTCACCACCGTCGACGAGGCCACGAGTGGCGCCAACCTCCTGATCACGACCGGACCGGGGCACGAGGACCTCGTCTACCGGCATCTGCCGAGAGGGGCGCTGCTGGTCAACGTCGCGGGTCTGGACATGCCGGCCGACATCGTCGACCGCGTCGACCAGATCTACGTCGACGATCTCGGACTGCTCGAGCGCAACAGGCACCGGCGGTTCGTGACCGTGCACCTCGACGGGCGGGTGAACGGCCGGTGCGTGTCGTTGCGGAGGGGTTGGGGGCGGCACCACAACCGGTGCACGTGGTTCGACCTGCGCCGGATCGAGGCGGACTTCGGCCAGGTGATCTCCGGTCGCCATCCGGGACGAACCCATCTCGACGACGTCCTGCTCTTCGAGCTGCTCGGTGTGCGGGAGCTGGACGTCGCACTCGCGGAACAAATCCACCGGACCGCGCGTGCGTGCGGTCTCGGTGCCTGAACTGGGACATCCTATTCCTGGAGTACTGGTAGTGAAACTCGAAGTTGGAATTCTCGGTAGAAAAGTGTCCTGCCGGCGGCAGGGGCGCACCTCCGACGTCGCGAAGCCGGAGGTCGAGCTGGCACATCCACGAATCTGAGGGTGCGTGTGGCGCGGCTTGGTCCGGTTGGGGGGATCCGCCGTCGGCGCAATTTACCGGATAAAAAGTTTGCCGCGACAGCTTTGTTGGAGTAATGGTGTTGAGAGTTCATTTCACGGTCGAGGACCTGGCCCGATTACGGATGGTCACCTCCCTGGGACCGATGGCGGAAGCCGTCTTCGCGATTGATCTGTTCGGCCGGCGCGGTGGGGGACCGGTGGCCGAGTGGCGCCGGAATGTGCGTCGTCAACTCGGCGAACGGCTGGGTGCCGTCGAGTCCGTGGCCCACACGCACCAGCCGCTGAGCGACCTGCTGTGGCTGATCGGCTGGCCGGGCGAGTCGTCGGGTGGGTGGGGCGACACCGACCTCGTCCGCAGGCGGGTCGCCGCGACGATGTACGAGTTCTGCCGCGTCGCCGTGGTGCCGCACTGGTCGAGGGCGCGCAACCACCTCGAGGGCGAGCGGGACTCCCGCGCCCGGATCTCGATCACCAGCGGTGTCGAGAGCATGCTCAGCACCCTGCACCCCAAGCTGCGCTGGCACCCGCCGGTGCTTGAGATCGCCGACGCCGCCGATGGTGACATCTACCTGTCGGGCGGTGGACTCCAGCTCAGCCCGGCGTTGTTCCTGCACGACAGGACCTGCGTCGTCGTCCCGGCCCAGCACGGCGGCGGGCCGCCGACCGTGGTGTTCTCCACCCCGGCCGGATCCGAGATGCTGGCCGATCTCGCCGGCACCGAGGAGCCGGACGAGCAGGCGCTCGGCCAGCTTGTCGGGTACACCCGCGCGGCCGCGCTGCAGGTGCTGACCGACAGCTGCACGACCGGCGAGCTCTCCCAGCGGCTGGGGATCTCGCTGGCCGGCGCCAGCAAGCACGCCCGGGTGCTGCGGCAGGCCGGTCTGGTCATCACCGCCCGGCACCGCAACACCGCAACGCACTCGCTGACCCCGCTGGGCATTGCCCTGCTCCGCAGCTCTGTCCACATTGGATCCACTGTGCTCGAGGCGGGCATATGACCGTCCGGCACACGGTATCGCGTGGTCCGGCTCGACACTGTGCTGTTTCGCTGCCAAGTGAAACAGGTAGAACCACCGGCGAACGTGCCGCACGCTTCTCCGCAGTCGTTTGAGCAGACACTGCGGAGGACTGTGCCGTGCGGGTATTCCAGCTGAGCGCCGATGACAACAGAGCGATCGATGCCATCGTCGACGAGGTGTCGCAACGCTTCGACACGGTCGAGTCGGCGGAGTTCCAACGGGGGGCACGCGTCTACGCCGACGAACTGCCCAGGGGCCTGCGTGCCGTGGTCAACGAATACCGCGGCACCGACCGCGACGGCGCCTTCGTGCTTTCCGGTCTGCCCGTCGACGACGGCGAGATCGGGCCGACGCCCGCGCACTGGGAGAACAAGCCCGTTCCGTCGCCGACGCTGCGCCAGGACATCGCGTTCTACCTCGTCGCCAGCCTGCTCGGGGAGCCCATCGGATGGGCGACCCAGCAGGACGGTTACGTCATGCACGACATCCTGCCGATCAAGGGGCACGAGAAGGAGCAGATCGGCTCCGGCAGCGAGGAACTGCTCACCTGGCACACCGAGGACGCCTACCACCCGCTGCGGACCGACTACCTCGCCCTGATGTGCCTGCGCAACCCCGACGGCGTCGAGACGACGATGGCCGATGTCGCCGACGTGACACTCGACGACGCGACGCGCGAGATCCTGTCGGAGGACCGGTTCTACATCATGCCCGACCACTCCCACCGGCCGGCCAACCGGGGACGTGCGACCGACGCCGGCCGCAAGGTCGCCGACCTCCTCGCGCGCAGCCGGGAACAGGTCGAGCGCGCGTTGCGGCAGCCGGAGCCGGTGTCCGTCCTCTTTGGCTCGCCGGACTCGCCGTACCTCCGGCTGGACCCGCACTTCATGCGGGACGACCACGATCCCGACGAGCGGGAGGCGCTCGAGGTGATCAGCGCCGAGCTGGACAAGGCGCTCGTCGACGTGGTGCTCCGGCCGGGGGACATCTACTTCATCGACAACTACCGGATGGTGCACGGACGCAAGCCCTTCCGTGCCCGGTTCGACGGGACGGACCGGTGGTTGCGCCGCCTGAACGTCGCCGTGGACCTGCGCAAGTCCCGGAAGTTCCGGCTGACCGCGGATTCCCGCGTCATCTACTGATCCGTCATCGAAACGCGCGTAGGAACGGGAGATCCAATGGGCAACAGTGTGGTCGTCGTCGGCGGCGGCACCTCCGGGTGGATGACCGCGGCGTACTTGCGTGCCGCGTTCGGCGACCGGCTCGACGTGACCCTCGTCGAGTCGAAGAACGTGCCCACCATCGGGGTGGGCGAGGCGACGTTCAGCACGGTCCGGCACTTCTTCGACTATCTCGGGTTGACGGAGAGCGAGTGGATGCCGGCCACCCACGCCACCTACAAGCTGGCGATCAGGTTCGAGAACTGGCGGCGGCGGGGACATCACTTCTACCACCCGTTCGAGCGGCTCCGCGTGATCGACGGGTTCCCGATCACGGACTGGTGGCTGCACAACGGCGGTGGCGAGCGGTTCGACAAGGACTGCTTCCTGATCGCCTCGCTGTGCGACGCGAAGCGCTCGCCCCGGTACCTGTCAGGTGAGCTGTTCGAACAGGACTTCGCAGAGAACGGCGCGGACCGCGCCTTCCGCACCACGTTGGCCGAGCAGGACACGCAGTTCCCGTACGCCTACCATTTCGACGCGGCGATGCTGGCGAAGTACCTCACCGGGTACGGCGTCGAGCGCGGCGTCCGGCACGTCCTCGACGACGTGGTCGACGTCGGCCTCGACGAGCGGGGCTGGATCAGCCACGTGCTGACCCGGGAACACGGTGCGTTGTCCGGCGACCTGTTCATCGACTGCACGGGTTTCCGCTCCCTGTTGCTCAACAAGGCGCTCGGTGTGCCGTTCGAGTCCTATCAGGACAGTCTGCCCAACGACCGCGCGGTGGCCCTGCGGGTGCCGGTGGACGGGACGACGCGGGGAATCCGCCCCTGCACGACGGCGACCGCGCAGGACGCCGGCTGGATCTGGACGATCCCGCTGTTCGGGCGGGTCGGCACCGGCTACGTGTACGCCGGCGACTACTGCGGGCCGGAGGAGGCCGAGGCGACCCTGCGCGCGTTCGTCGGCGACGCGGCGGCAGACCTCGAGGCCAACCACATCAGGATGCGGATCGGGCGCAGCTCGCGGTCCTGGGTGAACAACTGCGTGGCCATCGGGCTGTCCAGCGGGTTCGTCGAGCCACTCGAGTCGACCGGCATCTTCTTCATCCAGAACGCGGTGGAGCAGTTGGTGAAGCACTTCCCCGACGGCCAGCCGGACTCCGACGACGTCCTCCGGAAGGCCTACAACCGCCAGGTGGCCGGGGTGATGGACGGTGTGCGCGAGTTCCTCGTGCTGCACTACTACGCCGCGGCGCGGGCGGACAACCAGTACTGGCGGGACGCCAAGACCCGGCCGATGCCCGACGCGCTCGCCGAGCGGATCGAGCAGTGGCAGGTCAAGATGCCGGACGCGGAGTCGATCTTCCCGAGCTACCACGGGTTCGAGGCGTACTCCTACGCCGCGATGCTGCTCGGGCTCGGCGGGCTGCCGACGCGTGCGCCCGCCGCGCTCGCCCTGTCCGACGACCTCGCCGCGACCAAGGAGCTCGGCCTGGTCCGGGACCAGGCGAAGGACCTGGTCGAGCGGCTGCCCAGCCACTACGACTTCCTCGCGCGGCAGCGGTACGGGACCCGGCACGCGGGTGCGGTCGGCAGATGAGTGGCACGGTCCTCCTGGCGCACGCCGGCCACGCGGTGCTCGTCCTCGGGGCGGTCTTCGCGCTGGCCTTCGTCGCCAGGACGGTGGCCCGGCTGGTGCGCCAGCCCGTGGTCCTGGTCGAGCTCGCGGCCGGCCTCGCCGTGGGGCCGGTCATCCTCGCGATGGGTGGACCCCGGCTGCGTGCGGCGCTGCTGCCGGCCACCGTCCTCGACTGGAGCAAGGTGGTGGGGCAGGTCGGGTTGGTGCTGTTCCTGATCGGCGTGGCCAACGAGGCACGCATGACCCTGGAGCCGGGGCAACGGCGGGTCGTGGGCTGGGTGAGTGCCGGTGGCCTCCTCGTGCCGCTCACGATCGGGGCCGCGTTCGCCGCCTGGGTGCTGACCAGCGCCGGCCCGGGGCTGCGCGGCACCGCGCCGGCGCCGGCACTGGCGTTGTTGCTCGCGGTCTCGCTCGCCGTGACCGCGGTGCCGGTCCTGGCGCGGATCCTGGCGGAGAACAACCTGGCGGAGACGCCGGTCGGCCGGCTGTCGGTGGTCGTGGCGGTGATCATCGACGCCGTGTCGTGGCTGGTCGTCGCGCTGGCCGTGGGGCTGGCCACGGGTGGTGCGGGTGGGATGCCCAGGCTCGCGGGCCTGCTCGTCGCGAGCCTGCTCGCCATGGTGGGCGTGCGGCGCCTGCTCGGTGGCCGGGTCGCGACCCGGTGGTGCGGTGCCCGTACCAGAACGGCGGTGGTCCTGGTCGCCGCCGCGGGGTTCGCCACGTTCACCGCGATGGAGAGCTGGGGACTCACCGGTGTCTTCGGCGCCGTCCTCGTGGGCTTCGCGATTCCGGACGACGGGCAGGACGGCGCGTGGCGGCGGGTCGTCGACGTCCTCTCGCGGGGCGGGCGGGTGCTGGTCCCGGTGTTCTTCGTCGTCACCGGTGCCACGGTGTTCACCGACGGCCTCGGACCCGTGCCGTGGGTCGCGATCGCCGCCGTCACCGGCCTCGCCGTCCTCGGCAAGGTCGCCGGCGGTTACCTGGGCGCGCGGCTCGGTGGACAGTCGCATCGGGACGGTCTGCGGCTCGGTGTCCTGCTCAACGCGAGAGGGCTGACCGAACTGGTCGTCCTGCAGGCCGGCCATGCCGCCGGGATTCTCACCCCGGCCATGTTCCTGGCCCTGCTGGTGATGGCGCTGACGACCACCGCGATGACCAGACCGGCGTACGCGCTCCTCGAACGGATCGCGGTGGGCGCCGGTTCGAGCCACCAGTACCGAACAGTGGGGACCTGACATGGTGAACTCCGGTGTGGACACGGCGTTGATGTCCGGCGACGGTATCGCCGCGGTGGTCGAGCCGGCGCAGTTCCGCGCGCTGATGTCCACCTTTCCCACCGGCGTCGCCGTCGTGACGACGACCGAGCCGGAAGGCAGGCCGTGGGGAATGACCTGTTCCACCGTCTGCAGCGTCTCGGTCGACCCGCCGACGCTGCTGGTCTGCCTTCGCGAGGAGAGCCCGACCCTCCAGGCGATGTTGAAGCTGTCGACCTTCGCGGTGAACCTGTTGCACGAGGGGGCGCGCGACACCGCGCAGCTGTTCGCCTCCGGTGCGCCAGACCGTTTCGAACGGATCCGATGGCGCAACGAGCCCTCGTTCGGCGGCCCGCACCTGGTCGACATGGCGCACGCGGTGGCCGACTGCCAGATCGTCAGGACCGTGTGCGTCGGCGACCACATCGTGGTGTTCGGCGAGGTGCTCGGCCTGGCGCGGCACGACGAGGTCACGAGCCCATTGCTGTACGGGTTCCGGCAGTACTCGTCCTGGTCCGCCGGAACGCCCTGAGCTCCACCCGGGACGGGACATGGCAATACGATTGAATTATTGATGAAATATCCAGGTCGCGACTTTCTTGGATCGTCGCCCGCGTGATTCTGATGGTAATCTGAGTTATCCCGGCAAGTAGTGCCGGTGAGAGTGTGGTCAAGAAACGAAAGCCCATATTCGGCTCGTCGGCCCGCACGCTCCAAGCACAGTATTCAAAGCTAATCAATCGAGAGGTGCTTGTGAACTCGAAACTTCAGTCGAGAGTGGAGAAGGTCGGCGACGCGGTTGCTGCGGGCAACCTGACCCAGCTGGAATTCCTGGCGCTGAACAGCTCGCTCAACCTGGCCGACGGGCACGCCCGCCAGGAGCTCACCGCGGGCCAGGCCAAGATCATCGCCCGGTTACCCGACCTCTGGGCCGAGGCCCAGGAACGGACCGTGCACGAGATCGAGCGAGAGGCGCAGGAGTCGTACTTCCACCTGCTGGGCCAGCACTCCTACCCGGGCGGGGACGGCCGGGTGCTGAGCTGCTACTCGTCCTCCGTGGCCATGGAGATCTACGCGAGGGCACTGGCCACGACGACCGACGCGGTCGCGCTGGTGCACCCGACCTTCGACAACATCCCGGACATCCTCACCGGGGTCGGACTGCGCCTGGTTCCGCTGGAGGAGGACGTCCTGCACGGTGGCGACCTGCCCGTCGGCCTGCTCCAGTCGGTGGGCGCCGTCTTCGTCACCACCCCCAACAACCCGACCGGGCGGGTGCTGTCCGAGGAGGGCCTGCGCGGGCTGGCCGCGCAGTGCGCCGAGCACGGGGTCGTCCTGACGCTCGACACGTCGTTCCGCGGGTTCGACACCGACGCCCACTACGACCACTACGCGGTGCTCGAGGAGAGCGGGTGCCGGTGGGTGGTCATCGAGGACACCGGCAAGCTGTGGCCGACCCTCGAGCTCAAGGTCGGCTGGCTGGTCCGGTCGGCGAACGTGGGCCTGCCCATCGCGAAGGTGTACTCCGACATCCTGCTGGGTGTGTCGCCGCTCGTGCTGGCCATGGTGCGCGAGCTGGCCGAGGACGCGGCCGACGCCGGGCTCGCCGACCTGCACGACTACATCGCCGAGAACCGGGCGCTGCTGCGGACCGAGCTGGCCGGCCTGCCGGACATCCGGTTCGTCGACGAGGACACCCGGGTCAGCGTGGAGCGGGTGCACGTCGGCGACCGGTACGCGGCGGACGTCTGGGCGAGGATGTGCGAGCACAGCGTGTACGTGCTGCCCTGCCAGAAGTTCCACTGGGCCCGGCCGGCCGAGGGTGACCGCCTGCTGCGGATCGCCCTTTCCCGTTCCCCGGCCGCGATCGCCGCCGCCGCGCGGGTGTTGCGGTCGGTGCTGCTGGACACGTGATGGCGCTCGGCACGTCGGTGCCCGCCGGTACGGCCGGGAGCCCGCCGTCCCGCGACGAGCAGTGGACCCCGGGGATCGTGCAGTCGGTGTCCCCACCCGGGACGTTCGACCTCGGTCCCGGGTACCTCGAACCCGCGCTGCTGCCGGTCGGCCTCCTCGATGCGGCGTACCGGCAGGCGCTGACCGAGTTCGGCACGGCCGCCCTGAGCTACGGGGCCGACCAGGGGGCGCTGCCTCTGCGCGAGGCGCTCGCGGCCAGGGCGGGCGGGCGGTGCGGGCCAGGCAACGTACTGGTCACCGGCGGCATTTCGCAGGCGTTGCAGCTGGTCAGCACGTCGATGGCCGCGCCGGCGGACGTGGTGTTCGTCGACCGGACGAGCTACGACCTCGGGCGCCGGATCATCACCGACTGCGGGTTGCCGCTGCGGGAGGTGCCCGGCGACGCCGCCGGCATGGACCCCGCGGCGCTCGTGGCGGCCGTGGCGGCCGAACGCGCGGCGGGCAGGCGGCCCGCCTTCGTCTACCTCAACCCGACCTTCCACAACCCGACCGGGGCGGTGATGCCCGTACCCCGCCGGCGTGCCCTCGTCTCCGCCGCCGCCGAGGTGGGGTTGCTGATCGTCGAGGACGACGCCTACGCCGGGCTTGGGCTGGACCATGGCGAGCTCCCGGTCTCGTGCGCCGAGCTGGCCGGCTACCACGGCGTGATCCGGCTGTGCACCTTCGCCAAGACACTGGCCCCCGGGTTGCGGCTCGGCTGGTTGCTCGCCGATCCGTCGCTCGTCGGCAGGCTGGCCGGGCACGGGATGTTCGTCAGCGGCGGCTGCGTGAACCACCTTGCCTCGCTCGCCGCGACCGTACTGGTGCGCGACGGTTGCTACGACCGGCACCTCCGCTGGTTGCGTGGCCAGCTGCGGGCCAGGCGGGACGCGCTGGCGGTGCCACTGCGCCACCAGCTGGGCCACCGGGTCGACATCTCCTGCCCGCGAGGCGGGTTCTTCCTGTGGCTGCGGTTCCCGGACGGGGAGCGTGAACCGGACCTGCTCGCCGCGGCGCGGCAGGCCGGTGTCGTCGCGGCCGCGGGTTCCCGGTTCGGCACCGTCTCGCGGACCAGCCTGCGGCTCGCCTACAGCTTCAACTCACCGGCGCGGTTGACCGAGGCGGCGTCCCGGCTGGGCGCCGCATGGGAAACCACCGCACCCTCCAGTTAGGACAGAGGAATGTCGTCAGCCACCACCAACGATGTGCGGGGTCCGGGAGGCTTCAGCCTTCCGCTGTCCCCGTCCGGCGAAGCCGCGATGATCACGCCGCCGCCCTGGCACTTCTCCGGCGAGGTGGTCATGGTCGACTACCGCGTCGAACCCGACGCGGCGGCCCGGTTCCTCCCGCCGGAGCTCGACCTCGGTCCCGACCCCGGCGCCGCCGCGGCGGTGTTCGCTCAGTGGCAGTGGTGCTCGGACTCGGGTGCGGAGCTGACCGACCCGGCGCGATGCCAGTTCGCCGAGTTCCTGATCCTGCTTGGGTGCTCCTACGCCGGCCGGTCGCTGGCACGGTGTCCGTACGCCTGGGTCGACGGGGCGGTTCCCCTGGTCCGTGGCTGGATCCAGGGGATGCCCAAGCAGTTCGGCGCCGTGCACATGACCAGGGACATGCGCGTCGGTCGCGCGGGCGCGCAGCACAACCGCCGGGTCGACGGCACGCTTTCGGTGTACGGCAGGAGGGTCGCCGAGGCGTCCGTGCGACTCACCGGCGAGGTCGTCGAGCCGCCCCTGCTGCACACCGTGCCGCTCGTGCACACCAGGATGTTCCCCAGTTGGGTGCCCGACGAGGAGACGACCGCACAGCTGGTGACCTCAGTGGTCACCGGTGTGGAGTTCTCCGAGGTGAAAGCGGGGGACGCGGAACTGAGCATCTTCGCCGAGCCGGACTCGGACCTCGCCGGCCTGGCACCGGTCGAGATCGGTTCGGGATACGTGTTCTCCTATGCGGAGACGTTGTGCCATGGGCGGCTGCTCACCGAGACCGACGGTTCTCGGAATTCTGTGCGTGGGGAATGAGAGCGCACGGAACTGGCCGGTAGGAAGGTTTCCAGGAAACAGGTGCGCGGCCGCGGGACCGGGCAACAAGGTGTTTCCGCGGTGGGCGCCTGGTCCGACAGTGGGCGCCCGGCCGGCCGCAGTCAGGTGTTCTCCCCGCTCGTGTCGAGTGCGTCGATCGAGGCGAAGTGACCGGCGACCTTCCTGAGGATTCCGTTGGCCTCGCGGAGTTCCCGCACCTCGTTCTCCAGGTGGGTAATTCGTTGCCATGGCGAGACGAGGCGGATGTCCAGGGGCCGGAGCATCGGTTCAACCTGCCACATCGATTCGCCAGCATTACTGGTCGGCTTTCGCATGGCGGTCATTCCCTTCGAAAACATCGCTGGAGTACCTGGACAACTGTAGCCGAGTGCACACGCGCGGTCATCAACCTCAGGTAGCATTTTCCTCTACCCCCGTGGGCGGATATTTTCGGGCACTCGAAATAGCGCTCGTCGCGACCGGATGTCACAAAAGATGATCGGCGCTTTCCGCCGTGAACGAAAGTTCTCAGTGGGCAGGCCAGGCGCTGGACCGCAGGAACTGGGCCACGTGGAACGCCAGCTGGATCGACTGGCCGGCGTTGAGCCGGGGGTCGCAGGCGGTCTCGTAGCGGGTGCCGAGCTGGTTGTCGAGGACGTCCTCGACACCGCCGAGGCACTCGGTCACGTCGTCGCCCGTGAGCTCGAGGTGGATGCCCCCGGGGTAGGTCCCCTCGGCGCGGTGCACGCCGAAGAACATGGCGATCTCGGTGAGGATGTCGCTGAACCGCCGGGTCTTGTACCCGCTCCGGGACACGAACGTGTTGCCGTGCATGGGATCGCAGGCCCAGACGACCGAGTGTCCCGTCTCGTTGACCGCTCTGAGCAGTGGCGGCAGCAGGTCGGTCACGTTGGTCGCGCCGAGACGGGTGATCAGCACGAGCCGACCCGGCACGTGGTTCGGGTCGAGCCGGTCGCACAGCTGCCTGAGCTGTTCTGGCGTGGTGGACGGGCCGACCTTGAGCCCGATCGGGTTCGTGATGCCGGACAGCAGCTCCACGTGCGCGCCGTCGAGCTGACGGGTGCGGTCGCCGATCCAGACCATGTGGGCGCTGGTGTCGAACCAGGCACGCGACTTCTCGTCGTACCGGGTCAGCGCCTGCTCGTAGTGCGGCAGGAGGGCCTCGTGCGACGTGAACAGGTGCACCTGGTGCAGTGCCCGCAGCTCGTTCATGTCCACCCCGCAGGCGGCCATGAACCGCAGCGCACGGGTGATCTCGTCGGCGACCTTCTCGTAGTCCTGGCCGGGGCCGGTGCGCCGGACGAACTCCTGGTTCCAGGCGTGTGCCTGGTCGAGGTCGGCGGAGCCGCCCAGGGTCAGCGCCCGCAGCGCGTCCAGCGTCGCCGCCGAGTGGTGGTACGCCCGGAGCAGGCGGTTGACGTCGGGTCGGCGCGCCTCGGCGCGTGGCTCGGGGCTGTTGACGATGTCGCCACGGAACACCGGCAGTTCCACGCCGTCGACCACCTCGGTCGGCTGGCTGCGCGGCTTGCCGAACTGGCCGGCGATCCGGCCCACCTTCACCACCGGCAGACCCGCGCCGTACGTGAGCAGGATCGCCAGCTGCAGTATGACCTTGAGCTTGCCGCGCACGCCCTGCTCGGTGCACGAGCTGAACCGCTCCGCGCAGTCGCCCGCCTGCAACAGGAACGCCTCTCCCGCGGAGACCGCGGCGAGCGAGCGGTGCAGCTCTCGGATCTCGGCCGGCAGCACCAGCGGCGGCAGCAGTGCGATCTCCTCGGTGACCCGCTCGAGGGCGGCGGGATCCCAGGGCGGCTGCTGGGTGATCGGCAGCCCGCGCCAGGAGTCCGGCCGCCAGCCGGCGGGTGCCCGGTGCTCTGGCGGCGCGACCAGCGCGCCCGGTTCGGTCACCCGCATGCTCTCGACAACTCCTTCACCGGCGAGCGGCGCTCGTGGATCTCGTTGACGACGGCGCTGCCGGCCACGGCGGCGTTCGCGTGGCCACGGAGCATGGACGGCCAGACCTCACCCAGCGCGAGCTCGAGGGTCTCGGGCACGTGCCGCCCGCGCCGTTCGGCGGCCTCGATCAGCGTGGTGGGCATCCATGGTCTCCGTTCGGCGCCATCCCGCGTGAGTGCGGTGGCTGTCACGCGGTAAACGGTAAAGACCGGCGCCTCACCCGGCCATGAACTTCAGGGGCCGGCGAATTTCCCAGGTCGGCGCGGAAGAATCACGGCGGGGGACACGCCTGGCGGGAAACGAGAACCGCGCCGCGGACCCTCGGTGCATGGTCCGCGGCGCGGCGCGAGAGCAGCCTCCGACCCCCGTTCGGAAGCTGGTCACCCTTCGTCAGTCCCAGGGCGAGTCGTGGGCCGTCAGGTGGCCGCCCCGGTCCCATGGCGAGTCCGCCGACGCCACCCCCGGCGCCGAGGTCATGATCAGGGCGACCGCGACCGCCATCGCGACGGCCGTGAGTACGGTGAGCGAGATATTACGGATTGTCATCATTGTGTCTCCCCCTGGCGCTGTCGCGCAGGCACTGTTTGGCCTCTTCACCGCGTTTTCCACGGTGGAACCACTCAACCGGTCGTCGCAACCGTTTTCTTTCCCCTCCGCTGGCCGTCACTGCCAGTGAACTGGAAGCGGAAGGGAAGCGGAAGGGAAGCGCGGCGGAAGCCCACCACGACAACCTTGCGCCGAGAACTCACGACAGGAACCGGGTCGGCTCCTGTGCCCACGCCGACACGCCGTGTCACGGCGCGACGGTTGCCGACATCGCCGAGGACGAGAATTCTGGGGCGCGGGACAGTGACATCAACGGGGCGAGAACAACGACGGGGGATCCCGCGCATGACCGAGACCGGCCCGAACGGCGCGACCGATTCGGTGGCGGCCGCCGTCGTCGAACTCAGGGGCGTCACCAGGGAGTACGGGTCGAAACAGGCGCGGGTGTGCGCGCTCGCGGGGGTGGACGTCGCGTTCTCGCCCGGCACCTGGACCGCGGTGATGGGGCCCTCCGGGTCGGGGAAATCCACGCTGCTGCACTGCGCGGCCGGTCTGGAGCAGGTTTCCGGCGGCCAGGTCTTCCTGCTCGGCGAGGAAATCACCGACGCGTCGGACAACAAGCTCACCGAACTTCGCCGTCGCAGCATCGGGTTCGTGTTCCAGACGTTCAACCTGATCAACTCGCTCAGCGCCGAGCAGAACGTCGCGTTGCCACTCAAGCTCGCCGGCCGCACGGTCGCGAAGAAACAGGTGCGCGCGGCGCTGGCCGCGGTGGGACTGGCCGACCGGCTGCGGCACCGGCCCGCCGAGCTGTCCGGTGGGCAGCAGCAGCGGGTGGCGATCGCACGAGCCATGGTGACCAGGCCCGCGGTGCTGTTCGCCGACGAGCCGACCGGCGCGCTGGACTCCAAGTCGGCCCGCAACGTGATGACACTGCTGCGCGACCTCGTCTCCTCGGACAACCAGACGATCGTGATGGTCACGCACGACCCGGCCGCCGCGGCCAGCGCCGACTCGGTGCTGTACCTGTCCGACGGGCGGATCATCGACCAGGACTTCCGGCCGACCGTGCACGGCGTAGCCGACCGGCTCGCACGGTTGGAGCGCTAGCCATGTTCGAGTTCTCCCTGTACACGTTCCGGGAGCGTTGGCAGCTGTTCGTCGGCTCGATCCTCACGGTCGCGGTCGGCGTCGGGCTGATGCAGGCGTCGCTGCGGGTGCTCATCGCCGCGCAGGACCCGCCGGTGCCCGCGGGCGCGTCGGTGATCGAGGCCGCGCGGATCCGCGAGAGCTACGACGGCGCGACCACGCTGATGGGCATGACGATGCTGCTGTCGGCGTTCCTCGCGATCTTCGTGGTCAGCTCCACGTTCGCGTTCACCGTCGCCCAACGGCGCCGCGACCTCGCGCTGCTGCGCCTGGTCGGCGGCAGCAAGCGGCAGCTGCGCCGGTTGCTGCTGTCGGAGGCGTTGCTGCTGGGGGCGTGTGGCGCGGTGCTCGGTGTGCCGGTCGGCATGCTGGCCCTGCGGGTGCAGATCTGGTTGACCAAGGAGCTCGGCTTCCTGCCCCAGGACTTCACGGTGTCGCCGTCGGGGTGGGTGGTGCTCGCCACGGCCGCCGCCGGGGTGGTGATCGCGTTGCTCGGCGTGCGCGCGGCAGCCTGGCGGGCGGCGAAGGTGCGGCCGCTGGAGGCGTTGCGGGACACCGGCGCGGCGCGGCAGGTCATGACGCCGGCGCGCTGGGTCGTCGGGTTGCTGCTCGCTGGTGTCGCGGCCGGGCTGGTCGTGTTGGCGCAGGCGGTCGGCTCGGTGGCGGCGCTGGTGGTGGCGATGGGTTTCGCGATGATCGGCGCGGTCGCGCTGAGCCTGCTCAGCCCGCTGGTGGTGCCGTTGACGAGCCGGGTGTTCGGGTTCGTCCTGCGGTACTCGACGCTGGGCCGGATCGCCGAGGCGAACCTGCGTGAGGGCGTTCGCCGCAGCGCGTCGACCGCCGCGCCGTTGATCGTGCTGATCTCGTTGGTACTGGGCCTGTTCGGCGCACTCAGCTCACTCACCAAGGCCGCCGCGCAGGAGCAGCTCGACACGGTGAACGGCGACCTGATCGTGCGCTCCACCGGCGCCGAGGCAGGCCGGGTGTCCACTGTGGACGGCGTGGCGGTCGCGTCGCCGGAGATCGAGGTGCCGATGGCACTCACGATGACCGTCCTCAACGCGGACAGCGGAGAGCCGGAGGAGGAGAAGTACTACTCCGGGATCACCGCGATCGACCCAGCCGCGTACCAACGCACACACGACGTGTCGATGCTCGCCGGGTCGCTGGCCGACCTGTCCGGCGACACGATCGCCGCCACGCTGATCAGCGAGCACCGCGCGGAGATCGGCACGACGGCCAGCGCGGAGCTCGACGGGCGGACGCTGGCGCTGCGCCTGGTGGGCACGATGCCCGAGGGGCTGGCGTCCGGCGAGTCGTTCCTGGTGCCGCTCTCCGTCGTGCCGCCGGACGTGCTGGCCGGCGCCCCGGCCGAGACCGTGGTCGTGCTCGCCGACGGCGCCGACCCGGCCGCGGTGACGAAAACGTTGCGGGGAAAGGGTTTCGAGGTCAGCACGGTGGCCGACTGGGTCGCCAGCACGTCGGCGCGGCGGGAGCAGGACGACGTCGGGATCATGGTCGTGCTGATGGGTCTCGCCGGTCTCTACACGGCGCTGGCCGTGGTCAACTCGGTGGTCATCGCGTACGCCGCGCGCCGGCACGAGTTCGCCACCGCGCGGGTCACCGGGCTCAAGCGCGTGCAGGTCGTGCGCATGGCGCTGATCGAGTCCTGCGCGGTCACGTTCATCGGGTTGTTCCTCGGTGGGCTGGTCGTCGCCGGGACGCTGCTGGGCGTCGGCGCGGCCACCGGATCGGCGCTGGGCACACCGGTGGTGGCCGTGCCGTGGACGCTGGGGTCGATCCTCGCCGCCGGCGCGTTCGTCGTGACCAGTGTGACGAGCGTGCTCACCACGCTGTCGGCGACCCGTCCGCGACCGGTGACGCTGGTGGCCGCCCGGGAATGAGCCGACCGGGCTGTTTCACCGACACGTCAAGAACGTGGTGACGGCAGTTCTCTTCTGGCACGTTGAGGGACGGACGCGAATCGCGTCCGTCCCTCGATTCGTTGCTGGAGGAATAATGAGCACCAATCCCTTTGACGACGAGGACGGCCGTTTCCTGGTTCTGGTCAACGACGAGGAACAGTATTCGCTGTGGCCCGCGTTCGCGGAGGTTCCGGCGGGCTGGACGGTCGCGCTGGCGGAGACCGACCGGCAGTCGGCGGTGGACCACGTCAACGAGAACTGGACGGACATGCGGCCGAGAAGCCTGCGGGAAAGCATGGACAGCCCGGCCGGCGCCGCCTGAGGAGAGCTACGCGACGAAAAGCGTGCAATTTCGCCGGTCGGTCAAGTTGGTGGCGCCGGGGACCGCCTTCCGAAAAGCTGATGGCCTGGTTGCCGACACGAGACGGAATGAACAGATGAATCCGAACGAATTAACGTCCAGTTCGCGGACCGGCGTCATCGACATCTTCAACTCGACCATCGCCGCGGCCGCGGTCGGTGCGGCGTGGGAGGTCGGCGCGCTCGACGAGCTGCGCGAGCACGGCAAGCTCGACCCGGTCGAGTTCGCCAAGGGCGGCGACCTTCATCTGCCGTCGGTCAACGGGATGTTCGCCGCACTGGCCAGCGTGCGCATCGTCGAGCGGGAGGACGGCAAGGTCCTGGTCGGCCCGAACTTCGACGACGCGTGCCGGCACCGGTCGCTGTTCCACTGGCTGGTGCAGGGTTCCGGCGAGCTGTTCCGGCGGATGCCGTTCGTACTGCGCAACGAGAACCGGGTCGGTGACTTCTACCAGCGCGACGCGGCGGCGATCAGCTACGCCTGCCGGGAGATCAGCGAGCGGTACTTCGACCCGGCGTTCTGGACCGCGATGGACGGACTGACCCACGAGGTCAGGTCCGTCGCGGACCTCGGGTCGGGCAGCGGCGAGCGCCTCATCCAGATCCTGAACCGGCACCCCCACGCGCGTGGCGTCGGCATCGAGATCGCGCCGCCGGCCATCGCGATGGCGAACGACTCCGTCGCCGCCAAGGGTTTCGCGGACCGGATCACGTTCGTGCGAGGCGACGCCAGGAACATCGAGCCGCGGCCCGAGTTCCAGGACGTCGACCTGCTCACCTGTTTCATGATGGGCCACGACTTCTGGCCGAGGGACAACTGCGTGACGGCGCTGCGCAGGCTGCGCGCGGCGTTCCCCAACGTGCGCCGGTTCCTGCTCGGCGACGCGACCCGCACGGTCGGCCTGCGCGACGACGAGCTGCCGATCTTCACGCTCGGTTTCGAGGTCGGCCACGACCTGATGGGGGTCTACGTGCCGACGCTCGACGAGTGGCACGGCGTCTTCGAGGACGGCGGCTGGCGGCTGGTCGAGGCACACCGGATCGACAGCCTGACCGTGTCCGTGGTCTTCGAGCTCGAAGCCATCCCGCGGTAACTCACGGACAACGACGACATCAGTGAGGGTAGGACTCGACATGCTTGGCTCGGAACTGGCTCGCGACAACTCGCTGGGCGGCAGCCTCATCGGCAACGCCGACAC
Source organism: Actinophytocola sp. (assembly GCF_035634895.1). GTDB lineage: Bacteria > Actinomycetota > Actinomycetes > Mycobacteriales > Pseudonocardiaceae > Actinophytocola. Next base: position 65,768 of record NZ_DASQCC010000031.1, on the reverse strand, counting down.
CCGCATGATGGCCTACAGTCCGCTCGAGAGCGGCCAGCCGGTGACGGCGTGGATCGACGAGCACCGCGCCGCGCTGTTCGAGGACCTGCACGAGTACGGGGCCGTCCTGCTGCGTGGCGTCATCGACGGCCCCGAGTTACTCGACCAGGTGGCCCGGGCCGTCGGCGGCGACCTGCTGGAGTACACCGAGCGAACCACCCCGCGCAGCACGGTGAGCGGCAACGTCTACACCTCCACCGAGTACCCGGCGAACCAGACTATCCCGCAGCACAACGAGTCCGCCTATTCGCGGCACTCGCCGCGCTGGCTGTTCTTCGCCTGTGTCACGCCGTCGGAGACCGGCGGCGAGACGCCGCTGGCCGACAGCGCGGCGGTGCTGCGACGCCTGCCCGCCGACCTGGTCGCCCGGTTCCGGGAGCTCGGCGTGCTCTACACGCGCTCCTACCGGCCGGGGATGGGGCTGACGTGGCAGGAGGTGTTCCAGACCGACAGCAAGGCCGAGGTCGAGAAGTTCTGCGGCGACAACCTTCTTGAGCTGGAGTGGCTGGGCGACGACGAGTTGCGTACCCGCAGCCGCCGCCCGGCGATCGTGACCGACCCCGACACCGGCCGCGACGTGTGGTTCAACCAGGCGCACCTGTTCCACGTCACCAACCTGCCGAAGAAGGTCCGGGCCGCGATCGTCGAGATGTACGACGAGGCGGACTACCCGCGCCACGCCCTGTACGGAGACGGCTCGCCGATCGCCGACACGGACCTGGAGCTGATCAGGAAGGCCTACGAGGACACGATCTTCGCGAACCCCTGGGGACGCGGGGACCTGATGATCGTCAACAACCTCCTTGTCTCGCACGGACGCCGCCCCTACACCGGCGCGCGGCGTGTTCTCGTCGCGATGACCGGCGTCTTCGACTCCGTCTGAGCGCTCCGTCCGAACGCCACCGGCCGTGACATCTGGAACAGAGGAAGGACTCGCAGTGCGGTTCGAGCGACGGGGCGACGGAACGGACTCTCGGTTGCTGCTCGCGGAGTGGAACGACTCCGCGGCCGACTACCCCAGGGACAGCTGCCTCCACGAGTTGTTCCAGGAGCAGGTCCGGTGCGACCCGGACGCGCCCGCGGTGGTGCACGACGGCCTCCGGGTGTCCTATGCGGATCTGGACGCGCGGGCCAACCGGCTGGCGCGTTTCCTGGCCGGCAGGGGGGTCGGTGCCGACTCGCTCGTCGGCGTCTGCCTCGGCCGCGGCCTCGATGCGGTGGTGGCCGCGCTGGCCGTGCTGAAGGCGGGCGGCGCCTACGTGCCGCTCGACCCGAACTACCCGGCGGCCCGCCTGGCGGCCATGCTGGCGGACACCGGCACGCCGATCGTGTTGACACAGCGCCACTTCCTCGACCGGCTGCCCGCTGACACGACCGCGGACGTGGTGCTGCTCGACGAGCAGCGGGCCGGGATCGACGCGCTGACGTCGACCGCGCCGAGCGTCGTGGTCGACCCGGAGAACCTGGCGGTCGTCCTCTACACCTCCGGTTCCACCGGGGTGCCCAAGGGCGCGATGCTCACCCACCGCGGCCTGGTCCGCCTGGTGCGGCCGAGCGCGGTCGTCCGGTTCGACCGGGACGAGGTCGTCGGGCAGCTCGCGTCGGTGTCCTTCGACGCCGCGGCGTTCGAGATGTGGAACGCGCTGCTCGGCGGGTCCTGCCTGGCGATCTACCCGGCCGAGACCACCTCGCTGGACACGCTGGCCGACTTCCTGGCCGACAACCAGGTCACGACGATGGTGTTCACCACCGGGCTGTTCCACGCGGTGGTGGACCACCGCGTCGAGATGCTCGACGGCCTGCGCCAGATCGTCGTGGGCGGCGAAGTGCTGTCGCCGGGCCACTGCGCACGAGTGACCGACCGGGTGCCCGGGATCTCGATCGTCAACGTGTACGGGCCGACCGAGTGTTCGGCGGTCACCTGCCGCAGCACGTTCCAGCCGGCGCGCTCGGCCGGTCCGCTGCCGATCGGCCGGCTCATGCCGAACACCCGGCTGTACGTCCTCGACGGCGAGCTGAAGCCCGTGCCGATCGGCGAACCCGGCGAGGCGTACATCGGCGGCGACGGTCTGGGGCGTGGGTTCTGGGCCAGGCCGGAGCTGACGGCCGAGCGGTTCGTCGCCGACCCGTTCGGCCCACCGGGCTCGCGGCTCTACCGCACCGGTGACATGGTGCGGTGGCGTCCGGACGGCGACCTGGACTTCGTCGGCCGGGTCGACGACCAGGTCAAGATCCGCGGCTTCCGCATCGAGCTGGGCGAGGTCGAGCATGCCGTCGCGCAGCGGCCGGAGGTCGCGAAGGCCGCGGTCGTGGCCCGCGAGGACCAGCCGGGCGTCAAGCGCCTGGTCGCGTACGTCGTCGCGGCGGCGGGTTCGACGATCGACCCGCCCGCTCTGGCGCGGGACCTGACCGACGTCCTGCCGGGGCACATGGTGCCGTCGGTGATCGTGCCGCTGGACACGCTTCCGTTGACCCCCAACGGAAAGGTCGATCGGCGGGCGCTGCCGGCACCCGACCGGCGGTCGATGATCGCCACTCCGTACACCGCCCCGCGCACTCCGGCCGAGCGCGACCTCGCGGCGGTGTGGGCCGAGGTCACCGGGGTGACGCGGGTCGGCCGCGACGACGACTTCTTCGCCGACCTCGGCGGCCACTCCATCCTCGCGATGGCGATGATGTCCCGGGTACGCACGGTGTTCGGCACGGACCTGCCGGCGAAGGCGTTGTTCGAGCACCCGACCGTCGCCGGGCTGGCCACGCTCATCGCCGCGGGCGACGGTCGCGACGACGTGATTCCGTTGGTGTCCCGGGACAGTCCGGTGCCACTGGCGCCGTCGCAGCGCCGGCTGTGGGCCCTGCAGGAGCTGAGCGCCGACAGTGGTGAGTACAACACCGCCACCGGCCTGCGCCTGACCGGCGACCTGGACGTGACCGCGTTGCGCCTGGCGCTGAACCTGTTGGTGGCGCGGCACGAACCACTGCGCACCACGTTCCGGGACGGCGACGGCGCTCAGGTCGTGCACGCCGGCGGCGAGGCGCCACTCGACGTGGTCGACCTGTCCGGCCGGCGCGGTGCCGAACGGGAGCACGCGGTCGAGCGGGTGCTGCGGCAGGCCGCCGACCTGCCGTTCAACCTGTCGCGCGGCCCGCTGCTGCGGGCGTTGCTGGTGCGGCTGTCCGCGACCGAGCACGTGCTCGCGCTCAACCAGCGGCACATCGTGTCCGACGGATGGTCGGCCGGGGTGCTCGTCCGGGAGCTGTTCGCGTACTACGCCGACGAGCGGGTCTCGTTGCCGCCACTGCGAATCCAGTACGCCGACTTCGCGGTGTGGGAGCGTGCGCGGCTCGCCGGGCCGGTGGCCGAGGAGCAGCTCACCTACTGGCGGCACCGGCTCGACGGGGTCACCGCGCTGGAGCTGCCGACCGACAGGCCCCGCCCGGCGCTGCGAACCGCGGCAGGGGCCGCGCACCGGTTCGACCTGCCCGCCGACGTGGTGGCCGCGTTGGCGGAGCTGGGCGCACAGCACGGTTCGACCATGTTCATGACCCTGCTGGCCGGCGTCCAGGTCCTGCTCGCGCGCTACACCGGCCAGCGGGACGTCACGGTCGGCACGGTCAGCGCCGGCCGCGACCGCGCCGAACTCCAGGACCTGCTGGGGTTCTTCGTGCGGACACTGACCCTGCGGTCCACAGTGGACCCGACGCGTCCGTTCACCGACCACCTGGCCGGCACCAGAACCGCGGTCCTGGCGGCGTTCGCGCACGAGGACGTCCCCTTCGAGCGGGTCGTCGAGGCGGTGCGGCCGGACCGCGACCCGAGTCGCACCCCGCTGTTCGACGTCGTGGTCGCCATGCAGACCCCGTTCGCCGAGCCGCACGAGGTCGCCGGCCTGCGGGTCGAGGAGTACGACCTGCCGGTGACCGCCGTGCCGTTCGACCTGTTCGTGGAGTTCTGGCCACACGGCGCCACCGTCCGTACGGTCCTCAACTACCGCACCGACCTGTTCGACGCGGCGACCATCGAAGCGATGGCGGCGCACCTGTGCGTGCTGCTCACCGCCATCGCCGACCGGCCCCACCGACCACTCGCCACGCTGCCGATCCTGACCGCGGCCGAACACGATCTGCTTGCCCCGCCGGAGAGATCCCCGGCGGTGGCGGCGACGACGATCACCGGCGCGTTCGCCCGCCAGGTGCGGCGAACGCCGGCCGCGACCGCCGTGGTGTGCGGTGCGGAGTCGCTGAGCTACGCCGAACTCGACGAGCGGGCGACCCGGCTGGCCGGCCGGCTCGTCGCCGGGGGACTGCGGCCCGAGCAGCCGGTCGGGTTGCTGCTGGCCCGGTCGGCCGACCTGGTCGTGGCCGAGCTGGCGGTGCTCATGGCCGGTGGCGCCTACCTCCCGCTGGACCTGCGCGCCCCGGAGTCGCGCCTGCGTGCCGTCCTGGCCGAGGCCGGGCCGGCGCTGCTGATCACCGACCGTGCGGTGTCCGTCCACGATGGACCGACGATCGCGATGGACGAACCGGGCCCGGCCGGCGACCTCCCGCCGGTCGCGCCGGACCACCTCGCCTACGTGATGTACACGTCGGGCTCCACGGGCACACCCAAGGGCGTCGCGGTCCGCCACCGGGACGTGACCGCGCTGGCGTCGGACAGTCGCTTCGCCGGCGGCGCACACGACCGCGTCCTGCTGCACTCGCCGTCGGCGTTCGACGCCGCCACCTACGAGACCTGGGTGCCGCTGCTGAACGGCGGCCGGGTCGTCGTCGCCCCACCCGGGGACGTCGACGCCGCCGTGCTGCGGCGGATGATCGAGCGGAACGGAGTCACCGCGCTGTGGCTCACCGCCGGGCTCTTCCGGCTGCTCGCCGAGCACGACGCGGGCTGCTTCGCCGGGCTGCGCGAGATGTGGACCGGCGGTGACGTGGTGCCTGCCGCGTCGGTCCGCGACGTGCTGCGGGCGTGTCCCGGCCTGGTCGTCGTCGACGGCTACGGTCCGACGGAGACCACCACCTTCGCCACCGCGCACCGCATGTCGGCGGCCGGGATCGTGCCGGACGCGGTGCCCATCGGCCGGCCGCTGGACGGGAACCGGGTCTACGTGCTCGACGCGGCGTTGCGGCTGGTGCCGGTCGGGGTGCCCGGTGAGCTGTACATCGCCGGGGCCGGCCTGGCCCGCGGCTACGCCGGGCACCCCGGGTTGACGGCCGAACGGTTCGTCGCCGCCCCGTTCGGCCCGGCCGGGTCGCGGCTGTACCGCACGGGCGATCTGGTGCGGTGGAGGGCGAGTCCCGGCTCGGCCGGACCCGGCGAGCTGGAGTTCCTCGGGCGGACCGACGACCAGGTGAAGGTCCGCGGTTTCCGGGTCGAGCCCGCCGAGACCGAGGCCGCGCTGCGGCGGTGCGCCGGCGTGGACGAGGCGCTGGTGTGCGTCAAACCGGGCCCGAGTGGGCGCGGGCAGCTGGTCGGTTACCTGGTCGTGAACCAGGACGCCGACGTCACGGCAACCCGGTTGCGGGCCGAGCTGGAGCTGATGCTGCCCGAGTACATGGTGCCCGCCGCGTTCGTGCTGCTGGAGCGGCTTCCACTGACCCACAACGGAAAGGTCGACCGGCAGGCGCTGCCGCCGCCGACGGCCGCGGCGGCGACCGGCGCCGGGCACGTCGCGCCGCGCACGGAGGTGGAGCGCGCGCTGGCGGAGATCCTGGCCACGCAGCTCGGCCTGCCCGCGGTCGGCGTCGAGGACAACTTCTTCACCCTCGGCGGCGACTCGATCCTGGCGCTGCAGGTGGTGCACCAGGCCCGCCGGGAGGGCCTGTCGTTCAGTTCCGGCCACCTCTTCCGGTACCAGACCATCGCCGCGCTGGCACCCCACGTGGAGCGCTCCGCGACCGAGGAGGTCGAGCAGCGGCCGGCCGATGGCACGGTTCCGCTGACGCCGATCCAGCACTGGTTCTTCGACACCCACACCGTCGACCCCAGCCACTTCCACCAGACGGTGCGGGTGCGGCTGCCCGAGGATCTCGACGAGACCGCGCTGCGCTCGGCACTCGATGCGTTGCTGGTCCAGCACGACGCGCTGCGGATGCGTTACGAGGCCGTCGAAGGGCGGTGGCGCCAGTACGACGGCCCGGCGGCGCCGCGAGTCGAGCTGTCCACCGTGCACCACGGGCTCGGCGCCGGTCCGCGGTTCCACGCCGCCCGCGCCGCCGACGACCCCGCGGTCCTCGTGCTCACCGCACACCACCTCGTGGTCGACGGCGTGTCCTGGCGGGTCCTGCTCGACGACCTGGAGGTGGCGTACCGGCAGGCGGCCGGTGGCGAGACCATCGACCTCGGCCCGAGGACCACGTCGTTCCGAACCTGGGCGACGCGGTTGGGGGAGCACACCGCGGCCGGGGGTTTCGACGGGGAACTGGACTACTGGCACGCCCTGGCGGCGACGGACTTCCCGGCACTGCCGGTGGACGGGGCCGGACCGAACACCGCGGCCACGGCACGCGGTGTCACCGTGCGGCTGAGCCGGGAACGCACCGAGGAGCTCCTGCAGCGGGTGCCCGACGTGTACCGGACGCAGATCAACGACGTCCTGCTCAGCGCGCTCGCCATGGTGCTGTGCCCGTGGACCGGCGGCGACCGGGTCCTGGTCGACCTGGAGGGACACGGCCGCGAGGAGATCCTCGGCGGCGTCGACCTGTCCCGCACCGTCGGCTGGTTCACCTCGATGTACCCGGTCGCCCTGACCGCGGGCGGGGACTGGCGCGAGGTGATCTGCTCCGTCAAGGAGCACCTGCGTGCCGTGCCCAGCCGAGGTCTCGGCCATGGCGCGCTGCGGTACCTGACCGACGCCCGCGTTCCCGCGTCCACCGCGCAGATCAGCTTCAACTACCTCGGCCAGTTCGGTTCGGACGCCGCGGACCCCACGTCGTTCCGGCTCGAGGACCTCGGCCTCGACGAGTGCGCGGGACAGACCCGCCAGCACCTCATCGACGTCGTGGGCCAGGTGCGGGACGGCGTCATGGAGTTCCAGTGGATCCACTCCGAGGCGGTCCACGGGCACGACACCGTCCTCGCGCTCGCCGAGCGGTTCCTGGCCGCGATCGAGGAGCTGATCGAGCACTGCGCGCGGTCCGGCTCTGGCCGGCGGACCCCGTCCGACTTCCCGCTCGCGGCGCTCGACCAGGCGGCGGTCGACCTGGTCGCCGGCGACGGCCGCACCGTCGCGGACATCTACCCGCTGACCCCCATGCAGAGCGGGATGTTCTTCCACAGCCTGATGGACGAGCGTGGGCAGGCCTACCTCGAACAGGCCGCGATGGTGCTGGACGGCGTGCGTGACCCCGAAGCGCTCGCGGCCGCGTGGCAGCGGGTCGTCGACCGCACACCCGTGCTGCGTACCGCGCTGGTGTGGGAGGGCGTGCCGGACCCGGTCCAGGTCGTGCACACCGGCGTGCGACTCCCGGTCGCCCAGCTGGACTGGCGGGCGCTGGACGAGAGCACGCGGCGTCGCGAGAGCGAGCGGTACCTGCGTGCCGAGCTCGGCCGCGGGCTCGACCTGCGGGTCGCGCCGCTGCTGCGCCTGGCGATCGCGCGGGAGAGCGACACGCGGGTCCGGCTGCTGTGCATGTTCCATCACCTCGTGCTCGACGGCTGGAGCCTGACGCAGCTGCTGACCGAGGTGTTCGGCGAGTATGCCGGGACGGGCTACACCCCGCCGCCGCGGCGGCCGTACGCCGACTACGTCGAGTGGATGTCCACGCGGGACAGCGCGGCCGTCGAGGCGCACTGGCGGGCGCTGCTCGACGGGTTGGCGGCGCCGACGCCGCTGCCCGGCGACCGCCGCGCCGCGGCCCGCCAGGGCGGGTCGTCGTCGGCGTCGCTCTCCCTCGAGCTGCCGCCGGCTCTGTCCGAGCGGCTCTACGCCACGGCGAAGCGGCTGCGGGTCACGGTGAACACGTTGGTGCAGGGCGTGTGGGCGATCCTGTTGTCCCGCAACAGCGGCGAGCGCGACGTCTGTTTCGGCGCGACCGTCGCGGGCCGGCCCGCGGAGCTGGCCGGCGTCGAGTCGATGATCGGCCTGTTCATCAACACGCTGCCGGTGCGGGTCGCCGTCGACCCCGACGAGGACCTCGCGACCTGGCTGCGCGCGCTGCAGGCCGAGCAGTCGCGGTCGCGTGGGTTCGAGCACGTGTCACTGGCGCAGGTGCAGGGGTGGAGCCAGGTGCCCCGCGGCACCAACCTGTTCGACAGCATCGTGGTGTTCGAGAACTTCCCGGTCGACGAGGACGCGGCCGCCGTGCACGGCGTCGAGGTGCTCGACATCGACGCGGGCGGCGGCACGAACTACCCGCTGAACGTGATCGTCTACCAGCGTGACCGACTGTCGGTGCTGCTGAACCACGACCCGGAGCGGCTCGCCGCCGGCACGGTCGACCGGCTCGCCGGCCAACTGCGGGTGCTGCTGACCGCGGTGGCCGACGACGCGGACCGGCCGGTCGGCGAGCTGCCCGTGCTCAGCGACAGCGAGTACCGCACGGTGGTGCGGACGTGGAACGACACGGCCGGGCAGGACCCGGTCGAGCGGTGCGTGCACGAGGTGGTCGCCGACCACGCGCGCCTGCGACCGGACGCGCCCGCCGTCGTACACGGCACCGAAACGGTGACCTACGCCGAACTCGACGTCCGGGCGAACCAGCTCGCGCACCACCTCGTCGCGAGCGGTGTCGGTCGCGGCGTCCTGGCCGGCGTGGCCATGGCGCGCGGTATCGACCTCGTGGTCAGTGTGCTCGCGGTGCTGAAGGCGGGTGGCGCCTACCTGCCGCTCGACCCGGACTACCCGGCGGAGCGGCTGGGCATGATGCTGGCCGACGCCGAACCCGCGGTGGTGCTGACCCAGGACCACCTGCTCGACCGGCTGCCCGGCCACACCGCGACCGTCGTGTGCCCGGACCGGCTGGGTCCTGTGCTGGCCACCTGCCCCTCCGTCGCGCCGGAGGTCGCGGTGGGGCGGAGGGACCTCGCGTACGTCGTGTACACGTCCGGCTCGACCGGGCGGCCCAAGGGTGTCATGGTCGAACACGGTTCGCTGGCCAACACGATCGCCGCGGTGTGCCGTGCGTTCCCGATGCGGCCGGACAACCGGGTCCTGCAGTTCTGCTCGATGGGTTTCGACGCGGGCGTTCAGGACCTGTTCAGCACCCTCGTCACCGGCGCGACGCTGGTGGTGGCGCACCGCGAGGCACTCAGCGGCGCCGGTGCGCTCACCGAGCAACTGAGTGCCGACGGCATCACCAACCTGGCCGCACCGCCGGTCATCCTGTCCACGGTGGACCCGGAGCGGTGCGGGTCGCTGGCGACGGTGGCGACCGGCGGCAGCGTGCTCGCCCCCGAGGTGGCCAGGGTCTGGTCGCGGGGTCGGCGGCTGCTCAACAACTACGGGCCGAGCGAGGCCACGATCACCGCCACGGTCTTCCTGGTCGAGCCGGACGCGGAGTACGAGACCGTGCCGCTGGGCCGGCCGCTCACCGAGACCCGGCTCTACGTGTTGAACGACAGGCTGTCGGTGGTGCCGGTCGGTGTCACGGGTGAGCTGTACATCGGTGGTGCCGGGGTCGGTCGCGGCTACCACCGCCGCCCGGCGCTGAGCGCGGCCCGCTTCGTCGCCGACCCGTTCGCCGCCGGCGGGCGGCTGTACCGCACCGGCGACCTGGTGCGGTGGAACGAGAACGGGCTGATCGAGTTCGTCGGGCGGGCCGACGACCAGGTCAAGATCCGCGGTTTCCGGGTCGAGCCGGAGGAGGTTCGGGGCGTGCTGCTCGGCTGCGACCTGGTCACCCAGGCGGCGGTCGTCGCCCGCGACGACGGGCACGCCGGCAAGCGACTTGTCGCCTATGTGGTCACGGACGGGCAGACGTCGGTGAGCGCCCGGCTGCGCGAGCATGTCGCCGCGCGGCTGCCGGAGTACATGGTGCCCTCGGCGTTCGTGGTGCTGGACCGGCTTCCGTTCAGCCCCAACGGAAAGATCGACTCCGCCGCGCTGCCGGCACCCACCAGGCAGGACAGCACCGAGACCGCGTACGTCGCGCCACGCGATCCGACCGAGGAGGCGATGGCCCGGATCTGGTCGGCCGTGCTGGGCATCGAGCGGATCGGGATCGCCGACGAGTTCTTCGCGCTCGGCGGGGACTCGCTCACCAGCCTGCGGCTGACGTCGAGAGTGCGGCAGGCGTTCGGGGTGGACGTCACGCCCCGAGACCTCTTCGAGAAGCCGACCGTCGAAGGGCTCGCCGTTCTCGTCCAGGAACGGATCCTGGCGGAGATCGAGGCCATGCACGAAGGCATGACCTCGTGACGGGAACTCCTGAGTCGACACCACCCGCCGAATCCGAGTGGAAGAGAGCGATGAGCACATTCTCGCGGGACGACCGTACGACGGCTCTGCCCCAACACCTTCAGGACCTGCTTCGGCAGCGGCTGGCGGGTGCCGCGGCCGAGGCCGAGGGCGACAGCGGCATCCCCCGAGCCCCCCGCGACGGGGCGATGCCGCTGTCGCCGGCGCAGCAGCGGCTGTGGTTCGCCTACGACTTCGAGCCGGATGGCGTGGACTACAACGTCGTGCAGGCCGTGCGGCTGCGCGGAAGGCTGGACCTTGCCGCGCTGCGGCACGCGGTCGCCGGGCTGGTCGCGCGGCACGAGTCGCTGCGCACGACGTTCGACTCGGTCGACGGACGCGGCGTGCAGGTGGTGCACGTGGCGGACGAGCCGGTCGAGGTGGCCGTCGAGGACCTGTCCGGCCTGCCGGCGACCGAACGCCCGGCCGCGGTGGACCGCGTGCTCGCGGCGGAGGTGGAACGTCCGTTCGACCTGCGGCGAGGCCCCCTGTTCCGCGCAAAGGTGGTGCGCCTGGACCGGCAGGAGCACGTGCTGGTGCTCAGCTTGCACCACATCGTCTGCGACGGCTGGTCGATGGGTGTGCTCACCGGCGAGATCAACGCCCTGTACGCCGCCGCGGTGGCCGGGCACGACGCCGGGCTGCCGGAACTGTCCGTGCAGTACGCGGACTTCGCGTGCTGGCAACGTGACCGGCTCGCGAACGGCGATCTGGACACGCAGCTCGCCTACTGGCGCACGCGGCTGGACCGCCTGTCGCCGCTGGAGCTCCCGACCGACTCGCCGCGCCCGCCCGTGCGTACCTCGGCCGGCGCGGTGCACACGTTCACGATCCCCGAGACGGTGTGCTCGCGCCTCAGGCTGATCGGCCGCGAGCACGGGACCACGCTCTACATGGTGCTGGTCGCCGCCGCGCAGATCCTGTTCGCCCGCTACTCCGGTCAGCGCGACATCGCGGTCGGCACGTCGACCTCCGGGCGGCACCGGCCGGAGTTGGAGAACCTGATCGGCTTCTTCGTCAACACCGTCGTGATGCGGTGCGACGTGGACGAGTCCCGGTCGTTCGCCGAGCACCTCGGCACCGTCCGGTCGACCGCGCTCGACGCGTTCGCCAACGACGAGGTGCCGTTCCTGCGGCTGGTCGAGGCGCTGCACCCGGAGCGGGACCCGAGCCGCCCGCCGCTCGTGCAGGTGATGGTCAACCTGCACAACGCCGACGAGGGCGGGTTCGACCTGCCGGGCCTGCGGGTCGAGGAGCTCCGCCCGCCCGCGGTGATCGCGAAGATGGACGTCACGCTCGACTTCGAGGAGCGGGCCGGCGGCCTGGTCGGCTACTTCGAGTACAGCACCGACCTGTTCACGGTCGACACCATCGAGCGGATGGGCCGCGACCTCGCCCACCTGCTGGGCGACGTCGTGTCGAACCCGGTCCGTCCACTGTCGACACTCCAGGTCCAGGCCGAACCGGCATCGCTGGCCGACGGCTGGGCAGCGGCTCCGCCGCCCGCGGCGCCGGACGTGCTGGACCTGTTCGCCGAGCGGGTCCGGCACGCACCGGACGCGGTGGCCGTCGAGGCCGGCACGGACGTGATCACCTACCGGCAGCTGGACAACCGTGCCAACCAGCTCGCCCACCATCTCGCCGAGCACGGTGTCGGACCGGACGCGATGGTGGCCGTGCTCGCCGACCGCGGGATCGACCTGCTCGTCGCGATGCTGGGCGTGCTGAAGGCCGGTGGCTGCTACGTGCCGCTCGCGCCGAGCGACCCGGCCGACCGGCTGCGGTTCGTGCTGGCCGACGCCGGTGTCACGGTGTTGCTGACCCAGGAAGCCCTCCGCACCGAACTTCCCCTCACCTCGGCGCACGTCGTGTCCGTCGACGGGGACCGGCCCGAGATCGCCACCCACCCCACCACCGCGCCGGCCCGCCGGACCGGTCCGGCGAACCTCACGTACGCGATCTACACGTCCGGCTCGACCGGCGTGCCCAAGGGCGTCATGATCGAGCGCCGTCAGCTCGCCGCGTACCTCGCGAACTGCGTTCGCGACTATCCGGGCCTGGCCGGTGTCTCGCTGCTGCACTCATCGATCTCCTTCGACCTGACCGTCACCACCCTGTGGGGCCCGCTGGTCGCGGGCGGCCGGATCGTCGTCGGCGACCTGGACGGCGGCACGACCACACTGCCGGCGGGCTGGCGGCGACCGTCGTTCGCGAAGGTGACACCCGCGCACCTGGCCATCCTGCTGACCCTGCCGGACGAGCTCTCACCCGCGACGGACCTCGTGATCGGCGGCGAGGCCCTGTTCTCCGACGGCCTCCGGTCGTGGCGCGACCGCCACCCGGACGTCGGGGTGACCAACGAGTACGGTCCGACCGAGGCCACCGTCGGCTGCGTGGCGTTCCGCGCCGAGCCGGGAGCGCCGCTCGCCCAGGGCGCGGTGTCGATCGGCAAGGCCATGGGCGGGAACAGGATCGCCGTGCTGGACCGCTATCTGCGGCGGGTGCCGAGGGGCGCGGTCGGCGAGCTGTACCTGTTCGGCCCGCAGCTCGCGCGGGGCTATCACCACCGCCCCGAGCTGACCGCGCAGCGGTTCGTCGCCTCCCCGTTCGGTGTGCCCGGCGAACGCATGTACCGCACCGGTGACCTCGTCCGCTGGGGCCGGGACGGAAACCTGGAGTACCTGGGCCGCGGCGACGACCAGGTCAAGATCCGGGGCTACCGCATCGAGCTCGGCGAGGTCGAGGCCGCGGTGGCCGCGCACCCGGCGGTCGCGCAGGTCGCGGTGACCGTCCGCGAGGACCGCCCGGGTGACCGGCGCCTCGTGGCGTATGTGGTCGCCGAGGACGGCGCCGCGCCGACCGAGGACGACCTGCGCGACCACGTGGGGCGGCGGACGCCGGAGTACATGGTGCCCGCCGCGTTCGTGCCGATGACCACGCTTCCGCTGGCCGCCAGCGGAAAGGTCGACCGGGCGGCCCTGCCCGCGCCGTCCTACCAGGGCGGCACCGACGGCGCCCGGGTGGCGCCCCGCACCGACATCGAACGCACGCTCGCCGCCATCTGGGCGGACGTGCTGGCCGTCGACGTCGACCGGCTCGGCGTCGACGACAACTTCTTCGAGCTCGGCGGCGACTCGATCCAGTCGATCCTCGTGGTGTGGCAGGCCGGACGCGCCGGCCTGAAGATGACCTCCAAGCAGCTGTTCCGGGTGCAGACCATCGGCGCGCTGGCGGCCGAGATCATGGTGGCCGACGAGCCGGGCGAGGAGCACGAGCAGACCGGCGGCGACGTACCGCTGACCCCGATCCAGCGGTGGTGCTTCGCCGAGCTGACCGACAGCCTGAGCACGTTCAACCAGTCGGTCTTCCTCGAGCTGACCGGCGAGCCCGACGTGGGCGCACTGCGGGCCGCGCTCACCGCGGTGCTGGCCCGCCACGACGCGCTCGGCCTGCGGTTCGCGCAGGTCGACGGCCGCTGGCGCCAGCACCACCCGGGCGCCGCGGCGGGCGACGTGTTGCGCCACGTCGACCTGACCACAGCCCCGGCGGACGAGCAGGACACCCTGATGCGCCAGGCAATCCACGAGGCGCAGTCGGACTTCCGGCTCGACACCGGCCCGCTGCTGCGGGCCCGGCTCTTCACCCTCGGTGCTGGCCGGGCGCCCCGGCTGTTCCTCACCGTCCACCACCTGGTGGTCGACGGAGTGTCCTGGCGCATCCTGCTGTCCGATCTGGACACGGCCCACTGCCAGGCGAGCCAGGGACAGGAGATCGACCTCGGCCCGCGGACGAGCTCCTTCCAGACCTGGGCCCGCCGCCTCGACGAGCACGTGGCGGCGGGCAACCTCGACGACGACCTCGACCACTGGCGCCGCGTCGAGCAGGCCGCGGCACTGGCGCCCGCGCTGCCCGTCGACGGGGCGGGGGAGAACACCGTCGAGACAATGCGGACCGTGTCGGTCCGGATGGACGCGCACCGCACGAAGGCCCTGTCGCAGCGGGTACCCGAGCTGTACCGCACGAAGATCAACGACGTGTTGCTCAGCGCACTGAGCGCCGTGTTGGCCGACTGGACCGGCGGGGACCGGGTCGCCGTCGAGATGGAGGGCCACGGTCGCGAGGAGCTGTTCGCCGACCTCGACCTGAGCCGCACGGTCGGCTGGTTCACCACGCACTACCCCGTCGTGCTCGACGTCGACCCGGCCGAGGATTGGGGAACCATCCTGAAGTCGGTCAAGGAACAGCTGCGTGCGGTGCCCCGCAATGGTTTGAGCCACGGCGCCCTGCGTCGCCCGGACGACCCGGGGCACGCACGCCCGCAGGTGGTGTTCAACTACCTCGGCCGGATCGAGACCAGCTCCGCGCAGGCGGGTGGCCTGTACGCCGGCTGGTGCGCCAACCCCGGCACCGACCGCGCTCCCGCGCAGCGGCGTCCGGCGCTGATCGAGATCAACGCGATGGTCCGGGACGACGAACTGGAGTTCCAGCTCGCCTACTCGGCGAACCTGCACCGCGAGGAAACCGTCGCCGGGCTCGCCGACCGGCTCGTCACCGCACTGGACCGGATCGTCGAGCACTGCGCCGAACCGGGTTCGGGCGGCGCCACCCCATCGGACTTCCCGCTCGCCGACCTCGATCAGTCCACTGTGGATCGACTGGTCGGGGACGGCCGGGACGTCGAGGACATCTACCCGCTCACCCCCATGCAGAGCGGACTGCTGTTCCACTCCCTGGCCGAGAACGACCGCGACACCTACGTCAGCCACTTCGGGCTCACCCTCGACGGCGTCACCGACCTGGACGCGCTGGTCGAGGCGTGGCGGCTCACGGTGGACCGCACGCCGATCCTGCGCAGCGCCGTGGTGTGGGAGAACGTCTCGGCACCGCTGCAGGTCGTGCACCGCGACGTCCGCGTGCCCGTCACCCGCCACGACCTCCGTGGCCTGTCCGAACCGGCCAGGCAGGAGGAGACCCGCCGGCTGTGGGAGACGTACCGGAAGGAGAACCTGGACCTCACCACGGCGCCACTGCTGCGGCTGGGCGTGGTGCGGCTGACCGACACCAGCGTCCAGCTGATGATCAGCTCGCACCACATGATGCTGGACGGGTGGAGCTTCTCCGCGGTGCTGCAGGAGGTCTTCGAGCACCACGCGCGGCTGCGCGGCATCGCGACGAGCACCCCCGCGGCCCGCCGCCCGTACCGTGACTACGTCGAGTGGCTCGCCGGTCAGGACCGCGAGGCCGCGAAAGCCCACTGGCGCGGTGCCCTGGCGGGTTTCCCGGCGCCGACCCCGCTGCCGACCGAACCCGCCGGGCGCGGCGCGCACGAGGCCCAGTCCTCCCGCAAGCTCGACCTGAGGCTGTCCGTCGAGCAGTCCCGCGACCTGTCCGCCTACGCCAGGAACGCCCATGTCACGGTGAACACGCTGGTGCTCGGCGCCTGGTCGGTGCTGCTCGGGCAGTACAGCGGCGAACGCGACGTGTGCCTCGGCGCGACCGTGTTCGGCCGCCCCGAGGACCTGCCCGGCTCCGCCGGCATCGTCGGCCTGTTCGTCAACACCCTGCCGGTCCGCGTCGACGTCGCCGGCGAACACCGTCTGGCGCCGTGGTTGCGGGAGATCCAGCGAACCCAGGTCGACGCCCAGCAGTACGGGTTCGTGTCGCTGGCGCAGGTGCAGGGCTGGAGCGACGTCCCCGGCGGCAGCAACCTGTTCGACAGCATCGTGGTGTTCAAGAACTACCCGTACGACCCGGACGCCGCGCGGCGCCACGGGTTGGCGCTGGGGGAGTTCGTCGGCGACGAGCACACCAACTACCCGCTGATCCTCAACGCCTACACCGAGGACGCGCTGCACCTGACGCTGGGCTACGACCCGGGCCTGTTCGACGACGACACCATCGACGGGCTGGCCGGCCTGCTGACGACGCTGCTGGGCGCCCTGTCCACCGGCGCCGCCGAGACGGTCGCGGACCTGCCGCTGCTCACCGGCGCCGAGCGGGAACGGGTGCTGGTCGAGTGGAACGACACCACCGTGGACCACCCGGCCGGACGGTCGGTCGCGGACCTGTTCACCGCGCAGGTGAACCGCACGCCGGACGCCACCGCCCTGGTGATCGACGGCAGCGACGTCAGCTACGCCGAACTGGACGCGCGGGCCAACCGGCTCGCGCACCACCTCGTGTCGTCCGGCGCCGGACCGGACGTGCTGGTGGGTGTCTGCGTCGAGCGTGGCATCGAGATGATGGTGGCACTGCTGGCGGTTCTCAAGGCGGGCGCCGCCTACCTGCCGCTCGATCCCGCCCTCCCCGAGCAGCGGCTCGGGTTCGTGGTCCGCGACGCCGGCTGCCCGCTGGTGCTGGTTCAGGACCACCTTCGCGAACGCCTGCCGGACAGCCCGGTGCGACTGGTCGACGTCGACGTCGACGTGTCGGCCCAGCCCGTGACGCCGCCGGAAGTCGTCGTGCACCCGAAGAACCTGGCGTACGCGATGTACACGTCGGGGTCGACCGGCCTGCCCAAGGCGGTGCTCGTCGAGCACGAGGCCATCGTGAACCGGTTGCTGTGGATGCAGGCCGACTACCCGGTCGGCCCGGGTGACCGGGTGCTGCACAAGACGCCGTACACCTTCGACGTGTCCGTGTGGGAGATCTTCGGTCCGCTCATCGCCGGCGCTGCGCTCGTGGTCGCCAGGCCCGACGGCCAGCAGGACCCGGAGTACCTGGCCGGGCTGGTCCGCGACGAGCGCGTCACGACCGTTCACTTCGTGCCGCCGCTGCTGCGGGCGTTCCTCGACCAGCCGGCCGCCGCCGGGTGCACGGCGCTGCGGCAGGTCTTCTCCGGCGGCGAGCCGTTGCCGGAGCCGTTGCGGGACAAGCTGTTCGGGCTGCTCGACGTCGAGCTGTCGAACATCTACGGCCCCACCGAGACCGCGGTGGACGTGACGCACCACAGGGTCCGGCCCGGCGCTGGGCCGGCACCGATCGGCGTGCCGGTGTGGAACACCCGCGCCTACGTGCTCGACGAGTACCTGCGGCCGGTCCCGGCCGGGGTGCCCGGGGAGCTGTACCTCGCGGGAGTCCAGCTGGCGCGCGGATACCACGACCGGGTGGACCTGACGGCCGCGCGATTCGTCGCCGACCCGTTCGACACCGGGCGCCGGATGTACCGCACCGGCGATCGCGCGAGCTGGACCGCGGAGGGCGAGCTGCGGTACCTGGGCCGCACCGACCACCAGGTCAAGGTCCGCGGGTTCCGGGTCGAGCTCGGCGAGATCGAGAGCGTGCTCTCGAGGTGCCCCGGGGTCGAGCAGGTCAGCGTGATCGTCCGCGAGGACCGTCCCGGCGACCGGCGGCTGGTGGCGTACGTGGTCGGCGCCCCGAGCGGCGCGGAGCTGCGTGCGTTCCTCATCGAGCGGGTGCCCGGCTACCTGGTGCCGTCGGAGTTCGTCACGTTGGGCACGATGCCGCTGAACGCCAACGGAAAGGTGGACCGGCAGGCCCTGCCCGATCCCGGTTCGGTGGCGGCGCCGGTGGTCGACCGGCGTGCGCCGAGCACACCGGTCGAGCGCGTGCTGGCCGAGATCTGGGCCGAGGTGCTCGACCTCGAGGTGGACCGCGTCGGCGTCGAGGACAGCTTCTTCGAGCTAGGCGGTGACTCGATCGTCGGAATCCTGGTGATCTCCCGCGTGCGGGCACGTCTCGGCGTGTCCGTGTCGCCCCGCGTGCTGTTCGAGACACCGACGATCCACGACCTCGCCCGGGCGCTGACCGCCGGCGAAGCCGGACCGGCCAACCGGTCCACGGAGGAGACGATCCCGCGCGTGGCGGGCGACGGGCCGCTGCCGCTGTCGTTCGCCCAGCAGCGCCTGTGGTTCCACCACGAGTTCGCCGCGAGCGCCGAGTACAACACGGTGTTCGGGCTGCGCCTGCGTGGTGCGCTGGACGTCGACGCGCTGAACACGGCGCTGACCGGGCTGGTCACCCGCCACGAGGCACTGCGCACGACGTTCGACACCGTGGCGGGCGCCGGCGCACAGCGGATCCTGCCGCCTGCCGACGTACGAGCCCGGTTCGTCGACCTGTCCCTACCGGCCGTGAACGAGCGGGAGGCCGCGCTACACAATGAAGTGCGCCGGGAGGCGGACCGGCCGTTCGACCTGCGGACGGCGCCCGCGCTGCGGCCGCTGCTGGTCCGGCTCGACGAGCAGGACCACGTGCTGGCACTGGTGATGCACCACATCGTCACCGACGGCTGGTCGTCCGGCGTGCTGGCGACCGACCTGGCCGCCTGCTACACCGCCGCGGTGCGCGGCCGGCCGGCCGATCTGCCGCCGCTGCCGGTGCGCTACGCGGACTACGCGGTGTGGCAGCGCGAAAGGCGTTCGAGTGCCGCGTCGAACGACGACCTCGCGTACTGGCAGGACCGGCTCGACGGTATCTCGCCGCTGAACCTGCCGACCGACCGGCCGCGTCCGTCGGTCCGGGTGGCGCGGGCCGACGGCATCGTGTCCGACATCCCGCCCACCGTGCTCGACGGTCTGAAAGCGTTGGCCGGCAGGCACAACGCCTCGCTCTACATGGTGCTCGTCGCGGCCGTCAAGGTGCTGCTCGCACGCTACTGCGGGCAGGCGGACATCGCGGTCGGCACCGTGACCTCCGGCCGCGACCGCGCCGAGTTGGAACGACTGGTCGGCTTCTTCGTCAACACGGTCGTCCTTCGCACCACGGTGGACATCGCCCGGCCGTTCACGGAGTTGCTGGCCGAGGTCCGGTCGACGGTGCTCGGCGCGTTCGAGCACGACAGCGTGCCGTTCGACCGCCTGGTCGACGAGCTGCGCCCGGAACGCGAGCCGAGCCGTAACCCGCTGGCCGAGGTCATGGTGTCGATGGGCATCGACCGGCCGGGGAGCGTCGAGTTCGCCGGACTGTCCACCGAGGAGCTGTCGCTGGGTGGCGCGGACGCCGCCTACGACCTCGGCTTCGACTTCGCCGAGCACGACGGCAGGCTGGTGGCCGCGGTCAGCTACAGCACCGCCCTGTTCGAGAAGGGCACCGCGGAACGGATGGCCCGGTACCTGGCCACCCTGCTCGACGCGGTCGCGACCGACCCGGCGGCGCCGGTGGCGACGCTGCTCCACGCCGACGAGCGCGCCCTGCTGCTCGGCTGGAACGGTTCGAAGGTCGAGCACGACGACGTCCGGTGCGTGCACGAGCTGTTCGCGGACCGTGTTCGCGCCACGCCGGACGCGGTCGCGGTGCGCGACGGCCGGACCGAACTCACGTTCGCGGAACTGGAGGCCCGCGCCAACCGGCTCGCGCACCGGCTGGTGGACCTGGGCGTCGGCCCCGGCACGCTCGTCGGTGTCTGCCTCGAGCGCGACGCCGACGCGATGACCACGTTGCTGGCGGTGCTGACGGCGGGCGGCGCGTTCCTGCCGCTCGACCCGGAGTACCCGGCGCGGACGCTGAGCGAGCTGGTCGACGAGGCGGGCGTGCCGCTGGTGATCACCTCGGCGCGGCTGTGGGACCGGGTGCCCGCCACCGACGCGACCGTCATCGACCTGGAAAGCCTGCGGGGCAACGCGAACGGCGGTCCCGTCACGCCACCGCGGACCGCGGTGACGCCCGGCGACCTGGCCTACGTGGTCTACACGTCGGGTTCGACCGGCCGCCCGAAGGGCGTGATGATCGAGCACCGCAACGTGCACCACATCATGCGGGCCTGGGACAGCAGGTACGGGCTGACCGAGCTCCGCCCGCGCTGCCTGTCCGTGTCGCCGTTCGGCGTCGACCTCTTCTTCGGCGACTTCCTGCTGTCCGCGATGTTCGGCGGCGCGATGGTGATCTGCCCGCCGGAGACGCTGACGGATCCGACGGCCCTGTTGGACCTCGCCGCCGCGTCCCGGGCGCAGCTGATGGTCACCGTGCCGGGCCTGGCGAAGGCCCTGGCCCGCGAACACGAACACCGAGGGGGTCTGGCGACGCTCCGGTTGCTGCTGGTCGGTTCCGAGGGCTGGCGATCGTCGGACTGCGCGGAGATCATCCGGCGGCTCGGCCCGGACACCGGCGTCTACAACGCCTACGGCGCGACCGAGACGACAGTCGACGCCACCGCGTTCCACGCGCGTGCCGGGTCGGTCGGCGACACGGCGCTGGTGCCGATCGGCGAACCGCTGGACAACACCGCGGTCTACGTGCTCGACGAGCACCGGCGGCTGGTGCCGGTCGGCGTCACGGGAGAGCTGTACGTCGGCGGTGACTGTGTGGCCCGCGGGTACTGGCACCGCCCCGACCTGACAGCGGAACGGTTCGTGGACGACCCGTTCGCGGCGCCCGGCGGCCGGATGTACCGGACCGGCGACCTGGGGCGCTGGCGTGCCGACGGCACGCTGGAGTTCCTGGCCCGCGACGACGACCAGTTGCAGATCCGCGGGTTCCGGGTCGAGCCGGCCCAGATCGAGGCCGCGCTGGTGGCCCATCCGCGGGTCGCGCTGGCCGCGGCGAGCACGTGGCGCGATGATGCGAACCGTGTCCGGCTGGCCGGCTACGTGGTGCCGATCCCCGGCGCCACGACGGATGCCGGTGAGCTGCGGGCATTCCTGGCCGAACGGCTGCCCGGCTACGCCGTGCCGTCGGCGATAGTGCCGCTCACCGAACTGCCGATGACGCCGAGCGGCACGGTCGACCGCCGCGCGCTGCCCGCGCCAAGCCATGCCGACCTCGGCCTCGGCGAGCACGTCGCGCCGGGCAGCGAGGTCGAACGGCGACTCGTGGCGCTGTGGGCCGAGGTGCTCGGGCTGGACAGCGGCCGGGTGGGGATCCGCGACAACTTCTTCGACCTGGGCGGCGACTCCGTACTGAGCCTCCACCTGGTCTTCAAGCTCAGGCAGGCCGGGCTGCACGTCACGGCGAAGGACCTGTTCCTGCACCAGACCGTCGAGCAGTTGGCGACGGTCGTGCGGGCCGGGGAGGAGAACGCCGCCGAGCAGGACGAGGTGACCGGCGAGGTCCCGCTGACCCCCGTTCAGCACGAGTTCCTCTACGGGGAACCGGCCTCGCCGCACCACTTCACCCAGTCCGTCCTGGTCGAGCTGACCCCGGACCTCGACGACAAGGCACTGCGAACGGCGTTCGACACGCTGCTGGGCCACCACGACGCGCTGCGCATGCGGTTCGAGCACCGCGACGGCGTCTGGCGCCAGTACAACGCGCCGTTCGCACCGGCCGAGATCCTGACCGTGCACGACCTGTCCACCGTGCCCGAGCGGGACCAGCGGTCGGCGATGGACAGACTGGCCGCCGAGGCGGACGCCGGGTTCGACCTGGCGACCGGACCGCTCGTCAAGGCTCTGCTGTTCGACGTCGGCGCCGGGCAGTCGCCGTTCCTGTTCGTCACCGTGCACCACCTGGTGGTCGACGGCGTCTCCTGGCAGATCCTGATCGACGACCTGGCGACCGCCTACGGTCACGCGATCGACGGTGTGCCGGCGAGTCTCAGCACGAAGACCTCGTCGCTGCGGCAGTGGTCGCACCGGCTGGTCGAGCACGTCGCGTCCGGCGCGCTCGACGAGGAGGTGGCGTACTGGACCGGGCTGCCGCCCGCCGAACCGCTGCCGGTCGACGGCGCCGGCCCGGCGCTGATCGGCTCGACCGAGAGAGTGTCGATCTCGCTCGGCGAGGACGAGACCGACCTGCTGCTGCGCCAGGCGCCGTCGGTGTTTCGCACCAGGGTCAACGACCTGCTGCTCAGCGGCCTGGCGTGGGCGTTGACCCGGTGGACCGGGCGCGACCAGGTGCTGATCGACGTGGAGGGCCACGGCCGGGAGGCACTGTTCGACGACGTCGACCTGACCCGCACCACCGGCTGGTTCACCACCGTCTACCCGGTCGCGCTGACCGTGCCCGCCGGCGAGGACGACTGGCGCACGCTGGCCAGGTCGGTGCGCCGCCAACTCGCTGCCATCCCCGGCAACGGTCTCGGCTACGGCGCGCTGCGCCACCTCAGCCCGGCGGGGACGCCGGGCGCGGCGCTGGCGGGGCAGCCGATGCCGGACATCGTGTTCAACTACCACGGCCAGGTCGACCAGGCCATGAACGTCACGGACTCCGTGCTGTACCAACGGTTCCACGACCCGATCGGCCGGTCGCAGGCGCCCGGGGAACGCTCGTCGCACCTGCTGTCGGTCGTCGGCGGCGTGCGGGCCGGCAGGCTGGAGCTGGACTGCAACTACTCGGCCGACGTGCACGACCGCGCGACGATCACCCGGCTGGCCGAGGACTTCCTCGCCGGGCTGAGGGCGATCACCCGCCACGTCGGTGGTGATCGTCCGTGAACGCCGACCGGATCGACGCGCTGCTGGCCGAGCTGGCTGCCGAGCACCGGGTGCCGGGCGCGCAGTTGGCTCTGCGCAGGGAGAACAGCACCGTCACCGCCGAGGTGGGGGAGCAGGCCCACGGCATGGGCGGACCGGTCACCCCCGGGTCGGCCTTCCCGCTCGGCTCCCTCACCAAGCCGTTCACGGCGACGATGGCGATGATGCTGGTCGCGGACGGCGACGTCGAGCTGGACGCGCCGCTTGCCCGGTACCTGCCCGAGCTGGGCGCCGCGGCCGATCCCCGGCTGACCCTGCGGCACGTGCTGAGCCACGCCGGTGGCCTGATGTCCACAGTGGACACCGATCGTCCGGTCAGCCGCGCCCGCTGGGTGTCGCGGCACTGCCGCGAAGCCGACCTGGTGCACCCGCCGGGGGCGGTGTTCTCCTACTCCAACGCGGGTTACGTGCTGGCGGGCCACCTCGTCGAGGCCGTCACCGGCATGCGATGGGCGGAGGCCGTCGAGACGATCCTGTTGCGTCCCCTGGGAATCACGCCCGCGTTCGTGGTCGGCGAGTCCCCTCGTCCGGCCGTCCCCGGCCACACCGTCGCGACGACGGTGCGGGTCATCGACGAGCAGAACCTGCCCGAGGTGGAGGAACCGGCCGGCGCGCTGGCACTCAGCGCCGCCGACCTGGTGACGTTCGGTCGCCTGCATGTCGGCGACTCCGCGTTGCCGGACCTGCTGGCCTCCGAGACCGCGTCGGAGATGCGTCGGACCGTCGGCCTGGCCGTCGGTCCGGCCGGAATCGCCGACGACTGGACCCCCGGCTGGTCGGCCTACCGGCACGGCGCGCGAACGTGGTTCGGGCATGACGGCACCGGGACCGGCACGTCGTGTCACCTGCGGTTCGAACCGGACAGCGGCACGGTGCTCGCCCTGACCACCAACGCGAACACCGGTCTGGCGATGTGGGACGACCTGGTCACCCGGCTGCGTGCCGAGGGCATCGACGTCGGCAGCTGTTCGCTGACGTCGGTCCCCGACGCCGGACCGCCGTCGACCGGTTCCGCGGACTGCGCGGGGAAATACCGCAACGGCACCACCGAGTTCGACATCGCGGTCGAACCCGACGGCGAGCTGTACCTGATGGTCGACGGCGTCGCGCATTCGAAGCTGACCTGTTTCGACGACCTGCGTTTCACGATGCGGGAATGCGACGGCGGTCGGATGGCGTATGTCGGGCGCTTTGTCCGTGACTCGAGTTCCGGCCGTGTGGACCTGCTTCAGGTCTCCGGCCGGCTGGCCCGTAGGAGCAGGTGAACCTCATGACGACAGCGGATCTCGGGTCCGGTGTGGACGACGAGAAGACGGCGCCGGTGCCGCTTTCCCGCAACCGGAACTACAACATCCTCTGGACCAGCCAGCTGATCTCGCAGCTGGCCAGTTCGATGATCTCCATCGCCATTCCACTGCTGATTCTCGCGAACACCGGTTCCGCCCTGCAGGTCGGGGTGGCGGCCTCGGTGATCGCGGTCGCCCGCATGGTCGCCAACGTGCCGGCCGGTGTGGTCGCGGACCGGCTGGACCGCCGCCGGATCATGCTCACCTGTCAGGCGTTGCGAGCCCTGGCGATCACGAGCCTGATGGCCGCCGCGCTCGCCGGCGAGTTCTCCCTCCCGCACGTACTGATCGTCGCCGCGCTCGAGGGCGTGCTCGTCTCGGCGTTCGAACCGGCGGAAGACGCCGCGCTGCCGGGGATCGTCCCGGCCGAACAGCTGTCGGAGGCGGTCGCCCGCAACACGGCCCGCCCCTACATCGCGCACCTGCTCGGGCCGGCCGCGGCCGGTGTCGTGTTCGCGGTGCACCCGATGCTGCCGTTCGCGATCATCGCGGTCGCGCAGGCGGGGTCGTGCCTCGCACTGGTGTTCCTGCGACTGCCCCGGCCGTCCCGCGCGGACACCCCGTCCGGCGCCATCGGAGAGGACGTGCGCGGCGGCTTCCGCTGGGTGCTGGGACACAAGGTCATCAGAAGCACCCTGGCGTGGCTGGTGTTCACCCAGTTGGTGTTCAGCGCGTTGATCGTCGTCATCATCTCCGGGTCGAGCCAGTCCGACGTGAGTTCCACGGAGATCGGCTTCATGATGGCGTTCTTCGGCGCGGGCGGGATCCTGGGCGCCTCCGTCGCGTCCCGGCTCTACGAGGCGGTGCCCTCCCGGGTCATCGTCATCGGGTTCTCGTTCGTGGCGGCCGGTCTGACCGCGTTGATGGCGGCCGTGCCCGCCGGTATCCCGTTCGGTGTCGTGCTCGGTGCGACGTCGTTCTTCGTCCCGGTGACCGTCACCGCGATCATGACATACCAGATGATGGTCACTCCCGACGAGCTTCGCGGCCGGCTCAGCGGCATCGTCGGTCTCGTCACGGGTGGCGCCGGCGCGCTCGGCCCGACGATCGGTGGCCTGCTGATGGCCGACAGCGGCAGCGGTCCGACCAGCCTCCTGCTGTGCGCCGCGTGTCTGGGTGCCGTCGCACTCGGCTCGCTGTGCAGCCCGACCCTGCGCCGGTTCCCGTCGGTGCGGGGTGAAGTGGCGGGGTAACCTCCGCGGACCCTTTTGTCCGGGCGCCGAAATAGGTGCCCACCTTTTCGACAATTCGCGTTCGTTCGGTCACGTTCCGTTCAGATGCGGGAATAACAATCGCGCGTCCGCTACGCCGGAAAACCGCGTAGCGTTGGTAGAACATCGGGTCGGGGGCATCCGAGAATTGGGGGACGGTAGCGTGAGCTATCTGGATCTACCACGATTGATCTTCGACGGAGAATTCCAGGCGGACGTGTCGACGGTCAACAACATCGTGGCGAACTATGACATCGAGACATTCGACGCGGACACGTCGCCGCTGTCGTGGAACCCGGACGGCAGCGGCGCGTTCCGGCTGCTGAACTGCAAGGTGCGGGGCATAGCCGACGCCGGGGGATCGGACCACGACGACGACCCGGTCCTGACCGCGGTGATCGGCGGCTCGACCGACCGGGTGGGCGCCAAGATCGTCGATCTCGACACTCAGTGGCAGCTCTCCTCCGCATTGTGGGGCCTGCGGATCGAACTCCGCGCGGGTGACACGACGATCGTGGCGGGCGATTTCGAACCGGCCTCGTTCCGCGACCTCTGGTTCCCGCCACCGATCGGCGATCAGGCCGCCAGGGCGACCGCGCGGTTCCAGTCCGTGCTGCAGAACCTGCGGTGGGCGAAGCCGGGAGTGTCCCCGTTCGCAGACCGGTTGCGAGCGTCGACGACCGCCGGCAAGCTGTCGATCCGCCTGACCACGTTCGCGTTCTTCAACGCCGACAAGTCCGCCGCGCAGTTCGCCTTCGGCGGTGTCGTCGGCGCCATCGGTCCGTACCGTCCCCGGGAGCCGCACCGGTTCCTGACGGGCAGGCGGTTCGCGCCGATCGTGACCGAGCAGGGCCTGAACACCGCGGGCATCAACTACTTCGACGGCGTGGTCCACGACGACCGCCTCGTGGTCGACCTCGCCAACGCGATGCCGATCCTCGACGACAAGGGCAGCGTCATCGACCAGGGCGAACTGCGGCTCGGTGTGTTGCTGGACGACGCCGCCGACCAGGGTGCCACCCTCGCCGAGGGCACCGGGTTCGTCGGCCTCGGCGAGCCGCTGCCCTACCGCGCCGCCGGCTGGCTGCTCGACACCTCGGGCATCGCCAGCGTCCGGGTCCCCCGCCACGTCGACATCAGGTCCCGCCCGCTCGCGTTGCTGCGACGCGACGACAACGGCCACACCGTGGTGGTGCGGGAGACCCTGAACGGCTGGCACGTGCGGGCCGATGAACACATCCACCGTGTCGAGGCGGGCGGCACCCTGTCCACCACGGTGTACGTGATGCGGTACGGCAGTCCGGTCCACCGGGCCGAGGTGCTGCCGGAGTTGCTGCCGCCGATCGACTCGGGTTTCGAACCGGTCGTCGGCACGCCGCCGGCCGCGTTCGCGATCCAGCCGCCGCGCCCGACCGGGTTGGACGGGCAGACCACCCTGCAGGTGCGCTGCTCGGACCCGGAAACCCCGCGCGGCTACCTCGACGGCCAGATCTACCTGATGCAGCTGGGCATCGGCGGTGTCGACCTGGCCGGGCTGCGGCACAATCCGCTCGAACCGATCGCCGCGCTGGTCTTCGACCACTTCGAGATCCCGGACTGTCCGACCTGGTACGACGACATCCGGCCGATCTTCACGCAGTACGCCAACCTGTATCCGATCATGAACAAACGCCTCGTGCGGCTCGACCGGTACGAGGACGTGCGGCACCACCGCGGGATCCTGCAGTTCGCCTTCTCCCGGGACGTCGGCGACCCCAACTACATGCCGGTCACCAGGGACCTGTCGCGCGCCAAGCGCCGGATGATCCTGCGCTGGCTCGCGCTGCCCGACCTGCCGCTGGGCACCCCGCCCCCACCCGCGCCCGCCGCCAGACCGGCCGCACCGGCGCCGGTCCCGGAGGACGACGCCGTCGACCCGACCGACTCCAAGGCGCAGTTCGTCCGCAGGTACCTGCGCGCCATTCGAAGGAGCGAGCAGTGATCCAGATCGAGAGGAAGTACCTCGAGGCGGTGCGGGCGGCCGGCTCCCCGCACGAGCTGCACGAGTCGCTACAGGCCGCGGTCGTGCTGGAGCTGGCCACCATTCCGCCGTACCTCACCGCGTACTTCAGCCTCAAGCCCGGCGAGAACGGCGACGTCGGCGCCCTGGTCAGGTCGGTGGTGATCGAGGAGATGCTGCACCTGACGATCGCCGCGAACGTGCTCAACGCGGTCGGCGGCCGGCCGGTGCTCGACAGCAAGGAGGCGGTGCTGGACTACCCGTCGCCGCTGCCGATGGGCACGGTGGGCGGCCTGGTGGTCCACCTGGGACCGATGTCGATCCCGCAGACCGAGCTGTTCATGGCGATCGAGCAGCCGGAGGACCCGATCGCCGACCGCGCAGGCTCCGACGTGGTCACCATCGGCGACTTCTACGCCGCGATCATCGACAAGATCAAGGATCTCGGCGAGCCGGCGTTCGCCACCCCGTCCGCGCCACAGGTGACCGCGCCGTTCTACCCGTCGTCGCAACTGTTCGCGGTCACCGACGTGGCGTCCGCCGCGCGGGCGCTGGAGATCGTCGTCGAACAGGGCGAGGGCACCGCGACCAGCCCGGAGGACGGTGACGGCGAGGGCGACCTGGCGCATTACTACCGGTTCGCCGAGATCAGGCACGGCCGCAGGCTGGTGCCCGATCGCACAGCGCCGGAAGGCTATTCCTACACCGGCGATCCGGTCGTGTTCGACCCGTCCGGCGTACACCCGATGATCACCGACCCGGAGGTCGGGTTCTATCCGGAGGGCACGAAGGCGGGCACGCTCACCGAGCAGTTCAACCGGTCGTTCCGGCATCTTCTCGTCGCACTGCAGAAGACGTTCACCGGACACCCGTCGGCACTCGACGCCGCCATGGGAATCATGTACGAGCTGCGGTTGCTGACCATCGAGATGAGCCTGACGCCGGATCCCCGGCCCGAGCACGCGAACAACTGCGTGACGCCGTGCTGGGGGTACGGCACCCTGGACTGACGTTCTCGGCGGCACGCCCGCCCGATCGAAGTCGAAATCACTTTCAATGATGAGTAACCGGACCGGTGCCGTGATCCTGCGGCGCCGGTCCGATCTCTGGGGCGCCCTGACGACATCCGGTTCGCGCTGGCACAACTCGTGTTCCTCGCGAGGGCGTGGTGGCGTCGTAGTCGGCTGATTCGCCGGTCACACGGTGTTGGGCTGCGCGGTCGCCGTCGCGGCGACGTGAACGTTCGCGGCCCTGCCGGCACCGGTGCCGGCGCTGCTCGGCGCGGCGGTCGCGCTCGTGGCGCTGCCGGGCGCCGTCGCACTGCTCCGCCGGCGATGGCTGGCCGCCGGGGGCGTCGCCCTGCTCCTCGTCGCGGCGGTGGTACTGACCCGACCGGCCGCGCCGGCGGCGCAGTCCGCCCCCGCCCGCATCCCGTTCGCCGGCGGGCAGGCGTTCGTGGACCTCGCCGTCGCGCCGGCCAGCGCCGGTGCGAACCACGTGTACGTCACGGTGCTCGCCCGTGACGACTCGCCGGCACGCGGGGTCTCCTACACCGCCGTGCTCAACTCGCCTGGTGGCAAGGGAAAGCCGGTGTCGGTACGCGACGGCCAGGTAATGATCCCGCGCACCGGGGAGTGGGAGCTGGCGCTCACCGTCCGGCCCGCCGATGGCGCTGAGGAGACGATCTATGGCGTCGTCGACGTTGCGGACTGAACCGGCCGGTGCGGCACTGCGGTCGCTGGCGAGACGGGTGCACTTCGTCGCCGGGCTCGTGGTCGCGCCGTTCCTCCTGGTGCTGTGCCTGACCGGGCTCGTCTACGTGTTCAGCCCGCAGATCCACGACGACCTCTACCACTCGCAGCTGTACGCCGCCGACCCCGGCGGTGCGCGCCGGCCGGTCGCCGAGCAGGTCCGGGCGGCACTCACCGCGCATCCCGAGGGGCGGCTCGAGTCGGTGATCACGCCGGCCGGCGTGGACCGGACGGCCCGGGTGGACCTGTCCGTGCCGGGACTCGGCGCCGGCCAGTCCCGGTCGGTGTTCGTCGACCCGTACACCAACTACCTCTGCGGCGAGCTGACCACGACCCGCCACCTCCTGCCCGCCAACTCGTGGCTTCGCGAACTGCACAGCGACCTCCACCTCGGCGAGCCCGGCCGGCTCTACGCCGAGCTGGCCGCGTCCTGGCTGCCGGCGATCGTCGTGGCCGGGCTCGTGCTCCTGTTCGCCGGCCGGTCCCGCCGCCGGCGACCCACGGTGCGCGAGCTGCTCGTGCCCTCGTTCCGCGGGCGCGGCTGGAGCCGGCTGCGGGGCCTGCACGGCCCGCTCGGGTTGTGGCTGGCGATCGGGCTGCTGGCCGTCGCCGTCGGCGGGCTCGCCATGTCGCAGTTCGCGGGTGGCCGGGCCGACCGGAGCACGGATCCGCTGCATGCGCCCACCCTCGTCGAGAGGCCCGTGCCGGTGCCGGGCCCGAACGCCCCGGACGTCGGCATCGACCGCGTGATCAGCGCGTCGGGCCTGTCCGGCGAGCTGATCGTGACCCCGCCATCGGGCCCCGGCGACGTGTACACCGTGGTCGAGCGCACGCCTGGCCGCGACGCCGTCGCCGTCGACCCGTACACCGCGCGGGTGACGGAGCGGATCGGCTGGGCGGACTACCCGCTCGCCGCGAAGCTGCGGACGCTGGCCGTCGAGTTCCACACCGGCACGCTGTTCGGGCTCGCGAACCAGATCGTGGTCGCGGTGCTGGCGGCCGGGCTGCTCGTGCTGATCCTGCTCGGCTACCGCATGTGGTGGGTGAAGAACCCGTACCAGGGCAAATGGGCCGCGCTGCCGCCGCCGGCCTGGCGGCAGCTGCCCAGGCACCGGGTGCTGCTCGTGCTGGCCGCGCTCGCCGTCCTCGTCCGCGTGGTGCCGGTGTTCGGCGCGAGCCTGTTCGTGTTCGTGGCCGTCGACGCGGGGATCAACGCGGTCCGCGGGCGCGGTTCAACTGGCCGTGACCAACCTTTTACGTAGGGATAGCCGACGTGACCCTCGCATCAAGCAACGTTCAAGGCTTGGATATGTCCACACGCGACGCACGTAGCCTCTCCGCCGAGGCGTTGGAAGACCTGCGGCGGCGTGCCGTCGCGGCCGTCGAGTCCGGAGTGTCCCGGTCGGAGGTCGCGCGGCTCTTCGGCGTGTCACGAAAGACCGTCGGCGCGTGGGTGGCCGCCTACCAGCGCCTCGGCGACGACGCCCTGCGGCCGAAACGCCGGGGCCGCCGGCCGGGGGAGCAGCTCGCGCTGTCGCCGGCGCGGCAGGACACGACCATGCGGACGATCGTCGACGGCACGCCGGACAAGCACGGCATGCCGCACTGGCTGTGGACCCGGCAGGCGGTCGCCGAGCTGGTGAACCGGGAGTTCCGGGTGCTGCTCAGCCCGGCGACCGTGTGGAAGTACCTGGTCCGCTGGGGACTGATCACGGAGCCGCGGCTGCTCGAGGTCATGCGCGGCCGGATCACGATGACGGTGCCGGTCGCGCACACGCCGGCCGCCTGGCTGCGCAACGCGGACGCGGTGTCGCTGGCCTGGGCCCCCGGCGCGGGGGACGTCAACGTGCTGTTCGCGGTGTCGGCGCGGGGCGTCGTGTTCTTCCAGGCCCGCAGAGGACCGTTCACGACGGACGAGGTAAGCGAGTTCCTGGAGCGGTTGATGGCGCAGCTGGCCCGCGGCCTCAACGTGGTCGTGCACAGCTGGCCGCCACGCCACGGCGAGACGTTGCCACGCAACCACCCGCGCAAGGTCGCCGTCCACCTCGGTTTCGGGGTGACACGATGACCGACTTCGAGGTCCTGCTGGCCCGCAAGGAGCCGCTGGCCACCGGCGCCGTCCGGCTCACCCTGCGCCACGCGGACGGCCACCAGATGCCGCCGTGGCGCCCGGGCGCGCACGTGGACCTGGTGCTGACCAACGGTTTGGTGCGGCCGTACTCACTCTGCGGCGACCCGGCGGACCGGTCGGTGCTGCAGGTGGCCGTCCACCGGAACCCACGCGGCCGAGGCGGCTCCCGGTTCGTGCACGACGGACTGCGGCCGGGCGACCTGCTCGGCGTTCGCGGTCCACGCAACAACTTCCCGCTCGTCCCCGCGCGCAGGTACCTGTTCATCGCCGGCGGCATCGGCATCACCCCGATCCTCCCGATGATCGCGGAGGTCGACGCCCTCGGCGCGGACTGGTGCCTCGCCTACGGTGCGCGCACGAGGTCGTCGATGGCGTTCGCCGGGCACCTCGCCGAGTGGTACGGCGAGCGGGTGATGCTGCGGCCGCAGGATGAGACCGGCCGGCTCAAGCTCGACCGGCTGCTCGGCAGACCACGCCCCGGCACGGCGGTCTACTGCTGTGGTCCGGAGTCGTTGCTCGCCGCGGTGGAGGAGCACTGTCGTGCCTGGCCGCCGGGCAGCCTCCACGTGGAACGGTTCGGCCCGCGTGCCGTGACCGGCCGGGACCGCGAGGAGACGGCGTTCGAGGTGGAACTGGCCCGGTCACGGCGGAGACTGGCTGTCCCGCCGGGCAAGTCGATTCTCCGCGCGGTCGAGCAGGCGGGGGTGCCGGTGCTGTCCTCGTGCCGGGAGGGCACGTGCGGGACCTGCGAGACCCCCGTCCTCGACGGCATCCCCGACCACCGCGACTCCCTGCTCTCACAGGAGGAACGTGCCGCCGGGGACACCATCCTGATCTGCGTGTCCCGAGCCCGGGGGCGCCGGTTGGTCCTTGACTTGTAGTGCGCGCACGTCCGTGGTCGAGCAGGCATTCCTGCACTACTCCTGCCGCGGTTGGTGGTGTCGAGGACGGGGTCGGCGGGATGTGAAGATGGGTTCGTGGATGAGGGTCGGCCGGATGACGAAAGTTTGTTGATCGAGTTGGCTGCGGTCGGGCGGCCCGCGGAGGTGGTGGGCGTGGCTGGCCGGTGGCTTGCGTCCCAGCTGGGTGACGACGGGTTCAACTGGGTCAGATCGCTGGCGAAGCTGGAGCGGCGCATCGGCGGGCGCCGCGAGCAGATTCACTTGCGGAGCCCGAAGTGGAACCGGACGGGCGAGCTGATCGAGTTCGGCGCGGTGCTCAACGTCCGCGACAGCACCTTGAGGAGGTGGCGCCGCGCCAACCCGGCTCTCACCGCTTACTCCGGCGTGAATGACGACTGGCTGTGCGGGCATCCGTTGGGCGTCCTCACCGGTGCCTGGCACCGGGGGCAGGTCGACCTCACTGTTCCCGCTGCGCGCAGCGCCCAGCTCGAGGGTTTCCTGCGGCTGCTGCGCGCGGAGGCACTGCCATGGTTCGGCGGGTCGGCGGAACCGGACCGGGCCGCGACAGAGCTGCCGTTGGTAACCATCGACATGTATGTCGTCGACCTTGCCGAGTGGCTCGTCTGCCGAGGGAGCCACGACGCGGCGGCGCGACTGGTGCGGCGCTGGCTGGCTGAGAATCCGGCGCGTCGGCCGGAGTTCGAGGCTGGCCGTTCGCTTGGCGAGCGGGGCGAACGGCCGGACGTCTCGGCGGGCCAGTGGGTTAGGACGGGCTGGACTGGCGCCGTCCTGGGTCTCGTCTGACTCCGGACCGCCATCGAAGGCGTTTGATCGCTGTGCGTTTCGCTGGTTCAGGCGGTGAGCAGGGGCAGCGAGTGAAGACCGGTCTGATGGGGGTGGGGCAGGAGTCGCGGCGGTCGATCGGGATCGAGCCGCAGTCGGCGGAAGCGGTCGAGCAGGATGCTCAGTGCGACCCTGCCTTCCAACCGAGCCAACGGAGCGCCGAGGCAGAAGTGGACGCCGCGGCCGAGACCAAGGTGCGGGTTGGGATCTCGTGCGGGGTCGAAGACGTCCGGGTCGACGAACTGGCGGGCGTCCCGGTTGGCTGCCGCCAACCACACCATGACCAGTTGGTCGGCCGGGATCCGGACGTCGTCCACCTCGGCGTCGATGGTGGTGACCCGTGCGATCGCGGCGCTCGGGCTCAGGTAGCGCATCGACTCCTCGATCATGCCCGGCAGCCTCGAACGGTCCGCACGGGCAGCCGCGAGGTGCTCCGGGTGAACCCCAAGACACAGCATCGTGTTGCCCAGCAGGAGGGTCGTCGTGACGTGTCCGGCGAGCAACAGGATATGAGCGAAGTCGACCACTTGGCCGGCACTCAGCCGTCTGCCGTCGACGGAGGCTTGGACGAGGTCGGTCAGCAGGTCCGCCCTGGGGTGCCGCTGGCGCTCGGCGACCTGCTCGGCGAGGTAGTCGATGAGGTGCCCGCGGTTCTCCACGATCCGCTGCTGCAACCGAGCCCGTTCCTCATCGTGCTCGGCCAGGGAGATCGGCTGGGCGCGGGACAGGATCCCGTCGGCCCATTGTCTGAACAGGTTCTGGTCGCTGCTGGGCACGCCCAGCAGCTCGGCGATCACGGTCACCGGCAGTGGGTTCGCGAGGTCGGCGACCAGGTCGAGGTGGTCACGGCCGGCCGTCGCGTCGAGCAGCTGTCGGGTCACCTCGGCGATCCGGGGTTCCAGACCGGCGACGATCTTGGGGGTGAACACGCGGCTGACCAGCTTGCGCAGCTGGTTGTGCTCCGGCGGGTCGAGTTGGACGATGTTGCCTCTGGTCCGCGGGTCCCTGCTCTGGCCGCTCAGCAACGTGTCGGGCATCAGCCGGGTGATATCCGACGAGAAAACGAGTGGGTCGGTCAGGATTCGCAGAGTCTCCCCGTATCCGTAGACGTGCCACACACCGGTTCGCGGTTCGAACCGGACCGGTGTGTCGGGCTGTTCACCGCGTAGCCAGAATTGATGCTCGAGTGGACGCAGAGTCCCGGCGATGGCGGTCATTCGAAGCCCCTCTTACGTTCGCGGAGCCAGGTCTGGTTCGGTTCGAGCGGGTTTGCATGGTGCTGGCTGCGCCGGAATCGACGCAGCCAGACCTGGACTCACCAGACGGTCCATGCCTGCTTGTTGATTCGACGGGTGGTTATCCGGCGCAGGAGCTTCCTCATAAGGTTCACCTCCTTCCTGTCGGTCAGAGCGTGACCAGGGCTGGGTGGGGAGTGCGGTGCAGATGGAAGCGGGGCGGCGTGATGATCCCCTCAACCCCGGGACGCCCACTGCCGCCGCGCACCGACAGGCAAGCGCGATCGACCACGGACCGCAGCACCATCGCGGCGAGGCGTTGGGCGACGGACGCGCCGGCGCAGACGAACGGACCCCCGCCGAAGGGCACATACGTGCCGTGCCTGGGTTGGTCGGCCCAGCGTTCGGGTCGAAACCGCGTGGCCCGCGGCCAGTACCGCTCGTCCCGGTGGAGCAGGTAGGCGCAGACGGCCACACTGTCTCCCGGCTCCACCCACACGCCACCGAGGTCGTGGGCGCGGTGCACGGGGCGAACGAACAACCACGCCACCGGCCACAGCCGCAGCGATTCCCGCACCGCCCACTCAGCCGACACCTCGGCCAGCTCGACTCCCTCGGCCTCGGCCAGCAGCAACGTCCACCCCACCACGTGCCCAACCGGAGCCACCGCCGTGCGGAACAGCAGGAGATAGACCTCGGCGATGTCGGTTTCGGTCGTCTCCGGTGAGACGGCGCCGATCACCGCATCGAGCAAGTCGTGCGAGGGCACCCCGGTTTCCGAGTTGCCGCGACGGATCCGGACCTCCTCCGCCACCTCGGCCACCACCCGTGCCCGCAGCATTCGTTGCGCTATCCGCGCCGTCCGGTGATGGCTGCGGATCAGCACGTTGTGGCGTACCACCTGCGCCATCGCCTCCCGCGTCCGGGGAGAACTGTCCGCACGCAGCAGGATCTCGGCCAGGAACCGGTGCACCACCACCCGCCCTGCGGCCGGCCACACGCTGTGCGCTCCCAGGCCGGCCACCAGTTCGGGCAGGCGATCCCCGTTCCGGGTGACGTGTGTCCACAGCAGATGGCGTGCCGCGCGCCCTACTCGCATCTGTGCCGCCCGAGGTTCCAGCCGGCCGCCGCGGGTATGGAAGAAGTCGGATATCTGGTCGTAGCAGCCGTCTTCGTCACGCAGCACCCGGGTGGCCACGTCGGGGTCGGCCACGCACAGCGTCCCGTCGTCGGGCAACCGAAAGAGTGGTCCCTGGCTGCGGACCGCATGCTCGACATAGCCGAGCGGATCCCGCCGATACCGCCACGCCGGCGCAACGGTCACCACGATCCGCTCACGTCCTTCCTCCGCTGAATCTATGAAGGGATCAACCGAGGCCACGGCTGGCTGGGCTCAGGAACGTCAGCACCTTCGCGGGGCCGTGCAATGTTCGACTCTGCCTCACTTTCGCTGATGAGAGCGGAGAATGTGCCCGTTCGAACCTCTGTCGGTGACCAGGTTGTACCGGTACTTTCGGCAGGGCTCGGTTGACCCGGCCATCGGACAGCGAGTGCTTGAGTGGTCCCGACGGCAGATCACCCACGAGAAGCGGCACTGACGACATGAACACCGAGGAGACCGGCCTGCCCCGCACCTTCCGATCACCGTGGCGCTGGGTCGGCATTGCCATCGGCGTCGTGATGATGCTCGTGGGGATCAGCGGCTTCGCCGTGGGTGAGTCGGGTGCGATGGTCGTCGCAGTCGTCTTCGTCGTGGTCGGTGTGCTGGTCGGGTTCGTCTCGTGGCGTTCCGGTGTCCTGGTGGACCGAGACCACGTCCGACAACGCGGAATGGGGTGCAGGGCGGAACGCCGTCTTTGGATTGACGTGGCCAGTGTCAAGATAGTCCCAGGGCATTCAGTTCTCCCCTCCCGCACGGTCGTTCTGGTCGACAGGAACGGTGGCGAGGACCTCACGTTGACGTCCCTGTCCTGGTACCCGATCCGGTCACATGAACCCCGCCGCGTCGCGCGGTTCATCCAGACAGCAAACACCTTCATCAAACCGTGGACAGGTACCCGCTGTGGTGGCGCGGGTGCTGGCTGACATCGAGGGCTACGGCGGGTCGTTCTTCGCGCGGTTCGCGTCCTTGCGCGACATCAACCAGGAGTAGGCGCGCGAGGAAGTTGTGGATGCCGCGCCGGCCTCGGCGTCGTTCCCTTACCGCGATGGGCTGATCACTGACGGTTCCTGTCGCTGGATTGTGGACGGATTGTCGACCGGGCCTGCGATGGTGTGCGTGGTTCGGGGGAGGGACACGCACGGAGTCGTATTCCGTGTTCGAGATCTTGCTGGTGGATTCATGGATCTGGGGATGAACACATGACGGTGTTCGGCGATCGGGCGCTGCGTGAGCTCAGTGACCCGGTGGCGCTCGGCTCGTTGCTGCTGCCGTCCGGGGACGCCGACGGGCGGGTGCGGACGATGCTCGGGACCACGTACGACCTCTCGGTGGCGCGGATCGACCACGTGACCGGCGTGCACGTGCGGAGTGTGGCGCTGCAGCGGCCGTTGTTCCCGGTCGGGCGGCAGGAGGGGTCGTGGTCGCAGCTCGTGCCGTCGTTCACGCGTACCGAGGTGACGCTCACGTTGCCGGCGCCCGCCGATCCGGTGTGGATCGACGTGTTGGCCGGGATCGATGTCACGGTGGTCGCCGAGGTGGATCCGAGTGGGGCGGAAGCCGTGTTGTCCAAGGGGTTCGACGACTTCGCCACGCTCGAGGAGTTTCGGGCGCGGTTCGCGTTCTTCGATCTCGACGCGTTTCTCGCCACCCATCACATCAGCACGGTCGAGGAGCTGCGGGACCGGTTCGACTACGTGGTCACCGAGATCCAGCTGCGCAGGCCGACCCCGTTCGACCGGGAGGACCCGGCGAACACGCACACGCTGCCGGTCACGCTGGCGGCCGTGATCGTCGATCCCTTCGATCTCGCGGGCGGGTTGCGGGCCACGCGGCTCGTGCGGGAGGCCGCGAAGAACCTGGTGGGCCCGGTACCGGCCAGTGTGCCGGCGGAGGGCACCGAGGCGTACGCGACGGCCGTGGTCGTCGCGGCCGACGGGTTGCCGGACGGGCTCACCACCACGGACGTCGAGCGGCTCTGCGCCGGCGAGGGCGTCGTCAGCATTTTCCTGCCAACAACCTGAGAAGGAGGATCCGATGGCCGTTCGGTATGTCCGGGTCGACCCACTCGTCAACCTGTTCGCGCCAACCGTTCGCGCGTTCGGCAACATCGCGATCGTGGGGCCGACGTCGTCGACGACCGCCACGCTCGCCGAGCCGATCGCGTTCACCAACCCCGATGACGCGCGCGACGCCGTGCCTGGCGAGCTGAGCACCGCGCTCGCGCTCGCGTTCTCGCAGACCCCCGGCCCGACACTGGTCTACGGCGTGCCGGTGGCCGCCGAGAACCCGGACCTGGCCGCCGCGCTCGACGCCGTCGGCACGCTGAACGTGCAGTTCGTCGTGCTGTCGAACACGTTCGTGAACGAGGCCAACAACGTCGAGGACGGGCCGATACACCTGCTCTCCCAGCACGTCAGCTCGGTGTCGAACACCGGCCCCGACGGCATGGAACGCATGGGCGTCGCGATGCTGGAGAAGGGCGAGCACGATCCCACCGTCATCCTGGCCAACGAGCGGATGGTCTACATCGCCCACAACAGCGACCAGGACGCGGCCGTCGCGGTGGCCGGCACCATCGCGGGCTACGAGCCGTCGGTCTCCATGCTCCTCAAGCCGGTGAACATCACCAGCGCGCCGTTCAAGCCGGCGGACATCGAGGAGCTGAACGGCGCGGAGACCAGCAAGTCCGGCCCGCACGGGCTGGGCGTGAACTGGCTGACCACGCCGGCGCTCATTCCCGGCAACGGCGTGTACCTGGGCGAGGGCTACACGGGAAGTGCTGGCACCGGCAAGAAGTACATCGACGTCGTCCGGTTCGTCGACGACGTCTCCTTCCGGCTCAAGGCCCAGCTGATCAGCTCCATCGGGAACGTGCGGATCACCAGGTCGGGCCTGCGTGCGCTGATCGCCCAGATGGAGGCGGTCCTCACGCCGCTGCTCGACGCGGACGTGCTGAACAGCTTCGAGCTGGTCATCCCGGTGCTCACGTTGCTGGACAAGGACCCGGCGGCGCGGACGGCCACCGAGCAGCAGCAGATCCACGACGCGGAGGTGGCGCGGCTCGTGCAGGTGCTCGCCGCCCTCGAGTACGCGGGCGCCGTGCACCGCATCTCGATCACCCTGAAGTTCGACTAGGAGGACAACCCATGGCCGACTGGAACACCCGGCTCGAGGTCAAGCTCGGCGACGCGACGATCACGCCGATCTCGACGTTCACGCCGACGTTCAACGTGCCGCACACGGTGTTGCACAGCATCGAGGCGGACAACACCGGCTTCGTCCGGCAGCCGTTCACGTTCACCTTCACCATGGGCGTGCCGGCGGTGGCGTCCGCCGTCGCGGACCTCACCGAGCTCGCCGCGAACGGCACGGAGTTCCAGGTGGTGGTGGCCGAGAAGAAGGGCACCGACTGGGCCTTCAACTCGCTGAAGTTCGCCCGCTGCGTCGTCACGTCGGCGAACCCGAGCAACGTGGTGATCGACGGTGTGCCGCAGGCGTCCTTCACCTGCCTGGCGCTGTCCGTCGGCGTGGAGGGGTGAGCCGTGCCCGACGACCTGGGCAGCGACCTGGGCAGCGACCTGGGCAACGACATGGGCGGCGTGGAAAGCGTTGTGGTGCCCGGGTTCGCGGTGGGTGGGCGGGTGGAGCGCACCGGGATCGCGCTGGTGCACGAGGGAGAGTACATCGTGCCGCAGCCCGGCAGCGAGGCGGTGATCTCGCCCGACGGCGGGGGAGTGGTCAACTACTACTTCCCCGTCCAGATCGAGGTGGTCGGGTCGCTGCCGGCGGCCGAGGTGGCGCGGGTGGCCGACCACGTGTTCAGCGAACTGGACCGGGAACTGAACACCCGGATCTGACCGGAGGAAAGCCATGGCGGCCAACACACCCGTCCTGGTCGGCACTGTCCAGCTGCGACACGTGCAGAGCCTGACCGTGACCGAGGGGTACCGCGTCGAGCGGATCATGGGCAGCCGGTTCGTCCAGGCGACGCAACCGACCAACCAGGTGATCGCGATCGAGGCCGTGCTGCTCGGGGACGACCGGCTGGACCAGAAGAAGGAGCTGGAGCGGGTGGCGCTCACGTCGCGGCAACTGGTGGCGGCCGCGCCCGCGGGGCAGGCCGCGGTGGGGATCTCCGTCGTGGCCGGCATGACGACCAACGTGAACATGCAGGTGACCAGCCTGCGGTTCACCCAGAGCGTGGCCAAGCGCGACGCCCTCGACGTGTCGATCCGGCTCGAACAGGTCCTGCCCGCCGGGCAGGCCGCGACGCCGAGCGACGCGACCGGGGGCCGGCTCGCCGGCGCCACCGCGGCCGTGCCGACCGCACCAGCGCCCAACCCCGTCGCACGCGTCCCGGGTGATCCCCTATGACCTTCCTGCGACTGCCGATCAACGCCGCGGACGGGTTTCCGCAGGCGTTCCGGCTGGCCGTGGCCGGCCGGACGTACCGGTTCCAGCTGTACGCCAACGTGGCGGAGGAACTGCTCGACACCGCGACCGGTCCGCTGGAACTGCCCGCGCGCGGGGCGTTCCTCGTGCTGTCGGTGGACCGCGAGGAGCCGGCCGGGCTGACCACGATCCTGCGCCGCAAGCTGGTGCCCGGGATCACCTACCAGGCCGCGGAACTGGCGTTGACGTTCCCCACGATGCTGCTGGATCCCCGCAACCTCAACGGTGTCGGCGAGTTCGGCTCGCGTGTGATCGGCGGGGTGGCCCCGCGGTGAGACTGGAGTGGAGACCATGAGCTTCGCCATCTGGTACAAGGTGGGCATCGCCGCGCGGAGCGGTCTCGCGGTGACCGTGTCCAACGACGTGCTCGCCGGTTCGCTCGCGTTGGACGCCGAGATCACCGTGACCATGACCGAGGGCGCCGCCACGGACACCTTCGAGGTCACGCTGATCAACCTGCCGACGGAGACGGCCGAGGCGATCCGTGCCGCGCAGGCCACCGAGCCGGTGACCGTGTCGGTGCACCTCGGCTACTTCGACGACGCGGCAACGAGGAACGGCGACGGCGGCCTCGTGCTCGCCGGGCGGCTCACCAGGGTGACGGGATGCGTCGGCGAGGACGGCTACGGCCGAACTGTCCTCTATGGACAGGAGCGGGCCGGCTACCTGCTGCGCAACACGCCCGCCTCGGGCGTGACGACCGACACGAGCGCGGTGTCGTTCGCCGGCGACCTGGCGCGCCGGGCGGGCGTGCAGCTGGCGGCCAGCTCGACGCTTCCCGGCGACCTCAAGGGTTTCACGCTGCGTACCGGGTCCACTCTGGACGCGCTGCGGGCGCTGGCCACCCGTGCCGACACGCCACTCGTGGTGCGGGACGGGAACGTCTACCTCGGTGCCGCGGTCGGCGCGGCGACCGACACCGCACCGGTGGACTTCGACCCGGACACCAACATCGTGTCGCTGCACAGTGTCGACGGGGAGGACACCGCGGGGGCGCTGACGCCGCCGGTGCACGCGACCGTGTGCCTGACCGTGCTCGGCCACCCGCGCCTGCGGGTCGGCCAGATCGCGAAGGTCACCGGCCTGTCCGGCGTGCCGTCGGGGACGCTGCGGCTGTCGCGAGTGGTGCACCATTTCACCACCGGCGGCGGGTACACCGCGCGGCTCGATCTGATCGCGGCCGAGGCCGGCACGCGGGCGCAGGTGACCACCGGGGTGCAGGTCGTGGTGGACCGGTGGCGGGAGCTGGTCGACCGGGCCCAGGACGACCGGCCGGCGATCGACGTCGGCGAGGTCACCGAGTACGCGACGGCCGGGCACGTGGCGTCGCTGCACTACGCGCAACGCCCGGAACCTGCCGTGACCGCGCCGAGTGTGGCCAGCCCGGTCGACGGAACCCTTGACCTGCACGACAAGCCGATCGCGTCGGCGTTCGCGTTCGACCGGACGGGGCTGGTCGTGCCCGTGTACCCGGGGATGCGTGCGTTGCTGGCGCACAACCGCGGGCTCGTCAACGACGCGGTGCTGGCCGGGTTCCTCTGGCCGGACGAGCCTGCCATGCGGCGCCCCGCCAACCGGCCGGGGGACTACTGGCTGGCGCTACCCACCGGCCTCGGTCAGGACGGGCTGCCGACCGGCCCCGGCGTCAACGATCTCACCGACGCGACCGGGCACCGGGTGATCCAGGCGACGGGACTGCGCATCCAGGTCGGCAAGGGTGTGCTGCCCGAGGTGGGCACGCGACCGGAGCTGCCGGCCGACGGCTCGGTCACGATCGAGCACGAGAGCGGCACCACGATCAAGGTCGACTCGGACGGCGGCGTCACCATCGCCACGAACCACAAGCCGATCACGCTGACCAACGGTGGTGTGAGCGTCAAGCTCGACGGCACGAAGGTGGCGGTGAAGTGATGGCCGCCGTGCTCACCGCCGCGTCGATTCTGCAGTGCCCACACGGGTTCCCCTTCACCGTGCTGCCGAGCCAGCAACTGTTCACCGTGGACGGACAGTTCGTGCTCGTGGGTGGGGACCTGACCAACGCGCCGATCACGTCCTGCACGGTTCAGGTGCCGTGCAAGAACATCACGTCGGTCACCGTGGGCCTGTCCACGACGTTCGAGATCGGCGAGGACCAGGTGGTGCTGGACACGGCCACGGGAGCCACCAACGCGTTGGTGGGATGGCGTGTCCAGTCCGCAGGCCAGCTGAAGATGGAGGCGGCATGAGCAGGGCCCGAACGCACGAATGGGACTTTCGTGGAAAGTCGTGGCGCATGAATGGGACTTTCGTGAAGGCCCAGGGAGCAAGACGGGCAGCTCGATCGTTGCCATGTGGAGATCGTCGGGCGGCGGGGGCGAGGCGGCGGCATGACTGAGCCGTTCGGGCGTGGCCTGCTGGTCGAGGACGGGGACCTCGTGTTCGAGGGTGGGGACCTGGCCGAGGTCACGGGCATCAAGAACCTCGTGCAGGCGCTGACCTTGCGGATCCTGACGCCGCTGGGCTCGGACCGCTTCGCCACGACGTACGGGCTGGACGTCCGGGAGGCGTTCACCACGCCGAACAGCGTCCGCGTCGTGAAGGAACTGCTGAAACTGAACCTGGTGAGCACGCTGACCGCCGACCCGAGGGTCAGCGAGGTCCGGCGGGTCACCTTCGACGACGACCCGGACCGGCTGGCCACCGACCCGGGCGGGGGCCACCGCGCGCGGATCAGTCGCCGGTGGGCGGTCGTGGTCGAGCTGGACACGGTGGCCGGCGCCGCGGCGACGCTGCGCGCGAACGTGGAGGTAGGACGATCGTGACCGATTTCGGGGTGACCCAGAGCGGGTTCGTGCTCAAGCCCGTCGACGTGATTCTCGGCGAGTCGTTCGACCGCGCCAGGGCCGTCTTTCCGAACGTGGACCTGACCAACGCGACCGCGTTGCGCAAGATCCTGGAGACGACCGCGGCAGAGGACGGCGAGCTGTGGAAGCGGCTGGAGGACCTGTACTACGGGAACTTCGTGTCCACCGCGATCGGTGACACGCTCGACCTGCTCGGCGAGGACGTCGGGCTGGCGCGGCGGGCGCTGCCCAGCACCGGCACGGTCCGGATCACGCTGGACAACGCGGCGGCGGGCCGGCAGTACGTGCTGCCGGAGGGCACGATCGTCGTGACCGGCGACCCCGTGCGGGCGTTCGGCACGGTGGCGGCGGTCCGGCTCGACGCCGCCACCCGCACGGCCGACGTCGGCGTGGTGGCGTTCGAGCGCGGGCCCGGCGGGGACGTCGACGCGGGCGAGATCGTGGCCGTCG
This sequence comes from Actinophytocola sp., assembly GCF_035634895.1. Taxonomy (GTDB): domain Bacteria; phylum Actinomycetota; class Actinomycetes; order Mycobacteriales; family Pseudonocardiaceae; genus Actinophytocola. Next base: position 22,642 of record NZ_DASQCC010000031.1, on the reverse strand, counting down.
ACCCGACCTACCGGTCGCAGGCCCTCGCCGACGCCGGCACGGCGCGGTTCACCGTGACCAACCGGGCCGCGCTGACCGGCGGTGCGAAGGACGAGCCGGACGCGTCCTACCGGGGCAGGCTGCTGGGGCTCGCCCGCAACCTGTGGACCGTCGACGCGGTCGCGCAGGCGGCGTTGCAGGTCGACGGCGTGGTGGACGTGGTGCTGTCCGACCCGCTGGGCGGGGTCGACGTGTCGCAGAGCTACTTCGACCTGTTCAACTTCGACCAGCGGGCGTTCAGCAGCGAGCGGCGCGCGGGTGAGCCGTACTTCTTCACCGTCGTGGTGGCACACGACTTCCGCCAGCCGTGGCGCACGATCGGGCCGGTGCCGGGCATCTTCGAACGGGTCACCGCCGCGGTGGACGCCGTGCGGCCGATCGGCATCCACGCGAACATCGTGGAGGCCGACCACATCGAGGTCGGCGTGCGGGCGACCGCGGTCATCGCGTCCGGTTCGGACGGCACGGCCCTGCTCTCGTCGGTCCGCAGGCGCCTCGCCACCGACATCGGCGCGCTGCGCCTCGGCGGGGACGTCCTGTACTCCCAGGTGGTCCGCGCGTTCGTCGAGGAGCCGGGTGTGCTGGACGTGCGTGGGCTGCACCTGCGCCGCTCGCCAGCCGCGTTCGGCCGGATCACCTTCGGCGACGTCCCGTTCCAGCGGGTGCTGGCCGAGGCCGCGGTCGGCGAGAACCTGGCCATGGGCCCGACCGAGCTGGCGACGTTCACCGCCGACGGCGACACCCTCGACGTGACGATGGTGGTCAGATGACCGCGCCGATCGCCGCGAGCAGGATGGGTGCCCGCCTGACCGTCCCGTTCAGGCGCGGCGCCGACACGCTGTCCTTGCGGCTGCTGCCCTTCGGCAGCTCGCAGACCACTGTGGACGCCTACGACTTCACCGACCACAGGGCGCGCTTCGACCGCACACCCGAGCCGAGGTACGTGCTCGCCACGACCCGCGACCTCGCGGTCGACACGACCGTGGTGGTGACGCACGCCGAGCCGGGCGGGCCGTCGACCGACACGACGGTCGCGCTGCCGGCGGGCGCGGTGGCTGGCACGTCGCTCGTGCTCCCGGCGCCGGTGACGGCGACCGCCAGGGTGCTCATGCTGACGATGACGCCGACGCCCGAGGACAACCAGCCGGAGCTGTGCTGGACGCTGACCGCGTTGCTCGGCAACACGGCGAAGCTGCTGTGGGTGGTGGGCGCCGAACGGGACGAGCTGCGCCGGCACGCGGAACGGACCCTGGCGCAACGCCACCTGCCGACCGCCGTCGGGCTGAGCCTCGACCTGATCGGCCACGACCTCGGTGTGCCCCGCTTTCCGCCGCAGCCCTACGGTTTCGACACCGACACGGTCGCGCTGTACCACCTGGACGACGTGGTGGGGGCCGTCCCCCCGGTGGCCGACCTGACCGCCGCCTACCCGGGCCGCAGCGGTTACCCCGGCACGCTCGACGGTCCCGTGCAGCTGGGGGTCGCGGGCCGGTACGGCCAGGCAATGGGCTTCCGGGCGGCGAACGCGACGGTCCGGGTCACGACCAACGCGGCGTTCGACATCGCGGACGAGGTCACCGTCGAGTGCTTCGTCCGGCCCGACGCGGACGCCGACGGGCCGGTGCTGAGCCGGCACCCGGACCCGGACGCGGACGGTCCCGGCTGGGTGTTGCGGATGGGCCGGTTCGACGCTGAGCTGGACCGCGACGTGCGGTTCAGCATGAGCGACGGCGAGACCACCCTCGAGCTGACCGCGGATGTCAGCCTGCCGACCGACCGGTTCACCCACCTGGCGGCCGTGCGCGACAACCGAAGGCTCACCCTGTACGTCGACGGGCAGGCGCGGGACTTCCGGTTCCTGTTCCCGCTCGGCCCGGTCGTGAACACGGCCGACCTGCTGATCGGCGCCGCCGGCGGCGGTTTCCGCGGGGTGGTCGACGAGGTGCGGGTCAGCGCGGCCGCCCGCACGAACTTCGCCCCGGCGCTCGGTGAGGACGACGAGCACTACCGCCGCAGGCTGGCGCTCTTCCGCCGCTGGACGCTGCCGACCCCGGCCAACCTCGCCGCCGTGCTGAACCAGCTGGTCGGCTCGATCGGCGACCCGGCCGACACGGACACACTCGTGGTCGACGACACGAACGCGACGCTCGTCCGCGGCACCCGGCTGGTGCACGTCCGGCCGGTCGCCCTGCTGCCCGGCGAGAGCATCGACGCGGCGGGCCGGCGCGGCATCCCCGAGGCGGCCGTGGTGGGCACGGCGGCCGACGAGGACGCCTTCGACCCGGCCTTCCTGCCGCGCTACGACAACACGAACGTGGACTTCGGCCTGCCGCCCGCGCGGACGCTGGAGCCGGGCGAGCACGCACCCGACCCGCGCCTCGTCCAGCTCGCGGTCGCGGAGCGCCTCGACCGGCTCGTCACGCTGGCCGGTGCCGAGACGGACCCACCAGGCCGGCTGCTGGTCGACGCCGCGTACGACCCCCGCGCGAACGACCTGCGGGCCACCGGCCGGGCGGTGCTGCTCGGCCACAGCTCGGTACCGCTGGGCAGGCTCGCCGCGCTCGCCCACCGGGCCGGGTTCGACTTCGTGAGCTACCGGGCCGCGGCCGGGCGGGTCTACGCGGCCACCGCCCTGGCGGACTACTTCGCGATCGACCTCGACACGGTGCTCGACGGCCCGATCGATCTCGACGTGGGCACGACCGTCACACTGTCGCCGCGGCCCGCGCCACCCCCGGAAGCGTTCCTGCGGTGGCTCGTCGTGCCGGCCGGCGGTGGCGGGCGGGGCACACTGACGCCCGCCGGCAACCCGGGCTCGCAGCACCGGACGGCGGAGCTGGCGGCCACCGCGGCCGGCCGGCTGATCGTCAAGGTCGACGTGACCCGGGGCCGGCACACCGTGTCGGCGACCCGCGTGCTGCGCATCGGCCTGACCGACCTACCGGACGGACAGACGATCACCGCGGACGGCACGACTGCTGCCCCATCGTCCATTGTGGACATATCAGACACCTTCTTCCATCCGGCATTCCTCGCACACCACGACGATGCCCGGGTCGACTACGGCAGCGAGGACGCGCACCGGATGCAGCCCGCGGTCGCCGAACTGCTCGACGCGATGCTCGCCGAGCTGGCCCGCCAGGGAACCGGCGGCCGGGTCACCGTGGTGGCCGCGTTCGACGACGGTGACGACGCGCCGCCCGCCGCCGCCACGGGCCGCAGGCTCGTCCTGCGCCACAGCGTGCTGGCGCCCGGCGCACTGGCACGCGTCGCGTTCGCGGTCGGCTTCGGCCACCTCGCACACGCAGGCGAAGGCCTGGTCGTCAGCCAGGCACCCGGTCAGCTCGTCCAGGTCCGCGGACCCGGCCTGCTCGACCAGGGCGCGGTCATCGAGGTCGACGAGGGCGCCGACCTGTCGATCACCGCGACCCCCACGCCCACCGAACTGGCGGCGGCCGGACTGACCGGTCAGGTGCCGGGGGAGGGGCCGCGGCTGGGCTGGTCGTCGGGAACCTTCGACAACGCCGCGATCACGCTCGGGTCCAGCACCCAGCCGGCCGTCACGCTGCATGCCGACTCGGCCGGGACGGCCTGGGTGCAGGCGAGCTACCTCGTCGGCGGCGAGCCGACGCCGTACACGTTCCAGGTGCGGCCGAGGGCCGATCTCGACACCCCTGCGATCGTGATCACCAAGGACCAGCACGACCTGATCATGAACATCCTCAACGTGCTGCACCCGGTCGGCGTCGAGGTCAACACCGCCGCGATCCGCGCGCATGTCGTTGAGCTGCAAGGGAACCTGTCGCAGGCCAACCCCGACTACACCTATCCCAAGTTCCGTGTCCGCGGCCCACTGCCGCGCCAGGCGAGAGGGCCCGCCAATGGCTGACGTCAGCTTCACGCAAACCTTCCACCACACCGACTGGGTGGACGACGTCGACCGGGTTCGTGCCGCCGAGCCGAATGGCTTCAACGCCCGGTTCAACGCGATCGAGGCGGACCTGCAACAGCTGTCCGCGGTGGTCGCCGAGGTCGACGAGGTGCTGAGCGCGGGCCCCACCGGCAGCAAGCAGCGGCGGCTCACCCTCCCACCCGTGCTGGCGAAGGTGGAGGGGGTCACCCCGTGGGTGATCGGCAGCAGCGGCGCGGCGTCGGTGACCCCGGGGTCCAGTGCCACCGGACTGCTGAACCTGTCGCTGCCGAACAACGTCACGCTGACGACCTTCCGCGCCATCGGGGAGGCATCGGGCGCGGCGGTGACGGTCGCCCTGTCCAGTGTGGCCCTCGGCAGCGCCACGCCGCAGCAACTCGTCTCGGTCACCGGTGACACGGACCCGTTCGACCGGGCCGTGCAGCTCGATCCGGACGTGGCCAGGACCACGACGGCCACCACCCGCTACTTCGTCAAGGCGACGGTGCCGACCACCCCGGCGACCGCCGTGGTGCGGCTCGCCGCCGTCCAGATCACCTACGTCGTCGACTGAGCCGAAGGAGGAGTCCCGTGGCAGCACACGTGAGCTACACCCCGACGTTCCACCACACCAACTGGGTGGACAAGATCGACCGGGTCGAGGCCGACGGCCCCAACGGCTTCAACACCCGCTTCAACGCCATCGGCGCCGACCTGCGCCAACTGTCCACAGTGGTCACGCAGATCGACACGGCCCTCGAGGACTTCCAGGCGCCGCCGGATCCGCCACCCCAGCTGATGAGCTTCACCCCGGTGTTCCGCGGCGTCCCGTCCGAGGGCAGCCCGTGGACCACCCTGCCGGACGGCACGGCCATCGCGGACACCCTGGGCAACGCCGCCAACCTCTCCTTCTTCGGCCTCATGAACCTGACCCTGCCCAGCGGGGTCCGGCTGAACACCATGCGTGTCCTCGGCAACCTCATCCCGGACGACACCCTGCAGGCCAGCGGCACGGTCACCTTGTGGCGCACCCTGATCCGGCTCACGGCCGGCCCAGCGGCCGTCGACATGATCGTCAAGGCCGACACCGGCAGTGGATTCCGCAACTTCGACATCCTGTCGCAGGCCACCGGCCAGCCCGCCCTGATCGATCCGAGCACGTATCGCTACTTCGTCACCGGCACGTTCCAGACGCCCGCCGACATCTTCCCCTCGACGTCGATGACGGTCGAGACGATCCAGCTCGCGTTCCTCCCCGTCTGACCCGACCAGGAGACAGTCATGATCAATGTGGGCTTCTCGACGCCCGCCCCCGGCACCGGCGTCGGCAGGACCCTGACCGTCACCGGGTTCACGGAGAACGACGGCCAGGTGGACAACCAGGGCCACGACCAGTTCCAGCTGCTGCAGATCCTGGTCCGGTTCGCGCCGGGACCCCAGCAGGTCAAGGCGACGGTCAACCAGGACGGCACCTGGTCGGCCACCGGGACCGTGCCGTCCACCATCCAGCACGGCAACCCCGTCGACATCACCTTCACCGCGGACGTGCTCGCGACGAGCAGCAGCGGTGACCAGCCCAGCGGCTACGAGGTGATCGACACGCTGCACCTGGTGGCGGAACAGACGCCGCCGCAGGTCATCATCGACCCGTTCCTCGATGACCGGACCGTCGAGCAGCTGCCGTTCCGGCTCCCGGTGCTGTCCGGCCGGGCGCTCGACAGCTCCGGCGTCACCAGCGTGCAGTACACGCTCGACGGTGGCCCGCGCCTGAACATGGACGGGATCTCGGCCGGGGCGACGACGACCGAGTGGACGAAGGTCAACCTCGACTTCGGGGTGGGCCAGCACACCATCGAGGTGATCGCCCTCGACGGGCTCGGCAACGAGGGCAGGGCGTCGGCGACCATGACCGTGCGGCTCAACGACCCCACGACCCCGCCACCACCGCCGCCACCGACCGGCACGCCGGTCGAGATCGGCTTCACGCCGACGTTCCGCCACACCAACTGGATCAACAACGTCGACCGCATCGAGGCGGGCGGCCCCAACGGGTTCAACGTGCGGTACGACGCGATCGACAGCGACCTGCACCAGATGTCCACAGTGGTCGGTCAGATCAACACCGCGCTCAACTCGCCGGGCACCGGCTCCGGTCAGCAGGTGATCACCCCCGGCCTCGACTTCGTGACGGTGTCCCAGGGCAGTGGCGGCGACTGGACCTACGACAACGCGGGCGCGGTGCACCCGGCGGGCGGCACCGGCGGCGGCACGGCGGTCATGGACCTGACGCTCCCCGACCAGGTCAGGCTCGGCTCGTTCCGTGCTCTGGGCCTGTATCCCGGGTCGCCGGTCCGGTTCACCCTGATCCTGTCGAGGGCCTCGCTGACGGACGCGACCAAGACCGACGAGCTGACCCGGATCACCCTCGCGGGGTCGGGCACCACGAACCCGTACGACGTCACGGTGCCCGTCCTCGACCGCTTCGCGTTGGTCGACACCGGTGCGTTCCGCTACTACGTCCTGGGTGCGGCCGAACTCATCCAGACGCCCGGCGCGGTCAGCGTCGCCACCATCCAGTTCGCCTTCACCTCGGCCTGACCCATGCGGATCAACTGCCATGTGCCGATCACCCTGCGGATCGTCGGCGTGCCGACCGACGAGCAGTTGGCCATGATCGGCACGGCGTTGACCCGCGCGGTGGCCGCCCGGCTCGCCGAGGCCGAACGGGTGCTGGTCGACCGGCACGGCTATACCGGCGCGACGGCCACGGAGGTGCGGGAACAGACGGAGGTGCGGGAACAGTACGACGCGGGGCGGGTGTTCCCCGGCGGGTACGCCGTCCCGTCCTACCAGGCCGCCGGCAGCCCGGTCGTGCTGCCGACCGCACCCGCCGCACCACCGCCGCTGCCGGACCTGGACGCCAACGAGGCCACGGCGATGGCCGCGCATTCCTCCGGCGGGAAGCTGGTCGATCCGACGCGGGCGGCCGTGCAGAACGAGGCCGCCGTGGCGTCGATGGCACTCGAGATCTTCGGGTCCATGGCGGCGGTCGAGGCCATGTTCACGACGCTGTCACCGTGGGTGCAGCAGGAGGTCGACCGCCAGCACAAGAAGGAGACGGCGGACGAGCGCGGTGACCACCGCCTGCAGTTCTTCGTCCGCATGCGCCTGTACTTCCCGTCGTGGCAGGCACTTCTCGACCACTTCAGGAACTTCGACCGGGTGCACCGGCAAGGCACCGCGACGAGCGGCGAGGTCGACATCGTGCTGCACCACGACGCCGCCGTGCGGCTGGAACGGGTGCTGACCGTCCTCGCGAACCACCACCACCCGTTCCCCACGATCTACGGCGGCTTCCAGCTGCGCCACTTCGAGGAAGGCGACATCCAGACCCCCACCTACATGGTCCACGCGCTCGGCTTCGCGATCGACATCGCCGCCGCGACGAACCCCAAGATCGGCTACCTGCGGACGGACGCGAGCCGTTTCGACCCGTACCAGATCGCGGCGGCCATCGACCCGTCCGGCGCCCACATGGACATGGGCCCCGGCTGGCCGGCGATCGTCGAGGCGATGGGCAAACGGACGGCGGCCGACGACCACACGTCCGCCGTGGAGGACCAGGATCCCGTCGCCAAGCGGATCTTCGCGGTCTTCGAACAGCGGTTCCGCGCGATGGCGGCCGGTTCGCTCGGCTTCATCGGCACGCTCTCGGCCGACCACCGCACGAAGCTCCTGGACGTGCGGCAGCGGTATTTCACCGTACTGCGGGACATCGCCGCCCAGAAACGTCCGATCGACCCGAAGACGGCCGCGGACCTCCGTGCGCGGCGGATCGGTGTGCTGCGTGAGATCCCGCCGCTCGTCACCGAGTGGATCAGCGCCCTCGACGCGGAGGTCGCCAAGTCACTCGCCAAGCACGACGGCATGGACAGGCTGCGTGCTCCCGACGTGATCCGGCTCGACCTGGTGCACGCCGAGAAGAACGTCCGCCTGGCACAACAGGAAGAGCAACGCGCGAGGACCGCGACCGCCGCCGCGGTGCGCCGCCGGGACGCCGCGATCGCGAAGGTGCGGCCGACCGGGCGCGACTGGGCGCCGACACCGGCGGCGGCCGTCCGGGAGCTGGCCGCCGCACGGCAGGCGGCCGAGGACGCCCTGCGCGACGAGACGTACGCCAAGCGGCTGCTGGACAAGGATGTCGCCAACCGCGACGGGTTGAAGGCGGAGCTCGCCAGGTCCGACACTCCCGCCCTGCGCACTGCCTGGGAGTGGATCGCCAAGGTCGGCCAACTGCGGGCCGAACTGGCGAGCCCGGACCTGTCGACCCCCGCGGGCCTCGCGACGTTCGAGGCGTTGACGACCGGCAACCTTGGCTCCGTCGCACCCGCCGACAACCCGCCGCTGCTGCGCCTGCTGGAGGTGGGCTTCTTCAACCCGAAGGGCGCGTTCGACCTCGACTTCTTCGCGGAGATGGCGCACAGCGGGTTCTTGCCGGGGGCGACCTGGCAGTTCGGCGGCGCCGACCCGATGCATTTCGAGCTGCAGGAAGGCGTCAGACGCATTCTTCCGCCCGGCGTGCTGCCGAAGAAGACGAACTGAGGGGTCCAGAGCTGTGCGAGCGTGCTACCACCTGCCCTCGGCGGTCACCGTCGACGACGACCTGGCGCCTGCCGAGCGGCAGCGGCTCACCGCCGTCGTGCTGGACGCCGTGGCCCGCGCGGTCCACGCGGCCGCGTCCGCCGACCACGCGACCGTCGCCACGCAGGACCGGCCGCCGGCCCGGGAGGTGTTCGCCCAGCGGCGAATGGCCGGCGACTCGTACGCGACGCCGAGCTACGACAGCGGCGGACGTCCGGTGAAGGTGCCGCTGCGGCCGTCGTTCCCGTTCCGGGTGCGGCTGGACCGCAGGCTGGACAGCGACGAGCTGCTGCGGGAGTTCGTCCGGCAGTACCGGAACGCGGCCGGCGCCGCGCAGGCCGACCGGTTGCTCGGCACGGAACACTGGCGGTGGACCGGCACCCCGCCCGAGGTCACCGCCGCCGACGTCGCACGCGGGTACAAGGTCCTGACCGTCACCGACCACAGCCTGCACCTCGCCGACGCGGGCAGGCGGGCGGCCGACGACCAGGCCGTGGCGGCACTGGACGCCGTGCGGCGCGACGCGCTGAACGCCGAGGCGGACCGCCGGTTCCGGGCCGCCACCGGCAGGACCGGCAGGCTCGACGACTCGGCGGAGGACCGCGAGCTGGCCGCGTACTGGCTCGCCGTCCGGGACGATCTGCTGCGGGAACGGCGCGAGATCGACGCGTTGCCGGCCCGGATCCGGGACTTCCTGTTCACCGCCGGGGAGACGCGCGTGGCCGGGCCCGCCGACTACGCCGTCATCCTCCGGCTGGCCAGCAAGCTCGCCCTGCTCTCCGACGCCGAACTGGCCGGCTACAAGGCGAAGGTCACCACGCGGACCACCGACTGGGCCGAGTTCGAGGCCTCCGTGAACCGCCACCTGGCCGAGGTCGCGCGGTCCGCGGCGGCCGGCGCCACCGTCGAGCACGCGCGGACCGCGCTGTACGGGATGGACCGGCTCTATGCGCTGTACAAGGCGTGGCAGGCACCCAGGTCGCCGGCCGCCGCCCGGTTCGGCGTGCACGATCCGGCGAAGGACCGGGTCGACATCGAGTTCCACGCCGAGCTGGCGGCGCAACGCCTCGCGTCACCGGCCGCGTTCGAGGCGCTCATCGCCGCGTACCTGTCGGCGTTCGAGCACCGGACCGTCCTCATCGGACTGGACCTGCTCGCGCGCTACGACAGCCTGCTCGTCGTGGAACAGCAACGGTTCCAGGCACCCGGCTTCGCCGACCGGCTCCTCGCGGCGCTGGGGGGCACGCAGGCGCGGACGCTGTACGCCGAGGCCGAGGACAAGGCCGATGCCGCGCGCGGCATCGGCCCCGATCCGGAGCTGCACCGCTACCTCCGCGAGGAGTACCTGCGGAAGGTGCGACTGGAAGGCGAGGCCAGCCAGGCGAAGGCGGCCGCCGACAAGCTGGTCACCGCGGTGGCCACCGGCCCGTTGGTCGCCGAGGAGGGCTTCGACCGGGCCGCGTTGGCCAGGGCCACGACCGTGGCCGAGGTGCTGCGCGTGGTCCAGGACTACGTGAAGGCGCACCGGGACGGCATCGCCGCCACCCGCGCCCGCCTCGACGGCGACCAGACGTTCGTCTACGCACTGCCGCCGCTGCTGGCCGCGTCGTTGAAACAGCAGGACATCCAGCCGGGCACGATCTACCACGAGATCATCACCGACAAGCTGGACTCGTTGCGGGCCCGCAAGATCGTGACCGGGATCCTGCTGGCCGTGGTCGCCATCGCGATCAGCGTGGCCACGGCCGGTACCGGCACGCCGGCGGCACTCGGCGCGCTGGCGGTGTTCGGACTCGGTGCGTGGCAGGCGATCGAGGCGTACCGGGACTACACCCGCGAGCACGCCGCCCACGAGGCCGGGCTGCTGGACGAGGACCCGTGGTTCGGCTGGGTGGTGGTGGCCGCCGTCGGCGCCGGCATCGACCTGGCCGGGTTGGCCGCGGCGGTCCGTCCCGCCGAGGCGGCGCTGACGACGTTCAAGGCCACCGGCGACCTGGCCGAGCTGGGTGCCGGGCTTCGCGCCGCCGGGATCGAGCAGCGACTGGCCGCCGGCATCCTGACCGAGGCCCGCGGCGCGCTCGGCCTGAACAGGGCGTTCCAGGCCCTCGCCAGGGCGGCCGGCAGGCTGAACATGGCCATCGGGGGCGTCGAGGCCCTTGGCGCGATGGTCAGAGCGATGTACTACGCGGCACGGCAGGGCATCGTGTCGCTGGAGCGGTTCGTGACGCGGCTGCGGGCGGCCCGCCTCATCGCCGAGGGCGAGTTGGACGCCGAGCAGCTGATCCGGTTGCGGGCGGCGTTCGAGGAGGCGGGCGCCGCCAACAGCAGGCTGCGCACGCTCGCCGGCGAACTCGGGCTCACCGACGAGCAACTGGGCGCGGTCGTCGAGTCCTGGGGCGCCAACCCGACGTGGCGGCTGGCCGACGTCGAGCAGGAGCTGCGTGCCGTGGCGGCGGGCAACACCCGCGCGACGTTCCGCTCGGTGCTCGCCGCTCGCCCGGTGCTGGAGGGTGAACTGTCCACACTGGAACAGGCGCTCGCCGCGACAGGACGGCTCGACCCGGCACGCATGGAACGGTTGGCCGCGCGCCTGTCGCGGCTGCGGCAGATCGACGCGATCAGCACGGCGCCCCGGGACGCGCGGATCGTCGAGGTGTCCTTGGACGCGAGCGCGCCGAACTTCTACCGCAGGGTGGCCCCGACCGTGCCGGATCCGCCGGTGGTGCTGGAGTTCCCCGACGGTTCCCGGGTCTGGCGAGCCACCCCGGGCGGCCCGCTCGAACACGAGGCGACGCTGGGCAGGTCACTTGGTCGCGCGGACACCGAACGCGCCATGTACTCGGCGGGCGAGCACGGCAACCTACCGGCGGGCCCGAAGTACCAACGTGCGCACACGGCCGGCCAGGGGACCGGTTTCGAGAGCCCGTACGGGATCCTCTACGCGCCGGAGTTCGTGAACCAGACGCTGCAGAACGACGGCATCGAGACGTTCCTGCGCGGTGTGGTGTCCGGTGCCCGCACGGACGAGACGTTCCGGGTCCTCGCCACGACCAGACCCCATCCGGGCACCCTGCGGCTCGCCACCATCGACTACACCCTGGTGCTGGTCAACAGAACCGGCGGTGTCGAGGAGATCGCGTCGTACTCCATCGCCGTCAGCCGCTCGGCCGAGCATCCGGTCGTCACCGCGACGTCCCTGCGCTTCGCCCCGACCGCCACCGCCCGGTCCGTGGCCACCCGCTTCCCGATCCCACCCCAACTGACGAGACCCGCACGGCACGCCTACTGACTGTCGCGGTCCGCGCGCTGGGTCCGGTGGTGGCCGTACGGGACGGTGTCGAGGAGGGTGACGCGCACGGTGGTGCCGTTGGGCACCCGGTAGGAGCGGTGGTCGCCAGGCCGGGCGCCGGTCACGGCCATGCCCAGCGGTGAGGTGGGGGAGTAGACCTCGGGGTCGTCGTGGTCGTTCCCGAGGGTCTCGTCGAGGTCGGACTGTTCGACGTCGCGCAGACCGAGCAGGAACGTCTCCTCCTCGCCGGTGTCGTCGTAGCGGACGGTGAGGACCATGCCGGGTTCCGCGACCCCGTCGTTGGGCGGGTCATCGCCGACCGCGGCCTTGGCCAGCAGTTCCCGGAGCTCGCGTACGCGGGCGGCCCGTCCGCGCTGGTCTGCGACGACGGCGTCGGTGCTCGCCGGGTCGACCGGCGTGGTGCTCGCGCGGGGGGCGAGCAGGGCGGCCAGTTCGGCCTGGAGCCGGTCGTGCGCTTCGGGTGTCAGCCAGACGCGTTGGGTGCTGGTCATGGTTCGTGTTCACCGTCCTCAGAGGATCGAGTGTGCGTGACGTGATGGCTGCCGTCAGGGCGGCCAGGAGCTGGGGGCCGCCCTGACGGTGCGGGGTCCGTGCGGGTCGGGTTTTGGTGGACGCCGGCTCGCACGGCTATGGGAAATGGCGTGGCGGTTTGCTCAGCTTCTCGACGCGCCGTGGCGCGCGCGATCAGCGGATTGGGTCGAGTGCGCGGAGGGCGTCGGGCTGTTTGCCGGTGGTGATCTGTTCGGCCAGCAGCCGGCCGGTGACCGGGCCGTGGGCGAGGCCCCACATGCCGTGCCCGCCCGCGACGTAGGTGTTGGGTGCGCGCAGCGCGCCGACGAGCGGACGGCCGTCGGGGGTGACCGGCCGCGGGCCGACCCAGAGGTCCCGACGTTCCTCCCAGCGCACGCCGTCGAGGTAGGGCCGGGCGGAGGCGATGATGGCGGCGAGCCGGGCCGGGACGGCGGGGGCGTCGGGATCGCGGAACTCCATGGTGCCCGCGACGCGCAGTCCGTCCTGGTACGGGGTGCACGCGACGCGGATCGCCGGCAGGTAGATCGGTCCGGGCACCGGCCGGTCGACGGGCACGGTGAACGAGTAGCCGCGGCCGGCACGCACCGGCACGCGGACGCCCCATCTCCCGGCCAGGTCGGACAGCCAGGCGCCGGTGGCCAGGACCGCGACGTCGGCGCGGAGTCCCTTGCCCACGGCGCGGCGCACCAGCACCCCGTCGGTGTCACTGTCGATGTCGACGACGTCGAAGGTCTGGATGGTCGCGCCGCGGGCGACGACCGCGCGGCCCAGCGCCTGGACGAAACCGCCCGGGTCGACGTGGCGTTGCCCGTCGATCCGCACCCCGGCGGTGACGGCGGAGGACGCCAGCGGCACCAGCTCGCGCAGCTCGGCGCCGGTCAGCTCGGTGTGCTCGACGGCCTGCCCGGCGGCGGCGAGCCTGCGCAGCTCACGGAGGAGGCCCCGCGCCTGTCGAGGGGAGGCGAAGCCCGCGGTGATGGGGGCCGCGACGGTGGGAACGGTCACGCCGCTCCTGGTGAGCACGTCGAACGCGTCGAGGCAGTCGTCGTTGAGCGGCAGGTTCGCTCGCACCGCGCGGGTCCAGCTCGACCACCGGCAGTTCGCGGCGAACCGGGCGAGGAACGACCACAGGCCCGGGTCGGCGGAGGCGGGCACGTGCAGCGGCGCGGCGGGGTTGAACAGCGAACGCAGCCCGTAGCGCAGGACGGCGGGTTCGTTGAGCGGGATCGCCAGTCCCGGCGCGATCCAGCCGGCGTTGCCCCACGAGGCGCCCGCGGCGACGCCGGCGCGGTCGACCACCGTCACCGCCACGCCGCGTTCCTGCAGGAACCACGCGGTCGACAACCCGACGATCCCGGCGCCGATCACGACCGCGGACCGGGGCCCGCCGTCCAGGCGCTCGAAGCCGGCCATGCCGCACCTCCACATCCGTGCTCGTTCTCGACTGTTGGTCTCGACCCCAGGATGGAGTGTGCCCGACCCTCGATCGTTGTCGCGTGCGGACAAAACCGAGTGCGGACAATGTCGGGATCCGACAGTGACCGGCGCTAGGGTGGGGTGGTCAGGGTTCTGGCGGTGGGAGTGGGCATGGTCAGGTTGGACCGGTTGGTCAACGTGCTCGGCGGCTACGGGCTGCGACTGGTCCGCTGCCCGGTCCCCCGGTCGACCGAACTCCGCGGCGTGGTGCTGCCCGAGCAGGCGGGCGGGCGGACCGTGGTGGGCGACGTGTTGCTCGCGGTCGGAGCCGAGTCGGTCGAGGAGGCGGTGGCGTGGGCGGTCGCCGCGCGCGCCGCGGTGGTCCTCGTCCACGGGGAGGACGAACCGGGGAGCGACGTCGTGGGGCCGGTCGCGGTGATCGTCGTCGACCGGGCCGTCGCGTGGAGCGAGGTGGCCGCGGTCGTGTACGGGCTGGTGCTCGAAGGGCGCGAGACCGAGTCCGGCCGCGGCCCGACCGACCTGTTCGCGCTGGCCGACAGCCTCGCCGAGGCGGTCGGTGGTGCGGTGACCATCGAGGACCGGCTCGCCCGCGTGATGGCCTACTCCAGCCTGCAGCAGCACGCCGACCAGGCGCGGGTCGAGACGATCCTGGGCCGGCGGGCCCCGGCGTCGTTGCGGGCGTTGTTCGCGGAGCGGGGCGTGGTCACGCACCTCGAGTCGTCGGATGAGCCGCTGTTCGTGGCCGATGCCCCCGAGCACGGGCTCACCGGCCGGATGGTGGTGGCCGCGCGTGCCGGGCGGGAGCTGCTCGGGTCCGTGTGGGTGGCGTGCCGCGAGCCCCTCGACGGGGCACCGCTGCGCGCGCTGGGCGACGGCGCGCGCACGGTGGCACTGCACCTGCTGCGGTCCCGCGCCAGCGCCGACCTCGAACGCCAGGTCGAGACCGACCTGGTCATGCGGCTGCTGGAGGGCACCGCGGACGCGGCCACCGTGGTGAGCAAGCTGGGGCTGCCGCATGGCCGGCTCCGCGTCATCGCCGGCCGGCCCCACATCGCGGAGGAGGAACCGCACGCGGCGCTGTTGCTGGCCTTCGACCGGGCCACCGTCGGCTTCGGCTGGTCCCGGCCCGGGCGTAGCGCACTGGCGGGAAACACCCTCTACACCGTGCTGCCGGCGAACGACGTGGCCACGGCCCGCGCCTGGATCGTCGCGTTGCGGGCCGCGCTACCGGCCCACCTGACGCTGTCGGCGGGCATCAGCGCCCTGGCGGCGTCCGAGGATCTGCCGGCGGCACGGCAGGAAGCCGACGAGTGCCTGGCGCTTCATGAGACCCGGCACCGCGACAGCGCCCCGCCCGCGTACGAGGACTCGTGGGACGACATCCTGCTGCAACGCCTCCGCACCGCCGCGCGCTCGGGACGCGCCCCGGCCCGCGGCCCGGTCGTGCGACTGCGCCGGCACGACGTCGAGCACGGCACCCAGTACGTCGCGACACTGCGTGCATGGCTCCAGGCCCAGGGCGACCCCGCCGAAGCGGGGCAGCTGCTCGGCGTCCACGAGAACACCATCCGCTACCGGCTCCGCAAGATGAACGAGCTCACCGCACTCGGCCTCGACGACGGCGACAAACGCGTCGCCATGACCATCGAGCTGGCCGCCCTGCACGACGCACCGTCACCGTCGCGGCCGGACGAACACTGACACCGTCCCTGTCGGACTGGAACAAACAGTCGTGCCGAGATTATCGAAACTCGACAACGACCGGCGAGTTCCTGGGGGCATAATGGATGTCAGGAGCCCGGTGACGTTTTCTCTGTCACAGCGGCCCGCACATCTGCCGGCATCGGGACAGACGACACGGGACGCTTCGCGACCGTTGGACCCACGGCGCGCTCCGAGGTAGTCCGCCGCGCAAAAGAACATTCCGGCCGGCGTTCTGCTTTCGCGACTTCGTGGGAGGTGTGGAAACATGCGCGGAGAACAGGAAAAGACGACATTTCGCGTCGTTCAGAACTGGTCGACGACGCGGATTTCGACGGGCGCGTCCGTCCCGGTCGGCAGCTCCATATTCGCGGGCACCCCGGTTTCACGCTGACCTGATCGTTCACCAGAACGCCTGCCGACGGAGAAGAGAAGACCATGACTGAATCGATGATCGTCCCGTCCCCTTCCGTTGACGATGTCCGCTCTCGCCGGGAGGACGACCAGATCATGGATATGACGGACGAATGGGGAATGCAGTCCTTCCCGGCAAGTGATCCGCCGCAGAACTGGTGACGCTCGGGTGCCGAGCCCGGGCAGACAGCGCGACAACGTCGCGAGACTGGAGTACCGATGACCACCACCCGTGCCGCACCCGTAGTACAAGAACGCACCGAGGTGGGGGAGCCCTACCGGCTGCGGCTCACCCCGGACGTCGCCGCGGAGCTGGGGCGCTACCTCTCACCCATCGTGGCCAAGGTCCGCGCCGAGTTCGAGGACCGCCGTCGGACACCGAGTCCCGACGAGACGGACAGGATCACGATCGACCTGTCGGGTGCGCCCACCGTGCCGGGCGCACAACTGATCCTCCTCGTCACCCTGCTGCGACACGCCATCGGAAACAACGTGGACATCACGTTGTCCGGAGTGAAGCCGGCGATCCTGGGGTCACTCGTCGCCTTCGACATTCCACCGGACGTGGTGTTGATCGACTCACGGGGCCGTCGCTGGACCAGTTGAGGTCGGCCGAGCCGTCTCTTGACCTCTTCCTACGCACAGGCCGCGCTGCGACTCCTGCGCGGCGCGCAGCCATACGTGTGCCGCTCGAAGTCACCGCCCCCGGCCCGGACTGTTCGCGATGGCTTGCGCGAGCCTGCTCAACGTGCTGTCGTCGAGCACGACCAGGTGCGCGAGGGAGTTGCGGACGTCCCGGAGACAGTAGATGAGCTTCCGCTCGCCCTCGGTCACCCGGAGCTCGCCGGCCTTCACCGCCGCCGCCATCCGCCCGACCTCCAGCACTGGACGGGTGACCCGGTAGGCGGCGGGACGGTCACTCTCGCCATCCCCGGCGAGGAGGGCGTCGACACCCGCCGCGCCGACGGTCGAGCGGACCCGGTCCTCCATGGCCGCCCGCAGCTGGTCGATCACCGGGGTGAGGGCGCGGTTCTGCCCGCGCCACAGGTGCTGGTCGAGCCGTTCGATGACCGCTGAGGGGTCCTCGGCCGGCGGGCTCACGCGGATCTCCCCGTCCCACAGGTCGGCGAGACCTTGGTTCCACGCGTCGCGCAGTGCCACCGGCGGCCTGGTCGGACGGCCGTGCCTCGGCGTGGCAGGCACCGGAATGTCGGACCTGTCCGAGGACGCGTACTCCGCGACGAGCCCGGGCAGCGCGGACATCGTCCTGTCCCAGAAGTAGGTCAGGTAGGTGGCCAGCGCCAGGTCCGGGCCGGCGACCTCGGTGACGAGGTCGCGGAACAGGTAGTCGGCGACGAGCGTCGAGCGCAGCCCGACGGGTTCGCCGCGTCCCGCCGCGGCCTCGGCCGTCGCCACCACGACCGTCGTGTCGAGGCGGCCCAGGACGCCCCACCACCAGCGCACGCCCGAGGTGACCGGGTCGAGGCGCTCCAGCGCGGCCTCAGGGATATTCCTGTCCCTGGTGATGATCAACAGCCGCACGCGTTCCTCCGGCGGGACCCGCGAGTCCTTCGTCATCGCGGCGAACCGGACCGCCAGCGCGCCGACCGCCTCGGGATCCCGCTCCTCCCAGGCCCGCACGGTCAGCACCTTGCCACGCAACTCCTCGGCCGCCACCACGTCGGCGAGGGGGTCCGAGCCGGCGGGCGGGTTCTTGAGCAGCGTGGCCATCCGCTCCGCGAGCGTGGCGGTGGCCCTGCGGTACTGGCCCGTCGTCGCGGTCGCCGTGACGACCGAGCCGGAACCCAGCGCCCCGAACCGGTTCACCGCCCACGACGGTCGCGGCCCGGTGGACCGGCTCGGCACGGTGGCCCTCGGCCGTCGGGGCGGCTCGTCGGTCTCGTCGACATCGGGCAGCGGCACCCGCAGTGTGTCGACCCTGGCGGCGATCTCATAGACGATGTCGTCGGCCACCTCGCTGTCGACCAGCACGTCCGGCAGGACGACAACACAGTTCCTGCCCGCCTTCAGGTCTGCCACGATGGCCGCGATCCGGTGCTGCGCCCCGGGGAGCGACACCATCGACGGTGCGAACCTCATCGCGCGTCGAGGACGGTCGCGACGCACCGGTGGATCACCTTGTTCAGCGCCACACCGCCTTCCTTCTCCGATGTCGCGCCCTCGGACACGTCGAGCACGTCGAGCGCCGCCAGCTCGGCCAGCAGCTCGTTGGTGGTGGTGAGGTCCGTGCCCAGGATCTCGGCGACGTCGGCCGGAATCAGCGGCATCAGGTCGGCCGGGGGCATGAACTCCACCCATGGTTCGAGCCGCCGGACCAGGTCCTCGCCGAGCCCGGCGGACGCCAGCATCGCCGCGGCCGCGTCCGGGTCGGTGCAGATCGCGAGCACCCGGTCCAGTGCCTGGGCCTGGGTCGAGCCGTGGGTGACCTGCTGGATTGCCATCTCTACGAGCTCCGGCCACCCGCCGGTCCCGTCGATCAGCATGCGCCTGCTCTCGACGGAGTCGAACGGGCTCTCCGGCCAGCTGCGGATCGCGTTCGTCGTCCACCGGTTGGGCCGCACCGGCTCGCCGCAGCCCTTCGACAGGGCACGGAAATGGTCGAGGTGGGCCGGGTCGACGATCACCATTCTGGTGACCTGCTTGTGGTCGAGTTTGTCGATCTTGTGGAGCCTGCCGACCATGTCCTCGATCTCGACGTCCGTCCGGTCGAGGAGGTTGGCGACGAGCACCGTCGGCCGCGCGCGACGGTGTGAGTTGGCGACCGACTTGGCCACGTCGGCCGCCGACACGCAGACGTCGACGTTGTTGTCCCGTGTCCTGGCGTACTCCGTGATCGCCTGGGCGGCGCGGTCGACCCCGAGCGCGACGGTACCGGTGACGATGGAGACCTCGGTCGCCTTCATCAGGTCCGCGAGTTGGCCGTCGGTCAGCGGGCTGCGGGACTGCCTGCCGTCCTCATCGACGTACAGCAGCCTGCGGGCCTCGCGTGGGTTGTACTCGTACGGGAGCACGAAGTCGGTCTCCTCGAGCTCTCGCTCCAGGGCCTCCATGCTGCCGAGCATGTTGACCACGTTCGGGCTGCGCACGACGTACCGGTTCTCGCCGGGCAGCCGCATCAACAGGCCCAGTCCCACCATCTCCGCGAGGTAGATGCTCACCTCGGTGACGCCGAGGTCGATGAAACCCTCGCGCCAGTAGCCCTTGGCGTACTCGAGCAGCTCCTTGGGCTCGTAGCTGGTGCCGAACGAGTCGCTCAGGCTCAGCCAGGCGATCACGAGCGTGAGGACCCGGTAGCGGTCCTCCAGGTTGATCGTGATCCGCATCCGCTCGGCGATCCGGCTGCGGACCCGGTCGCTCGCGCGGACGTTCTCGACATCCTCGTCGGTGATGGGCACGGGGATCGCGATGGTCGGCGCGGTGCGCTTGTGCAGCGTGGTGACGAGCTCGTCGCAGAAGATCTGGATCAGCCCGGCCTGGTAGTTCGTGGCCGAGAGAAGGCGCCACACCAGCTCCGGCTTCTCGAACACGTACCCGAGCGCGGCCATCGGTTCCTCGACCAGCTTGCGGGCGTTGCGCTGGTCGAGCGGCCCGATGGGGATGTCCGGGCCGCCGTGTACCAGCGGCACGTTCGACATGTCGCCGAACCGCTGCACCTGGTGCAGGCCGGCGAACACGACCTTGAAACGCCGTCCCGTCGACTCCATCAGCTCCTTGAGCCGCAGCACGTTGGGGAAGTGCCCGGCGCCGCCGCTGCCGGGCATGGCACGCGAGTCGGCGGTCAGGAACGCGTCCGCCTCGTCGGCGAGCAGGAGCAACCTGCGCCCCTCGTTGACGTTCAGCCAGTCCCGGATCCGGCTGACGACGACGTCCGGCGCGTCGGTGGCTCCCCTGAAGGGGAGGATGCCCCGCTGTGTCAGCTCTCGCGCCAGCTCCCGCCAGATACGGCTCGCGGGTTCTGCCTCTCCGATGCCCCGGCCCTTGAGGTCCAGGTACACCGCGTGCCGCAGCTCGTCGTCGAACGTCGCCTCCACCCTGCGCAGCAGCGCGGACTTGCCGAGCTGGCGTCCCCCGTACAGGAACAGGCCACCCGACGGGTTCGTGACGGCCGCCAGCTCCTCCTCGCGGCCGACGAAGACCTCGGGCGGCACGAGCCCCGCCACGAACGGCGTGTACGGGTTCATCGCGGTCCACGGCAGCGTGACCCGCTGGGTGGCGCGCCAGGAACCCGGCCGGGTCGCCGCCACCCAGCCGAGCACGGCGGTGTCGATGACCACGGCTTGGACTGGGCTGTTCGGCGCGTCGGCCGCCAGCGCCCGCCGGGCGGCCAGGTCCAGCGGGTGCAGGTACAGGACAAGGTTGGCTCGACCGACGTCCTCGTGGCCGAGCACGTCGAGCACCGACCGGCCACGCAGCTCCCCGGTGATGAGCGTGACCATGTAGTCCGTCGTCGCAGAACCCAGCAGCGACACGTAGGAACCGTCGGCGGGCCGGCCCTGCACGCGGAACCTCCGGAAACCCCGGCGCGCCCCCGGGTCGAGCTCCCTTGCCTTGCCACTGCTCTGGAGGCCGAGTGTGGTGAGGACTGTGCGGACGGCGTTCGCCATCCGCTCGCCGTGGTGCCGCCTCGGGTCGGCGAGTGAGTCCCAGTCCTCGACGCCCTGCGACGCCGACTGTGCCAGCTCGCGTGCGTCGTCCGCGAGCTCCGCGGCCAGGTCCGCCCACTGTCGTGCCGTGGCCGGGGCCTTGGTGAGGCCGTGCCGCTCACCGGCCGACAAGAGCTGGGCGAAGGCGGCGACGTCCCGGGTGACCGACGGCGTGTGTTGCGGCAGCGGCTGGTCGGCGCGGAGGAACGACAGGAACTCGGCCGCCGTGACGGCGTCGCCCTCGTCGAGCAGCGTCGCGATCCGGTCGTGGTCGGAGCCGCGTTCCGGGGCCAGCTCGTGGAGGCGGGCACGCAGGGAGTTGACGTGCTGGTCCTGGCTCGCCCGCAGCTCGGTCGTCAGCTCGGCGAGGAGCGTGATCGCCTGGTCAAACCGGCCGTGGGGGACCGAGGACAGGCCTTCGAGGCGCTGCGCGAAGTCCGACTCGGACTGCTGGTCGAGGAGGTTCTGGCCGCGGATGCGCGCGAAGAGGTCGCCGGTCCGCTGCAACTCGGTGCGGTGGGTGCCTGCCCATCGCACCGTCGCCTCGGTGACGATGTCACGCAGCTCAGAGGTGCGCCCGGCACCTGGCCACAGGCCGTCGTCGGCGAGCTCGACCACGCGGCCGGCACGGAACAGGTCGCCCCGCTCGCAGTAGGCCCGGACCGCCGCGACGAGGTCGACCGGCTTCGCCAGCGAGGCGAGGACGCCGGAAACTCTCGGGTGGTCCCGATCGGGCCTGCCCGCCGCGTCGCGGGGGAGGTCGGCCAGCGACAGCAACACGTCCGCGCTCGGCTCACCGTCCTCGGCCACGTCGAGCGCGGGCCGGCGGCCGCCTGCCGGGTCGCGCAACCACGCCTGCAGCAGCGTCACCGCCGCTCCGGTCATCCCCGCCGGGACCTCGACCCCGGCCGTGTCCTCGACCGCCCTGGCCAGCTGGTGCGCGATCGCCTCGCTGGTCACGGCCGCGGCGCCGAGACCGCGGTGCACCGCGTCCGCCTCCCGGACGATGACCCTGACCTCGTCGATCGCCCGTTGGAGCCACCGCAGCGCGGTGGCGACGATGTCGTCCTTCGCCTGTTTCGGCGTGCGGATCGCGGCGTCGGCCGCCTCGATCATGGCGTCGTCGCAGCCGGGTTCGTTCAGCTGCTCGACGACGGTCGTGAGCGCCTCGGCGTCGTCCGTCTCCGCCCAGGTGACCACGGCACGCAACGCGGTGTCGAGTGGCTGGCCGTTCCTGGACAGTCGGCGCAGCACCCGGCTCGCGCGCTCGAAGGTGTTCTTCCTGCGGGGCAGGTCGTTCAGCAGCGCCGTCGCACGCCTGCTGAGTTCGGCCGGTGCCGTGGGACCGGTGTCGTCGCCCGCCACCCCGGGAGCCACCGACCGGTCCACGCGGTGGCCGGACTCGGCCGCGCGCACGCAGACCGCCAGCAACGCGTCCCAGCGCTCGTCGCGGGTCAGGTCGGCGGGCATCTGGTTGAGCAGGGGGTGCGCCCAGCCGGCCACGAGCGCGACCCGCAGCAGCGCGACCGCCACGACCGTGGCTGTGTCGTTGTCGCCATGCAACGACTGGCTGTCGAGGTCCAGTGCAGCCTGGATGGTGGTGGCCTCACCGACGTCGCGGGTGCCGAAGGCCGCCACCGCGAACCGCAACGCGGCGGCCCTGCGGTCCGGCTCGCCGGACAGTGCGGTGACCCAGTACGCCTCGGCGAGCCGTCCACCGGCGACCAGCTCGGCCGCGAGCGGCGGGGTGCCCTGTTCCCAGGGGAAGGCGAACTTCAGCTCGTCGGCGGCCACCGGCTCCGGCTCGCTCACCGGCTGACATTCCGCCACGTCGCCGATGTGTTCGGGGTCGCTGGGGGCCTCGGTGTCCTCGGTTTCGGGGCTCGCGGGTTCCGGCTCGGTGGGGACCGGTGCCGGAGGGTTGATCCCCACCGTCGGCGCGACGGGCTCCGTGCGCTCTGGTGCCGGCGGTTCCGACGCGGGTTCGACCTCGTC
>NZ_DASQCC010000030.1:0-7547 GCF_035634895.1 Actinophytocola sp. | reverse complement strand
ACGACAGCGGCGCGGGCGGGGCCGTCGAGCACGTCGAGCAGTTCAGCGATGCGCACGAGTTGCTGCGGGTCGGGGGCGATCAGCGGCGGGCACTCGTGCTGGTTGTGCAGGGTCTCGCCGCACTCGTCGCAGTTGATGGCGGTGCCGCACAACATGCACCACCACGCGCCGTTGTCGTCGATGTCGACCGGGTGGATCGCGTTGGCCCGTGCGCAGAAGAACGTCGGGGTGGTGCTGGTCATCGTGTCCTCCGGGGATGCTTCGCTCTGCCGTTTCAGACACTACATTACTTGTAGTGCCTGAAACAACCCTCCTTTCAGAAGTCGCCCAGCAACCCGGTAGCGATCACTGCTCGTCCTCGACGCGAGCCGGGGCCAGAACGGTCGCGCCGCGCTCGTTGGTCAGGACCCAGTGGGTTGCGCCGGTGCGGGCGAACTCGTCGCGCCACTCGGGCAGTAGCGACGAGATCGGGCCCGCGTACTGCCACGGGCGCAACCGCTTGTAGTCGTCGCGGGTGATCGTGCGGACGCCGGTGTCGGCCCCGGTTGCGGTGTCGGCGGCGGTCTGGGTTGCGGTGGACATGGCGTAGCGACCTCCGTGGTTGCGGTGTTGCGGGGCAGGTGTTGCGGGTTGCGGTGAGAGCGGTAGCGGAGCGGGTAGCGGCCGGGAGCGGGTAGCGCACGTCGCGGGTAGCGGTGCGGTAGCGGCCCGGCCGCCACCTCAGCGGTAGCGATGGGGGCTACGCCGGGACGACGTGCAGCCCACCGGTGGCGTCCTGCACGAGGGCGACGTAACCGTCCTCGGCGTACCGGGCACCGCGGATGGCGAGCACGCCGACCGGGAGGCGGCGGACGTACTCGAGGTTGACGCGCACGACCTGGCCGACCCGGTAGAGCGGGTGCCGGTGGCCGCTGCCGCCGTAGGAGCCGTCGAAGCCGCCAGGCAGGTACCGGTCAGCGGCCTGGCCGAGCGTGAGCGCGTCGCCTTCGACGTCGTAGGCCGGGAGGCCGAGCCGGGTGGTGAAGCCCCACGGCAGGTCGGCGGCCTTGAAGAAGTCGGAGAGCTGCGTGCCGATGGCGGCGCGGGTGCGGGTGACGTTGACGTTCACGGCGTTTCTCCTGGTCAGGGTGGATGTGGGCACGGAGGTCGGGCCGCCCCCGCGCGGGGTCACTGCTGGAGGTCGGCGAAGTCGGCGGCGAAAGCGGAGCCGTCGCACCAGTACCAGTCGGCAGGGATGCCCTCGACTTCGTCCTGCCAGGGGTGCGGGTCGTGGTCGTGGTCCAGGCCACAGGGGACGATGTCCAGCTGCTGGGTGGTGGTGACCTGCATTTTCGGCTCCCTATCTCGCTCGTTCCGTTTCAAACACTACACGAATCGTAGTGTGTGAAACAAGAGGATCGAGGGCTGCCACTCACCCCTGCCACCGGGCTGCCACTCGACGAGCACTGCCACTCGTCTGCCACCGAGCTGCAACAGCAGCCCTGACCAGCGCGAATGGCAGTGAGTGGCAGGGGTGGCAGCTCCCCTGCCACTCACGACAGGTGCGACGTTTCCGCAGGTCGCACTCCTGCGCCCTGCTCCCCTGCCCGCAGTGGCAGCCCCCTGCCACTCACTGCCACCGGCGGTCAGCCGGGGGCCTGCTGCGGGTCAGCCGAACGCGCTGAGCGCCGCGACGACCGCGCCCGCGGCGACGTCGAGCAGCTGCCAGCCGCCGGGCACCGCGAGCACGCAGGCGAACGCGAGCAGGGGCCAGGCCACCCACCGCTCACCCGGCCCGTTGACGTCGAACCGGATCGGCTCGGGGATGCGCAGTGCGCGCCAGCGCTGTCCGCCGATCGGGACCGGCCACAGCAGCGGCACTCCCGACTCGGTCAGCGCGTCCCCGAGCGCGTGCACCCAGCACCCCACCGCTACCGCTACCCCGGCCGCCGCGCCCAGCTCGTCGAGCGCCGCTACCGGGTCGGGCGTCGCCGCTACCCACGCGCCACCGGCGAGCGTTACTCCGCGCGCCACGACGTCACCCAGCGCCGCAACCGCGAGCGCTACCGACACCGCAACCACGACAAGCACCGCTACCCAGCCGCCCGCTACGCAGGTCACGCCGGTAGCGGCCCCGGCGGCGATACCGAACACGAGCGTGTGTGTCAGGTAGCGGTGCTCGCCGTCGCTACCACGGTCGAGCGGGGTGCGCGTCGCTCGATACGTAGCGGCCGACAGCGAGCGCAACACCTCGCCGACGAACTCGCCGAGCCACCCGAGGTAGCGCGACGCAATAGCGGACGGGTGGTCGAGGTCGGGCAGTAGCGCAGCCCCGGCAGTGACCGCACCGGCGAGCACCGCGGTTGCGGTCCCGCCACCGGCGAGCGCGACGAGCGCGGCCCCGGCGGCGAGACCCGACAGCGCGTGCCCGACCGCCATCACGTCGCAGGCTGCCAATCGAAGGTGGCGAGCCCGCCTCCGTTGGCGGCGGTCAGCTTGAACACGACGCGTCGCGGCGTGCGCGACTCCACGCGCTCGACGTCTGGCCGGCCGCCGTCGCGCACGGCCTGGAGAAGGTCGCGCATCTGGTCGTGGGTGAAGGTCTCCCACGGCTGGCTGTCGTGCGGGTCGCGGCGCACCCACTGACCCGCCGCGCTGGTCTGCTGCTGCTCGGCGATCGTGTCCAGGCGCGCGGCGGCCTCGCGGATCACGTCCTCGTAGTAGTCGACGTGACCGCACGGGTTGTTCCACCGCTGCACCCAGGACCAGTCGCCGTCGTCGCAGAAGTTGTGGCCGTAGGGCTCGCCGCGCGGGCCGCCGCATCTCGGGCAGATGGCCGAGATCGTGACCTTGCGGGTGACCGGGTCGCCGCGTCCGGAGCCCCAGCGGCGTGCTTCGGCTTCGCTGTCGCGGACGGTCACGGTCATCTCGGGCAGCGTCTCGCGCTGCTCGTCGGTCTGGGTGGTCACCGCTGGTCCTCCCGTCCCGCGACGGCGAGCGCATGCAGGGCGTGGCGCGGGTCGACCTCGATCATCTGGAGCAGGTGCAGCCACCACACCCAGACCGGGCGCAGGCCGGGCGTGTCGTGGAACTGCTCGTCGGTGACGTCGCCGAGCGTCCAGGAGATGGTGCGGTTGGCGAGCACCTGGAGTTCGCTGCGGTTGACCCATCGGGTCGACCGCATGGTCGGAGACTTGCCCAGCTCGCCGACCGCGCGGGCAGCGAACACGCGCCAGTAGTGCCCGCGGGACCGGTGGGGGTTGGGCGGGAGGTGGCAGGCGTCGGGGGCTTCGCGGTCGACGACGAGCCGGATGGAGCCGGGCTCGAACCGCAGGCTGGTGTTCTCGATGGTCTCGTGCTGGGCGGTGAACAGGTAGGCGGCGTCGAGCGGGGTCGTGTCGATCGGGGTGTGGTGGCTGACGTGCGTTCCGGGTGGGGCCATGCCCAGCAGGGAGTACGCCCAGACGGGCGCCAGCGGCTCGACGAGCAGCAGTTCCCCGGCTGGGTGGGTGACGAGTGCGGCGGCGCGGGTGCCGTCGCAGTGCACGGCGTGCATGGTGGCGGGTGCTCCTGGCGGGTCGGGGCGGGCGACCGGGGAAGAGGCCACCCGCCCGATGGTTGAACGTTGAATGATTGAGAGTTCAACTATGGGCCGTTGCTGCCCTTGTGGCGGTTCTCGTAGTGGTTCCAGCAGCCCGACGACGAGCAGTAGCCGTCGGTCTTGCCGCTGGCGCTCGGGTGGCCACACCCGGCGTTCGCGGTCTCGTCGGACTTGCCGGCCATCCGGTCGTGTTCACCTCCTCTCGTGCTCAGAGATCAGGGCTCAGGCGGGGATGTCCTCCCTTCTGCGCCTGCCGTCGAGCAGCGCGACGACTGCGTCCGCGGGCAGCTCGACGCACCCGGCTTCGGGCTCGAGGTCGGCAGCGGCGGGCGGGTAGGAGACGGGGACGTACACGCGTCCGTTGTCGACGATCGGTTCGTCGTCCACGCGGAAGGTCTCGGGCTCGGCGATGGGGTGCTCGTCCACGATCGCGCCGACCGGTGCGATGAACCGGTTTCC
Organism: Actinophytocola sp.; assembly: GCF_035634895.1. Lineage (GTDB taxonomy): Bacteria > Actinomycetota > Actinomycetes > Mycobacteriales > Pseudonocardiaceae > Actinophytocola. Next base: position 3,508 of record NZ_DASQCC010000030.1, on the reverse strand, counting down.
TTCCTTGAGCTGGTGGGCGTTGGCGTGTCGGCGGATCGTGGCGAGCATGTCGGGGCGTGTCCTTTCTGGAGTGGTGGGCGGGATGTCGGGGCTGCCGCCCGTGGTGGTGGCGACAGCCCCACAGTGGGTCAGCTGAGGGTGGAGATGTTGTCCAGCAGGCCGATCCCCTTCGCGTAGACGTTGTTGGCCTGGGCCAACTCGACGAGCGTGCGGCGGAAGCCCCGCTTGGGGAGCTGGTAGACGCCGAGGTCGACGCGCACGGGGACGCCGGCGGGGTGGTCGGCGTCGGACTTGAGCAGGCCGTAGCAGTACGAGATGTCCCAGAAGGGGCAGCCGGGGTCGGACAGCAGGCGCAGGCGGGTGACCTCGACGAGGTCCGGGTGCCCCAAGCCCACGGTCATCTTGGCCTCGGCGCGGATCCGCAGGTTTCGCTCGTCGAGCGCGTCACCGCCGACGCTCGCGCCGTAGGAGATGGCGCGATCCTGCGCGTCCTGCGCTGCGGCTGCCTGCTTGGCGTAGTCGTTCATCGTGCCCTCCGGGGCGTTCGTCTCTGCTGTTGTTTCAGACACTACATGACTCGTAGTGTCTGAAACAATCCCCCTCTCGCGACGGTCGCCCAGGCCCGCGCGACATCACGCCACGCCTGGCGAATCACCCCCTTCCCAGCCCTGTACGGACCGCTGCGGGGCCGGAACGCGCACGGACCTGCCGATGCCTGTGCGCGCCGCCGTGCGCCGCAGAAGCGGGATACGGGCCGGAACCCGTGGCCGGGGACGACGCGGGCGCGGCCGGCCGAACTCGTCGCGGCAGCACGTCGCGATGCACTTCGGGTGGTGGTCGTTCGGTGCGTACCGGGTCACGGCAGAACCCGCACGATGTCGATCGAGCGGTCCTCGACCGAGTGGAAGTCGTCCTGCGTACGGTCGGCCAGCCAGGAGTCCAGGGCGTCGGCGTTCGCGCGCACGAGCTGCGCCAGCTCGATCGGCGTCGCGTCGGCCAGGGCCGGGGCGTCGTCGTCGGCCTCGTAGGTCGTCTCGTCGAGCGCGGCGCGTGCCTCGCTAGCCCTCACGCGCGTCCGGTAGAACACGGACTCGCTCCACTGGATCTCGATCATCGGGTCGGCGTCGGTGGCCGCAGGCGCGGACTGAGGGTGCTGCGCGGGTTGCTCGGCGCGGGCGGCAGTGCGGCGGGCGGCTTCGACGAGCCTGCGCGGGATGGTGATGCGGTAGCCGGACTCGCACAGCGCGATCACGTGCGTGTCGTGCACGGTCTCGATCCGCTGGACGACGCCGGTGATCTCCTGGCCTTTGAACAGGCCGCCGAGGACTGGGGCGGTGACAGTGTCGCCGATCAGGTGGTCGGCGTCGCCTGACGTGTCGGGCACAGCAAGTTCTCCTCTCGGGGGATGAGGCCTCGCCCGGCGGGACGCCGGGCGAGGCGGGCGGGTCACTTCTTGGTCTTAGGCAGGTCGCCGCGCTTGTGCTTGCGCTTCCGGCCGTTGGGGGTGACCGACACGTCGGCAGTGCACGAGCAGCGCACGTAGTTCGAGATCCGGCGCGGGTTGACCTTCGCGCGCTGCGCGTCGGTCAGCTCGAGGTCGGTGCACTGGTCGGGGTCGGCGGGCTTGTCGGCCGGGTCGCGCTGCCACTCGACCGGCGCAGACGGGAAGCAGTGCGAGCACAGGTGCGGGCCGAGGTGGTCGACGGCGTCACGCTCGACCTGCCCGGACAGGACGGTGTTCCACGCGAGCTGCGTGCGCACGCGGATCGTGCCGCCCTTGCAGCGCATACCGAAGTGGATGTGTCCGCCGGGGACGGTGAAGAACCGCGACCACGGGCGCGCGTCGTACAGCTCGTCCAGCGGCTCGATCGCGGCGCGTGCCTGCTTGTCCGCCTCGACCGCCTCAGCAGCCCTGGCCAGCGCTCGGCGCGCTCGCTCGACCTCGTGCGACGAGATCGTGTTCTCGTTCAGCCGGGCCTGGAGGGCGTCGAGCGCTTCGGTCTCCGTTGAGGCGTACACCCGCCGGTTGCCGCGGTACACCTTGCGCTCGCCGGTGACGATGCGGGCCAGGTCGGCGGCCGAGCTGAACAGCTGGCGGGCCTTTACGACGTCGGCCCACAGGTTCTCCAGCTGCGCGTCGATCGCGGACGGCGCGGACACGGTGTCGTGGTGGGGCCAGTTGCTGATGAAGGTGTCCCGGTCCACGTGGGCGTAACCGTGCTTCGTGCCCTTGGCGAGCTGGACGGCGAGCCCGCAGGTGGCGCACGGCTGGTAGCCGTCGCGCTCGGCCTCGTGGGCGTTGGTGTGCTTCTCCAGGCCGCGCGGGGCGTCGTCGCCGTACAGGTGCTGGTGCAGCGCGTCGGTGCAGGTCTCGGCGGCGGCGCAGGCGATCTGCCGCGGGGTGCGGGTGTCGGCGGGCTCGTCGACCTGGACGGGCTCGGCCGGGGCGGGCTGCTCGGCGGCTTCGGCGATCAGCTTCTCGGCGGCGATCTTCGCCCAGGTGAGGGTGGGCTCGCTCCACTTCGTGACGACGTCACCCGCCGGGTTGAGCACCTGCCAGCGGTAGCCGTCCGGGGTCTTGGTGATCTTCCAGCCCTCGAAGTTCTCGTAGACGCCTGCGCGGACTCGCTTCCACTTGCCGGTGGCGTCGTCGAGGCGGTGCTGGGCGTTGGCGGCGACTGTCGGGTGCATCGTCCGGGTCCTCTCTGCTGCTCTCTTGTTTCAGACACTACATCACGTGTAGTGTGTGAAACAAGCCCCCTCCACAAGAGACGGTCACGACGCCCGATCTCCGGACCGCCGCGCGCAAGCGCGTCGAGAGCGAAGCTCTCGTAGTTGTAGTTGTAGTTGTAGTAGGGAAACTCCTTCCCGAACCCTCACCGGAAGGGTTCCAGCGAGGGTTACGGGAAGGGTTTCCGGAAGGGTTTCCCGAAAGGGTCCGGGAAGGGTCACGCGCGGACGAACCGCGGGTCGTACAGCTCCGCGGAGTACGCGCCGGTCAGGTCCCAGCCGCCCTCGGCCCAGCGAAGCCAGGCGTTCTCGGCGTGGGTCTCGGCCCGGTAGATCCCCTCGGCTTCGGCCGCCTGGTCGTCCGCGCAGAGCTGCATCTCGGTGACGGACTTGTGGTCGCACGGCTCGCCGTGCAAGTCGCGGTGCTCGACGACAGCGCCTGTCTCGGCCACGTGCGCGGCTTCCCACCACTCGCGCCGGTCGACTTCCCGGCGGGCGGCGTAGGCCACCGCGAAGGCGTGACGCCCGAGCGCCCGGCCGTTGGGCTTGGTGTAGTCACCGCGAGCGGCGATGCCCCGCAGCGTCGCGGTGTCCAGGTCGGCGAAGTCCTGCATGACGGGTGCTCCCCTTCGGTGGTGGGCAGGTCAGATCTTGAACAGCAGCTCGGCGAGCTGGTCGCTGGTCATCCCGGTCTGGTCGTAGGCGCGGACGACGTGGTGGCGGACCGCGCGCAGCCACTCACGCGCGCCGCGCTGCTTCTCCATCTCGATCCCGGCCT
>NZ_DASQCC010000029.1:0-10479 GCF_035634895.1 Actinophytocola sp. | reverse complement strand
CACCGGACCCGCCGGCGTTGATCGGCTGCGCGCGGACCTCGCCCGTACACCCGGCAACCTGCCGCCGCTGCTGAAGCTGGTCGACGACGGCTTCCCGGTTGGCGATCCGCGCCGCCGACTGGGCGTCCGGACTGGCCTGCTGCCCGGCGATGAAGTTGAGGTTGTTCTGCAACGCGGTGTCCAGCCCCTGGCAGGACTCCGCGGCCGAGGCCTCGTCGTTACCCCCACCGAACGCGACCACCGCGACGGCCACCCCGGCGAGCCCGAGCACCGCCGCGAGCCCGATTGTCCTGCGCCTGCCATGCCGGCCGCCGCTTCCGAACAGGGACATACACCACTCCTCCGGTCCTACCTGCTGTCAGCAATGGACACGAACAGATAACGAGAGTGGTTCAAACCAATTCAGGACCGGATGCGCTCACGCCACGCGACCGTCCGGCTACTCGCGTGGCGCTGGCACTACCGCACCCGGTACGCGCGGATCACCGTCTCCGTCACCGCGTTGCCCGACGCGTCGGCCGCGGTCGCGCGGAGGCTGGCGAAGCCGGTGCCGCCCGGCAGGTTCACCCGCCACCGGTCACCGTCCCTGGCCACCGGGGCCGGTTGCCAGGTCGCGCCGTCGTCGAACGAGTACTCCACCAACAGCCGCCGGACCGGCGGCCGGGGCGTCGCGCCCTCCTGGTGGACGGCCGACACGAAGCCGGTCACCCCCGCGGCCGGGGCCGAGTTGTGGCCGTCGAGCGGCAGGTGCCACCGGATGTCGAGCAGCGGCAACGCCTTCCGCTCGCGCGACACCGCCGCCTGGAACGTCCACTCCGCACTCGTGCGCACGGCCAGCGGCCACCCCGGGTCGGTGTTGGCCGCCTCGCTGCTCAGCGTGTACCGGCCCGGGCCGGCCGGGACGTCGAACACACCGCGGCCCGGGACGTCGTTGCGGCCGATCTCCCTGCCGTCACGGGAGAGCACGGTCGTGCCGACGTTCGTGCCGTCCACCATGGTGAACGTCGACGGGTCCGCGCTGCCGAACATCGGCACCTCGAACGTCAGCTTGTCGCCCTGCCGGTATGCCCACGGCAGGGGCTTCCCGGTCTGCTCGTCCGGCCGCGGCCGGGCGAGCTCGGGGCCGAACGGTGCGCAGTACAGGCACATCGCGTGCCGCTCGCCGGCCTTCGTCCGGACCGGCGACGTGATCTCGTAGCCGGTCTGGTCGAACGTCACCGGGTCGTACCCGACCGCGGTGAAGCTCTGCCAGGTGAACCCGGGCGAGAGGTAGTCGGTCCGCGTCTGCGGCCACCGCGTCGGCACGTCGAAGCCGGCGGCGAGGAGGTCCGACTCCGCGCTCACGCTGACCCGCCGGAGCTCGTCGGCCGGCCGCGACGACGCGAACGTGCCGTCCACCCGCCCCATCCTCGACCTCTCGAAGCGGAACGCGTAGCCGTCCGGCACGTGCCCGCGGACGACGGCGCCGTTGAAGTACGCGTACGGGCTGTCCCGCCTGCCGTCCACCCGCACCTCGACCGTCCCCTGCGCGAGACTCGCCCGCAGCCGGTCGACCTCGCGCCGGTCGTACACCTGCACGACCGGCAGGACGCTCAGGTCCTCGATGTAGTTGAGCGACAGGACGACCTGTGCGCCGTGCTCCTTCAGCAGCCGGATCCGCCGGTTCAGCTCGTCCTGTCCCGGCGGGCCCACGGTCGCCAGCAGCGGCACCTTCCCGTGCAGGTCACCGGGGTCACCGGCGCCGGCGCCGACGTCGACGAGCGGCCCGGTGACGCTGCCGACCCAACCGGCCGTGGACTGCTCGAGTGCGTCGCGGAGCTCGTAGCCGTGCGTGCCGAGCACCGTCACCGCCGTCCACGGCCGCTGCCACTGGCTGACGTGCCCGAACGCGACACCGGGGATCTCCGGGCTGCCCACCGCGTACAGGGGCACCGTCGGGCCGCCGCCGAGCAGCACGGCGCCCCCGCCGAGCCCGTCCTCTCCGGCCACGGTGGACACCACGCCGGTGCCGCCGGCGAAGAGGTCCGGCCGCGCGGTCGGGTCGTCCACCGACACCGTGACCGGCTTGGCGTTCGCGGTCGACACCGTTATCTCGGTGTCCCTTCCGACGTCCGTGGCGGGCACGGCGAAGGTGGTGACCGCGTCCATCCGCCAGCCGCCGTCCAGCACCTGGCCGACGACGCGGTACCGCCCGGCCGGGACCTCCGGCGCGAACACGCCGTCCGCCACGATGGACGTGTGGACCTCGCCGGTGGTCTCGTTCTGCACGAGCACGTTCGCGACGCCGGGGTTGCCCTGCCGGTCGAACACCCGGACCGTGAAGGTGTGCGTCTCGCCGGCGAGCGTGACGGACACGGGCGTGGTCAGCCGGACGGCACCGCCGCGTGCGGTGACGGTGCCGACGAACTGGCCTGCCTGCCCCTTCCCCGGCGTGACCTTCAGCGACAGCCCGGCACTGCCCTTGGCCGGGACCGTCAACCTCCTGGCGCTCAACGCGAACAGCCCGGCGGGCGCGGCCGAACCGTCGCGGTGGCGCAGGTCCGCGGCCACGGACAGCGTCACCGGCCGGTCGCCGTCGTTGCGGTAGACCACGCCGGTCTCGGTCGCCTCGCCCGTGGCGAGCGTGATCGCCGCCGGCTCCACCCGCGCCTGCTGCCTGACCGCGCGGGCGACGTCCACGAGGCCGGCACCCTGGCCGAACGGGTTCACACCGTCGATGGGCCTGGCGCTGCCGACGAGCGCGGCCTTGAGCTGGTCGCCCCGCCAGTCCGGATGCTGCCCGGCCACGATCGCCGCCGCGCCGGCCACATGGGGGCTGGCCATCGAGGTGCCGGAGAGCTTCGCGTAGTGGTCGCCGACGGACGAGGCGGCGAGCGTGCCGGCGGCCCTCGCGGCCACGATGTCCGAGCCGGGACCGGCGATCTCCGGCTTCATCCCGTTGTCTCCCATCCGCGGGCCCCGGCTGGAGAAGCTGCTCAGCTCGCCGGACTTGGTCACGCTCGCCACCGCGAGGGCCCGGTCGGCGACGGCGGGCGTGGTCACCGTCGCGTCCGCGCCGAAGTTGCCGGCGGCCACGACGAACAACGCGCCGGAGGACTCGCTGATCGCGTCGAGTGCGGTGGCCATCGGGTCGGTGCCGTCGCCGAGGTGGCCGCCGAGGCTCATGTTGACGACGCGGGCGCCGTTGTCGGCCGCCCACTGCATGCCCGCGATGATGCCCGACTCGCTGCCCGAGCCGTGCTCGTCCAGCACCTTGCCGATCAGCAGCCGCGCGCCGGGAGCCATGCCCCGGTAGCGGCCGCCCGACGCGGCGCCGCTGCCGGCGATCGTGGAGGCGACGTGGGTGCCGTGCCCGTTGTGGTCGACCGTGTCGGCGTCGCGGGAGAAGTTCTCGGCGGCGTCGACCCTGCCGGCGAGGTCGGGGTGGGTGGCGTCGATGCCGGTGTCGAGCACGGCGACCTTGACGCCGTCGGCCCGGTAGCCGGCCTGCCACGCCTGGGGCGCGCCGGTCATCGGGACACTCTGGTCGAGGGTGGCCTGGACCTTCGCGTCGAGCCAGATCCTGGTGCCGGCGGCGTGGCCGTAGAAGTCCGCGGCCGTCGCCTTCGGCACGGCGAGGCCGAGCATGCCGACCTGGCCGAGGTTCCTGGTGACCGTCGCCGCCGCCGGCACGGCCGGGCGCGCGCCGCGGGGCGCTTCGACGATCACCGGCACCGACGAGGTGTGCCGGTCGTCGTAGCCCTGCCGGACGAGCCCGGTGACGTCGAAGAGCCGCTCGTCGACGCGGTCCTCGGCGAGTGCCCTGGCGGCGTCCATGGGGATGACGTAGTCGTGGCCGTCGCGGGTGTTCCGCCAGTACCGCACGGCCCGCCGGCTCGGGGCCATGGCCACCGAGACGACCCGGTCACCGCGGACCGTGACCCGGTCGCCGGTGACCAGCGTGACCGTGCCGGCGGGTCCGCCGCGCGGGGCCGCCGGCACGGCGCCGGGCGCGGCGACGGCGCCGGGCACCGGCGGGAGGGCCAGCACCGCCGCCGTGGCGAGCAGGGCGAAGCGAGGTCTACGCAAGCTGCGCTCCCGACTTCCGAGTGGGGTTGACCTCTGTTACACGCCGCAGCCCCGCGGAAAGTTGTCGGGCGGCCTCGAACTCCCGGTCAGTGACGCAAGCTCTCGATGACCGCCGTGCGCAGCGACTCGACGGCGTGGTCGCGGGCGCCCGTGAGCGCCGGGTCCGTGACCTGCGCCGCGACCACCGGCACCCGACGTGGCGCGGCGGCGAGGTGCTCGTCGATGTCGTCCACCAGCCCCGGCCCCCACTCGCCGCCGATCACCGCGAGCTCGGGGTCGGCGAGGCACACGGCGGCGAGCAGCGCACCGCTCACCGCCCCGGCCAGCACGGCCCGGGTCGCCGGCGTGGCGGCGCGGACGGCGCCGGCGTCGATGGCGGTGGACGACGGGTGCCGCAGCCCGAGGGAGCCGAACACCTCGATGAGCGGCATGGCCACGCCGTCCGGGCCGGCGGTGCAGACATGGGCGATCTCGCCGGCGAGTCCCTGGTGCCCGCGCCGGACCTCACCGTCGCTGACCACCGCGCAGCCGAGACCGTCGCCGAGGTGGAGGTAGACGAAGTCGCCGGCGTCCGTGGCGCGCCCGGACGCCCGCTCCGCCCGCGCGGACCAGTTGACGTCATTGTCCACCAGCACCGGACCGCGGACCAGCGGCCGCAGCACCGCGACCGGATCCAGCTCCCCCACCAGGAAGGGCGAGTCCGGCAGCCGCACGAGGACGCCGGTCCAGCGGTCGACCGGGTCCGCGGCGCTCACCACCGCGACCCTCGGCACCCCGGCGCCGGCAACCTTCCGCACGACCCTGGTGAGGGCCCGTGCGGTCCTGGCCTCGCCGGCGGACCGGTCCAGCGGGACGGCCGCCCGGGCGACCACCGATCCGAACGCGTCGACCGCCTCCCCGGTCACCCCCGACGGCGCGATCGCGACGGCCAACGCCACGCCGACGTCGGCGAGCGAGTAGTACGAGCCCACCCGGCCGCGGCCGGTCGTGCGCTCACCCGTGTCCACGAGCAGGCCGGCCGCGGTCAGGCGGCGCACGCTGTCGGAGATGGTGGGTTTCGAGATCCCCGTCGCGGCCGAGATCTCCGCGCGGGTCGCACGTTCGCCGCGCATCAGGGTGCGCAGCACGTGCTCGTCGGTCATCGACCGCAACAGCTCCAGGCTCGGCTTGGCCGTGTCCATGCCGCGCATTCTAGTAAGGAGTCTTGCCTGGACGCGTGGTCACGGGTTACCGTCGTTTTCTAGTTAGGAGTCCTCACCAAAGGTGGCTGACATGACCGCGACCCTGCCCCACTGGGAGACCACGCCGACCGACCTGCCGGCGGCGATCCGCACCGTCAAGGCCGCGTTGCGTGCGCGCGTCGAGGCGTCCGGACGGCGGATCGACGAGGTGTTCGCCGTGGTGGAGCGGCGGATCGCCGCTCGGGTGGCCGAGATCGACGCCGACCTGGCCGCCGGGGAGAGCGTCTGGCCGGTCATCGACTACGCGGACATCGAGCGGGGCACGGTCACGCCCGCCGCGCTCGACAAGCTCAGGCGCCGTGGCTGCCTCGTGGTGCGCGGCCACTTCGAGCGGTCCCAGGCCCTCGGCTGGGACGCGGGCATCCTGGACTACGTCGAGCGCAACCACTTCTTCGAGAACTACCGCGGGCCGGGCGACGACTTCTTCGGCACCGTCGACTCGAAGCCGGAGATCTACCCCGTCTACTGGTCGCACGCCCAGATGCAGGCCCGCCAGAGCGCGCGGATGGCCCGCGTCCAGACGTTCCTGAACTCCTTGTGGCGTCACGAGTCCGACGGCGTGGAGTGGTTCGACCCCACCCGCGACGCGCTCTACCCCGACCGCATCCGCCGACGCCCGCCCGGCACCGACTCCGGCGGGCTCGGCACCCACCTCGACCCCGGCACCCTCGACCTCTGGATGACCCGCGAGTACCAGTCCGCCTTCCGGCACCTCTTCGACGGCGACGTCGAGTCCTACGACCCGTGGGACGCCGCCCACCGCACCACCGGTCCGCAGTTCCCGGGCTCCACCATGTGCTCGGCGTTCCGCACGTTCCAGGGCTGGACGGCGCTCTCCGACATGGCGAACACACAGGGCGTCCTGCACACCGTCCCCATCCCGGAGGCCATGGCCTACCTGATGTTGCGGCCCCTGCTGCGCGACGTGCCCGACGACGACATGTGCGGTGTGACCGTCAACCAGGTGTTCCCCGCCAGCGAGAAGTGGCATCCCGTGCTCGTGGGGGCGCGGACCGCGATCCCGGACGTCCGGGCCGGCGACTCCGTCTGGTGGCACTGCGACATGATCCACGGCGTCGCCTCGGTCACCGGCCAGCGCGGTTGGGGCAACGTCATGTACATCCCGGCGGCGCCGTGGTGCCCACGCAACGAGCGGTACGCCGAGCACGTGCGCGATGCGTTCCTGACCGGCTCGAGCCCGAGCGACTTCCCCGCCGAGCACTACGAGCGCGACTGGGCCGGCCGGTTCACCGAAGCCGACCTCAACGACACCGGGCGGCGCGGCATGGGGTTCTCATCGTGAGATGCCGGGCAGCTCCTCGTTGAGCTGCCGCAGGCTCGCGGCGATGCCGTGGCACTCGGGGCAGCCCACGACGTGTGCGCTGATGCGCCGCATCTTCTGGTCGGTGAACCGGCCGCGGACCCACCCCGCCAGGTCGCACACCATCCCCCGGCAGCTTTCGCGTGCCTCGGCCGGGACGTGCTGGTCCAGGTAGGCCTGGCGCAGTCCCTCGCGGGCCCGGTAGGCCAGCGCGGCGACACCGTTCGCGGTCATGCCGAGCGACTTCGCGACCGCGGCCGGGGTCTCCTCCTCGATCTCGGTGCGCCACAGCACCAGTCGCCACCGTTCGGGCAGGCTCGCGAACGCCTCGGCCGCCAGCGCCGCGTGCAGCCGGCTGCCCACCACGGCCTCCGGGCTCGTGGTCGGACCGACCTCCGGCACCTCGGCCACCGGGGACACGGCGCCGTCGCGGCGCCGCCAGCTGATCATGACGTTGCGCATCGTGGTCAGGAGGTACGCGCGGAACTCGTCGTCCGGACCTCCGCCGGCCCGCAGCACGCGCAGCAGGCGCACGAACGCCTCCGCGACCAGGTCCTCACGCTCGGCCGCCGTCGCCGTGAGGGCGGCCGCCGCACGGGTGGCCGCGGTCAGGTGACGTCTGTAGAGCACGCCGAACGCCGCGACGTCACCGCGTCGCACGGCAGCGGTCAGCTCCGCGTCACTCACACTGGCAACGTCGCCAGCGCCGGCCACGACGTGGTGCATTGACACCTCCCCAGAACGTGCATCTGCACGTGCAAACCTAATACTCGATGCACGAACCAACGAGCCGCCGGGTGCGAAGTTGCTACTAAAAGGTTCAAATTTCACTCGGATGAGCCGTTTGGCCCAGAGCGGTCCACCGAAACGGCGATTACTCGGAGTCACGCTTGTCGAGCGCACGCGCGACCTCGACGGCGCCGTCGACGCAGGCCTCGAGGTCGAGCGCCTCGGGCCAGCCACTGTAGAAGATGCGTAGCTCCCGGTCCTCGACCTCGACCAGTTCCACGCAGATCGCGAGTTCGGCCAGCCTTCTGGCGACCGGCTCGGCGAACCGCCTGCGGAACCGCCACCTCGCCCGCACCGGTAGATGCTCGTGCCGCAGCCGGACGAAGATCGTGGTGTGCCGGCCGACCCCCTCGCCGTCGGGCTGGGTGTAGCACGAGACGCCGACCTCGTACCCCGCCGAGCGACCGACGGCGAGGATCGCGCCGGCGAACCGCGGACTGGCGGGCAGCGTCCACTCGCCGGTGAACGCCGCGGGGTTCGTCGCGCTCTGGCCTGCGTTGCGCGTGGTCCAGGCGGAGACGGCCACGGTGGCCTCCTGCCACCGGCGCATGTCCCGCCGCTGACCGGCCGACGCCATGAACGCGACGAACCCCCCGGCGGCGGCCGAGGCGGCGACGGCCGGCACGAGCACGAGCGGGGCGAGTCCCATCAGCAGACCGATGACGAGGACGGTCAGCGCCGAGCCGCCGACGAGCAGCCCGCCCGCCGCCGCCTTGTCCGTGTCCCCGGACTGCCCGCCCATGGTCACCCTTCGAAACAGGAAGCATCCATTCTGTCACCCAGGCAGGTGCACACGGAATCACTCGGCCAGGCAAGCCACGCCCGATCCGGCAAATATCCGGGGTGAATGCGGCCCGGTGCGTGACCGGGCGGCTCCCGGTCGCCTACCGCCGCGCCGCCGGCCGCGGACGCCGACCCGTGAGCGCCGCCGTGAGCGCCGCGGTGATGTCGCGCGTCCGGGTGCGGTCGCGGAGCAGGTCGGTGCTGTCGGCGAACTGGTCGACGGCCCCGGTGAACGGCAGCGCACGGAGGTCGGTCAGGCCCGCCGCGAGCGCCTCCGCGAAGCGTTCCGCGTGCAGGACCTGGTAGGGCCGGTCGTGGAACGGCCTGGTGCCGGTGTCGAGCGGCTCGGTCAGCCCGAGCTCGTTGTGCAGCCGGGCGACGGCCGAGTACGCGGTCGCGAGGTGGCGTTCCCGGTCATGCCAGGCGGTGGCCGCGAGCGCGGCGGTCAGCGCCGGCGCGGTCACACACCCGAGCCGTGCGAACGCGCTGCCGAGCCACTTGCCGTACGGCGGGTAGCGCCGGTGCATGAGCAGGCTCAGCCGCATCAGGTCACGGACCTGACGGGCCGCGACGACCGCCGAGCCCAGCTCGTCCCCCACCTCACCGCAGCGCCCGACGAACCCCTCCTCCTGCGACAGGCGCCGCCACTGACAGGCGAGGACATACCGCCACACCTCGTCCGGGTACCAGGTCAGCCGCGCACGGGCGGGCGCCAGCTCACCCAGCCCGTCGTGGAAGACCGCACCCGCTGTCGCCTCGGCCAGGGTCTGCGTCGGCGTGGACAGCCAGTCGACGGCGGTGACCTCGCCGCGCGGGTCGAACCCGAGGTGGGCGGCGAACCACGCGTCGAGGCTGGTCACGTCCACCCGGTGGAACACCGGGCCGTCGGTGAGCGCCATGACACGCACGTGCTCGTCGCCGGTCGACGCGAAGTTCGTCGGGTAGCCGTGGAACGTCTTCGGCAGCTCGTCCCGGAGCACACCGGCGAGCCCCAGGTCGACGTCGTGCGGGCGCAGGAACAGTTGCAGGCGCGGCCCCCATTCGTGGTCGGCGGAGCGCGCGGTGTCGAACCCGAGCACCTCCGAGCCCGCGCCGATCCGGGCGGCGGTGTGCGGCAGATCCCCGAAACGCGCCGTGATGACCGGCCGTACCGCTTCCTCGTAGAAGCGGCGCGACAGCTCCAGCCCCGGGACGAAGTCCATGGCGGCCATGCTGTCCGACCGGCCCGGGACACCGCGACCGGTTTGGGCCGGGGTACGGACGCTCCGGACGAAACCGCCGAGTCCGGGCAGCGCCGCCCCGTCGACCCGGTCCACCCGCTGAGCGTCCCACCGAGGAGTCAATCGGATTCTGCGGCGGCCGGGCGACGCGCTCCGGCCATCTCCGGTCAGGCCGGGGCTCCGCTGCCAAGATTGGGGCATGAGCATCGTGAAGATCAACGCGCTGACGGTCCCGGCGGAAATGCGGGAGACGCTCGAACAGCGGTTCGCGTCCCGCGCCGGCATGGTGGAGAGCTCCGACGGCTTCGAGTGGTTCGAACTGCTCCGCCCGATCGAGGGCACCGACCAGTACCTCGTCTACACCCGCTGGCGCAGCGAGGAGGACTTCGAGACGTGGATGAGGTCCTCGATGGAGAACGCCCACCGCGCCGGGGGCCGGCCGGCGGCCGCGGACTCGCAGGCGTGGACGTTCGAGGTCATCCAGCAGGCGGCCCCGAAGGCCGGCTAGTGGATTCGAACATCTGAGCGTAACGTGGACGTCTCGGCGACCACTGGGGGATCGGATGAGTCGAGACACGCTGTATGTCACCAACGGGAACTCCGGCACCATCTCCGTGTTCGCGATCGAGGCCGGCGGTGTGCTGGAGCCGGTGGCCTCGACCGAGACGCCGGACGGGCCGCGCGGCATCGTGTTCACCGGCGGTGTCGCGCATGTGGTGAACAGCGGGGTGCACCAGGTCTCGACGTACCGGGCCGGGCCGCGTGGTGAGCTGACGCCGCTGGGCCGGGCGGTCCGCACGGACGAGGACCCGTTCGGCATCGCCGCCTCACCGCACGGCGACGCGGTGTACGTGACCAGCCTCGGACACCGGACGGTGGCGGCGTTCCCGGTGCGCGACGACGGCACCCTAGTGTCCCGCGCCGGAAATCAGGCAACTAATTCGGCGGCCCAGCTTCCTGCTGGCGGCGTTGCCGGTTCGCCCAAGTACGACCCAGTACGAGGACGAACCGGCGCCTTGCCAGCAGAAACCCGGATCCACCGACTTGATCACCGCAT
>NZ_DASQCC010000028.1:0-5246 GCF_035634895.1 Actinophytocola sp. | reverse complement strand
GAGCCCGTCCACGAATGGGCTGGCGCCCACCCGCCAGACCAGGACGGCGAGGATCGCGGCGCCACCCACCAGGCGCGCCCAGGTCCAGATGCTTCGGCTGACGGCGGTGCCTCCCATCACCTGCGTGTATCCCGCGATAGTCATACGGGGGTCACCTGCTGCTGGTTCATCTGGTCATCCGGCGACTTCGGATAGCACGGCGGACAGCTCACGCGAGGTCTGCGCCCAGTCCGAGAGCCTCTGCCGCCGGGACCGGGCCGCCGCGCGGAGCCGCTCGCGCCCCCGGGGGTCACCGAGCCAGCGACACAACGTCTGCCCGAGAGTCTGTGGGTCGCCGGGCGGGATCAGCAGGCCGGGCCGGCTGCCGTCGGCAGCGTGGCCGAGTGCCTCAGGTACGCCACCGACCTGCCCGGCGATGACCGGAAGCCCGCGGGCAAGTGCCTCGGTGACGACCATGCCGTAAGTCTCCGCGCGCGAGGCCAGCACCAGGACGTCCGCCTCTGCGTACGCGCGGTTGAGCTCGTCCCCCGTGAGGGGGCCGGTGAAGCGCACCCGATCGCCGAGCCCCTTGTCCTCGGCCAGCCGTCGCAGGTGTGCGACGAACTCCGGGTCGAGGTCCAGTGCGCCGACGCAGGCGCATTGCCAGGCGGGGTCGTCGACCGTGGCCAGTGCGTCGAGCAGGAGGTCTTGGCCTTTGAGCGGGGTGACGCCTCCGACGCAGAGCAGCCGCCCGCCAGACGGGGTACCGGCCGCCACTTCGGCTGCGTCGACGCCGGGCGGCACAACGTACACGGGATGCGCGGGCAGCGCGTAGTGGTCGCTCAGCCACCGCCGGGTCCATTCGCTCGTGGCCACGATCGCAGACGCCGCCGACAGCGCCGCGACCTCGCGCGGCTCGTCCCGCGGCATGTGCAGGAGTACGACGAGGCGCAGCCGGCCGGCTTGCGGCTCCAGCACCTCCGGCGCCACCGACGCGACCAGGCCGTCGACGAGAACCAGTGAGCCAGAAGGCACCCGGGCCAGCGCCGCAGCAACCGCCGCGCGCCCGGACGCGTCGGGCCGGGGCCACCGGCCGGACACGTTGTGCTCGTGGACCGACCAGCCAAGCGCGGCAAGCCCGCGACAGGCCCGACGGTCGTACACGTTGCCGCCGCTCGGCCGCCGCGGGTCGTCGATCCCGTCAGGGACCACGACGTGCACCTCGTTCACAACGACATTTTTCACAGCGACCGTTCGTAGCTCGCCCACGCGATGTGCGACTCGCGCAGGGTCACCGCGATCCGCGCCAGCCCACTCGCGGAGTCCCCGAGCTCGCCGCCCTCGACACGGTCGGCGATCCGGTCCGCGACCAGCCTCGCGAGGACCTCGGTGGTTGTGTTGCGCCCAGCGAGCTCCGGCACCTCGTCTAGGTTGCGGTAGTTGAGGTCCGCCAGGACGCCACGCAGTACCTCGGTGGCCCCGCCGATATCCACCACGATGTCGTCGGAGTCGAGCTCGACCCGGGAGAAGGTCGCATCCACGACGTACGTCGCTCCGTGCAGGCGCTGAGCGGGACCGAACACTTCGCCGCGGAGGCTGTGCGCGATCATCACGTGGTCGCGGACAGTGACACTGAACATCGGTCCTACCCTTCGTCGTAGGTCAGCGTGTGGCAGAGCGCGCGGAGCCGGCCGTCGGACAGTCGAGCCATCACGTCGGGCAGCTCGTCGAATGTGGATGCGCCGGTGAGCAGCGCGTCGAAGGCCGCGTCCCGAAGCAGGTCCAGCGCGAGCGCGCGCCGCTCGGCCGGGGTACGCCGTCCGCGCCGGGCCACCGCGACTTCGCCGACCTGGCTGGCCCGGATGCCCAGGCGTCCGGAGTGGAAGGCGCCACCGAGGAACAGCTGGACCGGCTGGTCGCCGTACCAGCTGAGGTCGCTGACCATGCCGTCCGCGGCGAGCAGGTCCAGGGAGAGCTGCAGCCCGGCTGACGTCGCGCTGGCGTGGAACACTAGGTCCTGACCGCCGACGGCGTCCTGGGGCAGTGCGAAGTCGACGCCGAGGCAGGCCGCGGTGTGCGCACGCGTGTCGTCCACGTCGACGAGCGTCACCTGCGTTCCCGGCACGTCACCGACCAGCCGGGCGACGCAGCACCCGACCATGCCGGCGCCGACGACCGTGATCCGGTCGCCGACCAGCGGCCCGGCGTCCCACAGGGCGTTGACCGCGGTCTCCACCGTGCCGGCGAGGACGGCACGCTCCGGCGGGACGTCGTCGGGAACCACTGCCACGGCGTCGGCCGGCACGACGTACGCCGTCTGGTGGGGGAACAGACAGAAGACGGTGCGCCCCCGGAGCTCGTCGGGACCGTGGTCGACGACGCCGACGTTGAGGTAGCCGTACTTTACCGGGCCGGGGAAGTCGCCCTCCTGGAACGGTGCCCGCATCACGTCGTACTGGCTCTGCGGGACTCCGCCACGGAACACCAGTCCCTCGGTGCCGCGGCTCACCCCGGACCGCAGCGTCCGTACCAGCACCTCGCCGGGACCAGGATCCGGCAGCGCGACCGTGCGAATCTCGCCCCGGCCAGGTTCGGCGATCCAGAATGCGCGCGCTTCCGTAGGCACCCGCACCCTCCTCTTCCCGCCCAGATGAATCGAAGCGTCGCCGTTACCGTATGACTGTTCGTACCCCTGAGATACGGAGGCACGGTGCGTCGGGTTGGTCAAGTGCGCAGTTGGGCGCCGAACGGCCCGCTCACCGGCTTCGTCTACCTGCTCGCGCTCCTCGGTGTCCTCGCGGCGACCACCGGCCTCGACGCGGCCGGCTGGTTGGCGGGTGTCGCCTGCGGAGCCGGCCTTGCCGCCCTGCTCACGCGTGCGCTGACGCGTCACAGCCGGGTCGGACTGGGGCCGGCGGACAGCGTGACACTGGCTCGCGCAGTCCTCGCCTGTGGGGCCGCGGCGCTCACGGTGGACTCGTTCGGGGGCCAGGCGCCTGCGGCGATCCTCGTGACGCTCTCGACGGTGGCGCTGGTGCTCGACGGTGTCGACGGCCGGGTCGCTCGGTGTACCGACACCACCTCGGCCTTCGGGGCGCGCTTCGACATGGAGGTCGACGCGTTCCTGATCATGGTCCTGAGCGTGTACGTCGCACGTGAGTCGGGCTGGTGGGTGCTCGCGATGGGTCTGGCCCGGTATGCGTTCGTGGCCGCCGGCTGGGTGCTGCCGTGGCTGCGCGGTCCGCTGCCGCCCCGGCAGTGGGCCAGGGTGGTCTCCGCGATCGTGGGCGTCGTGCTGACCGTTGCCGCAGCCGACATCCTGCCCGATGCCGTGACCACCGCGATGCTCCTTGTCGCGCTGGGCCTGCTGGTCGAGTCGTTCGGCCGTAGTGTCTGGGGGCTCTGGGTCCTCGCCGGAAGCCCACCTGGCGCTCGCACCACCGTAACCTCGGCCCTGGCCCTGCTCCTGGTCTGGGCCGCGCTCCTCGCGCCGGACCGGGTCGACGACCTGGCGCCGAGCGCGTTCCTCCGGATTCCCGTCGAGGGCCTGTTCTTCGTCGTCCTCGTGCTGGTGCTGCCGCCTAGGGTCGCACGGATCCTCGCCCTCTTCGGCGGACTCGGACTCGGCGCGCTGACGATTCTGCGGCTGCTCGACATGGGTTTCCACTTCGCCTTCGACCGCCCGTTCCACCCCGTCTACGACATGGCGTACGCCGGCTCCGCGGTCGGGCTGCTCGGCGACTCGATCGGCCGCGCGGGCGCCCTCGTCGTCCAGATCGGAGCTGGGCTTCTCATCGTCGCGCTGATCGCCTTGCTGCCGCTGTCCGCGGTGCGCCTGACCCGGCTCGTGGCGACACACCGGCGGCCGTCGATCCGATTGCTCGCCCTTCTGACCGCGATCGCGATGGTCACCACGTTGTCCGGCGCCCAGCTGAGGCCGGCAGGACCAATGGCCTCCACCGCGTCGGCCCGGCTCGCCTACACCCACGCCACGCAGGTCCGCGACGACCTCCGCGACCAGCGGGAGTTCGTGCGGGCGCTCGAGCAGGATCCCTTCCGCAACACGCCCGACACTAACCTCCTGACCGGCCTGCGGGGCAAGGACGTTCTCCTGGTCTTCGTCGAGAGCTACGGACGCACGGCGCTCGAGCTCCCTGCGGTCGAGTCTGCGCTCGATGCCGGGGAGCGGCGGCTGCAAAAGGCCGGGTTCTCTTCGCGGAGCGGCTTTCTCACCTCGCCGACATTTGGGGGCCTCAGCTGGCTGGCTCACATCACCCTGCAGTCTGGTCTGTGGGTGGACAACCAGCCGCGGTACGACCACCTCGTCACCCTCGACCGACTCACCCTCACCGATGCGTTCGGTCGTGCGGGCTGGAGAACCGTCGCCGACGCACCAGCCAACGAGGAGGGCTGGTCGGTGGCGGCGACGTACTACCACAACGACCGGGTCTACGACCGCCGGAACGTGGGATATGCCGGGCCGCGGTTCAGCTACGCCTCGATGCCGGACCAATACACCCTGGCCGCCCTCCAACGCCTGGAGCTCGAGCAGCCGAACCGGCCCCCTGTCATGGCCGAGATCGACCTGGTCTCCAGCCACACCCCCTGGGCGCCGCTGCCCCGGCTCGTCGACTGGAGCCGGGTCGGTGACGGCTCGGTCTTCGACCCGATGCCGTCCGAGGGCGAGTCGCCGCGGGAGGTGTGGCGGAACCCCGACCTGGTGAAGGCCGCCTACGCCGAGTCCATCGCGTACTCACTCGACGCGGTGACCTCGTTCGTGCAGCAGCTCCGCGACCAGGATCTGGTGCTCGTGGTCCTTGGCGACCACCAACCGGCGAGCATCGTCTCCGGTGAAGGGGTGAGCCACGACGTGCCGGTGAGCATCATCGCCGCCGACCCGGCGGTCATGGATCGGGCGGCGGACTGGGGCTGGCAGGAGGGGCTGCGGCCGGGCGCCGGCGCACCGGTCTGGCCGATGGATGCCTTCCGGGACAGGTTCCTCACCGCGTACGGCCCCCCGCCGCCCTCGCTCTCGTCCTCGGCGCATCACTGAGCGCGTCAGGTCGAGATCGTTGCACCCCGCGGCCGCAGTCCATATCCCGTCGGGGGCCCCGGCCGGTGCCGGAGAGGCGAGGTCACCTGGGGTCGAGCATGGCGCACAGGTGCTGGATGGTGGCGCGGTCGAAGCCGCTGGCCCCCATCAGGAACCGCGGTGCTCGACCACGTCACGTGGAGGCTCGGAACGTGCCCTCGATCTGTTGGCCGTC
>NZ_DASQCC010000027.1:0-90630 GCF_035634895.1 Actinophytocola sp. | reverse complement strand
ACGCCAGCGTGGTCTGCACCTGCGCCGAGCAGCCCTGGGACTGGTCGAGCGGGTGCCCGTGGGCGTCGTGGCCGAGGTAGGCCTGGATGGTCACCTTCGAACAGTCGACCATGCCGTCCTCCGGGTCGGTGACCGAGACCGTGAAGCTCACGACGTCACCCCACTCGAACACGCCGCCGTTCGGTGGTGCCGTGACTGTCACCGTCGGCGCGGTGTTGCCGGCCGTGATGCCCAGGCTCGCGGACCCGGTCGCGCCGGCGGAGTTCCGGACGGTCAGCACGGCGGTGTAGTTGCCCGCGGACGAGTAGGTGTGGCCGGGGTTGGCGGCCGTGGACGTGGTGCCGTCGCCGAAGTTCCACGAGTAGGTCAGCGACGAGCCGCCCGGGTCGGTGGAGCCCGCGCTGGAGAAGCTCACCGTCAGCGGCGCCGGGCCGCTGGTGCGGTCCGCCGCCACCCTGGCGACCGGGTTCGCCTGGTTGGTGCCGAGGTAGTCGATCCGGTCGATGCCGGAGTCACTGTTGCCGCCGCCGTACCCGCTCCCCCACTCGATGACGTAGAGGGCGCCGTCCGGGCCGAAATCGAAGTCCATCGGGCGGTTGAACGACATCGACGACAGCAGCCGGTCGATCGAGCCGACCGACGTGCCGGCCGAGCTCAGCTGGAAGGTGTACAGCTGGCTGGTGTTCCACTCGGAGAACACCGCGCGACCGTCGAAGTCGGCCGGCCACTTGCGACTGGAGCTCAGGTTCGGGTCGTACCGGTAGACCGGCCCCGCGGTCGGCGCGCCGCCGGCGAGCGCCGGGAAGTTCGACGGGTCGGCCTGGTAGTGGTACCAGACCGTCGCCGGGATGGCCGGCGGCAGCCTGGTCTGGCCGGTGTTGTTCGGCGAGTTGTTGGTCGGACCGCCGGCGCAGTCGAACTTGCCGCCCGAGGTGTTGTTCGCGAAGTTGAAGTCGTTGTACGCCGAGTTGGGACCGACGCAGTACGGCCAGCCCGCGTTGCCGGGCCTGCTGAGCACGTCCCACTCCACGGTGTTCTGGGGACCGCGGGTCGAACTGGCGCTCGGCGCGTCCGGACCGTAGTTGGACACGACCGGGTAACCGGTCTTCGGGTCGATGTTCATCCGGAACGGGTTGCGGTAGCCCATCATGTAGATCTCGGGCCGGGTGTTGGCCGTGCCGGCCGCGAACAGGTTGCCCGACGGGATCGTGTACGTGCCGTTCGACTCCGGGTGGATCCGCAACACCTTGCCGGACAGGCTGTTCGTGTTCCCTGCGGTGCGTTGCGCGTCCCAGCTGGCTCGACCGGAGCGCTCGTCGATCGGGGCGTAGCCGTCCGAGGCGAACGGGTTGGTGTTGTCCCCGGTCGACAGCCACAGGTTGCCGTTCCTCTTGTCGAACACGAGGCCGCCGCCGTGGTGGCAGCACTCCTGGCGCTGCACCGGCACGTCCAGCACGACCTTCTCGGAGGACAGGTCGATCGTGTTGCCGTTGACGGTGAACCGGCCCAGCCGGTCGACGTTCGCCGAGCTCGGCGAGTAGTACACGTACACCCACTGGTTCGTCGCGAAGGCGGGGTCGAGCACGATGTTGAGGCCGCCGGACTCGTTGGCGGTGAACACGTTCAGGTGCGCGGCCGTGGTGGTGGCGCCGTTCGGTTGCACGATCTTGACGTCACCGAGCCGATCGACGAAGAAGACGCGCCCGTCCGGGGCGACGTCCATCGCCATCGGGTTGCCGGTCTCGGTGTGCAGCCGGACCTTCTGGAACATCGAGTCGGGCGGCAGCGCCGCGTCGGCGGCCTGGCCGGCATGCGTCACCAGGTACACCACCGGGAACAGCGCGGCGAGGAGCAGGCCCACCGCCAGCAGCGCGAACCGGCGGAACACGGGAGATCTGGACATCGTCGGGCTCCTCATCACTGTCACTGCACTCGCTGGAGCTGAAAGCGCTGGTTGGCGGCGCCGGTGAGGGTGTACTGGGCGATGTGTGCGCCGTCGGTGGTCGACGCCTCCCAGACGTCCATGGCCAGGCCGCTCTGGCGGTTCACGAGGCTCACCACACCACCGCCCTGGTCGACCACCCGCCACTGCTGAGTAGTGGCATTGCCGTCGGTCTGCTGCGTGATGTCCGCGCCACTCCCGCTGCCCGCCTGGAGGACCAGGCCGCTGTGCCGGGCGCGGACCCGGTAGAAACCACCACCCGAGTCCAGGAAGTCGAACTGCTGGTTCAACCCACCCGTCGCCGACCACTGGTGCAACAACGCACCGGCCGACGTGGACACCCCACTGATGTCGGCCCGCTTGCCGCTGTGCTGGGCGACGAGGTTGTAGTGGACGCCGGTCTCCACCACCGAGGTCGAGCCCTGCCCGGTCGCGCGGTAGGTGTGTCCGGCCTCGACGGCGAACTCGAGGAGGTCGGACTCGGGCCTGGCCGGCGTGACGGCCGAGCCGGTGCTCGTGTCACGCAGTTCGAAGGTGCCGGTGAACATGCGGCTGCGCACGCGGACGGTGCCCGCGCGGTCGGCCGTGACGGTCAGCTCCCGGGCGCCGCCGCCGGTCCAGGTGGCGCCCACCGTGTAGCCGCCACGCCCGCGCAGCCCGTTGACGCTGCCGGCGGGCCAGGCCGGCGGCAGCGCCGGCAGCACGTGCAGCTCGCCGTTGTGGCTGTGCAGCAGCATCTCGGCGATACCGGACGTCGCGCCGAAGTTGCCGTCGATCTGGAAGGGCGGGTGCAGGTCGAACATGTTGGGCGCCAACCGGTCCGTGGTCACCAGGGACCGGATCAGGTCGTGTGCCCGGCCGCCCTCCTCCATGCGTGCCCAGTAGTTGATCTTCCAGGCGAGTGACCAGCCGGTGCCGGCGTCACCACGCAGCTCCAGCGTCCGGCGCGCGGCCGCGTACAGCTGGGGCGTGCCGCGCTTCGTGATCTGGTTGCTGGGGTGCAGGCCGTACAGGTGGGAGATGTGCCGGTGGTTCGGCTCGGTCTCCACCCAGTCGTACAGCCATTCCTGGATGTTCCCGCGCGAGCCGACCTTCATCGGCGCGAGTCGTGCCCTGGCGGCCCGCACCTGGTCGCGGAAACCGGAGTCGACGCCCAGCACCTCGCTGGCGCCGGCACAGCCGTCGAACAGGTCACGCAGGATCTGCATGTCCATCGTCGGCCCGGCGCACACGCTCACGCCGGAGTGGTGGGGTAGCTCCGGTGAGTTGGACGGGTTGGTGACGAGGTGTCCCAGGGTCGGCTCGGTGACGAGCGTGGCGAGGAAGAACTGCGCCGCGCCCTTCATCGCCGGGTAGTTCGCACGCAGGAACGCGACGTCGCCGGTGAAGCGGTAGTGGTCCCAGATCAGCGACGACAGCCACGCGCCGCCCGCCTGCCACATCCCCCACAGCGCGCCGTCGACGACCGACGAGCCGCGCCAGGCGTCGGTGTTGTGGTGGGTGACCCAACCGGCCGTGGTCCCGTACTGGACCTGCGCGGTGCGGGCGCCGGTGACCGTGAGGTCGTTGACCAGCTTCGCCACCGGCTCGAAGCACTCGGCGAGGTTCGTCGTGTCCACCGGCCAGTAGTTCATCGGCAGGTTGGCGTTGATCGTGTACTTCGAGTCCCACGGCGGAGACATCTGGTCGTTCCAGATGCCCTGCAGGTTGGCCGGCTGCGTGCCCGGGCGCGACGAGGAGATCAGCAGGTACCGCCCGTACTGGAACAGCAGCGCGGAGAACTGCGGGTCGCTGACCGAGCCGTGCTGGGCGATCCGGACGTCGGTGGGCTGGTCGGCGGCCGAGGTCCGGCCGACGTCGAGGGTGACGCGACCGAACAGCGCCTGGTAGTCGGCGACGTGCCGGGCGCCGAGGCCGGGGTAGCCCCTCGCCTGGGCGGCGGCCAGGCGGTTCCTGGCGATGCCCTGGTAGTCGCCGTTCACAGTCCGGTAGTCGACGTAGCTGGTGCCGACCGAGACCAGCAGCGTCACGGAGTCGGCACCCGACACCCGCAGCGTGCCGCCGGAGCTGGTGACGCTCCCACCGTCCGCCACGGCCCGGGCCAGCGCGAGGAACCGGACCGACCCCGCGATGCCCCGCGAGTCGCCGGAGACGCCGTCCAGCGCGACCGTCGTGGCGTCCGGACTCGACGCCGTCGCCCGCTGTGGGGTGCTGAACGCGGCCGAGAACGAGATCGAGCCGGCGGTCTCCGCGGTCAGCCGCACGACGATCACCTGGTCCGGCGCGCTCGCGATCACCTCGCGCCGGTACCGCACGCCGTTCGCCACGTAGGTCACGACCGCCGCGGCGGTGGTGAGGTCCAGCCATCGCTGGTACCCGGACACCCCGCTGGTGCCGGGCAGCGTGAGCCGCAGGTCGCCGACCGGCTGGTAGGGCAGCTGTGCGGCCGGGCTGCCGAGCATCACCTGGTCGATCAGGCTCTGCGCCTGCGACCACTGGTTCGCGAACACCTGCTGGCGGATCTGCGCCAGCGACGCCGCGCCGCGCGGGTTGCTGTAGTCGTGCGGGCCGCCCGCCCAGACGGTGTCCTCGTTGAGCTGCAACCGTTCGGTGTCGGTGTTGCCGAACACCATCGCGCCGAGCCGGCCGTTGCCGACGGGCAGCGCGCGCAGCCAGTCCGAGCCGGCCGGTTCGTCGTACCACAGCGCCAGGTCGTTCACGGCGCGCACGTCGGCGGGGGCGGTCGAGTCGGCGCGGGCGATCGCGGTCCAGGGGCCGAACACCGCGCCGACGCCTGCCGCGCCGAGCTTCATCGCTTGCCTTCGCGTCAGGTCCGGCATGATGGATCCTCCAGTAGGGGTGGCCGCCGCCCCCGATCCCTGCCGTGGCGGGACGGCGGCCGGGTCGGTCAGCGGAACAGCGCGAGCGCGCTCCCGGGAACGTCGGCGGTCATGGCGCGCGTCAGCCGAGCGTCCAACGCTGGTTGCCGCCGCCGTTGCACGTCCACAGCTCCACGAGCGCGCCGTCCGCGGTGGACGCTCCGGTGACGTCGAGACACAGTCCGGACTGGACACCGGTGATGGTGCCGTCGGCGTTGCGCAGCCACTGCTGGTTCGCCTGCCCGTTGCACGACCAGATGATCACCTGTGTGCCGGCGCTGGTCTGGTTGTCGTACGCGTCGAGGCACATCGTCCCGCCGTCGACGGAGAGCTGGTTGCCCGTGGTGTAGGTCCACGTCTGGCCGGACTGCCCGCCGCACGGCCAGATCCGCGCCTGGGTGCCGGCCGTGGTGTTGGGGACGTCGAGGCACTTCCCGGCGCCGACCGCGTGCACCGGGCCGGTGACCGGGTCGTTGCCGCCGCTCGTGCCGCCCGCCACTCGGTACATGACCACGCCGTGGGCCGGGACGGACGCGCTGATCGTGCCCGCGGTGGTCGACGTGGCGCCGGACCACAGGTCGGTCAGGGTGTAGCTGCTCGCGCCGGTCTTGCCGATCGCCGCCGCGGTGGTGGAGATCGTCGCGGTGGAGCCGCCCTCGTTGAACAGCACGACCGACACGTCGCCGTTGGCGAGGGGTTTGGCCAGCACGTCGCGGCCGCCGGACGAGGACACCATCCTGCCCTGCCTGCCGAGCGGGTCCTGGTCGACCGCGATCACCCGGGAGTTGGTCAGGATGCTCACGGTGGTCGAGCTCGCGTTCGTGATGTTGTTGCCGGCGACCAGCGGCGCGGCCATCTGCGCCCACAGGCTGAAATGGGCCCGGTCCTCCGTGGCGGACATGCCGTTGCCGACCTCCAGCATGTCGGGGTCGTTCCACGCCCCCGGGCCGGCGTAGCCCGCGAGTCCCACGTTGGCGTGGAAGATGTTGAGCATGCTGGTGTAGTTCGCCGCGATGTCGCCGGTGGTGCGCCAGCTGTTGCCGACGCCGGCGCCCCAGGTCCACACGTTGTCCTGCCCCCAGCTGCAGAGGCTGTAGAGGATCGGGCGGCCGGTCGCGGCCAGCGCGTCACGCATGGCCGTGTAGCGGGACTGGGCGTTGACGCCCTGGTTGTTGCAGTTGTCGTACTTGAGGTAGTCGATCCCCCAGGAGGCGAAGAGGTTCGCGTCCTGGCGCTCGTGGTTGAGGCTACCCGGGTAGCCCGCGCAGGTCGCCGTGCCCGCGTCCTCGTAGATGCCCAGCTTCAGGCCCAGCGAGTGGACGTAGTCGGCGAGTGCCTTGATCCCGTTCGGGAACTTGGCCGGGTCCGGCACCAGGTTGCCGCTCGAGTCCCGGTTGCGGGTCATCCAGCAGTCGTCGATGTTGACGTAGGTGTAGCCCGCGGCCTGCATGCCGTTGTTGTGCATGGCCGACGCGGTCGACCTGACCAGCGAGTCGGAGACGTTGCAGCCGTAGGCGTTCCAGTCGTTCCAACCCATCTGCGGGGTGCGCGCCAACCCGTTGTCGATCGCCCGGGCGGGCGGGGCGGTGGTGACCATGGCCGTGGCGGTCACCGCCGCCGCCATGGCCGCGGTCATGGCGGCGGCCACCGCGAGATGACCGAGACTTGCCGCGATCGTACGTACGCTCATGTCCTTGTCCACTTCTGACTGTTGCCGCTGGAACAGGTCTGCAGGGTCACCGGTGTGCTGTTGGCGGTGCCGCCGCCGTTCGGGCCGAGGCACAGTCCTGACTGGACACCCGTGACCGTGCCGTCGGTGTTGACGTTCCACTGCTGGTTGGTGCCGCCGGTGCAGTCCCAGATGATCACCCTGGTCCCGGGTGCGGTGCCGGCGCCCTCGGCGTCGAGGCACTTGGTGCCGTACACCTGTACCTGCCTGGCGGTGTTGACCGTCCACTGCTGGTTGCCGCCGCCGTTGCAGTCCCAGAGCGTCACCTGCGTGCCGTTGGTCTGGGACGCGTTCGGGACGTCCAGACACCGGCCGGCGTTGTCGTTGCGCAGCGCCGAGGTCGTCCCGCCGCCCGAGCCGGCGACGGCGAGGTTGTCGAACTGCGCGGTCTCCCCCTGGCTGGTGGCGAACCCGACCTGGCCGGCGGACAGCGTGGTGTCGGTCACCGACCCGACGACGGTGCCGTCGACGCTGGCGGTGATGGTGCTGCCGGAGAAGCCGAGGGACAGCGCGTGCCAGCGGTTGGTGCCCAGCGCGGAGGTCGTGCCGCTGCGCAGCGTGGTGACCTGCGCGCTGAGGTTGTTGCGCAGGATCGACCACGCCCCGGTGTCGCTGACCCGCAGGTAGTAGGCGTTGAGCGCGGCCTGGTTGGTCGTCACCTGCGAGCCGGCCCGGCCGACCAGCGAGACGTTGCCGGCCTTCTCCAGCAGCACGTCCGCGGACACCGTGTAGTTGCTCCACGCCACGTTGCCGAGCAACGCGTACGGGTCGGTCCTCGTCTTCCAGGGGATCGCCTGCTGCGGGGAGGCCTGGCGCACGCACGTGCCCGACCGGCCGGCGCCGCAGGCGGTCGTCTCGAAGGCGCCTTCCATGTCCATGAGGTACCTGGCCTCCCTGCCGGCCGCGTACCCGTCGAAGTCGTCGCTGTAGGGCAGGTTCAGTGAGCCCTGGGCCGGGCTCGTCGCGGTGCCCCTGCCCTGCCCGGTCGTGGTGGTGACCGTGTACAGGTAGCCCGGTTGGACGGTCAGGGAGAAGGCGCCGCCGGACGGGGTGAGGTCGGTGGTGTGGACGAAGAAGTCCGCCTGGTTGGTGGAGTTCAGGTTGGTGGCCCACACGTGCACCTGTCCGGTGGACAGCCCGCCGGTGACGGTGAGGTTCAGCGTCTGCGCCACGGTGGCGTCCACGGTCTCGACGACCATGGAGTAGTCGGTGTTGTTGGGCGACTTCAGCGACACGTAGCTGCCGTTCGCGCGGTTCCCGCCGAGGTAGCCGGTGGCGGCGTCGAGGTACTTCCAGCCGGGGGCGGTGAACTGCGTGGTGTGCGCCAGCGCCCACGTGTCCTTGCCGACCGAGTAGTGGCCCGACCACGGCTGGTTGGCCAGCACCAGCCCCACCGTCGGCCATGGGATGTTCGGCGTGACGGCGGCGATCAGGTCCCAGTTGAGGTAGGCCGTCATCTTGCCGTCGATGTAGACCCGGTTGATGCCCCGGGCCAGCGGCTTGGCGCCGTCGTTGTAGTCCTGCGAGCCGTTCTCGCTCGACCACAGGGTCTTGCCGGAGTTCGCCACGTTCGACGGGACGGCGCAGGAGGTCTGCGCACTCAGGTAGCCGCACGTGTAGTGGGCACTGAGCACGTCGGTCGCGTTGCGGTAGGCCGTGTTCGTCGAGATGGGACCGGCGGGTCCCCAGTCCCCCGGCCACGAGTCACCGGAGATGATCTTCACCGCGCTGTAGCCGTTGGCGTTGAGCGCGTCGCGGATCGTGACGGTCCAGTCGGCGTTCCACTGCTTCTCGTTCTGCACCGGCGTGAGGTAGTCGATCGTCAGCCCGTGCTGGCGGGCGCAACCCAGCCAGGACAGGTAGTAGTTCACCAGGTCGGTGGAGAAGAAGGTGCCGTTGCCGATCCAGCCCGGCGCGCCCCAGGCCAGCCCCACCAGCTTGATGTTGGGGTTGCGTGCCCTGGCCTGCGCCATGATCCACCACTCGTACCCGCGGTCGCAGTCGAGGTCGCCGCGGAAGTGGGCGTGGCTGGGCTCGGCACCGCTGGTGGAGTTGGTGTCGCCGCCGATCTCCGCCTTGAGGATCTGCAGCGCGGCGCCGTAGCCGGGTTTGAACAGGTAGTCGAGGATCTGGCCGCGCTGCGGCTCCGGATAGTCGATCAGCAGACGGCTGTTGCCGCCACCGCCGCTGACCGCGCCGACGCCGTCGAACGTACGACCGCCGGACGCGCCGTTGATGGTGATCGACGTGGCGGCCTGGGCGGGTGCCGCACCGACGATGCCGCCCAAGGCCACGACGACGGCGGCCGCCGCCGTGCGCACACGCCGGAGCAGGGTTCCGGGCATGGCTGTACTCCCTTCCCACACAGCAGGTTGCGCGGGTGCTAGGCCGTGAACTGCCACCAGTTCACGTTGAACAGGTAGCCGCTGCCACCGGCGAACCGGAGGTAGAGATCCTGTGTGCCGGTCGCCCCGCTGACCGAACAGGACACGGTGGTCCAGGTCTGCCAGCCGCCGGTGCCGGGCACGGTGCAGCGGCCGACCACGGTGCCGCTCGTGCCGCCGAGCCGCAGCTCGATGGTGCCGCCGCTGGTCGCCGAGGCCACCCGCGCGGTGAACGACCGGGGGCCGGAACCGAAGGCCACGCTCCTGACCTTGGTCCAGTCCCCGTTCTCGATGAAGCCGACCTCTCGGCCGCCCTCGCTCGCGGCCTCGGTCTCGATCCCGGACTCCGCCGCGATGGTCTCGGCCTCCTGGCGGGTGAAGGGGTTCAGCGTGTCCGCCGCCGGCGCACCGGAACCGGTCATGTTGATCGTCGGGATCGAGCCGTCGGAGCCGTAGCTGAACTTCTCCACGGCGACCGACCGGGTGTAGCCGCCGCCGCCCGGCAACGCGCCGTTGTGGTAGAAGAAGTAGCTGCCGCCCTTGAAGTCGACGATGCCGGCGTGGTTGGTGAAGCTCGAACCCTGGGTCGGCATCACCGTGCCACGGTAGGTCCACGGGCCGGTCGGTCCCGGTGCCGTCGAGTACGCGATGAACTCGGAGCAGCACCGCGCGGCGAACACGTTGTAGTACAGGCCGTTGCGCTTGAAGACCCACGGCGCTTCCTCGAACAGCGTCGGCCTGCTCGCGTTTCCGGTGCGGGTGCCGAAACCCGACGTGGTGAGCGGGATCTGGGTGGGGCCGCCCGAGTAGGAGACCATGTCCGCGTTCAGCCGGACGTACCACAGGTTCGGGTTGCCCCAGTACAGGTAGGCCTGCCCGTTGTCGTCGACGAAGACCGTCGGGTCGATCTCGCCGTTCTCCACCAGGGGTCGTCCGATGGCGTCGTGGAACGGACCGGTGGGGCTGTCCGACACGGCGACGCCGATCGCCATCCGGCCCGTCGCGCGGTTGGTCGTCGGGACGTACCAGTAGAACCTGCCGTCGCGGTAGACCGTCTGGCCCGCCCACGCGTTGGCGCTGGCCCAGCTGAAACTCGCCAGGTTGAGCGGGGAGCCGTGGTCGGTCCAGTTCACCATGTCCGCGGACGACCACACCCGCCACTCCCGCATGGTGAAGTTCGTCGATCCGTCCTCGTCGTGTCCGGTGTAGAGGTAGACGCGGCCGTTGTGGACCAGCGGCGCGGGGTCGGCGGTGTAGATGTGCTGGACGATCGGGTTGTCGGCGCTCGCGGTCACCGGGGACGGTGCCAGCAGGCCCATGACGGCCACGAGCCAGGCGAGATGTCTTCTCATCGTTGCCTCACGGGGTGGAGAGATCGAAGCGCTGCAGGGTGACCGTGCCGCCGAGGGCCTGGGTGGCGTAGTTGAAGACGGCGAACCGGTAGCCCATGAAGAACGTCCAGTTGTTGTTCAACGTGAACGCCGGGCCCAGCGAGGTGAAGGTGACACCGTCGGTGCTGTAGGAGAACCGGGCCTGCCGCCCGGCACCCGGCCGGATGTCGGCGTTGGCACGCAACCAGATCCGGTTGGCGCCGAAGCCGGTGCCGGCGACCTCGGTGCCGGTGCTGGTGGTGTTCCAGCTGCCGTCCATGGTGATGTTGTCGACCATCACCACCCGGTTGCGGCCACCGTCGCGTCTGATCCCGATCCACGCCGACGAGTCCCGCAGCATCGCGAGCCCGGTGCGGTCACCGTCCCGCATCCCCGTGAGGTCGAGGGCGACCGTCGCCGTGGAGGTGGGGCCCTGGATCCGGTGGGTCAGGGTGTTGCGTGCCGAGTAGAGGTCGGTCGTCACCGTCGCGGTCCCCATCCGCACCCCGTTGCTCACCGAGAACTTCGTGGTGTCCGGGTTGTGGTTCCACTCCCAGTCCGGACCCAGCGCGGGGCCGGGGAAGGTGTCCAGGCCGGTCATCGGTCGCACCGGGTGCGGCGGCAGGTTCGGGAACGGGTAGCTGGCGCCCCAGCCGCCGTTGACCGTCCGGACCTGCGGCCAGCCGTCGGCGGTCCAGGTGACCGGCGCGAGCACCGGCACCCGGCCGCCGGGGAAGGCGTCGACGAAGGCCATGTAGTACCACTGGCCGTTCTGCGTCTGCACCAGCCCGCCCTGGTGCGGCACACCCCCGCCCGGGATCGGCGTCGGCATGTTCAGCAGCACCTGGTGCAGCGTGTACGGGCCGAACGGGTTGGCGGCCTTCAGGATGTACTGACCGTTCGCCGGCCTGGTCAGGAAGATGTAGTAGCTGCCGTTGATCTTGTAGAAGCGGGCGCCCTCCAGGGTGCCGATGTTCGACGGGGTCGAGAACACCTGCTGCGACCGGACCTCCGACCTCCCGTCCGCCGACAGCTGCGCGACGCTGATGTTGGTGTTGCCGTAGGCGACGTACATCGTGTCGTCGTCGTCGACCAGCAGGCCGGCGTCGTAGTAGCACTTGTTGATCGTGGTGTGCCGCTGCCAGGGCCCCTCCACCGCCGTCGCCGTGTAGATGTGGGTGTTGGCGAAGTCGACGCAGCCACCCCAGTAGAAGGTCTTGTTGCTTCTACGGTAGTTGAGGAACGACGCCCAGATCCCCCGCACGTACCCTCGGCCGCCGCTCAGGTCGTACTTCGAGCCGAAGTCCAGGCGGGGCACGGAATGCCCGGCGAACTCCCAGTTCACCAGGTCGTAGGACCGCAGGACGGGCGCCCCGGGCGAGTAGTGCATCGTGGACGCCGAGTAGTAGTAGGTGTTGTCGACGCGGAAGATGTCGATGTCCGCGAAGTCCTGCCACAGCACCGGGTTCGTGTAGTCGGCCACCGGCCCCGCCGCGGCCTGGGTGGGTGCGCCGGCCACCAGCCCGCCACCCAGCAGGGTGGCGATCACGAGCGTCACCACCGCGGTACGCGGTCGTAGGCGTGCGGTCACGGCCCCCGTTCCGCTCCGCCCGGCCGGCGTTGCCGCCACCACCGGCCGACGCGGTACCGACGAGAACAGGACCGGCCCGGCGGCCGGCCGCGTGCGACGTCGCGTGGGCATCGTCGCCCCTCTCAGGTCTTTTCCGGGAGTCAGTCCGGGATCGGTTCGCCACGCACGGGGAATGGTTCGTGCGGTACGCCCGGCGACCGGGCGCGGTCGCGCCGCGAAGAAGCGTCGGATCGCATATGAGAATCCCATCATCGTTGACGGTGGATATCGCGCACGACCAAAGCCGACGATCAGGTCCGGCTGAGCCGTCATCCGAACTCGATGTGAACGCTAACACAGACGTGATTGGACAACAAGACACCCATAGTCAAAAGATGCTGAAAGGTTTGGGTCGCTCGCGACAGGACCGTTGTGAGCGCACACATGGGACTGGAAAAGGACATGCGACATCGTCCGGAACTGACGCTCCAGATGTCCGACCGATTCCGGGAGCGCTCCACAAACAGCCTGTGGATCACCGCTCCTACTGCACCGAGCGAATTGTGCGGCACTCCGGATGCCAATGGGGTCGAACAGCGACCCGTTTACCGGAATCAGTGCGCCACCAGCACGGATGGTGCGCGAGCCGGCAGGCACGCGTCCGCGGTGGGCCAGTGTTCTGTTGTGGGCTCCGTCGTTGTGCTCGTGTGCTCCTGTTCCTGGTTGCGCGTCGACCGAGACACCATATGTATGTGTAGAGGAGCGGTGCTGTTAAGTCCAGTGTTCAGCGGCTAGCACGTAACAGGCTGCCGCCGCCAGGACGCATACATATGAGGTCACCGAGTCCCGACGTCGCCGCCGCCGACTCACCCACCCCTGACCGGCTCGTGTCCCGGTACCCGAAGATCTCCAGGTCCCTCGGGGTTTGGGACGGCCGTTCCGGGGTACGGGGCACGTGATCAATGTCGTCGTCCCTAGGAGGTTGCACGTGCAGATCCAGGTCAACACCGACCACAACGTCCAGGGCGGTGAAGGGCTGGCCGCCTACGTGACCACCGACCTGGAGGCCGAACTGTCCCGGTTCGCCCAGTGGTTGACCCGGGTGGAGGTGCATATCAGCGAGGACGGGGCGGGCCCGACCGGCGACAAGCGCTGCGTGATCGAGGCGCGGCCCGCGGGCATGCAACCGGTCGCCGTGACCCACCACGCCGGGTCGGTGGACGACGCGTACAGCGGCGCGGCGCAGAAGTTGGGGACGGTGCTGGACAGCAAGTACGCCCGCGCACACGATCACAAGGGCAGCGACACCATCCGCCACATGCCGCCCGCCGACGACCCGAGCTGACCCGCCGGGCGGCTCAGGACCACGTGGCAGCGGGGCGCCCACCGGCAAGATGTGCCGGTGGGCGCCCCGCATCTTTTCATCATTTGGTGGGGTTTAACGCCAAAAGCTACTCAGACGAGTTTTCTGGGGTCACGATCGTGACAAAGGAGCCTTCGCGGCCTGCTATCTCGTTGGTTTTGCGAGCTGAATTCGGGAAATACCACCCAGATGACCACTGAAGATTACCTGTCACAAAAGGTGTGTACCATTGGGACTGAGCGCGACTACCAGTCAATCGCTCACTCCCCCAAAGGAAGTTCAGCTTATGGAGCATGACTTCGAATCAGTCCTCAGATACGCCAAGGAATCCAGGAGGAAGCACACCGGTCGCCTGGTACTGCGCGGCGTCCTCGGTGCCACCGCCGTGGCGGCTCTCGCCGGCGCGATGAGTGGTACCGCGGCCGCGGCCCCGGGAGAGACCGACACCGGCACCACCACCGCCAACGTGGCGGTGAACTCCGCGATCGCGTTGACGGGAGCCACTCCCAGCTTCACCCTCACGGGCCTGCCAGGGGCGACCGTCACTACGAACGGTGCGGTGACCTTCAACGTCGAGACCAACAACCTCGCCGGTTACGCGGTCACCGTGCAGAGTCAGACGACCACCATGACACCGGGTGTCGCGGGCAACACCGACTCGATCCCGATCGGGGCACTGTCGGTACGTGAGACCGACGGCACAGCTTTCATTCCGGTGAGTGGCACGGCGCCGGTCACGGTGGACGCGAAGGACACCCGGTCGGCACAAGGCGGTGACGCCCTCAGCAACGACTACGAGATCGTCATCCCGTTCGTCAACGAGGACACCTACTCGGCGACGTTGGACTACATCGCGACGACGCTCTAGACAAGAAGGTCCACAATGACCACCACGCTGGGGCGTAGTGCGGTAATCCTGTTCTGCGCCATCATGCTCGGTTGGTCGGCGCCAGTTGCGAGCGGGTCCGAGGCAGACACCTCGGACCCGCGGGTCCCGGTCAGCGATCCGCCCACGAACTCGACCTCCTACAGCTCGGTTCCCGCGCAGTTCTCGTTGACCATCAGCCCCACCCGAGTTGTCGCCAGCCAGGACGACCTCGCCGCGGTCCCGCCTATTCTCGTGGTCAACCGTGGACAATCCGCCGTTCCGGTTACCGTTCAGAAGCGCAATTTCTCCGGCGGGTTGGACGGCTCCCTGGTATTCCAGAAAGACGCGTCCTACTCGGCCGCCGACTGGGTCACCCTCACTCCGACCAGTTTCGTGGTCGCCCCCGGCGCGAGCCAGACCGTCACCACGTCGGTCTCCGTCGGCACGTCTCCGGAACCTGGTGATCACCAGGTCGCCATCGTGTTCCTCGTGCCGGCCGACAAGGGCGACGCCAACATCAGGATCAACCGGGGCATCGCCGTCCCGGTCTACGTCGCCGTCTCCGGACCGACCGACGACTCGGCCTCGCTCAGTGGCCTCGAGGCACCGGGGTTCGTGACGTCGGGCACCGTCGAGGTCACGGCGAAGGTGCGCAACACCGGTACCGTCCACCGCGACTTCCGCAGCACCAACCGCCTGCACCTCGATGTCGGCGGCTCCGCCACCGCGTTCGCCGACTTCACGGTGATGCGTGGCGCGACCCGCGACATCAGCACGACGTGGGACCCGCCGCTGATGTGTGTCTGCCATCCCTCGGTGTCCATCGTCAGCGCGGACGGCACCGTCCGCACGACGACCATCCGCGTCATCGTGTTCCCCCTGCAGCTGCTGGGCATCAGCGTCGGCGTGGTCATGGTGCTCGCCGCGGGCTTCTGGCTCCGACGTCGCCGCCGGGCCCGCACGGCCGACACCGGCACCGGCCGCGCTCATGCCTAGGAGCGCCCGGCGCCGCTGCACGAAGGCCCTGGTGCTGCTCACTACGCTCTCGCTGACGACCGCACTCTGTGTCGCGCCGGCCGCGGCCGCGGCTGCGGCCGGCACCGTCCTGTTCCAGAACGCCTTCAACAACCGGACGGTCGACGGCACCGGCACCGTCACCTTGCCGACGCCGACCAGCGGGACGAACGCCGCGTGCCTCACCGCATCGGGCAACAGCGCCACCCTCCCCCTGCTCAGCTGCTCGGGCTCCACCGACGCGCAGGGCAGCGGAAAACTGCGGCTGACCTCGGCGACCGCCAACCAGGTCGGCGGGATCTTCGGCCAGACCAGCTACCCGACGTCCAGTGGTCTGGACGTCACCTTCACCAGCTACCAGTGGGGTGGCACCGCGGCCGACGGCCTCGCGTTCCTGCTCGCCGCCGTCAACCCGGCGAGCCAGACCGCCCCGACCACCATCGGACCGTCCGGCGGATCGCTCGGCTACTCCTCCGCCGGCTCGGTCAGCGGGGTGCCCAACGGGTACCTCGGCGTCGGTCTCGACGTGTTCGGCAACTTCAGCAGCACCGGGTTCTCCGGCTCCGGCTGCGCCGCGAACCCCAACATCTCGACCACGACAGCGGGTGCGGTGGTGGTGCGCGGACCCGGCAACGGGGGCGTCGGCTACTGCGGACTGACGACCACCTACAACGGCACCGCCGGGTCCAAGGTCGCCCTCCGGGCCGCGACCAGAGCGGCTTCCGCGGTCCCGGTCCAGGTGCTCGTCAACCCGACCACCGGCTCGTTCACGTCGGACTCCGGTGTCTCCGTCGCCGCCGGCACGTACAAGGTCGTCGCCACCCCGGTCGGGCAGTCGACGCGGACACTGAGCGGCGCGCTGCCCGTCGTCCCGGCCGGCATGTACCCGAGCGCGGCATGGCTGGGCGCCAACGGAGTGCCCAAGCAGCTCGCGTTCGGGTTCGTCGGCTCGACCGGCGCCATGACCGACGCGCACGAGATCTCCAACGTGAAGGTCCTGACGTTCAAGCCGGTGCCCCAGCTGGCGGTCACCACCACCAGCTACGCCGCCGCCACCTCGCAGCCCGGCGATCCGGTCTCCTACAAGGTCACCGCGAGTGTGCTCGCCGGCGTCAACGAGACGAGCCCGATCTCGGTCACCCAGACGGTGCCGACCGGTGTGGTCCCGGCCGGCGCCTACGGCACCGGCTGGGTGTGCGCGAACCCCGTCGGGGAGTCGATCACCTGCACGACCAGCGGTTCGAGCTTCACCAACGGCACCGCTCTGCCCGTGATCACCGTGGTCGCCATCGTCACCTCGGCGAACGTCACCTCGGCGCTGGTCCAGAGCAACTCACCGGCCACCGCGACCTCCGCGGACGCCAACCCCGCCACCGACACCACCTCGGCGACGACCGCCCTGCCGGCCGGACCGTCGGGCATCCTCGTGGTCCCCTCCAGCGGGAGCGTCGCCGGCGGCGGCGGTGTGCTCGTCGGCGGCACCAACGTCACCCTCGCGACGGCCATCGAGATCGGCACCACGGCCGAACAGAACGCCGGGACGCCGGTCGTCCTACTGCCGTGCCCGGGCGCCTCGGCGCCCGGCTGTTTCACCGTCGTCGGGAACGCCCTGTACATCTCGCCCATGCCCGCGAGGCCGGGCGCCGCGACGGTGTCGGTCACGGTCGTCATCCTCGGCAGGGCCGCCGCGGGGAGCTACGTCTACGCCGACCGCCCGGCCACGCCGGCCGCCCCGACCGCCACGGCCGGCATCACCAGCGCGACCGTCACCTGGGTGGCCCCGGCCACCAACGGCAGTGCGATCACCAGCTACGTCATCACGCCGTACCTGGCCGGGGTCGCACAGTCGACGCGGTCCTTCGACACGACGGCGACCAGCCGGACGCTCACCGGTCTCACCGCCGGCGGCTCGTACACGTTCACCGTCTCGGCCGTGAACGCCTACGGCACCTCCCCGCCCAGCGCGGCGTCGGCGGCGGTCGTCCCCTATGCGCTGCCCGGCACACCGTCGATCACCGCGGTGTCGGCCGGTAGCCTGTCCGCGACACTGACCTGGAACGCGCCCGCCGACAACGGCAGCGCCATCACCGGCTACCGG
The DNA here is from genome assembly GCF_035634895.1 of Actinophytocola sp. Lineage (GTDB taxonomy): Bacteria > Actinomycetota > Actinomycetes > Mycobacteriales > Pseudonocardiaceae > Actinophytocola. The sequence continues at coordinate 73,413 of NZ_DASQCC010000027.1, read as the reverse complement.
GTCACCCCGTACATCGCCGGTGTCGCCCAGACCCCGCAGACCTTCAGCGGTGCCGCGACCACCAGGACCGTCACCGGTCTGACGGCCGGGACCACCTACACCTTCGTCGTGGCGGCGACCAACCTCGCGGGCACGGGCGCCAACTCGGCGCAGTCGTCGGCCGTGGTCGCCAACCAGTCCCCGAGCCTCGCCTTCCCCGCACCGCCGGCCGGGGAGGTGGGAGTCGCCTACAGCAGGCAGCTCACCGCCACCAACGGTACGTCGCCCTACGCCTGGTCGGTCAGTGCCGGTGCCCTGCCCGGTGGGCTGACGCTGAACGCCACGACCGGCCTGCTCGCCGGAACTCCCACGGCGGCGGGCAGCTTCTCGTTCACCGTCCAGGTCGTCGACGCCAGCGGCCTGGCCGCGACGAAGGCCGTCACGATCGTCATCGCGGCGACGCCGACCCTCGCCTTCAACCCCGCGGCGGGCGAGGTGGGTGTCGCGTACAGCCAGCAGCCGGCGGTCACCGGCGGCACGGGACCGTTCGCCTGGGCGATCAGCGCCGGTAGCCTGCCGGCCGGTCTCTCGCTCAACGCCACCACCGGATCGGTCGGCGGCACCCCGACGGCGTCTGGCAGCTACCCGCTGACCGTCACCGCGACCGACTCGTTCGGCCAGGTCGCCGCCAGGACCGTGACGGTGGTCATCGCGGCCCGTCCGACGTTCGACGGCGCGGCGCCGCCCGCCGGGCAGGTCGGGGTCGCCTACAGCACCATCTTCGCCGTCACCGGCGGCACCGCCCCCATCACCTGGGCCGTCCCCACCGGCGCGCTGCCGCCGGGGCTGACGTTCAACACCAGCACGGGAACGCTGTCCGGCACGCCGACGACGGTCGGCAGCTCGTCGTTCACGGTGTCGGTGACCGACGCGTTCGGCCAGACCGCGAACCGAGCGGTGACGCTGGTCGTCGGCGCCGGGCCGCTGATCATCACCAAGACCGCGAACGTCTCCACCGCCGCGGCCGGCAGCACCGTCGCCTACACGATCACCGTCGCCAACACCGGGACCTCGGCGTGGACGGGCGCCACCCTGACCGACCCGCTGACCGGTGTGCTCGACGACGCGGCCTACGACAACAACGCCACCACGACCGCGGGCACCGTGTCCTACAGCGCACCGAACCTCGGCTGGACCGGCAACATCGCGGCCGGCGGCACGGTCACCATCAACTACTCGGTCACCGTCAACAACCCCGACACCGGCAACAAGGTGCTGGCCAACACCGCGACCTCGACCACGCTGGGCACCAACTGCGCGAGCGGCAGCACGGACGCCCTGTGCTCGGCCACGGTCACCGTGCCCGGCCTCGCGATCGCCAAGACCGCCGACTCCGCGACCACGACCCCGGGCAGCGTCGTCCGCTTCACCATCGTGGTCACCAACACCGGCCAGACCGCCTACCCCGCCGTGGCGCTCACCGACAACCTCACCGGCACGCTGGACGACGCCACCTACCGCGCCGACGCGACCGCGTCCTCGGGAAACCTCTCCTACACCAGTCCGGCACTGACGTGGACCGGCGCACTGGCGGTCGGTGCGACCGCGACGATCACCTACTCGGTCATCGTCGCCGACCCCGACACCGGCAACCGGTCGCTGACCGGCACGGTGGTCTCGGCGTCGGCGGGCAGCCCGTGCCCGAGCGGCAACCCCGCCGCCCAGTGCACCGCCACGGTGACCGTCCTGGTGCCGGCGCTGTCGATCACGAACAGCGCCAACGTCAGCGCCACCACGCCCGGTGGCACGGTCGCCTACACCGTGACGCTGGCCAACACCGGGCAGACGCCGTACAGCGCGAGCACCGTCAGGGTCGCGCTCGCCGGCGCCCTCGACGACGCCACGTACAACGGCGACGTCTCGGCCACCGCCGGCGCGGTATCGGTCAGCGGCTCGACGCTCACCTGGACCGGCAACCTCGCTGTCGGCGCGACGGTCACCATCACGGCCTCGGTGACCGTGCGCAACCCCGATCCCGGTGACAAGGCACTGACCACGACGGCGACGTCGACGGTGCCCGGCAGCACCTGCCCGACCGGCTCCGCGAACACCGCGTGCGCGACCAGCGTCGCGGTGCTCATCCCCGGACTGACCATCGCCACGGCGGCGAACGTCGGCACGGCCACGCCCGGCGCGACGGTCCGGTACACGGTCTCGATCACCAACAGCGGTCAGACACCCGCCACCGGCGCGACCACGAGCAGCACGCTGAGCGGCCTGCTGGACGACGCCTCCTACAACAGCGACGCAGCTGCCACCGGCGGAGCGGTATCGGTCAGCGGTCAGGTGCTCACCTGGACCGGCGACCTCGCCGTCGGCGCGACCGCCACGGTCAGCTTCTCGGTGACGGTCAACGACCCCGACGCCGGTGACCGGACGTTGCGCACCAGGGTCAGCTCGACCACCTCCGGGACCAACTGTCCGGCGGCCAGCGCCGACACCCGCTGCGTCAGTTCCGTCACCGTGCTGATCCCCGCCGTGACCTTCACGACGGTCGCCGACACCGAGACGGCCACCCCGAGCCAGGTGGTGCGTTACACCGTCACCGCGACGAACACCGGAGAGACCACCTACCGCGGCCTCTCCGTCACCCTCGACCTCGCGGGCGCTCTCGACGACGCCGCCTACAACTACGACGCGACGATCAGCACGGGCGACCTGGTGACGAACCCCGACGGCACCGCCTTCTGGGTGCTGGACCTCGCGCCCGGCGCGAGCGCGGTCGGCCAGCTGTCGCTGACCGTCAGCTCGCCGGCGACCGGCGACCGGTCGCTGCATGTCATCACCGTCGCCGACCAGGCCGGCAGCGCGTGCCGGCCCGGTTCGGGCGACGCGGGATGCCGCTCCACGGTCACCGTGCTCATCCCCGGCCTGACCATCACCAAGACGGCGAACACCTCGACGGTGTCCCCCGGCGGCACCGTCGAGTACACCGTCGCGGTGGTCAACACCGGCGAATCGGCGTACTCCGACGCCGGGTTCACCGACAGGTTGGACGGCCTGCTGATCGACGCGGCCTACGGCGACGACGCGACCACGAACACCGGGGCCGTGTCCTACAGCGCGCCGGTGCTGGCCTGGCACGGCGCTCTGGCGCCCGGCGCGACCGCGACGATCACCTACTCGGTCACCGTGCGTGACCCGGTCACCGGTGACAAACACCTCGCCAACACCGTGGTGTCCACCTCCGCCGGTAGCAACTGCCCCGCCGGCGGCACCGACGCACGCTGCACCGCCACGGTCGACGTGCTGGTTCCCGGCCTGACGGTCATGGTCACTGCGAACGCGCCGGCCACCACAGGGGGAGCGGTCGTCACGTTCACCGTGACCGCGACGAACTCCGGCGGCACCGACTTCGGCGCCGCGGCGTTCACCAACTCGCTGGCCGGGGTGCTCGACGACGCCTCGTACAACGCCGACGCGGCGGCGAGTGTCGGCACGGTCGGCTACTCGGCCGGTTCACTGAGCTGGACCGGCGCTCTCGCCGCCGGCGCGTCCGCCGTCATCACCTACTCGGTCACCGTGCACCTGCTCGACGGGGGCGACGACCTGGCGACCACCGCCGTCAGCTCGACCACCGCGGGAACCAACTGCCTCATCGGCAACAGCGACACCCGATGCACCGCCACGGTCGCGGTCGGTCGCCTGATCCTGTCGCAGTGGGCCACGGAGACGACGACGACACCGGGTTCGGTCGTGCACGTGACCGTGACGTACGAGAACACCGGGCAGACGCCCTACACCGACATCTCGGTCGTCAGCCCGCGCGACGGCCTCTCGGACGACACCGACCCCGCCGGCGACCAGACGGCCAGCTCCGGCATCCTCGTGCGCACCGCGGAGGCGCTCACGTGGACCGGCGACATCCCGGTCGGTGGCACGGTCACCATCACGCGGACGCTGATCGTCCAGGACCCCGATCTCGGCGACCGGCTCATCACCGCCACGCTGAGCTCCACGGCACCGGGCAACAACTGCCCGGCGGCCACCACCGACCCGCTGTGCACCTTCCTCGTCACCGTGCTCGTCCCCGGCCTCACCGTCACCAAGACCGCCAGCACCACGGCGACGGTGCCGGGCGGCACGGTGACGTACACGATCACCGCACACAACACCGGACAGACGCCCTACGTCGCCACCACCCTCACCGACCCGTTCACCGGCCTGCTCGACGACGCCGTCTACGACAACGACGCCACGACGACGGCCGGCACCCTCACCGTCGACTCCTCGGGCCTGTCCTGGACCGGCGACCTGGCCACGGACGCGACCGTCGTCATCACCTACTCGGTCACCGCGAACAGCCCGGCCACCGGCGACAAGACCATGGCCAACGTCGTCACCTCCACCGCGGTCGGCAGCACCTGTCTGCCGGGGAGCGGCAACGCGGCATGCCGTCGCACGATCGTGGTCCTGACCCCGGCGCTCACCATCGTGAAGACGGCGAACCTCGCCAACGCCACGCTGGGCACCACCGTCACCTACACGGTCGACGTGCTGAACTCGGGCCAGACCACCCAACCGGCGGCGGCGTTCGCCGACGCACTCACCGGCGTGCTCGACGACGCGGCCTACAACAACGACGCCACGGCCACCCGCGGCACGGTCGGCTACTCGGCCGGTGTCCTGACCTGGTCCGGCGGCCTGGCCTCGGGTGACACGGCGACGGTCACCTACACCATGCGGATCAGAAACTCCGCGACCGGTGACCTCACCATGCGCAACACGGTCACCTCGACGACCGCGGGGAACAACTGCACCAGCGGCAGCGACGACACCCGCTGCACCGCGACGGTCGCCATCACCGAAGCGGTCAGCGCCACGTTCACGAAGACGGCCGACCGCGAGGCCACGGTCGCCGGTGACGTCGTCACCTACACGGTGACCGTCACCAACTCCAGCGCGTCCGCGCTGGCAGCCGAGTTCACCGACCCGCTGGCCGGCATCCTCGACGACGCCACGTACAACAACGACGCGACGCCGAGCAGCGGAACGGTCGGGTACGCGGCCCCGAACCTCACCTGGTCCGGCACGGTGGCCACCGGGGCCACCGTCACCGTGACCTACACGGTGACCGTCGGCACCGTCGTGACCGGCGACCAGAGGCTCGTCGGCACGGTCACCTCGACCACGCCGTCGGAGAGCAACAACTGTGCCGCGGACAGTGCGGACCCACGCTGCACCAACACCGTGCCGGTCGCGGCGCTGTCGCTCGAGCAGCACTACACGGAGACGTCCACCACGCCGGGTTCGCTGGTGCACCTGACCGCGAGGTTCACCAACACCGGTCAGCTGCCCTACACCGGCATCACCGTCTCGAGCCCGAGCACGGACACGCTCGACGACGCCATCCCGACCGGTGACCAGGTCGCGAGCTCCGGCGACCTGGTGCTCGACGCCGCCGCGATCACCTGGACCGGCGACATCCCCGTCGGCGGTGTCGTCACCATCACCGGCACCCTGACGGTGAAGAACACCGAGCTCGGCAACAAGATCCTCACCGGCACGCTGGCTTCCGCCGCCCTCGGCAACACCTGCCCGGCCGCGAGCCCGGCGGACCAGTGTGTGGCCTACCTACCCGTCCTCGTGCCGGGACTGTCCATCGCCAAGACCGCCGACACCACGTCCGTCACGCCGGGCGACACCGTCGCCTACACGGTCGCCATCCACAACACCGGCGCGACCCCCTATGCCGGCGCGACCGTCAGCGACGACCTCGCCGGCGTCCTCGACGACGCCACGTACAACGCGGACGCCATCACGAGCACGGGCATGGTGACCTTCACGAGCCCGATCCTGACCTGGACCGGCGACCTCGCCCCCGGTGACATCGCCACCGTCACCTACTCGGTGACCGCACGCGACCCGGCCACCGGGGACAGGACGATGCTCAACCCGGTCACCTCGTCCGAGGTGGGCAACACCTGCCCGCCGGCGAGCGGCACCCCCGCCTGCCGCTCCGTCGTCAGCGTGCTCACGCCGATCCTGACCATCTCGTCGGCGGCAAGCGTCGCGACCACCGTTCCGGGCGCGACCGTGGGCTACACGCTGACCGTCACCAACTCGGGTCAGACGGCCTACTCGCCGGCGACCCTCGCCATCCCGCTCGACGGAGTGCTCGACGACGCCACCTACGGCGCCGACGCCGCCGCGTCCACCGGCACCGTCTCGATCGCCGGTGAGACGCTGACCTGGACGGGCTCGCTCGCGCTGGACGCCACCGCCACGATCACCTACTCGGTGACCGTCGACCAGCCCGTCACCGGAGACTTCCTGCTGGCCCAGACCGTCACCTCCCCGAACCGGGGCAGCATCTGCCCCGAGGGAGGCGTCGATCCGCGGTGCACCACCTCCGTGGCCGTGGCCGGGCTGCGGATCGTCAACTCCGCCGACTCCGCCACCACCCAGCCGACCGCCGTGGTGCGCAACATCGTCACCGTCACCAACACCGGTCAGGTGCCCTACGTCGGACTGACGATCAGCGACAACTTGGCCGGCTTCCTCGACGACGCCACCTACAACGGCGACGCGACGGCCACCTTCGGCGGCCTGCAGCTCGAACCCGACACCGGACGGATCGTCTGGACCGGGGACCTGCCGGTCGGCGAGACCCTGGTCGTGACCGGCTCGGTGACCGTCAACAACCCCGACCTCGGGGACAAGACCCTCACCACGCTCGTCACCACCGCCGCCGACGCCAGCAACTGCCCCGAGGCGAGTCCCGGCGCGGAGTGCGCGACCAGCGTGACCGTGTTGACCCCGGGCCTGACCGTCACCAAGGCGGCGGACACCGTCGAGACGACGCCGGGGGCCACGGTCGGCTACACCATCACCGTCACCAACTCGGGCGAGACCGCCTACGCCGGCGCCACGGTGCGGGACTCGCTCGACGGTGTCCTCCCGGACGCCGCCTACAACGACGACGCCACGGCCACGACCGGCACCATGACCTACGCCGAGCCCACACTGTCCTGGACCGGCGACCTGGCGGTCGGGCAGACGGTCGTGATCAGCTACACCGTCCGGGTGCAGGACCTCACGCTCGGCGACAAGCTGATGGTGAACGTCGTCCTGTCCGACCAGATCGGCAGCAACTGCCCGACCGGTGGGTCGGCCCCCGACTGCTCGACGCTCGTCACGATCCTCCTGCCCGTCCTCGACATCGCCGTCACCTCGGACCGCACCACGACCGTGCCGGGCGCCAGCGTCGGCTACACGGTCACCATCCGCGACACCGGCCAGACGGACTACCCGGGCGCGACCGTGTCCGTCCTGCTCGCCGACGTGCTGGACGACGCCGCCTACGGCGCCGACGCGAGCACGAGCACCGGCGCGGTGACGTTCGCCGACTCGACCCTGACCTGGACCGGCGACCTGACCGTCGGCGCCGACACCGTCACCATCGGCTACACGGTGACCGTCGACGATCCGCCGGCCGGGGACCGGCAGCTCGTCACGACCGTCACCTCGCCGGCACCGGGCGGCACCTGCGGCACGGCCCCCCAGTGCGCCAACACCGTCACCGTGCTGGTGCCAGGGCTCGCGGTGACCACCAGCGCCGACGTGGCCACCGCGACACCCGGTGACCGGGTCGTCCTCACCATCACGGCCACCAACACCGGCCAGACCCCGTACACCGGGACCACCATCACCACCGCGCTCACCGACACCCTCGACGACGCCGAGTTCGACGGCACGAGCACCGCGTCGAGCGGGGTCGTCACCTACACCGAGCCGGACCTGTCCTGGACGGGCACCCTGGCCGTCGGCGCCACCGTCACGATCACCTACGCCGTCACCATCCGTACGCCTGACCCGGGCGACAAGGTCCTGTCGACGACCGTCGTCGCACCCGCCCAGGGCAGCAGTTGCCTCGCCGGCGCGGGGAACCCGGCCTGCACCGCCACCGTCACCGTGCTCGTCCCGAGCCTGTCCATCGGCATCTCGGCGTCCTCGGCGACCACCGTCCCGGGCGCGGTCGTCACCTACACCGTCACCATCGACAACGACGGACAGACCGCGTACTCGGGTGCGGTCGTCGACGACTCGCTCTCCGGTGTGCTGCCGGACGCCGCCTACAACGGCGACGCGGTCGCCTCCAGCGGCGTCCTGGCCTACACGGAGCCGACGCTCACCTGGACCGGCGACCTGGCGATCGGGGCCGGCGCCACCATCACCTACTCGGTCACCGTGGACGATCCCGACCCCGGCGACAAGCTGCTGGTCAACACGCTGACCTCCACGGCACCCGGCAGCACCTGCCCGCCCGGCGCCACCCTGTCGACCTGCGCGGTGCAGGTCCGGGTGCTCGTGCCCGCGCTGGTCATCACCAAGTCCGCCGACAGGTCGAGTGTGGTCGCGGGTGACCCAATCGGCTACACGGTCGTGCTCACCAACACCGGCCAGACCCCGTACGCACCGGCGACGTTCAGCGACTCGCTGACCGACGTGCTCGACGGCGCCACCTACTCCTCCGACGCGGTCGCCAGCGTCGGCACCGTCGAATATCTCAACGGCACGATCGTCTGGACCGGCGCGCTCGCCGTCGGGGAGACGGCGACCATCACCTACTCGGTCACCACCCTCGATCCCGCCCCCGTCGACCGCCTCCTGCTCAACACCGTGTCCTCCACGACCCAGGGCGCCACCTGCCGGGCCGCGGCACCGTGCGGCGTCGAGGTGGCCGTCCTGGTCCCGGCACTCACCATCACCAAGACCACCGACCTGACCACCGTGGTCGCGGGCGGCACCGTGCACTACACCGTCGCGGCGACCAACACGGGCGAGGCCGACTACCCGGCCGCCACCCTGTCGGACTCGCTGGCCGACGTCCTGGCCGAGGCCACCTACAACGACGACGCCACGGTCACCACCGGCGCCCTCGACTACGCGGGCGGCACGCTCAGCTGGACCGGCGAACTGCCCCGCGGCGCGTCCGTGCTGATCACCTACTCGGTCACCACCGCCACCGGGGCGGCCGACGGTCTCGTCCTGACCAACCGGATCGTCTCGACCTCGAACGGCAGCACGTGCGCGGCCGACTCGGTCGCCATCGGCTGCACGGCGTCCGTCGCCATCGCCGCCCGCACCATCACGCTCACCGACCCCACCTCCTCGTTCACGCTCACCGGGCTGCCCAACAGCACGGTCGGCTCCGACGGGAAGGTGACCATGACCGTCACGACCAACAGCACCGGCGGCTACCTGGTGACCGTCCAGGCCGCCACCGGCTCGCTCACCGGCGCGACCCCCGGCAACACCACGACGATCCCCGTCGGACTGTTGGGGGTGCGCGAGACCGGGACGCAACCGTTCCTCCCGCTGTCGGCCGACACCCCGCTGACCGTGCACCAGCAGGACACCCCGTCGGGCCCGGGCGGTGACGCGGTCAGCAACGACTACCGCATCCAGATCCCGTCCGTCCCGTCCGACACGTACAGCACGACGCTGGACTACATCGTCAGCGCCCAGTAGGCGAAGCCGCGCCGAGGAGGAGACATGACCACCGACAGGCATCACACGATCCCAACCGGACTGGGTTTCGGGGTGCTGCTGAGCACGCTGTTGGCCGCGGCGCCCGCGCAGTCCACCGTCGCGCCGCCGGCCCCTCAGCTCAGCATCGCCGTCGACAACGGCCAGACCACCACCTCGGCCGGCGCCACGCTGACCTACACGATCACGGTCCACAACCTCGGCGCCACCGACGTCCCGGGACTCATGATCAGCCAGACCGTCCCGAAGGGACTGAAGCCCGAGTCCTCGGCCACCGCGACCACCACGGAGTCCGGCGACCTGAACTGGGACCTGGACCTGAAGGCCAGTGGTGTGGCCACCTTCCACTCGACGATGACCGTCGTGGACACTCCGCCGGAGCTCCTCCGCCTCGCCACCGTGGCCTGCGCCAGCAGCTCCGACGGCGGCCCGCCGATCGTCTGTGCCACCCACTCCGACCAGCTGCCGGCCGGCGCGGCCGCCGCGCGCGCGACGGCCGGCCAGGCTGACCCGTCGAGTGGGCACGGATGGTGGTGGTATCTCGCCGGTGCCATCGTGCTGGTCGTGCTGGCGGTCGCGGTGTTCCTGGTGCTCCGGCGCCGGGCGACCCGAAAGACCGCGGCATAGTCCTCTGTGGATGGACGCCGGCGTGCGCGGACGTGAAACCGGGTCAGCGCACGGTGCGACGCGGGCCGGTGGACGATCGCGGGGACGACCGCACCGGTCGTGGAGGCCTTCCACACCGTGTCCTCATTGGACGGTGAGAAAGGACCGGCACCCCGGGGGACGCCGGTCCTCAACACTCCGGTTCAGCTGTTGTCGGCCGGGGCTGGCCGGAACGGATCAGAAGCCGCCACCACCACCGTCACCGCCGCCGGAGCCGCCACCATCGCCGCCGCCGGAGGAGCCGCCCATGCCGCCGGATCCCATGCCGCCGCCGGAAGAGCTGCCACCATCACCACCGGACGAGCTGCCACCGTCACCGCCGGCGGAACCGCCACCATCACCGCCCGCGGAGCTGCCACCATCGCCACCGGCAGAACTGCCACCATCGCCACCGGAGGAACTGCCGCCACCGTCACCGCCGGCGGAACTGCCACCGTCACCGCCGGATCCCATGCCAGAGCCGCCGGAGGAGTCGCCTCCCATACCGCCGGAGGAGTCACCACCCATTCCGGAATCGCCGCCCATGCCGGCGGAGTCGCCGGAGTCGCCACCCGTGCTGCCGGCGTCGCCGCCCGTTCCGGAGTCGCCCATCCCGCCGGTGTCGCCGCCGGTTCCGCTGTCGGAGCCGTCGCCGAGGCCGCCCGTGGCATCGCTGGTGCCCTCGCCGTCGGAGGTGCCGCCGAGGCCGCTGTCGGAGTAGCCGCTGTCGGAGTAGCCGCTCTCGGAATAGCCGCTTTCCGAGCTGCCGGCGTCGGTCTCGCCGCCGAGGGAGTCGTCGCCGATGTCACCGGTGAGGGTGTCGTCGCTGGCGTACCCCGTGATGGTGTCGCTGGCCGGGTCGGTGTTGCTGCTGATCGCGGCGTCGGGGTTCGCCGAGAGGTCGGACGCGGGTTCGGAGGAGTAGCCGGGATCGTCGTTCGCTCCCGTGGTCCCCGGCGTGGGACCGGAGTAGTTCGCGTCGTTGTCCGTGGCGGTCGGGGCCTGTGCCGCCGGAGCCTGTGCGGCCTCGTTGCCGGCCGGCGCCGAGCTGGGATCGTCGTTCTCCCCGGTCGTTCCCGGCGTGGGACCGGAGTACTGGGCGTCGTTGTCCGCGGGTGCCTCGGCGGCGGCCGGAGCTGACTCGGGATCGTCGTTCTCGCCGGTCGTCCCGGGCGTGGGACCGGAGTACTCCGCGTCGAAGTCCGATGGCGGGGCCTGAACCGCGGGACCAAAGGGATTCAGCGACTCCACCACGTCCTTCACCGACTGCTGGAGCTTGTCGGGGTTCACCGAGACGTTGAGTCCCACCGCGCCGCCGAACAGTGGGGAGAACCCGGCATTGACGCCGGTCTTGTACGAACCGTCCTCGGTCTTGCCGTACCTGGCGCCGATCTCGTAGCCGGGTCCGGCCCAACCCGTCGCCCGGAAACCGATCGTCAGCCCCGGAATCCCGAACTCCCCCTCCGCGCCCGCCGTCGCGCCGGCGCGAGCCTTCGAACCGACGTCGAAACCGTCGGGTGAGACCTTGGCGTGCGTGTCGGCCTCGGCGCCGACGCCGACCTCCGCCTTGCGGCTCGCCTCGACGAGGCCGTACTTCCCCGAGTCCTGCAGGGACATCTCGCCGCCGATCTTTCCCTTCACGCCGGCGTCGAAGTCGCTGATCCCGTTGACCTTGGCGTGTGCCCCCAGCTCGGCGCCGGCGGCCGCCTTCCCCTCGTAACCCGCCTCGGCGTCGCCGGACTTCGCCTTCACCCCAACGGTTCCCTCACCGAGGTAACCGCTCACGCCGATCTTCCCGTTCACTCCCTCCGGGCCGATGCTCCCGCTGACGGACGCCTCGCCACCCAGCGCCTTGCCCTCGGCCGTGCCGGTGATCGTGACGCCGTCGCGCTCGGCACTTGTCGACGTCTCGCCCTGGACCGCGGGCCCGACCGTGACGCTCTCGTTGAACGACGGCTTCGGGGAGTCGACGCTGACGTTGGGCTTCGACGACTTCGGCGCCGACTTCGACTGTGCCGGCGCCGGACCGCCGGCCGCCGCCATGGTGCTCGCGTCGACCTGCCCCGAGGTCGTCGTCGTCCCTGCCACATCAGCCACGGTGAAGCCCTGCGCCGGTGCCTGATCGCCGACGGCCGCGAGCGTGCTCATGTCGACCTGGGCGGAGAGTGTCGTCTCCCCCGCCAGATCCGTCACGGTGACGTCCCGCGCGGGCGCCCGGTCGCCGGCGGCCTCCGCGTCGCTGACGTCGACCGGACCGTAGGTCGTCGTCCTCGTGGCAAGGTCGCCCAGGGCGTGGGGGGTGACCCGAACGGTGTCTCCCTGTGCGTCGACCGGGTGGGCGCCGTAGGTGTCCCGTGCGGACAGCTCCGTGGCGTTGTACTCCCCGGCCGTCTGGTTGAACAGCGCGATCGCGGCATCCTGGTCCCGCACCGTCGTCGCGTTGTGGATGGCGTCGATCTCCTCGCCGAACCGGGCCCGGAAACCGGCGCGGGCGTCCTCGTTCAGGAACGACTGGCTCATCTGCCGGTCGACCGCGTACCGGTCCAACGCGCCGCGCTCGTCCGCCGGGGTTGTCGTGACACGCAACGCCTTCGCCGAGTACCGGCTGACATAGCCGGCGGGTTCCGCTTTGAGGATCACGTCCTGCATCGCCTCGCTCCACCGCCGCGACGCGGGTGAACCGTCCTCGCCGGGCACCGGACCCGCCGCGGCGGGTTCGGTCGCCTGGGCGGTGGGTGTCAGCGCGGCGCCCTGCTCACGCGCGGGTGGCCGGCTCTCGACGGTCCCCGGGTGGTCGTTCCCGGCCGGACCCGCCGGCGGGTCGTACTGCCCGATCGGGCTCTCACCCGGCGCCAGACCGCCCACCACCTGGAGGATCGGCTGCAGCACACCGGCCCGCGGTTGACGGGAGTCGTGGGTGTGGTCCGACTTCGAACCATGGTGGGACGAGGTTCCGCCGTCCGCGCCGCGCCGGGTGTCGGTCTCGTGGTCGCGGGTGCCGGCGGAACGGGGATCATCCGGCGCCCGGTCCTCGAAGTCGGCGACCCGGTCCCCGTCCCGGTCCGGCACGCCACTTCGGACCTCGATGTTCTCCGGAACCGTCCGCCGTCCGTCACTGGGTTTCGGCGCGGTGATCTCGAGGACGTCCGCGATGCCGTCGGCGATCGGGTTGGCGATCAGCGACGCGCCCTTGTCGTTGGGCTGGAACGCCACCTGCGGCGCCTGCTGGTCACTCGACTCGTGGAACGCGGAGTCGGTGGTGTAGAGCTCGTGGCCCGCGATCGCCTCCGACAGATCGGTCAGGGACCCACACGCACAGATCTGCACGGCACGGTCGATCGCCTTGTTCAGGTCATAGCCGAACTTCCGCACACTGGTCAGCTCGTCCTCACCGACCAGGCTCGCCGCGTGCGCGCTCTGCGGGTCCGCGGCCAGCGGATAGGTCGTGATCATGATCTTGGCCTGCGGAGCACGAGCGTTGATCCCGGCCAGCACCTGCAACATCCGCGCGACCAGTGTCGGCGCCTGCCCGGGTGGCGACGCCTTGGCCTGCGCGATGTACTCCTCGTCGGAACCCGACCAGTCCAGCAGCGGCGCGAGCTCCCGGATCTCCTTGTCCAGCTCCGTGTTCGGCCCACCGGTGGTGCGCCGGGCAGCCGCGAGCACCGTCGCCAGCCGGGCGTCGTCGCCCCCGAACCCGACAATCACCAACTGGGCGTCCGGGCGCACCTGATCACGCTGCGGCGCGTTCACCAACACGTTGTCCGGACCTGCCTGCGCGTGGAAGAAGTCCACGGTCCGCGCACCCGACGCCGCGACGAGGCTCGCGTCCACCTTCAACAAGGGGTTGTCGCTCTGCACCCGCGCCAACGCCTGCAACGCCGGCGCGGCCGAGGACCGGTGCCGGGGGTCGGCCGGATCGATGTAGGTGTCCCGGAGCCCGTCCCCGGCCATGTACGAGTCACCCACGATGTCCACCGACACCGACAACTGGCGGCCCTGCTGCGGATCCGCGGACGCCGGCATCACACCGAATCCCGCGCCCATGAAGACGGCACCGGTCGTGGCGACTGTCAGCAGCCGCGGCAGTCTCGTGCATGCCGGGGCGGGGCCGTGCGCCTTGCGCGCGGGGATGAACATCGCTAGTCCTCCAGTGACCGGAGCGCGTGCCGGGCTCGTTCTCGGTCACGACCGCTCGGCCCATCAGCGGTTGCAGGGAGCAACGGTTTCGCGTCGATCTTGGCGTGCCCCGCCCACGACGGTCCATGCCGCACAGGTGCGGCATGGACGGGTGGGGAGTTCGGTGCCAGGCTCGGTCGGATGCGCTCCCGGACGCTCGTCGCTCGGCGGTGACGCTCAACGCCACCGCCGGGCGGTGCTCAGGAAACTGGCCAGCCGCGGAGGGCGGCGTCGGCCATTTCCTGAAGCTCGTCGCGACCGACGCCGCCGGCGGCCTGCACGGCGATGCCGGCGGTCAGGGTGGTGACGTAGCGCGCGAGCAGCGCCGGGTCGGTCCCCGGCGGCAGGTCGCCGTCGTCGACGGCTCGCTGGAACCGCTCCTGGATGAGGCAGTAGCCGTTGTCGCGCCAGGCGACGAGGAGGTCACGGACGCCGCGTCCGGCGTCACTGGTGGCCAGCGCGCCCTGGACGCCCAGGCACCCGCGGGGATGTGACGGGCGAGTGGTGGTCCGGATGGTGCCGGCCACGAGCGCGGCGGCGACGCCGAGCGCGGTCGGCTCGTCCAGGGCTCGGGCCACGTAGGCGCTCGGCCCCTCGGTGTAGCGCTCCAGGGCCTTGCGGAACAGCTGCTCCTTGTTGCCGAACGTCGCGTACATGCTGGTGGTGGAGATGCCCATCGCGGCGGTCAGATTGGCGAGGCTCGCGCCCTCGTAACCCTGCTCCCAGAAGACCAGCAGGGCGCGCTCCAGGGCCTCGTCGGCGTCGAACCCTCGCGGACGGCCGGTAGGCCGGCGCTGTTTCGTCTCCACGGCGGCAGCCTACCTCTTCCGTAGCGATCGATGCGGAAATGCTACCGTCGAGTTCTGTATCGATCGCTACGGAACACGCGGGCCGCCTGTTCGTGAGGAGACACATGACCGTCACACTGATCACCGGCGCCAACAAGGGCATCGGCTTCGAGACAGCCAGACAGCTCCTGGAGCTGGGCCACGTCGTCTACGTCGGCGCACGCGACGTCGAGCGAGGCGAGAAGGCCGCGGCGGCGCTCGGCACCCGGTTCGTGCAGCTCGATGTGACCGACGACGCCTCGGTTGCCGCCGCGCTGGCCACGATCGAGGCGACCGAGGGCCGGCTCGACGTGCTCGTGCACAACGCGGGCATCCTCGGCGACGACGGCACCGACGGTCCCACGGCGCTGCGGGTCTTCGACACCAACGCGGTGGGCATCGTGCGCGTCACGGAGGCGGCGCTTCCCCTGCTGCGCAGGTCCGCGAACCCCACCGTGGTCACCATCTCGAGCAGTGCCGGGTCGTTCTGGGCGGTGAACAACCCCGACCGGCCGGAGTTCCACCTGCCGCTCGCGCTCTACTCCGCGTCCAAGGCGGCGGCGACCATGCTGACGATCCAGTACGCCAAGTCCCAGCCGGGCATCAAGTTCAACGCGCTCGAGCCCGGCGCCACCGCCACCAACATGACCGCGGCCTTCGGGATCGGCAGGCCGCCGGAGGAGAGCGCCAGAACCGTGGTGAGGCTGGCGACCCTCGGCGTGGACGGTCCGACCGGCACCTTCCAGGACGAGGACGGAGTACTGCGCTGGTAAGGACCCGTCACGGCACGACGGGCACGACGACACAGCGAAGCGGGGCGCCGATTCCGACGCCCCGCTTCGCCATGTGAATGCTCACGATCCGGAGTCACCGGACCGCACCGCTCAGAACCAGTGAGCCCGGCCACCGACCTTGCGACCCGTGCGGCCGACCAACGCCAGCACCGCGCCAACCACCACGAGGATGATCCCGATGGTCCACAGGATCGATATTTTGGCGATGAAACCGATGATGAGTAGGACGAGGCCTAGGATGATCATGAACGCCGCACCTTCCGAACTCGCGTGAGCGACCACAACTGGTCGCCGCCATGGGCCACGAGCCACAGCTGACCTGGTAATTACCCATCTGAAGAAGTTTCAACCCACCGATTCACTGGTCAGACCAGATCGTCGCGGGCGACCGCACCGGCGTGCGGAGCCGGGGCGCGTACGACTCGGCGGTGGACCCGGCGAACCGTTGTGGACAGGGATTCGGCCGGCGTCATCACCCGGCGTGGGGGTGTGCGGAGTCGCCGCCGGCATGGGCGAATGAGTGGCGGATTCCCACCTCCTGTCCGCCCGGAGTCTCACTTAGGGTGACTTTGGCAGGTAGCGGAGCTGCGCCGACCGAAAGAGAAACCCCATGCCTGATGAGGCCCGCGTCCCCACCGTCATCGGCGCCGCTCGGGGCGCCGGGACGGGCGACGTCATGGACGGGCTGATGCAGCCGCGGCCGCTCACCATCGCGCACATCCTGGAGCGGGCCGAGCGGCTCTACGCGCACAAGCAGGTCACGACCGTCGGCGCCGAGCGCGTCACGTACGGCGAGGTGGCCCACAACACCCGCCGGCTCGGCACCGCGCTGGACTCGCTCGACGTCCCGGTCGGCGCGCGAGTGGCCACCTTCGCGGCCAACACCCGGCGCCACCTCGAGCTGTACCTCGCGGTGCCGGCGACCAAGCGGGTGCTGCACTCGATCAACATCCGGCTCTCGGCGGAGCACCTCGAGTACATCGTCAACCACGCCGAGGACGACGTGATCTTCGTCGACCGCGAGCTGCTCCCCCGGATCTGGCCGAGTGCGGACCGGCTGCCGAAGGTGCGGCACTGGGTGGTGCTGCCGGACGGCAGTGACACGGCGATCCCGGCCGACCCCCGGATCCTGGACTACGACGAGCTGATCGAGGGGGTCGAGCCGTTCGCGGGCTCGTTCGAGGACACGTTCACCCTCGCCGACGAGAACCTGGCCTCCGGACTGTGCTACACCTCCGGGACGACCGGACGGCCCAAGGGCGTGCTCTACAGCCACCGATCGACGGTCCTGCACTGCCTCGGCACCCTCGCCGCCGGGTTCATCGGCCTGTGCGAGAGCGACGTCGTGATGCCGATCGTGCCCATGTTCCACGCCAACGCCTGGGGCCTTCCCTACGGCGCGATGATGACCGGCGCCTCGCTGGTCCTGCCCGGCCTGTCCTCGAATCCCGCCCACCTGCTGGGGTTGATGGCGGCCGAGCGGGTGACCGTCGCCGGCGCCGTGCCCACGGTCTGGACGAGCATGGCTCCCAAGCTGCGGGCCCACGACCTGAGCGCGACCCGGTTCCTGCTCGGGGGCGGCTCCGCCGTCGCCCCGGCGCTGTCCGAGACCTACCGCGCCGCGATCGGCGTACCCATCACCCATTCCTGGGGGATGACGGAGATCAGCCCCGTCGGGGTCATCGGCGGGACGCGCACCCAGCACCGGGACGCGACCGCCGAGGAGCAGGTCGCCGTGCGGGCCGCCCAGGGCCAGCCCCTGCCGCTCGTGAACGTGCGGATCGTCGATGTCGAGACGGGCCAGGAGCTTCCGCGCGACGGCGACGCCGTTGGCGAGGTACAGGTGGCGGGCCCCTGGGTGGCGGGCGGCTACTTCCGGGTGGACGGCGGCGACAGCTTCACCGCCGACGGGTGGCTGCGCACCGGCGACCTGGCCACCATCGACGCCAGCGGCTACCTGCGGATCGTGGACCGGGTCAAGGACCTGATCAAGTCCGGCGGCGAGTGGATCTCCTCGGTCGAGCTCGAGGGCGTCATCTCCTCGCATCCCGACGTCGTCGAGGTCGCCGTGATCGCCCGCCCGGACCCGCGGTGGATGGAGCGGCCGGTCGCCTACGTCGTCCTGCGCGACGGCGCCACCACCACGGCCGACGAGCTTCTGCGACACATCACCCCCATGGTCGCCAAGTGGTGGCTGCCCGACGACGTCGTCTTCATGCCCACGCTGCCCAAGACGGGCACCGGCAAGCTGTCGAAGAGCGCCCTGCGGGACTCGACGCGTATCGCGTGAGCCGGCCGCGGCACCTCACGACGGGGCGGCCGCGATCGGTCTGAGCCGGTGCAGGCGCAGCCCGAGCTGGAGTTCCAGGTCGTTGTCGTGGCGCCAGTCGAGGCCGAGGATGCTGCCGGCGCGGTCCAGCCGCTTGAGCAGCGTGTTGACGTGCACGTGCAGCGCGCGGGCGGTCGCCGCCACGTTGGCGCGATGGACGTAGTAGGCGCTGAGGGTGCCGACGAGATCGGTGCCGCGCCGCTGGTCGTAGTCGAGGAGCGGGCCTATCGAACCGGCGATGAAACGGTCGAGCTCGCGGACCCGTTCGGTGTCGAAGATCATGGCGTAGAGGGCGTACCGGCCCGTCGTGGCGCCGAGATCCGCGTGTCCGATCGCCCGCATCACGGCTCCGCAGCGGCTGGCAACGGAGAAGGCCTGTGACCAGTCGTGGTTGACCGCCCGCTCGCCGACGACGACGACGGGGCCACCCAGCGTGCGGCGCAGTCTTTGGTGGACCTCCTCGACGGTCCGGTCGTCGTCCGCGCTCTGGAGGATCATCGTGGCCCTGCCGAGATGTTCGCCGGCCAGTCCGGCGCGGTCCCGGGCGATGTCGTGCAGGTGCCGGGAGAGATCGGTCGACGACAGCGCGGGTGAGTCCGCGACGACGACCAGCTCCAGGCGGTCGGCGTCGATGTTGCGGGCCCGGGTGCGGGCCCGCTGGGTCGGGCTGATCCCGGGGCTGCCGACCATCAGCTCGGTCAGGAGCTCTCCGCTCAGTCGCTCGCCGGCCTCGGCGACGGCCCGCTCCCTGAGGATGAGCAGCCCCATGATGTGGGTGGCCCGCTCGAGGGTCCGCAGGTCCATGTCGGCCTGGACGCCGCGGTCCGCGACCGCCTCCCGGCTCCACGCCAGTGCGCCGAGGTAGCTGTCGCCTGCCTGGATCGACGCCACGCTGCGGGCGACCCCCGCCTTGTCGACCGAGGTAGTGCAGCGGCCCGAGCGCCGTGCGTTCTCGACCGCGGCGGCCAGCTCGGTCTCCGACGGGGGCTGACACCGACTCGACGCCGAGTCCCGGCCAACGAGGGTGGCACCGGACCTGTCGAGGAGGATGACGCTGCCACCCAGCTGGTCGGCGAGAAGCTGCGCGACATCGTCCGGCGTCCCACCCTCCAGCACGGCACCGGTCAGGGCTTCGTGGATCGCCTGTGCCCGCTCCATGACGGCCACGTAGTCCTCGATCTTGCGGTACGCGACCCGCAGCTCCTGCAGGGAGGACTGGCTCGCCTCGTAGAGACGGGCGTTGTCGAGGGCGACCGCGGCATGGTCGGCGAACGCGCTCAGCAGCGCGATCTCGCCGGCCTGGAAGGAACGCTCGGCACGGTCCGCGGCGAACAGGGCGCCCACCACCTCACCTCGGATGACCAGTGGCACACCGAGAAGCGCGACGAGTGTCTCGGTGGCGACCAGGCGGTCGAAGTTCGGATCGTGGTCGATGAGGGTGCTGGCGGTGTAGTTGCTCACCCAGTGCGGGCTCCGGGTGGCCAGCACCTTGCCACCGAGCCCCACATCGGCCGGGATGGACGCGGTGAGGAACGAGGCGGAGATCGTGCCCTCCGACGCCCGTGCCGACAGCTTGCCGTCGGGGGTGACGAGCGAGAGGTAGGTGAAGTCGGTGCCGATCAGCTCGTGTGCGTGGTGGACGATCGACTTCAGCACCTCGTCGAGCTCGCCCAGCGCGGTGAGCGACTTGGCGGTGGCGTACAACGACGCCAGTTCGCGCTGCCGGCGCACGAGCGCGCGCGACTCCGTCTCGCGATCGAGGTTGGTGGCCACGGTGCCATCCCTTCACAGCGTCGAGTGGGGGAAAAACCTACCGAACCGGCGTTAGGCGTGGGTGATCCACACCTCAATCGCAGCGTAACCGCGACCTAATATGACCGTCATCACTCGCCCGCTCACTAAGGCGGCATGTATGGCAACTCCGCTCACCCAACCCGACGAACGGACCGGCCAGCTCGGCGCCGGAGATTCCATCACCCGGCGCCGATCCTTCCGCAAGCTGCTTGCCGCGGGCCTCATCGGAAGCTCGATCGAGTGGTACGACTTCTTCCTCTACGGCACCGCGGCCGCACTGGTGTTCCCCCATGTGTTCTTTCCGAACTCGTCCGCTCTGACGGGCACCCTTCTCGCCTTCAGCACGTTCTGGGCGGGCTTCGTGGCGCGTCCGATCGGCGGGGTGCTCGCCGGGCACTTCGGGGACAAGTACGGACGCAAGCCGGTCGTCGTCACCTGCCTGGCGCTCATGGGAGCCGCGACCTTCCTGATCGGCTGCCTGCCCAGCGCGACGAGCGTCGGCGCGCTCGCCCCGACGCTGCTGGTCACGCTGCGCTTCCTGCAGGGACTCGCCGCCGGTGGCCAGTGGGGCGGCATCATGCTCCTCCTCACCGAGTCCGCAGGCCCCAAGCGGCGCGGCTTCGCCGGCACCTTCGGACAGACCAGCGTCCCCGTCGCCGTGATCATCTCGAACCTGATCTTCGTCGCCGCCAGCGGACTGATGCCGGATGACGCGTTCCTGAGCTGGGGCTGGCGCATCCCGTTCCTGTTCAGCGTCGTGATGTTCCTGGTGGTGCTCTACATCCAGGCGAAGGTCGAGGACACGCCGGAGTTCCGCGAGCTGCGGCGGGAGGTGTCGCGGACGGAGGGCGCGGTGGTCCGGGCCCCGCTGGCCAAGGTTGTTCGCAGCAAGTGGCGGACGATCCTTCTCGGCTGCGGGATCCTCTCGGCCACCAACAGCCTCTTCTACGTCAGCATCTCCGGACTCCTGAGCTACGGCACCACCAAGCTCGGACTCGAGCGCAACCCCCTGCTCGCGGTCGTGCTGCTCAGCTCCGTGGCGATGCTCGTGGTCATCCCCTGGTCCGGCCACCTGTCGGACAAGGTGGGTCGCCGGCCGCTGATCCTGATCGGTGGTCTGGGCGTCGCCGTCTGGGCGTTCCCGTACTTCGGGCTCGTCGACACCGCGTCGCTGCCGCTGATCTTCGTCGCCGTGGTGGTGGGCTTCGTGTTCCAGACCCTCACCTACGGCCCGATCGCGAGCTTCCTCGGCGAGCTGTTCGCGCCCAACGTCCGCTACTCGGGCGCGTCACTGTCCTACCAGCTGTCCGCGATCATCGTCAGCGGCGGCACCCCGTTCCTCATGACGGCGCTCATCGCGAAGACCGGCAGCACCATGCCGGTCGCCGCCTACATCATGGTCATGGGGCTGATCACGTTCGTCTGCGCGTGGTTCCTGCCCGAGACGAACACCGCCGAGGTCCGCAACGATCCGCAGGCCATCCCGGGTACGCACCTCCACCGCTGAGCGGTCCGGCAAACTTCAGAGAAGAGGTTCGCGTGAGCACCACAAGATCGGCAAGGAGCGCGAGGGCTCGTCGGCTCACCGTGCTGGCGACCATGGTTCTGTTGACAGGCGGGATTCTCGGGGCCGGTCCCGCCATCGCGACGACCCCGGCCGGAGCCGGCCACTCGACGGCGGACCCGGACTGCGCCGGGCTGGCCCAGACGAGGATCCCGGCCTCGGTCATGAGCCTGCCGACGACCGGCGGTCGCGTCACGTCGGCCTCGGTCATGACCAGGGTCATCAGTGGCGAGACGATCACCTACTGCCAGGTCGACGCCGACATCCTCCCCGTCGATCCGGCCGCGCCCGCCATCAAGATGCGCGTCGCCCTGCCCGACGACTGGAACCGCAGGGGGATGATGTTCGGTGGCGGCGGCTTCAACGGCACGATTCCCGACGTGGCGTCGAACGTGCCGTTCGGCCCCACCGACCGGCCGGTGCCGCTGGCCCGGCGGTACGCGACGTTCGGCAGCGACTCCGGCCACCAGCAGAGCCCGACGTCCCCGCCGTCGCTGGACGGCTCGTTCGGGTCGAACGACGAGGCGGTGCGCAACTTCGCGGCCGGTGACGCACTCAAGAAGACCCGCGACGCGAGCCTGTTCCTCATCCGGCGCGCCTACGGGGCGAACCCCGCCGAGGTCTACTTCGCGGGAGGCTCGACGGGCGGCCGCGAAGCCCTCGTCGTCGCACAGCGGTGGCCGACGGCGTTCGACGGCGTGATCTCCGTCTTCCCCGCGTGGAACAACCTCGCCGAGATCCTGGACCTGGGTTATCTGACACAGGTGCTGTCCCGGCCCGGCGCCTTCCCCGGCGTGGAGAAGCAGGGGCTGCTGTACACCAGCGTCATCAACGCGTGTGACGGTCTGGACGGCCTCCGGGACAACGTCATCTCGAACGAACGCGGCTGTCGCTTCGATCCGCGCACGCTTCGCTGCCCCGGCGGCGCCGATGCCGGCCCGGCCTGTCTGTCAGATGCGCAGATCGGATCCGTGCTCGCCATGTCCACGCCGTTCAGGTGGCCGTACCGGGTCGCCAGTGGCGAGACCCAGTACCCGGGCTTCCCGTTCCTCTCGGGGGCGGACATGCGGACCCCGTTCCTCGGGTTCGGCACGACCCCGCCGGCCAACCCGATGCCGGTGACGAGCGGCTACGGGATGCAGTACTGGGACCAGTGGGTCAAGTACTTCCTGACCCGGGACCCCGGCTTCAACTCGCTCGACCTGGATCCCCGGCATCCGGGGAAGTGGCTCGACCGGATCAGCTACCTGTCCACGATCGAGGACCGCAACAACGCTGACCTTCGCCCGTTCGCCCGCGCCGGCGGCAAGCTGCTCCTGATCCACGGCGCCGCGGACGAGCTGGTCTCGCACCGCTCGACGAACGACTACTACCAGCGGGTGCGCGCCGTGGTCGGCCCCGCGTCGACCCACGGGTTCATGCGGTACTACCTCGTCCCCGGCGCGAACCACGCGAACTTCGGCGCACCGGCGTACGCGGCGAGCTGGGACTCGCTCACGGCGCTCGAACGCTGGGTCGAGAGAGGACAGCAGCCCACCAACCCGACCGTGACCGACGTGAACCACGGCCGCACTCGCCCACTCTGCGAGTATCCGGCCTGGCCCAGGTATCGCGCCGGCGACCCGAACACCGCGTCGAGCTTCACCTGTACGCGCTGACGACGGGGGTCCACGCTCGGCCGGGCCGTGTGCCGACGGCCCGGCCGAGTGACGCACAGCGCCCCTGGACGCGGCTCACGCGTACTCGCGTCGCCGCCCGCGGGATCAGTCGTGGCGGCGGTTCCACGGTCCGGTGACCGCGAGCGTGATGCCGGGTTCGTAGATGTTGAAGAACATCGTCCTGCCGTCGGCGGAGAAGCCCACTCCGGCAAGCTCCCCGTAGGACGGTTCCTCCGGCGTGCCGTTGTTCACGCGGTTGCGGGCGAAGTGGAAGACCTCGCCGTGGCGCGTGGTGCCGAGCATGTACGCGTCGCCGATGCCGTCCTCGCACATCATCAGGCCGCCGTAGGGCGACATGCAGATGTTGTCGGGGGCGTCGAACTCCGGGTTCTCCGGTCCGGGCGTCGGCCGGGTGAAGATCACCTCGAGGCGCAGCGTCCTGCGCCGCGGGTCGAGCTTCCAGACCTGGCCGTCGTGGTTCATCGCGGGGCCGAGCTCGGTGCGGGCGAACGACGAGACGAAGTACACGCACCGGTCCTGCTCGCCCCACCAGGCGCCCTCGAGCTTGTAGCCGCCCGTGATCGGCTTCGGGTAGTGCTGCGCCCGGACGGACTCGGTGACGGCCAACGGATCGGGCACGGTCATCCACTCGGCGCCGCCGAACACCGCCCCCGCCTCCTGCACCACCGACAGGTCGGGCAGGTCCGGCACGTGCAGCGCCTGCAGCTCCCCGCCCGCACGCAGGCTCCCCCAGCCGCCGCGGGGACGCTCCGGCAGGAAACGGTAGAGGCTGCCCAGCGGTGCGACGAACGCGTCCTCGGTCTCGTAGACGATGCCGGTGTGCGGGTCGACCGCGACCGCCTCGTGCTGGAACCGGCCCATCGCCGTCAGCGGCGTCGGGTTCTCGTTGCGCCGGTCGTCGTACGGGTCGACCTCGAAGATGAAACCGTGGTCGCGCGTGTAGCCGTTGGTGCCGGCCTTGTTCTCGGTCTCCTCGCAGGTCAGCCAGGTGTGCCACGGTGTGCGGCCGCCGGAGCAGTTGATCGCGGTGCCGCCGAGGCTGACGTGCTCGGACTCGGCCCCGCCGTGCCGGCCGATCACCAGCGTGCTGGTGCCACCGGCACCCGCCGGGTCGTACGTCCGCTCCGGCGGGGCCTGCACCCTGATCCGCGACGTCGGCGAGCACTCGTGGTTGCGGACCAGCCGGGAGCCCCGGCCGCGGGCGGGAAACACGCCCATGCCGTCGAACCGGCTCGGCACCGGCAGGCCGTCCGGCCGAACGGTCCCCTCACGGGACAGGATCGTGTAGCGGAAACCGCGGGGCAGGTCCAGGATCCCGTCGGGGTCCGGGATCAGCGGGCCGTATCCGGCCGGCGGTCCGGAGGTCCCCGCCGCCGGCTGCGCGGCGAACAACGCCTCCACGGATCCGGCGACGACAACGGCACCTGCGGCACGGCTCAGGAACTGGCGTCGCGACGATGTCATGGCGTCTCCTCAGGCGGTCGGACGAACGTGAACGCAAGATGAACACGAGTTAACCGCATGGTGGCCGACGAGCACCACCGCCAAGCGGCGCGCGCCCGGTCGGTCGTTTCGGGGCGGCGCGGTTTTCGATATGACGGCGATATCCACCGGCTCGTAGCATCGAGACGATGCGTGTGCTGATCGTCGAGGACGAGCCCTTCATGGCCGAGGCCATCCGCGATGGCCTCCGGCTGGAGGCGATCGCGGCGGACATCGCGCCGGACGGCGACACC
Source organism: Actinophytocola sp. (assembly GCF_035634895.1). Classification (GTDB taxonomy): domain Bacteria; phylum Actinomycetota; class Actinomycetes; order Mycobacteriales; family Pseudonocardiaceae; genus Actinophytocola. The sequence goes on along the minus strand of NZ_DASQCC010000027.1, from coordinate 48,335 downwards.
GCCCTGGAGTTGCTGAGCGTCAACGCCTACGCGATCGCCGTCCTGGACCGGGACATTCCCGGACCCAACGGTGACGAGATCGCCAAGCGCATCGTCGCCTCCGGCAGCGGCATGCCGATCCTCATGCTCACCGCCGCCGACCGGCTCGATGACAAGGCCACCGGCTTCGGTCTCGGCGCCGACGACTACCTCACGAAGCCGTTCGCACTCCAGGAGCTCGTGCTCAGGCTCAGAGCCCTCGATCGCAGGCGTGCCCACAACCGGCCACCCGTGCGGGAGATCGCGGGCCTACGGCTGGACCCGTTCCGCAGGGAGGTCTACCGCGACGGCCACTACATCGCGCTGACCAGGAAACAGTTCGCCGTGCTCGCGGTGCTCGTCGCCGCCGAGGGCGGTGTCGTCAGTGCCGAGGAGCTGCTGGAGCAGGCCTGGGACGAGAACGCGGACCCCTTCACCAACGCCGTGCGCATCACCGTCTCGGCACTGCGCAAACGGCTCGGCGAGCCCTGGGTCATCGCCACCGTGCCCGGCGTCGGCTACCGCATCGACACGGCCGGGCACGCGGGAGCGCACCGTGGATAGGCAGCCCGGGATGAGCGTCCGCCTCAAGCTCACCCTCAGCTACGCCGGGTTCCTCATGCTCGCGGGAGTCCTGCTGCTCGCGGTCGTGTGGGTGTTCCTGCTGCGCTACGTACCCGAGACCATCTACACGGGACCTCCCGGACCGCTGACGCGGCCTGGCCTGGTGGACGTACCCGACCGTTCCGACCTGCTGGCCGCCTTCGTCCCGAAGGCGGCCGCGATGCTGGCGTTCCTCCTGTTGTTCAGCCTGCTGGGAGGATGGCTCCTCGCCGGCAGCATGCTCGCGCCCCTGACCCGCATCACGAACGCGACCCGCCTGACCGGGAACGGATCGCTCTCCCACCGGATCCAGCTGGAAGGCCGCGGGGACGAGTTCCGCGAACTGGCCGACGCCTTCGACACCATGCTCGCGCGGCTCGAGGCACACGACGCCGAACAGCGGAGGTTCGCGGCCAACGCCTCCCACGAGCTGCGCACCCCGCTGGCGATCACGCAGACACTTCTCGACGTGGCCCGCGGCGACCCGGACCGCGACAACGGCGAGCTAGTCGAACGCCTCCACACCGTCAACGCCCGGGCGATCGACCTCACCGAGGCGCTGCTCCTGCTCAGCCGCGCCAACCAGCGGTCGTTCACCCGGGAACACGTCGACCTGTCCCTGGCGATGGAGGAAGCCACCGAGACCCTCCTCCCCCTCGCGGAGAAACGCGGCGTCACCATCGAGACCGCCGGCGACACGACCCCCACCATCGGGTCCCACGCGCTCCTGCTGCAGCTGACCACCAACCTTCTGCACAACGCGATCGTCCACAACGTGGCCGGACGGGGCACCGTGTGGGCCACGGCGGGCGTTCGTGCCGGGAGTGCGGTACTCACCGTCGAGAACACCGGCGAGCAGCTCACCCCGCAGTTCGTCGCCACCCTGGGCGAACCGTTCCAGCGCGGCACCCAACGCATCCGCACCGACCATGCGGGTGTCGGCCTCGGCCTGGCGATCGTCAGGAGCATCACCCAGGCACACGACGGAACCCTCACGCTCACCGCCCGCCCCGCCGGCGGGCTCCGCGTCACGGTGCGGCTGCCCGCCGCACCGCCGCACACCGGCGAGGTGGCGGCACACTCGGCGGCCGGCTCCAGTACCTCGACACCGACCGACAACTAGGCCACCGGAAATCCGGCGGCCCAGTACGGTGTCCACCGATGTTGGTGGGTCCATCGGTGGATCCAGGTTTCCGCTGGCAAGGCGCCGATTCGCCCTCGTACTGGACCGTACTCGGGCGGATCGGCAACGCCGTCTCGCCGGCCCGGCGCTCGCTGGGCCGCCGAGAGACCCGGCGAACGTTGGTGGACACCGCACTAGGCGCCGGAAATGCGGTGATTAAGTCGGTGGATCCAGGTTTCTGCTGGCAAGACACCGGTTCGCCCTCGTACTGGGTCGTACTTGGGCGAACCGGCAACGCCGCCAGCAGGAAGCTGGGCCGCCGAATTAGTTGCCTGATCTCCGGCGCGGGACACTAGTTGTCGGTCAGTCCCGGCACAACCCGGTGCCGGGACGACCTCACGAAGTCGGGTCAGCTGTCCCGCGGGTCCTCGCGCGGCGCCTGATGAAGGTGACCCCGACGAACAGGGACCCGAGCGCGAACAGCACCAGCGCCAGACCGACCAGTTGCGCCACCGGCGTGTTGAGCCCGGTGCTGGCAATGGTGCGCGGCGGAGCGGGTGGCGGCACGATGCCGGCGGGCGTGACGACGCGGAAACGCACCTCGGTCTGGGCGGTGTCGTCCGGCGGGGCCGGCGGGGGCTGCGCGACGACACCACGAACAGCCGGCGCCGGACGACCCACCTGGGCGTTCGCCTGCGACGACAGCGGCAGTAGACAGGTCATCGACACGAGGCTGATCGCGATGCCGATCGCGATCCGCCGCCAGCCGGTGATCTGGTGAACCGCCCTGTTCGAAAGGGGCGCCTTGCGCCTCATGTTGTACCTGCTTTCTCTCGAATCAACACTGATGTGATCAACTTTTCTCGACTGGCCGGCCACCTGAACCAGCCCTCGCACCGATGAGCGACCGTTTCTTGCGGTTGGGACCGGACCTGCGCGAGCGGTGACGGATCAGGAAGGCCAGACCGGCGATGGCCGGCACCGCGACACCCGCCACGAGCCACGGGCTCGTCAGGAGGCTGCCGGGTTCACCGGCCATTCCGGGATCCGGGAAGGTGATGTGTTCGGTCACGTCGGCCGTGGTCCTGCCGCTTCTGAGCTCGACCCGGATCGTCCATGGACCGTTCGGCAGCTCTCGGGGGAACCTCGCGATGACGGTGCCGGACTGTCCCGGGCCCAGGGTGGTGCCCTTGACCACCTCGAACGGTCCGGCCGCCATTCCGGCGGGACCGTCGGAAAGGGTGGTCGAACCTGTCAGGTCCACCGCCCGCCCCCCGGTGTTGTCGACGTGGATGGCCACCGACGGGTGGCCCTGTTCGTCACGGGCGGGCATCAGCTCGCCGATGGCGAACGAGGACGCGGGCTCTCCCCCGGGACCGACGTCGAGGTAGATACGGACGCCGACCCGCTGGATCTGTGTCACGTTGGCGGACGCCTGACCGGCCGGGTCGGGCTGGGTCGACGCCCAGAGCACCGCATACCGTTCGCCGGACGACGCCTTCGGGTCAACCCGGATCGTCAGGCCCAGCTTCGCCGCCTCCCCGGCGTTGAGTTCCAGTCGCTGGCGGTCGATGCGGACCCAGGAGGTCAGCTCGTTCGCGGCCCGCCCCGCTCCGAAGCGGAACCGCTCCCCCTCGACGGCCGCCGCGGCGGGGTACACGTCGATGACCTGACGTTCGCTGGACCTGTTCATCACCAGGACGTGGCGCTCGATGACGGCGCCCGGCGCCACATGGTCGACGATGTAGCGCAGTGCGCGTGGATCGTCGCGACGGCTCACCGGCGCGTCCAAAAGCTGGATCCCGACACCACGTGTGCCGGGATCCGACAGTGCCGTGCCGGTGTGCGCGGTCAGGGCGATGGCCGCGTAGGACAGCGCGGCAACCGCCAGACCGACCGACCGGTGACGCGACTCAGGCAACGGAGTGGGTCACAGTGCCGGTGTAGGTGCCGGCCTGGCTGTCCAGTGGAAGGTTGACGATGAGTGTCGGCGCCCAGGTCGCCGTGTCGTTGCCCGTGCCTCCGGTGTGGGTGAACGCGGTGATGGGCACCGTGACGCTGAGCGGTACCGCGGCCCCGGCGGTGGCCTGTGCCGGGGTGAACGTCCCGGTGCCGGTGGTGGCCGTCGCGGCACCGGACCAGTAGTCGACCTCGCTCGCCAGCACCGTCTCGGGGGCGGTGGCACCGCCGGTCGTGAAGTCCGTGGAGGCCACGCTCGTCTCCCACGAGGCGTCGGCGGCCGCGCGGGTGTCGGAGACCGTGACGGCACCGAGCGAGCCGGTGATGTCCGCGCCAGGAGCACCGGTACCGAGGTCGGCCGTGGCGGCGGCATCGATGTCGAGAGTGCCGGCCAAAACCGCGAAGGTCGTTGCCGTGTCGTCCGTGGGAGCGGCGGAGGCCGGGATGGCCGCCCCGGCGGCGAACAGGGCGACTGAACTTCCCACGACGAGGAATCTGACAATACGCATGGAACTTGCCTCTGTTTTCGTAGGTAGCGCCGAAACACGGATTGTGAGGTCTCGGAACCACTGGTCAGTGTATGACACCGATCCGTGATGCGAGACCTGAGATATTGCGTCTTCCGTCATCTCAGCTAACCGAGTGAATATGCCGGGAAAAGTGTTGCACCGAGTAATCTCGACACTCGAATGAACCCAATCGCTCAGGCAAGATGGACTCATTGATGCGACACGGGTGACGATTTGTGTCGACGCGACCGGGCGCGGGGTTGCGGAGGACATGACGCGGAGCGGACCACGACCGCGACCTCCCACGGCAGGGCCCCGCCCTGTTGGGGCTTGCCGAGGAGATACCCAGGCCATCGACTCCGCGGGCCTGCGGACGAGCACGGAACACGCGAGACCTTTCCTACTCAACGCGGTCACCCGACTGAACCTTGTCGTTGACCGATCGCAGCGGGGCACACACTTTCGAGTGAATATCGAGGACGCGGCCGGGCAAGCAGAACCTGGCCGCCAGAGCGGGCTGTCATGCCGGGCGTCCACCCCGGGCGGCGACACGTTCCCATGTTTTCCCGGCGTTGTTGAAGGAGTGCGGTTTCGAACGCTGGCTTCGATCCGTCCGGCAGGCAGCCGCATCAGGGTCATACCGGCGGAATCCAAAGAAATGGACGGCTACGAGGTGCCGCTAGGCCACGGAATGCGTCACGGTGGCGGTGTACACGTCTGCCACGGCGGACATGGGCACCGCGACGAGGAGCGTCGGAGTCCAGGTCACGGCGTTGACGTCGGAGCCGTCAGCCATGGTGAACACGGTGCGCGAACTGTCCAGGATCACCGCCTCCGACGACGTGGGCTGTCCTGAGGTGGCTGTACCAGTGCCTTCCTGCGCGGTCACCGGTCCCGCCCAGTAGCTGACCGCCGTGTTCGGGATGGTCACCACCGGGGCGCCGGCCGAGGTGAAGCTCGTCGAGGAGACGGATGCCGTCCAGGAGGGGTACCCGTCGGCATCGACCCTCACCGGGCCGAGTTGGCCGGTGATCGTGTCGCCGGGAGCGACGGCGCCGAGGTCTGCCGTCTCCGCTGCCGTGATCGACAGCACGGGAGCGCGGGAGATGATGTTCGTATCCAGCGTGACGGCGCCGTTCCTGGCGAGCGCCCGGCCGGTCACGTTCGCCCCGGTGGTGACGGTGATCGACGTCAGGGCCAGGATGGTTCCCTCGAGGGTGGAGCCCGTGCCGAGCGTCGCGGAACTGCCGACCTGCCAGAAGACGTTGGCCGCGGTCGCACCGTTGATGAGGTTCACCGAACTGCCGGACGCGGTGACGAGGGTGGAGGCGGTCTGGAAGATGAACACCGCGTTGGGGTCACCCTGTCCGTCGAGGGTCAGGATTCCGGTGATCGAGAAGCTGCCGGTGACCGAGTCATACACGCCGGGAGTCACGGTGGTGCCGCCCAGTTCGGCCGGCAACGTGGCCGACGGGGTGCGGCCGGCAGCGTCGTTGTACGCCGTGGTCAGGTCGACCTGGGCCGCCGCGGCGGCCGTGTCGGCGGCGTGGATCGTGCCGACGACCGTACCGGGCGGGAAACCGGTGACCGCGGATCCCGGGCTCACCCCGACGTCGGCCGCGACGACGGTCGGACCAGTGTTGGTGACCGTCGTACCGGCCAGCACCCCGAAGTTGCCCGCGGTGCCGAGCGGGACCGGCGCGGTGGCCGCGCTGGCCGGCTGCGGCGACATCCCGACAGCGAGAAACAACGTCGTCAGAAGAACGGTCAACACGGCGGGCAGACCGGATCGGGCCGCCGACATACGGCGGATACCCGCGACACTCATTCTGTTTCCCTTCGTCAAAGCCTGGGTCACGGCCGAGAGACATCGCACGACCAACAGCGCGGGAGACTACTCCATTCGGCCTAGTCCGCATTTCGCGGGGGTGGGCGCCTCGCCGCGGGCCACGCCGGCCGACTGCCGAAGGCAGCCACGCGCCGGCCGGGCAGGAGAACACCGTCGGATGAATGGCCTTATACCTGGCGGCGTATTCGTGGTGAAACCGCCCCGGCGAGATCCGAACCCGCAACCGCGAGTGGCAGGGAAAGCGAAATGACGACCGGGCACCGAGGAGATATTTCCGCGGCGGCCAGAAGACGGCACGTGTAAACAGCGCCACAGAGAAATGCCTTCGTGGACAGAGCAGAACCCGGCCCAGACCCCGCATTACATGAACCACCACACTGCCGAGAAACAGTTGCGGTGGTGGATGACGGCCGACCGTCGTAGAGCAAGGACTGGGCTCCGCTGGCACAGACTGTACCCCCGTCGCCGGCATTTGCCTACTACGGAACCGCCTGTGCCCCCGAGGGTCTGACGCCGTCGCCGCGCCGGCCGCCATGGGGCGCGACGAGAATTCAAGGCCGCCCGCACCACCCTCACCAATATGGTCGAAACAAACCCACCATTCGCCCCTACACAAGCCCCGGCACACCCACTTCGACGATCTCGAAAACCTAATTCGACTCAATTGTCCACACGGGACGACGTGTCCGGCAGAACGGGAGATTTCCAGGGTCTGACGCCTCAGTCCCTTTTGGATTGGCGGCTGGAGAGCCTGTGGGTCAGTCGACGAGTGCCTGGTAGACCAGCTGACGCAGCTGCTGGCGGATCGGGTGGGTGCTCGACGGCAACAGCTGGGTGTAGAACGCCACCGTCAGGTCCTCGTCGGGGTCCACCCAGAACGCGGTGGACGCCGCCCCGCCCCACGCGTACTCGCCGGGGGTGGCGAGCGTCTTGGCCTTCACCGGGTCCTCCAGGACGGAGAAGCCCAGGCCGAACCCGTAACCGTCGAGCGGCATCTCGGCGAACAGTGGCCTGCCGTAGGCCTCCAGGTCGACGTGGCCGGGCAGGTGGTTGCTCGTCATCAGCTCCACGGTGCGTGGGCCGAGGACCCGCACGCCGTCGAGCTCGCCGCCGCGCAGCAGCATCTGCGTGAAGCGGTGGTAGTCGGCCGCGGTGGAGACCAGGCCGCCGCCGCCCGAGAGACAGTCCGGGCGCGCGGTGCCCACCGCGCCGAACGCGTCGTTGCGCACCACCTGTCTCGTGCCCGGCGCCGGCAGGTACAGCGCGGCGAGCCGTTCCGTGTCGGTGGTCCAGAAACCGGTGTCGACCATGCCCAGCGGGCCGAGGATCCGCTCCGCGAACACCTCGTCCAGCGGCTTGCCCGCGAGCACCTCCACGAGCCGGCCGAGCACGTCGGTGGCCACCGAGTAGTTCCATTCGCTGCCGGGCTGGAACACCAGCGGCAGCTCCGCCCACGCGCGGGTGCACGCGGCGAGGTCCAGCCCCTTCGGGGTGCCCCACTCGTACCCCGCCGCGCGGTAGGCCGCGTCGACCGGGTGCGTGTGGTGGAAGCCGTAGGTGAGCCCCGAGGTGTGCGACATCAGGTGCCACAGCCGGATCGGCTCGGTCGCGGGCTCGGTGACCGGCGCCAGGGCGGAGCCCTTGGTGTAGACGCGCGGCGCCGCGAACTCCGGCAGCCACCGCGAGATCGGATCGGTGAGGTCGATCAGGCCTTCCTCGACGAACGTCATCGCCACGACCGACGTGATCGGTTTCGTCATCGAGAAGACGCGCCAGATCGTGTCGGGCTCCACCGGCGCGCCCGCCTCGACGTCACGGTCGCCGTGCGAGGCGACATGCGCGATCCGGCCATGCCTGCTCACCACCGCGAGGTAGCCGGGCAGCAGCCCCTCGTCGACGTACCGGGCGAAACGGCGATCGATGCGGGCCAGTCGTTCCGCGTCGAACCCGACCTTGGCCGGGTCGACGTCCACCTTCACCTCGGTCGCCATGCCCCGAGGTTACGTCATCCGGCGCGCCCGCCCGGCGGACGAATTCGAAGAGGACGGTGTGTTGATCGACGGCGTAACATCCCGCCGGTTCTCCCCCGAGAACGTCGGCGTAGCCGGCGAACGAGTGATGGTGCGAGTGGATGCAGAGGGAGACGATGAGGGAGACGACCGGCCGGGCACCGGCACGGTCGCGATCGGACCTGTCGGGGCGGCACCGGTCGACGGCGCGGGAGGCGGGACCGAGTCGTTGCTCGCGCGGGGCGCCGAGGCCCTGTTCGGCGACGGCGACCTCAGCAGCAGCCGCGCGTTGTTCGAGGCCGCGTACGCCGAGGCCGAGCGGACGGGCGACATCAACGGGATCGCCGTCGCCACGCTGGGGCTGGGCGGGTCGTGCTGGCCGAGCGGGACAACCTCGCGGTCGCCTTCGTGGTCAGCGCGATCGAGGTGATGCTCGCGATCCGCGCGGGCCACTTCGCCGAGGCCGAGGAGATGGCGGGCCGGTGCGCCGAGCGCGGCGCCGCGGCCGGCGACGTCGAATGGACCGGCTGGTACGGCGGGCAGCTGTTCGCGATCCGCTGGTGCCAGGGCCGGCTCGGCGAGCTCGTGCCAATGCTGTCGGAGCGAGGAGGCCGCCGAGCGGTGCCGCGTGGAACGGGACCGGGTGCTGACGGAGCTGACCGGGGCCACCGGGCTCGCCGGCCGCACCCGACGCTTCCCCGACGAGGCGGAACGCGCGCGGATCTCGGTGGGCAAGGCGATCCGCCGGGTGCTGGTCAAGGTGGCACAGGCCGACCCGGCACTCGGCGAGCACCTGCGGGACACCGTGCGTACCGGCATGTTCTGCGTCTACCGGCCCCGAGGGAACGGCCCGTTCCGTCCGGTGGAACGGTACGGAACGCCTACTGGGGTGACGCGGGGGTACGCCGCGCTGTGATCATCGGACAGGGGTAGACCAGCAATGAGCCACAGGAAGACCATCATCGCCGCGTGTGCGGCAGTGCTCGCCCTCGCCGGGTGCGGGAGCGAGACGGCGGGCGCGGCGGCGCCGGGCACGTCGGTGCCGAAGTCGCCGGGCACGACGAGCAGCGCCACGACGAGCAGCGCCACGCCGGCGCAGGCCACACCCGCGAGCGACGGCGGCCTCACGCCCACCGGGACGAAGCTCGCGGTGGGACAGACCGCGACGGTGATGTACGAGACGAAGAGCCTCAGCAAGGAGGGCACGAAGCTCGCCGTGACGGCGGTGTCGGTGAAGGCCGGCTCGATCGGCGACCTCGCGGACTTCAACCTGGACGCCCAGTCCAAGGTGAGCGACCCGTTCTACGTGACGGTGAGGTTCGAGAACGTCGGTCCGCTGCCGATGGAGCCCGGCGGGATCTTCGGCGTCATCACCGCGCACAACACCTCGGGCGACGAGCTGAACCGCCTGAGCCTGATCGGCGACTTCGCGCCGTGCCAGGGTGACGTGCCGGACAACCTCGCCGTCGGCGAGTCCTACACCGACTGCGAGGTGTACCTCGCGCCTGCCGGCCAGGACATAAGCGATGTGGTGCTCGGCTTCTACTTCGGCGACGCGGACCGGACCGAGATCACCTGGACCGCCGGCTGACGCCGTGACCGTCGGGGGTCTTCGGCGGCTCGGCAATGGACAGTGCCGAGCGGACGGTGTCGGCCACGTTCGCGTCGTCCCGTGCCGAGACCTCGACGGTGCGGCCCGCCGAGTCGCGGATCTCGATGGTCACGTGGGTGTGCCGGCGTAGCCAGGTGGGCAGGGACCGGATGAGTGCGGTGACCACGCCGCCGGCGCCGAGGGTGACCACGAGGACGCTGGCGGCCGCACCCGTCCGGGCGTCGGGTGACCGGCCGCGTTCGACGAACACGTTGCCGCGCAACTCGTCCTCGCCCGTGAGCCATTCCCGCAGGGACACGAGATCATCGGGGTCGCCGGTGATCAGGCGGACGACGGTCGGCGTCATGGCTGGTCCTTTCGGGTCGCGCGGGTGATGCCCGCGCGGCAGGGGCCGACCGTGGTGACCGTCATGCGGTCGGTCACCACGGTGGTGGACGGGCGGGCGCGGCCGGCCCAGGCCGCGTGGTTGTCCCGGGCGCGGGTCGTCTCCGGGTGGTCCTGGCCGCGTATCCGGGCGGCGTCCGCGGCCAGTGCCGCGTACAGGCGTGCGGCCTCGGCGGGTGCGCCGGACTCGCCGACGGCGTGTGCGTGTTCGTCGCGCAGGGCGAGCACCTCCGGGTGGTCCGGTCCGTGTGTCCTGGTCCAGGCACGCACATGTGCCGCGTACCGGGCGATCACGTCCTCGGGCATCAGCCGGTGCGCGTGGTTGACCGTCAACGCCAGTGTGTCGGCGCCGCGGGTGCCGGACCGGTCCGGGGCCGGCAGGCCGCGGCGGTGGAACACCCGGCGCAGGCACTGATGGACGTGTCCGAGCGTGAGCAGCTCCGCGCCCTCCGGGTCGCCTTCGGTCAGCAGCGTGAGGAGGTCGCCGGTGAACGCGGTGTGGCCCGGCGGGTGCTCGTCGCGTGCCGTGGCGGTCAGGGTGTACGTGCCGGCCACGTCGAGCTGCCCGGCCGGACAGCGGCAGTCGACGATGACGACCCGCGTGCGTGCCCTGGCCGCGGCGAACGCCTCGCGGATCATGGCGAACGGGAGCCCGGTACACGGCGGCCGGTCCGGGTCCGTCGACGGCAGCGCGAGATGGAGCTCGCCGTGGTCGTCCAGCTGGCCGTGGCCGGCGTAGTAGAGCAGCAGCAGGTCCTCGGCCTCCGCCGCCGCGGTCACGACGTGCTCACCGAGCCGGCTGAGCTCGGCGTCGCCGGTGACCACGACGCAGTGCTCGGCGGGCAGGCCGGTGCCGGCCGGTGAGGTCAGGATCCTGGCGAGGCCGGTGACGTGGTCGCGTACGGCCGGCAGATCCGGCAGCGCGTCGTCGTGGAACGCGGCCACGCCGGCGACCACCGCGCGCGAGCCCGTCGGGTCGGGAAGCCGCACGGTCAGTCCCGCGCCGGTCGGCTCGACCACGAGAACCCGCCCGGCGGCGGGACTGTCGGACTCGTCAACGGAAACCTCCCCAGATGTCCGCCCACTGTGGCCGTACACCCGCCTCGCGCGCCTCCTGGGAAACCACGAGATTTCGCCCGCGACGATCTCCCGGACCCGTTCAGGCCGCAGGATGGGCCGGTGCACGCGGGCATCCTCCTCGTCGACGACCACGCCGGTTTCCGGCGCGTGGCGCGCCGGCTGCTGGAGACCGGCGGCCTGCGCGTCGTCGGCGAGGCGGCGAGCGGCCGCGAGGCACTTGCGCTGGTGGCGGAGCTGCGACCCGAGGTGGTGATCCTCGACGTCCTGCTACCTGATATGGATGGGTTCGTGGTCGCCACAGAACTCGCCGCGTTGCCGGCGCCGCCGACGGTCGTGCTGATCTCCAGCCGTACCCGCACCGAGCTGGGCGCGCGGCTCGACACGGCCCCGGTCGCGGGGTTCCTCGCCAAGGAGGAGCTCGACGGCAGGCGCCTCGCCGAGCTGGCCGGCCTGTCACCGTGCTGAGACCGGCCGGCGCGGTTCCCGCGGCCGGACTGGTGCTCGTCGCGTTCGACGCGTGGCTCGCCGCCCGCTGCGGCACCTACGGTTTCCTGTTCGACCTCAAGGAGATCTGCCAGATCCTGACCTGGATCGGCGCCGGGCTCCTCGCCACGCGGCTCGGCTCGCCCATGGGTGTGCTGATGACGACGCTCGGCCTGCTGCTCGCGTGCACCGCTCCCGCGGCGTTCGCGCTGGACACGGACGCGTATCCGGTGCGGTTGCTGGTGGCCGCCGCCTTCGCGCTCACCGCGTTCCAGCTTCCCCTTGGCGCGCATGTGTTCCTGGCCTACCCGTCGGGCCGGGTGACCGACCGGCCCGGCCGCGCGATGATGGCGGGCGGCTACGTGTTCGGCGCGGTGACGTTCCTGCTGCAGGCGGTCTTCGGGCCGGTGCGGCAGCCGGACCGGTGTCGCGACGTGTGCGCGCCGATGCCGCTGTTCGACGTCCCGGACCTCGCCGAGGCGACCGCGCGGGTGGCCGGGTTCGGCTCGGTCGTGCTGACGCTCGTCGGCATTCTGGTGCTCGTGCGCAGAACGGTCGCGATGACCAGGCGGCAACGCCGGGTCCTCGCGTTCCCCGCGGTCGCCATGGCGACGACCGCGGTGCTGTTCGCCGCGGTCGGCCTGCTGTCGGTCACCGTGCCGGACGAGGTCAACCAGACCCTGGTCCTGGCCCAGTTCGCGGCGGTGGTCGCGGTTCCGTTCGCGTTCTTCGTGGGGCTGGTGCGGGCCCGCCTCGACGAGGCACGGGCGTCCGACCTGGTCCGGCGGATCCAGTACCTGCCGGCCGACGAGCTGCGGGACGCGGTCGCCACCGCGCTCGACGACCCGGGCCTGCGCATCGTCGTACCGTCGCCCGGCGAGCCGCCGCCGGGTGAGCCGGCGGGCCGTACGGTGGTCGGCGACCCGGACACGCCGCTCGCGGTGATCGTGCACGACCCCGCCCTGTCCCAGGAGCCCGCCCTGCTGACCGCGGTGAGCGCGGCCGTCGGCCTCGCGCTGGAGAACGCCCGGCTGCAGGAGGCGGTGCGCCAGCAGTTGGCGCAGGTGCGCGCCTCCCGGGCGCGGCTGGTCACCGCCGGGGACGACGCGCGACGCAGGCTCGAACGCGACCTGCACGACGGCGCCCAGCAGCGGCTGCTGTCGGTCGGCCTGATCCTGAGCATGCTGCGCCGGTCCCTGACCGACGCCGGCCAGGAGACGGTCGCACTGGTCGACGAGATGCAGACCGAGCTGCGCGCCGCGACGCAGGAGCTGCGTGAGCTCGCACGCGGCATCCACCCAGCGGTACTGACGATGCAGGGCGTGCGTGCGGCGGTCGAGCAGTTGCTGGTCCGCGTCCCGCTGCGGGTGCACGCCCACATCGGCGACCTGCCCGACCTGCCACGGGCCGTCGAGGCCACCGTCTACTTCGTCGTCAGCGAGGCCGTCACGAACACGATGCGCCACGCCGAGGCCCACGAGCTGCGCGTCGACCTCGACGTCACCGGAGGCCGCCTGGTCGTGCGGGTCACCGATGACGGGATCGGCGGCGCGACACCGGGTTCCGGCCTCTCCGGTCTCGCCGACCGCGTCGCCGCCGTGGACGGCAGGCTCACCCTGGACAGCCCGGCGGGTGCGGGCACGACACTCACCGTGGAGCTGCCATGCGCGTGATCATCGCCGAGGACTCCCTGCTCGCGCGGGAAGGCCTGATCCGGGTGCTGACGCGGCTCGGGCACGAGGTGCTCGCCGCGGCCGTGCGGGCCGAGCAGGTGCTCGCGCTGGTCGCCAGGCACAACCCCGACGTGGCCGTCCTGGACATCCGGCTGCCGCCGACCTTCAACGACGAGGGCCTGCGCCTCGGCGCCGTCATCCGCGCCCGGCACCCACGCGTCGCGGTCCTCGTGCTGTCGCACTACATCGACCACACCTACGCCACGGCGTTGTTGGACACGAGCGAGATCGGCGTCGGCTACCTGCTCAAGGACAACCTGGCCAACGACACGATGCTGGACGACGTGCTCCACCGCATCGCCGGCGGCGGCACCGCCGTGGACCCCGAGGTCGTCTCCGCGCTCCTGCCCGCCGCGGCGGACGAACCCCTGGCCCACCTCACGCAACGGGAACGCGAGGTACTCACGCTGATGGCGGAGGGCCTGTCCGACCAGGGAATCGCCGACCGCCTCCAGGTGGCCCTCACCACCGTCGGCACCCACACGGGCAACGTCTTCCGCAAGCTGGGCATCGTCGAGAAGGCGTCGAGCAACCGCCGGGTGAGCGCCGTCCTCACCTACCTGGCGAGCCGGAACCAGCTCTCGAGCTAGTGTCCCGCGCCGGAAATCAGGCAACCAATTCGGCGGCCCAGCTTCCTGCTGGCGGCGTTGCCGGTTCGCCCAAGTACGACCCAGTACGAGGGCGAACCGGCGCCTTGCCAGCAGAAACCCGGATCCACCGACTTAATCACCGCATTCCCGGCGCGGGACACTAGTGTCCCCGCACGCCTCGCTGCTCGGTACCTACGGCACCAGGACGATCTTGCCCTGGGTGTGTCCCTCCTCGACGAGCGCGAGGGCCGCGCCGGCCTCGCTCAGCGGCCGGACCTGGCTGACGTAGGGGTCCAGCTCCCCCGCGGCCACCAGCCGGGCCAGCTCGGCCAGCACGCGGGTGCTGCGGTCCCGCACCACGTCCCGCCCACCGAGCGTGCGGACGAGTGCCTTGTCCGCGACGGAGAACAGCCGGTCGGGCGGGGCCAGTGGCGCGACCGCGCGCAGGGCGTCCCCGCCGACGAGGTCGAACACGCCGTCGACGCCCTGCGGCGAGGCGGCCAGGATCCGGTCCACGACCCCGTCCCCGTAGGAAACGGGAACCGCGCCGAGCGCGGCGACGAGGTCGTGCTTGGCCGGGCTCGCGGTACCGACGACCCGGATCCCGCGCGTCCGGGCGAGCTGCAGCAGCGGCACGCCGACGCCACCGCCCGCCCCGTTGACCAGCAGGGTGGCGCCCGCCGGCAGGGCGAGCTGGGCCAGTGCGTCATAGGCCGTGCCGGCCGCGACCGGCAACACGGCGGCGGCCTCCGGCGACACCCCGTCCGGCCGGCGCGCGGCGAACCCGGCGGTGACCAGGGCCTGCTCGGCCCAGCCGCCGACCATGCCGGGACAACCGCCGAACACCTCGTCCCCCGGGGCGAACCCGGTCACGCCGGCGCCGAGCCGCAGGACGGTGCCGGCGACCTCACGACCGAACACGGCGGAACGCACCTCGCCGTACGAGCCCTGCCGCAGCCGCCAGTCCCCCGGGTTCACCCCGGCCGCCCGCACGCGCACGAGCAGCTCCCCCTGCCCCGGCTCCGGCACCGGCACGTCCAGAAAGGACTCCTGCTCGGGGCCACCCACCCGCACGAACCCGTACGCTCGCACACCCACCTCCACTGCCGACTCACCCACAACCTATGCCCGGCGCGGGCCACGGGCGGTGCCGGCCCCCGGCATCAGGCCTGTTCCGTGACGGTTCGGTGCTCGGCCGACCAGAACACGATCTTTCGGTTGCACAGCACGACGATCGCGTGCAGTGCGAGGCCGATGGCGGACAGGATCACGAGGACGGCGAAGGTTCGCGACACGTCGAGGGTGAAGTTCGTCGCCTGGATGACGTAGCCGAGGCCGGCGGTCGCGCCGACGAACTCGGCGACGATGGCGCCGGTGACCGACAGGACGACGGCGACGTCGAGCCCGGCGAAGATGTGGGGCAGCGCCGACGGGATCTGCAGGCGGCGCAACACGTCCAGCCGGCTCGCGCCGAACGAGCGGAGCATGTCGACCTGGTCGGGGTCGGCCGAGCGCAGCCCGAGGATGGCGTTGATCAACAGCGGGAAGAACGCGATGAGCGCGGTCGTCAGCACCTTCGACGTCATCTCGGTGCCGAACCAGATGACCAGCAGCGGCGCCATCGCCACCTTCGGGATCGTCTGGGTCATCACGATCAGGGGGAACAGCGCCTTGTCGAGCACGCGTGACTGGGTGACGAGGAACGCGCACAGCAGCGCCGCGACGACGGCGAGGCCGAAACCGAGCAGGATCTCCTGCAACGTCACCCACGCGTGCTCGATCAGGGTGCCGTCGCCCAGACCGGCGACCAGCGACGTCACGACGTCGGTCGGCGCGGGGACGAGGACGATGGGCACGTCGAGGACGCGCACGAGGACCTGCCAGGCGACGAGCACGACCACCAGCACGGCGCCACTCAGCACCACGCCTGGCACCTGCCGGCGGCCGGGCTCGGGCGGCGGTTCCGCCGCCCCGGGATCCACCGTGTCCAGATCGGAAGGTCCTGTCCGGTCCCGCACCTGGGGCAGGCCCGCGTCACGTTCCGGTAGCCCGCGGCCGGGTGTCGGTCCTGTTGTCATGGGTCCTCCCGCCTAGTGGGCGCTGTTCTCGGAGTTGAGCAGCACCCGGATGCGGCGGACGATCGCGCCGAACTCGGGTGTGTTGATGTTCTCCAGCCTGCGTGGGCGCGGCAGGTCGACGTCGATGATGTCGGCGATCCGCCCGGGCCGCGGTGTCATCACGACGACGCGGTCGGACAGCAGCACCGACTCCGGAATGCTGTGGGTGACGAACAGCACGGTCTTGCGGTCCCGCTCCCAGATGTCCAGCAGGTCCATGCCCATCTGGTCGCGGGTCATGGCGTCCAGCGCGCCGAACGGCTCGTCCATGAGCAGGATCTCCGGGTCGTGCATGAGCGCGCGCCCGATGCCGACCCGCTGCTGCATCCCGCCGGACAGCTCGCCCGGGTAGCGGTCGGCGAACTCCGCCAGCCCGAGCATCGTCAGCATCGCCGCGGCCCGGTCCCGCGCCTCGTTCGGGGCAAGCCGGTGGTTGATGTCCTGTGATATCAACAGGTTCTTCGTGACCGTGCGCCACGGCAGCAGGAGCGGCTGCTGGAACACCATGCCCAGCCGGCTCGTGCCGCCGAAGTCGACCTCCCCCGCCGTGCGCCTGGTGAGTCCGAGCAGGACCTTCAGCAGCGTGCTCTTGCCGCACCCGCTCGGTCCGACGATCGAGACGAACTCGCCCCGCGCGACCGAGAGGCTGACGTCGTGCAGGGCGTCGACCACCCGCACCGCGCCCCGCCGCGACCGGCGCGTCGTGTATCGCTTGTGGACGTGCCGCAGCTCGACGGCGTGGTCGACGGTCGTGCCAACGACGTCAGTCATGTTGTCCCTCCGATGCGGTGGTCGCACCGCCCATCTCCGCGGTGACGCGTGCCGCCGCCTCGGCGAGCAGTGCCGACTCCCGGGCACTGCCGTCGACCGGCAGCAGGTGGGCGGTGCCGACGAACGCGAGCGTGGCGCAGATCGCCGTCTTGCCGAAGACCGGCGCGGCGATCACGCTGATCCCCCGCGCGTTGAGGACGGGTTCGGTCATGCCGCGCTCGCGGATGCCGGCTATCCGTTCCCGTACGTGCATGCGCTGGTCGGCCGGGAGCGTCCCCAGCAGCCGGTCGGCCGTGAGCTGGTCGGGCAGGAACGCCAGGAAGACCAGCGCCTGCGCGGCGTTCAGCGACAGCTGCGAGCCGACGCGCACCGTGACGATGGTGCCGTGCGACTCGTCGTCCTCCACATGGGACACCACCGGTCCCGACGGGCCCCACAGGCTGAGCACCACCGTGAGTCCGGTCGCCCGGGTGAGGTCACGCATGTGCGGCAGGGCCAGCCTGATGACCTTCCTGCGGCCGATCGCGAACGCGCCCAGCTGCAGCAGCACCTGGCCCGGCGTGAACACCGAGTTGCGTTCCTCGGTGCGCTCCAGCAGCCCGGCCGCCTCCAGCGAGACGAAGTACCGGTGCAGCGTGGTGCGGTTGAGGCCGAGCCGCTCCGCCGCCTCGGCAACGGTGATCTCCGGCGTGTCCGGGCCGAACAGCGTCAGGATCTGCGCCGTACGGGAGACCGCCTGGATGTCGCCGTTCGACGCGGTACCCGCGTCGGGCACTCCTGACGTCATCGTCGTCCTCGCCTTCACGCACCTCATGTTCAGTTTATGAACACGATGTGCGGAAACATAGAACATCATCCCTGAATCGGCAACGTCGATCGCGGAAACTCGCTCTTGACATCTCTCATAGTGAACATGGAGTGTGCATCGTGAACACGACGAAAGGGGTTCACCCGCATGGCTCCGCCCGACGCCCTGGTCCGCGTGCTCCATGGCTCCGTCGACCTGCACTGCCACTCCGGCCCCAGCCCGTTTCCGCGCGAGCTCGACCACGCGGAGGCGGCGGCGGACGGGGACCGGATCCGGATGCGGGCGATCCTGGTCAAGTCGCACCACCACAGCACGGTCATGGACCTGCTCGCGATGAGCGACCGGCTCGCGAAGGCCGACACCGAGGCCTACGGCGGGATCGCGCTCAACAGCCAGGTCGGCGGCATCAACCCGTACGCGGTGGCGATGGCGTTGCGGATGGGCGGACGCGCGGTCTGGTTCCCGACCTTCTCCTCGGGCCGGCACATCGCGTGTCATCCCGAGGGCGACGGCTTCCCCACCACGTCGGTGCCCGTGCCGTCGGCGCGGGTGGACTTCACCGACGACGCGGGTGAGCTGATTCCCGAGGTGTACGAGGTGCTCGACCACGTGGTCGAGGCGGGCGCGCTGCTGTCCGGCGGGCACAACACCCCGGAGCTGATCACCCAGCTGTTCACCGCCGCCAAGGAACACGGCGTGCGCCGCATGGTGGTCAACCATCCCGACTTCGTCATCGGCGCCGAGCCCGAGCAGTGCCTCGAACTGGTGAGCCTCGGCGCCTACGTCGAGCACGAGTGGGGCATGTACGACCCCGAGGGGTACCGCAAGTGGGACCCGAAGAAGCTCCTGACGTGGATCGAGCGGATCGGTCCCGAGCACACCGTGCTCGCCTCCGACCTCGGCCAGGTGGGCAGGCCCCGGCCCGTCGACGCACTGCTGCGGGTCGCCGCCGCCCTGCTCGACCTGGGCCTGCCCGAACGTGACCTGCAGCGGATGACCCGCGACAACCCCGCGTTCCTCCTGGGCCTCGACGACCGGCCGACCCACCGACGGCAAGACCGACACCAGGCTCGACCACTGGCACCCTGATCTGCCAGGTGTTCAAGGAGGAACACATGCCCAAACCCAGAGTCCTCATCGGACTGCTCGCCACGTTGCTGGTCACCACGCTCACCGCCTGCGGCGGGACCGCGAGCGGCGGCGGCTCGTCGACACTGAAGGTCGCCGTCACCACCCCAACCTGGAACGCCGGCTTCGCCACGTTCCTGCTCGCGCAGTCGCAGGGCTACTTCGCCGACGAGGGCCTCGACGTCCAGTTCTCCCTCCCGCCCTCGGGCACCCAGGCGGCCCAGCAGGTGATCGCGGGCGGTGCCGACATCGCGCTCGTCACCCCGGAGCCGGTGATCATCGGCGCGAGCAAGGGCACCGACCTCGCCTACTTCGCCTCCTACTACGGCGACTGGATCTACAGCCTCGCGACGCTCGACGGCTCGCACATCTCGAAGGTGGCCGACCTCAAGGGCAAGCGCATCGGCGTCACCAACGTGAGCAGCTCCGGCGCGACCTTCGCCCGGGTCGCACTGCAGATGGCCGGCCTGCGCGAGGACGACGCGACGCTCGTGCCGATCGGGGTCGGCGCGCAGCAGGTCAGCGCCATCAAGGACGGTCAGGTCGACGCGCTCGCGCTGTGGGACACGCAGTACCAGATCGTGAAGAACGCCGGCATCCATCTCACCGACCTGCCCGTCCAGGAGATGGCAGGGGTGTTCGGCGGCGGTTTCGCCGCCCGCAAGAGCCGGCTCGACGCCGACTCCGACGCGTTCGTCAAGTTCGGCCGCGCGTTCGCCAAGGGTGTCGTGTACACCCAGGCCAACCCCGAGGCCGCCATCAGGGCGATGTGGAAGGTCGAGCCCGACACGCGGCCGGCCGCGGGGATCCCGGAGGCCGACGCGCTGGCCCAGCAGGTGAAGGTGCTGCAGGTCCGGCTCAAGGGCCTGGGCGTCCCGGCCGGCAAGAAGGACTGGGGCACCATCGATCCCGGCGGGGTGCGGCGCGCCGTCGACTTCGCCAGGAAGGCCGGCCTCATCGACAAGCCGGTGGACGTCGACAAGATCGTCGACACGAGCCTGCTCAAGGACATCAACGACTTCTCGCGGGACGAGGTCCTGAAACAGGCCTCCGCGCGGAAGTGAGGGTGGGCACCGGCACTCGGTGTGGACACCATCCGGGCCGGCGGCGGGGTCACCGGCACGCCGGCGAGCGGTACCGCACGATGGCGGCCACCTGCGGGGTGTGGCCGCCATCGGCGTCCGTGTCGGTCAGGGCCTCCCCGGGAGCACGGGCCGACCCGTCAGCGCGTGAAGTAGAAGTCCCGTGCCGCGGCGGACATCCGCCCGCGCACCGCGGCGTCCGGCACGGCTCTGGACAGCACCGCCAGCTCCTCCGCATAGCCGGTCGGGCGCCGGGCACCGACGAACGGCGCGTCACTGCCCCAGAACACCCGCTCCGGGCCCGCGTGGGCGAGCAGCGTCGCCGCGAACCCGGCCAGCACCTCCTCGGCGACCCCGAAGCGG
This sequence comes from Actinophytocola sp., assembly GCF_035634895.1. GTDB lineage: Bacteria > Actinomycetota > Actinomycetes > Mycobacteriales > Pseudonocardiaceae > Actinophytocola. The sequence goes on along the minus strand of NZ_DASQCC010000027.1, from coordinate 28,114 downwards.
TAGCCCGCCGAGAGCTTGACCCGTGCCCGGCCGGTGTCGAGCGCGCGGAGGAGGGACTGGCCGCCCGGGTTGGCATACCCGTTGTCCCTACCGGGATCGCCGTAGTGGTCGACCACGATGTCCACACCGGACCGCACGAGCTGGTCGAGCACCGGTGGCATGCGGTCGCGTTCGACGTTCAGCTCCACGTGCCAGCCCAGGTCGGCCACGCGGTAGAGCAGGCGGCGGTACTCCGGGTCGGTCAGGTCGGGCAGGTCCGCGCGCCGGCGCCACTGGAAGCGGACGCCCACCACGCCGTCGTCACGCATCCGCTCCAGCACGTACCGGTCGGCGGCCGGGGTGACGGTGACGGTGCCGCGCAGCCGGGGGTTCCGGCGCAGCGCGCCGATCGTGTAGTCGTTCAGGTCGCCGAGCAGGCTCATCGCCGAGACGACCCCGTGGGTCACGCCGTGCCGGGTCATCAGGTCCTCGAACGCCGCCACGGGCAGCTCGACCTCCGGCACCGTCCACGCGGTCGACGCCAGTGGCAGGTCGGCGGTGAACAGGTGCACGTGGGTGTCCACCACGGGCTCGGTCATCCGGCCGGCGCCAGGTGGTAGAGCCGCGCCGCGGTGCCGCCGAGCACCGCCGCGGCGGACGCCTCGGGCAGGCAGGCGACGGCGCGGCGGGCGATCGCGACCATCTCGTCGTAGGTGCCCCGGGTCTGCGTCACGTCGGAGCCCCACAGGACCCGGCCCGCGCCGAAGTGTTCGGCGAGCCAGCCGACGAGTACCTCCGGGTCGCGCCCGGCCCTGCGGAGCTGCGCGAAGTTCAGGGTGGTCACCTTGACGTACACCGACGGCACGCCGGTCAACGCCAGCAGCAGGTCGCCGTCCGGGTACGGGGTCGGCCCGGCCACGTCCAGGGCGGCCACGTGGTCGAGCACCACCGGCACGTCCGGGAACGCACGGACGACGGCCGGGAGCGCACGCAGCACGTCGCCGCGGTTCCAGCGGTAGACGTGCAGGCACATCGACAGCCCGGTGTCGGCGGCGGCCGCCCACACCCGCCGGGCCGCCGCACCGGCGAACCAGTCGGCGCCGCCCGGCCCCGCGAGGTGGTTCCCGCCCGGTGCGGTCAGCCGGATCGCGGACGCACCTCGCCCGGCCAGGTCGCGGACGGTCCGCTCGGCGTCCTCGGCCTGCCCGTCGATGACGCACATCGCCCGCAGCCGGTCGGGATGGCTCCGGGCGCAGTCCAGGACATAGCTGTTGTCGTAGCCGTACACGTGTGCCCGCTGCACCGCGACCGCGGCGGCGAAACCGTTGCCGCGCAACGAGTCCAGCAGGCGTTCGGCCGGCATCAGCGTGGCGTCGCCGACCGGTGGGTAGGCGGGGTCGTCGGTGACCAGGTGGGCGTGTGCGTCGATCAGCACGGGTTCTCGCCTTCAGCCGCGGCGGCGCCACCGCAGCACCGGGGTCGGCGGCTCGCCGGGGTCGCCGGACCCCACGTGCAGCACGATGTCCGCGCCGTCGAGGTCGACGAGCCGGGTGAGGGTCGTGCCGATCCAGCTGGGGTTGATGCTGGCGTCGACGTGGTGCTCGACCCGGTCGCCCAGCCAGGTGTACCGGCCGGAGTAGCCGCCGTAGGTACGCACCGCGGCGAGCCGCTCGGTGTCGGTGGCGTAGCGCCAGTTCTCCGACTCCAGCGGGGGCCGGTCCCCCGCCATGTAGTGCACGGCCATGTAGCCGTCCGCCGTGTAGATCAGCTGCCCGAGGGGTCGGGGGCCGAGCGGGTTGCGGTGTGCCGGGTCCGCCCTCGGTACCTCGTGGGCGACCAGTTCCCAGGTGCCGACCAGCGGGTTGTCGTTCATGCGTGGCTCCTCAGCCCGTCGCGGACCGAGCCGACGAGCGCGTGGGCGGATCTGGCGAGCATGGTCGCGTCGTTGCCGACGATGAGGAACCCGTGGCCGAGCCCGGCGGCACGCACCGCGGCCTCGGCCCCGGCGGCCGCCGCGCCACAGGGTTTACCCGCCGCCGCGGCCGCCGCGCGGCCCGCGGCGAGCAGTTCCAGCACCCGCTCGTCGCCGGGGCTGAGGCCCAGTGACAGGGACAGGTCACCGGCGCCGAGGAAGACGGCGTCGATCCCTGCCACGGCCAGGATCTCCGGTGCCGCCTCGATCGCGGCGACGCTCTCCAGCTGCGCGACGCACAGGACATCCTCGTTGCCGACCCGGACGTACTCCGCGCGGGGCAGCAGTCCCCAGCGGCCGGCCCTGCTGGTCCCGCCCGCGCCGCGCTCGCCGAGCGGCGGGAAGCGTGTCGCGGCCACCACCTGGCGAGCCTCCGCCGGACTGTCCACATGGGGCGCCAGGATCCCGCCCGCGCCGGCGTCGAGGATCCGGCCGATCCGCGCCGCGTCGTGGCCGGGCACCCGGACCAGCGGGAGCATCCGCGCGGCACGGGCCAGCGAGATCATCCGCGCCGCCGTGTCGAGGCCGAGCGGCGAGTGTTCGAGGTCGATGACGACGAAGTCGAACCCGGCGTCGGCCATGATCTCGACGCTCTCGGTGGTGTCGAGCTTGATCCACGTGCCGAGCGCTCCCCCGGTCAGCGGCCCGTCAGACACCGGCCGTCACCGTCTCGGGTGCCGGGTACTCGTCGGCGTTGAGCACCCAGCCGGGCTTGGCCGAGAAGTCCCATCGCGGCGGGCTGAAGATGTCGATCAGCAGGTGCTCGCCCTCGCCCATGGCCTGGCTGGTGTGGACGGTCGGCGGTGGGATGATCGCGACGGCCGGGCTGGCGACCTCGGCGTGCTCGTCGTCCCGCCACTGGGAGAGCTTCGCGGTCCACGGTGTGCGCACGTGGTGAACGTAGTCCCCCGCGACCGTGAGCGAGCACTGCTCGAAGTCGTCGTGGTGGTGCGGGGACATCCGGTTCGGGTTGCGTGGACCGGGCCGGGCGTCGCCGAAGTTGACCATGAACGCGCTGGACCGGAAGATGCGGCCGAACCGGCCTTCTTCGACGGGGTGGTCGGCGTTGCGGTAGGTCCGGATGCGTGGTCCGTCGACGGGGTCCGGCCACGGTTCGAGCAACGCGACCCTCGGGTGCGGCTTCTGGTAGCTGTCCGCGTTGTGGCACATCGGGAGCAGGTCGGTGGTGCGCACGTCGAACAGGCGCACCACGTCCGCGTCGGTGTCGAGGGTGACGGTGCTGTCGCCGCCGGGGACGATCGCGACGCCCTTGTCCCGCAACGAGTCGGTGGCCGTGCCGTGTTCGATCGCCACGGTCTGGCCGTCCTGGGGCGACACGATCACGTACTCGTGCGGTTGTCCCGCGCGGCGCAGTGGGTCGCCGGCCACCGCGCGGGTGAAGGCCAGGACGAAGTTCTGGCCGCGGACGTACCACGTGCGGCTGCCCCGCGCCGACACCTCGGCCGGGGGCAGGGTGAGCAGTTCGAAGGTGGCGAGCGCCGCGACCGGCTCGTCGGAGCGGGCGGCGGTGCTGGTGGGCAGGCTCGCCCGGGGGTCGGTGGAGCTGTACACGATCGTCCTTTCCAGTTAGTCGAGACCGAGCAGGAAGGCCGGGTTGTCCCGCACGATCATGCGCAGGTCCTTCTCGGGCAGGCCGAGGTCGAGCAGCGCGCCGCCGACCCGGAGGAACGAGTCGACCGGCATCGGCCTGCCCCGCTGCCCGAGGTCGGAGGCCAGCACGGTGTGCTCCGGACCGACGTCCTCGATCCAGCGCATGAGCAGGTCGGGGCCGCCGCGTGCCTGGGCGACCTCCGGGTCGTACATGCTGGTCTCGTGCTCGATGTAGGCGCCGAGCGCGGTCAGCTCACGGCACCGTGCCGCGTCCGAGCCGATCAGGAAGTTGGGGTGGCTCACCACCATCCGCCGCACCCCGCGTCCGGCGGCGGTGGTGAACAACGCCTCGACGTCGTCGACCGGCAGGTGGCCGGCCGAGAGCAGCGCGCCGGCCTCCACGATCAGGTCGAGCACCCGGAACACCTCGGGCAGCAGTTCGCCGTCGCCGCCGCGGAGGTCGGTCTGGGCCGTGCTGAGCGGGATCGTCGGGTTCGGGAAGCCGCCGCCCGCGTTGTGGTGGGCGACGTGCGCGGAGGACGACACCGTGGGGAACCAGACGCACCGGCCGCCCATGCGCAGGCACAGCTCCACGGCGTACGGGTTGATCCCGCCGACCCACTGGTTCAGCGCGATGCCGCCGTACACCTGTGTGGACAGTCCACTCAGCTGTTCTCGCATCGCCAGGATGTCCATCACCGTGTTGTGGTGGTGCGACTTGGCGAGCAGGGCACGCATCCCCAGCCGGGCGCCGTCCCGCGCGGCCTCGACGTGGTCGAACCGCCGCGGCAGGGGGTTGGGCCCGGAGTGGCAGTGCAGGTCGACCAGACCGTGCAAGGCTCGTTCGATCGCGGTGGCGGGGGGCATCGGCGACTCCATCGGCGACTTCTGACCGGAGCTTGCGGAGTGAACATCGTCGTTGTAACGAAATCTGGACTTAGTGTACGTTAATCGGGAACTCGCTGGCACGCAACGAGGAGGCCGCATGGTCGCGGAGCCGTACACCTGGGCCGAGATGATGGCGATCTCGATCTCGCACGAGATGTCGGACGGTGAGTTCGGTTCCATCGGCGCCGCCTCGCACATCCCGGCGGCGGGGTTGCGGCTGGCCCAGCTGACACACGCGCCGAACCTCACGTTCTTCTGTGGCGGGAGCGGCGCGAGCAACCCGAAGATCCGTCGGCTGACGGAGTCCTCTGCGGACTACCGCAACCTAGTGACGGCCGAGTACCAGTACAGCCTGGACGACGTCGTGGACTTCGAGACCGCGATCCGCTTCGACTTCGCGTTCCTCGGCGGGTTGCAGATCGACAAGTTCGGCAACCTGAACATGGCGATGATCGGCGACTGGGACAAGCCGAAGGTGCGTGGTCCTGGCAGCATCGGGCTGGTGTTCACCGGCGGGTTCAAGTCGAGCTTCATCTACACCGAGCACCACACGCCGAGGGTGTTCGTGGACAAGGTGGACTTCGTCAGCGGGGCGGGCTGGCTGTCCGGCGGCGACTCCCGCGCGGAGGTGCTGCGGCCGGAGTCCTCCGGACCACGGCGGGTGTTCACCCCGCTGGGTGTCTTCGACTTCGAACCGGACACCAAGCACATGCGGCTGCGCAAGACCCACCCGTGGACGACGGTCGAGGAGATCCGCGCGGCGACCGGGTTCGACCTGCCAGTCGCGGACGACGTCGAGACCGTCACGCCACCGACGCCCGAGGAACTGCACCTGCTCCGCACCGCGGTGGACTCGGACGGCGTGCTCCGCCGCTACGCCCCGGTCGCATGAGCCACTACGTCGTCGCCGACGGTATCCGGACGCACTACCGCGACGCCGGGGACGGCCCGGTCGTCGTCCTGCTGCATGGCGGGGAGTACGGCGCGGCGGCGGAGCTGACGTGGGAGAGCTGCATCCCGTTGTGGAGCACGCAGTTCCGAGTGCTGGCACTGGACCTGGTCGGCTTCGGCCGGAGCAGCAAGCTCCGGGACTTCGCGGGCGGGCAGCGCAGGCTGATGATCGCCCAGGTGTCGGCGGTGCTGCGGACGCTGGACATCCAGCGGGCGTACTTCGTCGGCACCTCGCTCACTGGCCGGATGCTGCTGGACATGGTCAACCGGGACTCCGCGCCGTGGCCGATCGAGGCCGTGGTGGCGGCGGGCATCGGGCTCGCCCCGCCCAGCGCGCAGGGCCGGAAGGTGCTGGAGGACTTCGACGGCACCCTCGACGGGCTGCGGCCCTCGATGGAGGTGCTGTTCCACGACCCGGCCTTCCGGGACAGTGAGGACTTCCTGCGCCGGAGGTACGAGTTCGCGGCGATGCCCGGCGCCTGGGAGACCGGCGCGGCAGCCGCACTGCGCTCCCCGGTCCGTGCGCGGGGTGGCCCCCAACCGGCCCGCGACTACGGGTCGATCAGGGTTCCGGTTCAACTCATCCGGGGCGAGCATGACGCGCTGGTTCCGGCAGACACCTGGCAGGCGCTGGCCGACCAGATCCCGGGGGCACGGACCGTCACCGTCGCCGGCAGCGGGCACTACCCGCAGATCGAGCGGCCCGCCGAATTCGCCGCCGCCGTACTCGAGTTCCTGAACGAGGTGGCCACGTGACCGTCCACATCGAACGCGGTGGTGACCCCGGGCCGACGGTGTTGTTCCTGCACGGTTCAGGTGCGACCGGTGCGGTATGGGCACCCGTCCTCGGTGAGATCGGCTGCCGCTGGATCGTCGTGGACCTCCCGGGACACGGCCGATCCGACTGGCTGCCCGCCTACCACCACGACGACTACGCGGCGGCGATCGGCGCGGCGGTCGGGACCGACGTGGACCTCGTCGTCGGGCACTCGCTCGGCGGGCTCATCGCACTGACTCTCGCCGATGGGACGCACTTCCGTACCCGCACGGTGACCGCGATCGCGATGAAAGTCCTCTGGACGCCGGAAGAACTCTCCAGGCGTGGCAGCCGTCCACCTCGGACCTTCGCCGACCGGGACGACGCGCTGCGCCGCTTCGCGAAGGTCAGCGGGCTGCGCGAGGACTCCCCCGGCCTCGCGTCCGGGATCCGGCACACCCCGGACGGCTACCAACTGGCCGCCGACCCGCACCTCACCGCCGATCCCCCTGCCACGCAAGAGGAACTGGCCACCGTGATGCGCCGCGCCGCGTCGCCGGTCCGGCTCGTCTGCGGGGACGCCGACCCCGGGATCGACCCCGCCGACATGGCCGCCGTCCTCGGCCGTGCGGTGGAGATCATCCCCGGTGCCGGCCACAACCCGCACCTCGACCACCCCGCCCGGGTCGCGGACCTGATCAAGACCGACCTCGCCGCGACGCGCGGCTGACCTCCGGAGCCGCCATGCGCATCGAGAACCTCCTGCGCCAGAACGCGGTGCGGCGCGCCGACCAGCTCGCCGTCATCGCCGAGAGCGCCGAGCTGACCTGGGCCGAGCTTGACCGCGAGACCAACCGCCTCGCCCACGCGCTGATCGACCGCGGCCACCTGCCCCAGGAACGGGTCGCGCTCGTGCTCGCCAACGACGTCCAGGTGGTGATCGCCTACCACGGGTTGTGGAAGGCCAACCTGGTGACGGTCGGGATCAACCCCCGCCTGACGGTGCCCGAGATGCGGCGCATCCTCGTCCACTCCGGCGCCTCGGCGGTAATCTGCGACTCCGCGGTCGCGGTCGAGGCCGCCGCGGGCGCCCCGGCGATCCGCCGGATCATCACCGTCGGCGACATCGAGGGCGGAGACCCCTTCGACGACGTGCTGGCGAGCGGTGACCCCGAGCCGGTACCGGAGATGGGCACCGGGTCGGACCTGCGCTCGCTGCGCTACACCAGCGGCACCACCGGCGCGGCGAAAGGCTGCATGGCCACCCACGACCAGCAGCTCGCCAGCACCGCCAACTACCTGTGCGAGGTCGAGGTCCCCAGGGGTGGGCCGACCTGGATCTCCATGCCGATGAGCCTCGGGGTCGGCGCCTCCTTCGTCACCACCACCGCCTACCTCGGGGTCCCGCTGCTGGTGCGCCGCCGGTTCGACCCCGCGGCGTTCCTGGCCGACGTCGAGCGGTACGGCGTCGTGCATGCCTTCCTCGTGCCGACGATGCTGGTGGACCTCGTGGCCGCGCTGCCGGACCTGGACGCGACCCGCGCCCGCACGCTCGACCTCGTCGGCTACGGCGGCGCCGCCGTGTCCTGGAACCTCATCCGCTCCCTCACCGAGCGGCTCGACCTGCGGCTCTACCACGCGTTCGGGGCCACCGAGGCCGGGGGCTTCGCCGCGCTGCTCACCCCTGAGGACCACCAACGATTCCTGCGCACCGACGCCTCGTCGATCGTCCCGGTGGGACGGCCGGCCGCGTTCGCCGAGGTGAAGATCTTCGACGAGGACGACCGCGAGGTGGCGCCCCGCGAGACCGGCGAGATGCGGATCCGCGCCGCCAGCGTCTTCTCCGGGTACTGGTGCCAGCCGGAGGCCACCCAGAAGGTCCTCAAGGACGGCTGGCTGCGGCTGGGTGACATGGCCTGGCGGGACGAGGACGGCTACCTCTACCTCGCCGACCGCGCGCAGGGCGTGATCCGCACCGGTGCCCAGAACGTCTACGCGGGCGAGGTCGAGGCGGTGTTGCAGAGCTGCCCCGGCGTGCACCGGGCGGCGGTGCTCGGCGTGCCGGACGAACGGTTCGGCGAGGCTGTCAAGGCGCTGGTGCAGGTCGTCCCCGGCAGCCGGCTCACCGAGCAGGACGTCATCGACCACTGCGCCACACAGCTGTCCAGGTACAAGTGCCCTCGCGAGGTCGAGTTCGTCGACACGCTGCCGGTGGACGAGGGCGGCAAGATCAAGAGGGCCGAGCTGAAAAGCGGTTCCGGCCTGGCCCTGCTCGGCACCAAGGAGCGTTCATGAGCAAGGTGACCACCCCCGACGAGGCAGTGGCCGACATCCCCGACGGCGCGACGATCGCGCTCGGCGGCGTGCACTCGCACAACAGCCCGATGGCGCTCGTCAACGCGCTGATCCGGCGTGGGGTCAAGGATCTGGAGCTGATCCCCACGCCCAGCGCGGGACCGCCGGTCGACATGCTGATCGCGGCAGGCGCAGTGCGAAAGCTGCACGTGTCCTACGTGGGCCTGGAGTTCCTCGGTCTCGCACCCAACTTCCGCCGGGCCGCGCAGGAGAAGACGATCGAGATCGTCGAGGGCGACGAGGCGTACGTGGTCTACGGCTTCCGCGCCGGCGCCAGCCGCCTGCCCTTCCTGCCGCTGCCGCCGCTGTACGAGGGCACCGACCTGCCCAAGGTCAACCCGATGATCAAGACCACGACCGACCCGTACACCGGCAGGACCGTGACCACGATTCCCGCGCTGCGGGCCGACTACGGTCTCTTCCACGCGCAGGTCGCCGACCGCAAGGGCAACACCCAGATCTTCGGCCAGCGCCGCTTCGAGGACGTGATGGCGAAGGCGAGCGACCACGTCATCATCAGCTCCGACGAGATCCTCGACGAGTACGCGCCGGCCCCCGACCCGCGCATCGTCTCCATCCCCGGCGCGATCGTCGAACGCGTCGCGCACGCCCCCTACGGCGCGCATCCGCTGTCCTCACCGGGCCACTACGGCTACGACCGCGACCAGCTGGTCGAGTACCGGGACCTGGCCGTGGCCGGCGATACGGCCAAGTACCTCAAGGAGTACGTGCACTCGGTCGACGACCACGCCGGCTACCTGGAGCGGATCGGGGTGACGCGGTTGCTCGGGCTGCGGCAGACGTTTCGCTGACCACTCACCAGGAGTAGGCCTCGGGCGCGGGCCCTCGGCCGGGGAAGATCTCGTCGAGCCGGGCGAGGGTCCGCTCGTCCAGCTCGACCTTGAGGGCACCGACAGCGCTGACGAGCTGGTCCACCGTGCGCGGTCCGATGAGCGCCGCGGAGACACCGGGCCGGCCGAGCAGCCACGCCATCGCGACGTCGGCCGGCGCGGCGCCCAGCTCGTCGCACAGGTCCTCGTACGCCTGCACGGCGTCGCGGTGGCGGTCGAGCTTGGCCAGCCGGTTGCCGCGCGTCTTCGCGATCCGCGCGCCGGGCAGCGGCTCGCCCATGGTCTTCTCGCGCTCCTTGCGCAGGACCCCGCCGAGCAGCCCCGCGTCCAGTGGCGACCACGCCATCATGCCGAGGCCGTAGTGCTGGCAGGCCGGCAGCACCTCCAGCTCCGCGGTGCGTTCGAGCAGGTTGTAGATGGTCTGCTCACTGATCAGGCCCATCCGGTTGCGCCGGGCCGCCGCCTCCTGCCCCGCCGCGATGTGCCAGCCGGGATGGTTGGACGACCCCACGTAGACGATCTTGCCCTGGGTCCGCAGGACGTCCATCGCCTCCCAGATCTCCTCCCACGACACCGATCGGTCGATGTGGTGGGGCTGGTAGATGTCGAGGTGGTCGGTCCCCAGGCGGCGCAGCGACGCCTCGCAGCCGCGGCGGATGTGCAGGGCGGACAGGCCGGAGTTGTTGGGCCAGTCGGCCATCTTCCCGTAGAGCTTGGTGGCGAGCACCGTGCGCTCGCGGCGGCCGCCGCCGGTGGCCAGCCACTGCCCGATGATCTGCTCGGTGTACCCCTCGCCGAACCGCCAGCCGTAGACGTCACCCGTGTCGATCATGTTGATCCCCAGGTCCAGCGCCCGGTCCATGATCGCGAAGGCATCGTCGGCGTCGGTCTGGGTGCCGAAGTTGTCGGTCCCCAGCACCAGGCGGCTGACCTCCAGCCCGCTGCGGCCGAGACGGGTGTACTCCACACTGGACTCCTCGGTTGACCGATTATCGGACCTACTGTCCTATATGTAATGGCCAATTGACAACCCGACAGGTAAGGTCCCACTATCGTTACTCATAGCGGACTATGTGTCCCATAATCGAGAAGGGCTGCAATGACTGGCACCGTCGCTCGTTCAGAGACCCCTGTCCTCCGCGCCCCTCGCTCGCTCAACCACATCGCCTACCCGACCTGGGACTCCCAGCGGACGCACGACTTCTACACACAGGTGCTGAAGTGCCCGTTCCTCGCCGCGATCAAGCTGGACGTGGTGCCCTCCAGTGGTGAGCGGACCCCGTACCTGCACACCTTCTTCGGGCTGAGCGACGGCGGGGCCATCGCGTTCTTCGAGGTCGACGGCCTGCCGAACGCCACGCCGGACGGGATCCCGTCCTGGATCCGGCACATCGCGCTGAACGTCGACTCGATGGACGAGCTGCACGCGTGGAAGGCCCACTTCGAGGCCGAGGGCATCGAGGTGAACGGGATCGTCGACCACGACGGCGTCTGGGAGTCGCTGTACATCTTCGATCCCAACGGCGTGCGGATCGAGCTGACGCTCCAGACCCGTGACCTCACCGACGACGACGCGACCGAAGGCGCCGCCGCACTGCGCGCCTGGAACGCACGCAAGGCCTGACGCTCGTGCTGACCCGCGAACTCCTCGCGATCCCCATGCCGGCCGGCCAGCGGCTGGACATCAACTCCGGCGTTGCCCGGCTGTCCGGCTCGATCTGGGCGGCGCTGTGGCGCGACGACCGGCAGTCCCCGACGACGGCGGTCCTCATCGTGCACCCCGCGTCGAACTTCCTGGGGCACTACGCGTTGCGGGACCTCGCGTCCCGCGGCGTGGCCGCGGTGGGGCTGTGCACCCGCTACGTCGGCAACGACTCGGCGCTCATCATGGAGAACTGCGTCCTCGACATCGGCGCCGCCATCGCGCACCTGCGTGGGCTGGGCTACGCCGAGGTCGTGCTCGTGGGCAACTCCGGCGGCGGCGGGCTGGCCGCCCTCTACCAGGAGCAGGCTGAGCACCCGACGATCACCGAGACCCCGGCCGGCGACCCGGTGGACCTCACCGGCCTGCCGCCGGCGGACCGGATCGTGATGGCGATGGCACATCCCGGCCGCGCGACCGTCTACACCGAGGGCCTGGACCCGGCGATCACCGACGAGACCCGCCCGTTCGACCGCGACCTCGCCCTCGACATGTTCGCCCACGGCCCCACCTTCGACGCCGAGTTCCTCGACCGGTACCGGGCCGCCCAGATCGCCCGCAACGAGCGGATCACCGGCTGGGTGGACGACCAGCTGGCCGGCCTCGCCGCCCACGGGCGGGAAGGCCGGCACGGTGAGAAGACCGGCCCGGACGACCTCCCGTTCGTCGTCCACGGCACGGCCGCCGACCCGCGGTTCACCGACCTGGCCGTCGACCCGTCCGACCGCCGCCCCGGGACGCTGTGGGGCGACCCGTGGACCGCGAACTTCCAGCCCGCGTCGCTCGGCCACCTCACCAGCCTGCGGTCCTGGCTCAGCCAGTGGAGCTACACCCGCAGTCGCGCCAACGCCTACCGCTGCCTGGCAGGCGTGGCCGCCCCGGTCCTGGTCGTGTACGGCTCGGCCGACTGCGCTGCCTTTCCCAGTCATGCCAAGGGGATGTACGACGCGGTGACCCACGACCGGCGCGCGCTGGTCGAGATCACCGGCGCTGACCACTACTTCCAGGGCACCCCGGAGCTGGCCGCCGAGATGTGCGACCACATCGTCGAGTGGAGCCCGTGATGGCCGACGCCGAGGTAGCCGTCATCGGGGCCGGGCCGGTCGGGCTCACCGCCGCGCTGGCACTCGCCCGCCGTGGCGTGCCGGTCACCGTCTTCGAGCAGGCGACCGAGCTGTCCACCGAGTGGCGTGCGTCGACCTTCCACCCGCCGACCATCGAGATCGCCCGGCATCTCGGCATCGCGGACACGATGATCGAGGCCGGGCTGGTCGCGCCGCGCTACCAGGTGCGGGACCGCCGCGACGGCCTGATCGCCGAGTTCGACTTCGGCGCGCTGGCCGACGAGACCGAGTACCCGTACCGGTTGCAGCTGGAGCAGTACAAGTACACCCAGATCATCCGGGCGGCGCTGGAAGCCGACCACCCGGACGTGACGATCCGGATGGGCTCGGGGCTCACCGACCTCCGCGAGTCGGGTGACCACGTGGTGGTGACTGCCGGCGACAAGAGCACGACCGCGAGCTGGGTGCTGGCCGCCGACGGGGCCAGCAGCACGGTCCGCAAGGCGCTGGGGTTCCCGTTCGAGGGGCTGACCTACGAGCACCGGTACCTCGTGCTCTCGATCGACCACCCGATCGAGACGCTGCTGCCGGGCATCTGCCACGTCAACTACATCGCCGACCCGGTCGAGCACCTGCTCGTGCTGAAGGTCCCGGACGTCTGGCGGGTCGTCGTCGCGGTGCCGCCGCACGTGAGCGCGGACGAGGCGGTGTCGGACGCCTACGTCGGCGCCCGGCTCGAGGCTCTCTTCGGCCGGCCGGACCTGGTGCTGCGTGAGCGCAAGACCTACGCGGTGCACCAGCGGGTCGTCGACAGCTTCCGGCACGGCCGGGTGCTGCTGCTCGGCGACGCCGCGCACGTGAACAGCCCGATGGGCGGCATGGGGCTGAACGGCGGCATCCACGACGCGTTCGACCTTTCCGTACAGCTGACCGGTTTCCTCGACGGCACGGCCGACGAGACGGCACTCGACCTCTGGGCGACGCGGCGGCGGAAGGCAGCCGTGGAGACGGTCCAGCGGATCACCCACCGCACGACGACCGCGCTCGCCGAGGGGGACGAGCTGGAACGGCAACGGTTCCAGCGGCAGATGCAGGAGACCGTCGCCGACCCCGAACGCGCGAAGGCGTGGATGATGGACGCGGCGATGATCTCCAACGCCCGTGCCTACGACCTGCCACCCCGTGGCAGGGGGTGACAGGAGTGGACTTCGCGCTCAACGACGAACAGCTCGCCATCCGGGGCACGGTCCGGAGGTTCGTCGCCGCCGAGCTTCTCCCCCGGGAGGCGGGGTTCCTGCGGCACGGCCTGCCCCGCGACGAGCTGCGTGAGCTGCAGGACAAGGCCCGCGCCTTCGGCTTCTGGGGACTCGCCACGCCCGAGGAGTACGGCGGGATGGACCTGCCCGCCATCACACGGTCGATCGTCCACACCGAACTCGCGACCACGTGCGTCCCGTTCCGGTTCGGCGGCACGGCGGACAACATCCTGTTCCACGCCAACGCCGAGCAACGGGCCGAGTACCTGGTGCCGACCATCGAGGGCGAGCGGCTCGGCTGCTTCGCACTCACCGAGCCCGGCGCGGGCTCCGACGCCTCGGCCATCGCGACGACCGCGCGGCGCGCCGGCGACGACTGGCTGATCAACGGTCAGAAGACGTTCATCACCAACGGGAACGACGCCGACTACGCGATCGTCTTCGCCGTGACCGACCGGGACACGCGTGGGATCACCGCGTTCCTGGTGGACCGGACCGCGGGGTGGACGTCCACCCCGATCGCGACCATGGGCAGCTGGCACGAACCGGCGACGCTGTTCCTCGACGAGGTCCGGGTCCCCGCGACCGCGGTGCTCGGCGAGGTGGACAAGGGCTTCGAGCTGGCCATGCGCTGGGTCGGCGCCGGCCGGCACGCCATCGCCGCGCAGTGCGTGGGCATCGCGACGCGGTGCCTGCGGATGGCCGTCGACTACGCCGGCCTCCGCAGGACGTTCGGCCGCGCGATCGGAAGCAACCAGGCGATCCAGTGGATGATCGCGGACTCGGAGACCGAGCTGGAGGCCGGGCGCTGGCTCGCCCTGCGGGCCGCGTGGGACGCCGACCGGGGCGCCGACGCGCGGCACTCGACCGCGATGGCCAAGCTGTACTGCACCGGGATGGTCGGCCGGGTCGTGGACCGGGCGCTCCAGATCCACGGCGGCATGGGGTACACGAAGGACCTGCCGCTCGAGTGGTGGTACCGCGCGGTGCGAGCCATGCGGATCTTCGAGGGCACCGACGAGGTGCAGCGACTCATCATCTCCCGCGACCTGCTGCGCGGACACACCCGAATCGGAGGACACGTTGCCTAGCACCCCGTCGACCGGTACCTCGCCTGGTACCTCGTCGCCCGGTATCCCGACGCCCGGTATCCCGCCGTCGACGCGGATGAGCGTCGCCGCGGCACTGCGCGCCGCGGGCGAGGTCGCGGGCACGCGGGCCGCGGTCGTCCAGGGCGACCGGCGGATCAGCCACGCCGAGCTGCACGTCCGGGCGAGCCGGGTGGCCGGGACGCTCGCGGCGCGCGGGGTCGGGCAGGGGGACGTCGTGGCCGTCGGGTTGCACAACAGCCCGGAGTACCTGGAGACCGTGCTCGCCGCGTTCGTGCTCGGCGCGGTCCCGGTCAACATCAACTACCGGTACCGGGAGCCGGAGCTGCGTTACGTCCTGGAGTACACGGACGCGGTCGCGGTCGTCCACGACGACGCCCTCGCCGACCGGTTGGCGAACGTCACCGGCGAGCTTCCCGGGCTCAAGGCCGTACTGGGGGTCGGTCCGGCCACGGCGGGCTCCTACGACGAGGCCGCCACGACCGGCCCCGCGAGAGTCCTGTCCGGTGCGGATTCCCCGCACGGGATCATCCTGCTCACCGGCGGCACCACCGGCCGGCCGAAGGGCGTGATCTGGGACCGGGACGGGTTGCTCGGCATCCTCTGCTCGGTGTTCCGGCAGCGCGGCCTGCCGGCGCCGGCGACGCCGGCCGAGGTTCGCGCCGCGGTCGCCGCGCTGGCGGAGCGGGACGTGACCCCGGTCGTGCTGCCGATGTCACCGCTCATGCACGGCACCGGGTTCTTCCACGCCGTGCGGACCCTCCTCGGCGGCGGCACCGTCTGCTTCGCCACCTCCCGGTCACTGGACGGGCACGAGGTCTGGCAGGCCGTCCAGGACCACCGGATCACCGACATGGTCATCGTCGGGGACGCGTTCGGCCGGCCGTTGGTCGCCGCACTCGCCGAGGCCGAGCGGTCGGGACGGCCCTATGACATCTCCAGTCTCGCCAGGATGAACAGCTCCGGCGTCATCTGGAGCGTCGACGTGAAACGTGCGCTGCTGGAGCGGGGCTCGATGACGTTGGTGGACCAGATCTCCGCGTCCGAGGGCGGCCCGTTCGGCGTCGCGGAGGCACGCACCGCAGCGGACCTGGCGGACGGCCGGTTCGCGCTGGCCTCGGTGGCCCGGGTGCTCGACGAGGACGACCAGGACGTGCGGCCGGGCAGTGGCCAGGTCGGCGTGCTGGCCAGCTCCGGACCGCAGCCCGTCGGCTATCTCAAGGACCCGGAACGGACCGCGCGCACCTGGCGGGTCATCGACGGGGTGCGCTACGCCGTCCCCGGTGACCTGGCGTCGCTCGACGCCGACGGCAAGCTGGTGCTGCTCGGCCGCGGTGACGGCGTCATCAACACCGGCGGGGAGAAGGTCTTCCCCGAGGAGGTCGAGCAGGCGTTGCTGGCACACCCGGCGATCACCGACGCCGTCGTGTTCGGGACACCGGACCCGCGGTGGGGTGCGACGGTGACGGCGATGGTCGCGCCGGCCGGCGCGCTGTCGGGCATCACCGACGACGAGCTGACCGCTCACCTCGACGGGCAGCTCGCCCGGTACAAGCACCCCAGACGACTGGTCCGCACCGACACGATCCCACGCACGCCCGCCGGCAAGCTCAACCGCTCGCTGGCACGGGAGATCGCCGCCCAGGAGGCCGCCCGATGAGTACCTTTCCCATCGAGGAGGGGCACGTGCGGGCGTTCGCGCGGGCACTCGGGGCGGCGCCGGATGGCGGGGTTCCCCTCACGTTTCCCATCGCCTACGCCCATTTCGACCCGGACTGGCCGCTGGTGATGCGCCCCGGGCAGCCGTGGCACGGCTCGGGGGCCGAGCCCGGCGTGAAGAAGGGCGGCGGCGGGCTGCACGCGGAGCAGGAGTTCGAGTACTTCCGGCCGTTGCGGGTCGGTGAGACGCTGACCGTCCACAAGCGACCGGGCCGGACGTGGACCAAGGAGGGCCGTTCGGGTGCGCTGGACTTCACCGAGCGGCACACCGACTTCCTCGACGCCGAGGGGGAACTCGTGGCCCGGTCCACGACCGTGACGGTGGTGAAGCGATGAAGGTGGGCGACGAGCGGTCCCAGGTTGTCGTGTCCGACCTCAAACGGACCCAGATCGCCATGTACGCGGGGGCGTCCGGAGACTTCAACCCGCTGCACACCGACGAGCCCTTCGCCACGCGGGTGGCCGGCAACCCGACGGTGATGTCGCACGGGATGCTCGTCATGGGCATGGTCGGCCAGGTGCTCACCGACTGGGTCGGCACCGCGCGGGTCCGCAGGTACCGGGCCCGCTTCCAGGCGCCCACCTGGCCGGGTGACACCATCTCGGTGACCGCCAGGGTCGAGGAGATCACCGACGTCGGCGGTGAGCGGCACGCGACGGTCTCGGTCGAGGCCACCAGCAAGGACGGTGCCGTCACGGTGTTGAGCGGCTCGGCCACGGTGGTGGTCCCGTGACCATCGACGTCGCCGGTCTGGCGGCCATCGACGTGCACACCCATGTGCAGCTCTCCGTGGCCGACGGTCCGGAGGAGACCGGCGGCGAGGGCTTCACCGCCATGGCGAAGTACTTCAAGGCCGGCGAGGTCACCCGGTTCACGGTCCCGATGCTCGCCGACTACTACCGGTCCCGGAACATGGCCGCGGTGACGTTCACCGTCGACTCCGTGCACCTGACCGGGAACGAGCCCCACCCGTCCAACGAGGAGATCGCCGAGCAGGCCGCCGAGCACAGCGACGTGCTCATCCCCTTCGCCAGCGTCGACCCGCACCGCGGCGCCGCCGGCGTACGGCAGGCGCGGCGCCTGATCACCGAGTACGGCGTGCGCGGGTTCAAGTTCCACCCGACCTCCCAGGGTTTCTTCCCCGACGACCGGATGGCCTACCCGCTCTACGAGGTCCTGGCCGAACACGGGATGGTCGCCCTGTTCCACACCGGACAGACCGGCGCGGGTGCCGGCCGGCCCGGGGGCGGCGGTCTGCGGCTGAAGTACTCCAACCCCCTGGCCGTCGACGACGTGGCGGCCGACCACCCCGACCTGAAGATCATCCTCGCGCACCCGTCGTTCCCCTGGCAGGACGAGGCGCTCTCGGTGGCCATGCACAAGCCGAACGTCCACATCGACCTGTCCGGCTGGTCGCCGAAGTACTTCCCGCCGCAGCTCGTCCAGTACGCCAACACGTTGCTGCGCGACAAGGTCCTGTTCGGCTCGGACTTCCCGATGATCACCCCGGAACGGTGGCTGGCGGACTTCGCCAAGGCCGGCTTCCGCGACGAGGTCCGGCCGAAGATCCTCAAGGACAACGCCGCGCGCCTGTTCGGGCTGGGCTGAGCGATGTACTTCACCGACGAGTTCGACGAGACGGCCGACGTGGCGGTGCTGGGACTCGGCAACGCGGGCGCGGTCGCGGCGATGACCGCGCACGACGCGGGCGCCCGCGTCGTCGTGCTGGAGAAGCAGCCCGAGGACACCCACCGGCCGAACAGCCGGTACGCGGCCGGTTTCTTCCTGGTCCCGAACGACGTCGACGGCGCCTGCCGCTACCTCGAGTCCCTGTACGCGGTCAACGGCGAGGAGGTCAGCCCCGCGCTGATCCGCGTCTGGGCCGAGCAGACCGCCGCCAACCCGGCCTGGCTCACCGAGCACGGCGGCGAGTACGCCGTGCTGGACCTGCACGGCGAGCACGACTTCCTGCCCGACCACAAGTCGGTCACCGTCTACAAGGCACAACCCACCTCGGACTACCCGGGCTGTCCGCTGCACGGCCTCCTGCGGTCACTGGTCGCCGACCGCGGCATCGAGGTCCGGTACGACACCGCCGCCACGGCACTGCTGACCGGGCCGGACGGCGACGTCACCGGCGTCCGGACGCGGCAGGGCGACCTCGGCGTTCGGCGCGGTGTCGTGCTCGCGACCGGCGGCTTCGAGGGCGACGAGTCGCTCAAGCGGCAGTACCTCCCCGTCACCCCGGCACACTTCTACGGCAGCCAGGACAACACCGGCGACGGGATCCGGCTGGCCCAGGACGTCGGCGCGGAGCTGTGGCACATGAACACGTGGCCGGGGCACTTCGTCGCACGCTTCCCCGGCGCCGGGTACGGCGGCGGCACCGGCATCGACCTGTGGGGGTCCAACCGGTTCGGGCCCACCGCCGACAACCCCGGCGCGATCTTCGTGGACGGCTCGGCCCGGCGCTTCCTCGCCGAGCCCGGCCGCCAGCACGCCGCGAACCTCGAACTGACCGCGCTGGACGGGCGGACGCTGACCCACCCGAGGGTCCCCACCTGGTGGATCTTCGACGATGCCCGCTTCAGCAAGGCGCCACTCGTGACGACCTACGCCGGCCCGGCGGGCCCGGTGCGGGACTACACGTGGAGCGCCGACAACAGCACCGAACTGGACAAGGGGTGGATCAGCTGTGGCACCACGATCCGCGAGCTCGCGGCCGCCTGCGACCTCGATCCCGACACGCTGTCCGCGACGGTCGAGCGCTACAACGACCTGTGCGCGCGGGGCCGGGACGACGACTTCGGCCGCGACCCGGCCACGCTCACCCCGCTCACCGGCGCGCGGTTCTACGCGATCCCGCTGTGGCCAGGCGGTTCGCACACCGTGGGCGGCCCCCGGCGCGACGAACACGCGCGGGTGCTCGCGGCACGTGGCGGGCCGGTCGCCAACCTGTACTCGGCGGGCGAGCTCGGCTCGCTGCACGGCCTGCTCTACCCGGCGGGCGGCGCCAGCCTCGCCGAGTGCATGGCCTTCGGCCGGATCGCGGGGGCCGCCGTGGCGGCCAACCGGACCGGGTTGCGGTGAGATGTCCAACGCGTGGATAGGGTTCGGAAGGTGCCAGACATGACCAGTGACGGTGATGGTCCCGCCCAGAGCGGTTCCCTGACCCTCGACCGTGGGCTGCGGCTGTTGGAGCTGCTCGCCGTCGAGGACCGCGACATGACGGTCGCGGAGCTGGCGACCGCCCTCGGGGTGCACCGGCAGGCGGTCTACCGGCTGCTGGCCACCCTGCGTGCCCACCGGTTCGTGGCCGACGGCGGCGCGGGCCGCTACCGGCTCGGTCTCGGCGTCATCCAGCTGACCCGGCAGGTCAGCCACGAGCTGCGCCGGGCGACCGCACCGCACCTGCGCAAGCTGGCCCACGAGTTCGGCGCGACCGCGCAGTGCGTCGTGGCCGACGGCGACGACGCGGTGGCACTCGCCGTGGTGGAGCCGCCCGCGTCGGTGTACCACCTGTCCCAGCACAGCGGCGCCCGCCACCCACTCGACCAGGGCGCCAGCGGCCTGGCGGTCCTGATGGCACGCAAGCCGGACGCCGCCGACCCGCCCGCCGTCCTGGAGGCCCGGGAGATCGGGTACGCGGTCTCCCGCGGCAGGCTCACGGCCGGAGCGGTCGGGGTGGCCGTGCCGCTGTTCGACGGCGAGGGGAACTCGCTCGACGCGGCCATCGGCATCATCTCGATGGTCGAGGTCGACGTCGAGCACGTGGCGAAGCGGTTGACGGAAGCGGCGGGGCAGATCGCCGACGGGGACATCTGACCGTGCGTGCCACGCGTCCGGCGCGCCCGTTCCCGCCAGGACGGACGTTGACCTCCAGGCCACCGACATGCAGAATACTTGTCACAATATGAAAAGACTGTCCCATTATCGGACAGTAGCCGGGGCGCAACCGCCCGCGTGACCTTCGCGCACCACCACCGACCACGCAGCTCATCGGCTGTGTCTCTACCGCCCAGCGTCGGACGGAGACGACAATGACCGCACGGATGGCCCTCCGCCGGCTCGGCGGCGGACTACTCGTCCTCTGGCTGGTCTCACTGCTCACCTTCCTCATGGTTCGGCTGATCCCCGGCGACCCGGCCGAGGTCGTCGCGGGCGAGAACGCCTCCGTCGAGGACGTCAACCGGATCCGCGAGCAGCTGGGGCTGAACCGGCCGGTGGTCGAGCAGTACTTCTCGTGGCTGGGCGGCGTGCTCCGCGGGGACCTCGGCAGCTCGCTGTTCACCCACCGCCCGGTCACCTCGACCATCGTCGACGCGGCGCCGCCCACCCTGGCGCTCACGCTGACCGCGATCGTGCTGGCGGTGGTCATCGGGGTCGGCGCGGGGGTCCTGGCGGGTCTGCGGCAGGGCGGCTGGCTCGACCGGACGATCTCGACGGTCGCGACCCTCGGGATCGCCATGCCGAGCTTCTGGGTCGCGATGCTGCTGGTGTCGGTGTTCTCACTCTCGCTGAAGTGGCTGCCCGCCACGACCTACGTGCCCCTGGAGCGGGGCTTCGGGATCTGGCTGTCGCACATCATCATCCCGGCGATCGCGCTCGGCCTCGCCACGGCCGCCGAGCTGGCCCGGCA
The DNA here is from genome assembly GCF_035634895.1 of Actinophytocola sp. GTDB lineage: Bacteria > Actinomycetota > Actinomycetes > Mycobacteriales > Pseudonocardiaceae > Actinophytocola. Next base: position 7,260 of record NZ_DASQCC010000027.1, on the reverse strand, counting down.
CACCCGCGGCTCCGTCGCCGATGTGCTCACCAGGCCCTACATCAGGACCGCGCGGTCGCGTGGGACGGGCACGGTCCGGCTGGTCCGCCGGCACGTCCTGCGCAACGCGGCGATCCCGGTGGTGACGGTGCTGGGCCTGCAGACCTCCCGCCTGCTCGGCGGGACGATCGTGGTCGAGGCGGTCGTCGGGATCAGTGGGCTCGGCACGCTGGCCGTCAACTCCGTCCTCCACCGCGACTACCCCGTCATCCAGGGGTACGTGCTGTTCTGCGCGGTCGTCGTGGTGGTCGTCAACCTCGTCGTGGACCTCGCCTACGGCTGGATCAACCCGAAGGTGCGCGCGTCATGAGTATCGAGACGGCAACGGCCAGCCCAGAGGTGGCCGTGACCCGCAATCCCCGGCGTGGCGAGGTGGTTCGCGCGGTGATGCGTAGGCCCGCCAGTGCGGTCTCGGTGTGCTTCGTGGGGCTGCTCGTGCTGCTCGCGGTCCTCGGCCCGCTGATCTCGCCGCACGACCCGGGCGCGCAGGATCTGGCCAACCCGTTCGCCGGGCCGAGCTGGACGCACCTGTTCGGCACGGACGACTTCGGCCGGGACGTGGCCAGCAGGATGATCGAGGCCGCCAGGATAACGATCCTCGCCCCGTTGATCTCGGTCGGCATCGCGGTGCTGATCGGGCTGCCGCTGGGCATGCTGGCGGCGATCAGCGGCGGGTGGGTCGACGCGATCGCCGGCCGGCTGGCCGACACCGTGCTCGCCCTGCCGGCACTCGTCGGCGCGCTCGCGATCGTATCGGTCCTGGGGCCCGGTCTCGTCACCACCATGATCGCGGTCGGCATCATCTTCACGCCGACCATGTTCCGTGTCGTCCGGGGCGCGGCCGTGTCGGTCGCCGAGGAGACCTTCGTGCGCTCGGCCGTCGCCATCGGGTCGTCGCGCCGGCGGATCCTGGCGGTCCACGTGCTGCCCAACATCGCCGCGCCGGTGCTGGTGCAGGTGACCATCCTGATGGGCGTCGCGCTGCTGGTCGAGGCGAGCCTCTCCTTCCTCGGGCTCGGTGTCCAGCCGCCGGACGCGAGCTGGGGCTCGATGCTCAAGGCGGCCTACGGCAGCCAGTTCAAGGCGCCGTTCGCGGTCGTGCCACCCGGGGTGGCGATGGTGCTGACCGTGCTGTCGTTCAACACGATCGGCGACGCGATCCGCGACGCGGTCGGCATCAGGAGGCGGGCGTGACCGCGATGACAAGCAGCGTCGAGAAGAACAGCGAACTCGGGACACCGTTGCTGTCGGTCAAGGGCCTGACCATCGACCTGTCCGGCGACCCTGGCCAGCGCGGGCTCGTCGAGGACGTCAGCTTCGACCTGCACCAGAAGGGTTCGCTCGCGTTGATCGGCGAGTCCGGGTGCGGGAAGAGCCTCACCTCGATGGCCGTCCTGGGGCTGCTGCCACCCAACCTGCCGGTGCGTGCCGGCTCGGTCGAGTTCGACGGGGTGGACCTGCTGCACTGCTCCGAGCGTGAGCTGCGCCGCGTGCGGGGCGGCCCGGTCGGGATCGTGTTCCAGGAGCCCATGAGCAGCCTCAACCCGACCATGACCGTCGGCGACCAGATCGCCGAGGCGCGAAGGATCCACCTCGGGGAGCGCCGGTCGACCGCGTCGCGTCGAGCAGTGGAACTGCTCGACCGCGTCGGGATCCCGAACGCCCGGGAGCGGATCCGGTCCTACCCGCACGAGCTGTCCGGCGGCATGCAGCAGCGGGTCATGATCGCCGCGGCGATCGCGTGCGACCCGAAGCTCGTCATCGCCGACGAGCCGACGACCGCGCTGGACGTGACGATCCAGGCCGAGATCCTCGCGCTGCTGGCCGACCTGCGGCGCGACCTCGACCTCGCGGTCATGCTGGTGACCCACGACCTCGGGGTGGTCGCCGACTTCTGCGACGACGTCGTGGTGATGTACGCGGGACACGTGGTCGAGCGGACGTCGGTCGACGGGTTGTTCTACGAGCCCAAACACCCGTACTCCAGCGCGTTGCTGGGTTCGGTGCCGTCGGCGGAGGAGCCGAGGACCCGGCTGCCGGTCATCCCCGGCCGCGTCCCGCCCGCCGGCCGGTTCCCCGACGGCTGCCGGTTCCAACCCCGCTGCGGGCACGCGCTGCCCGAGCCGTGCGCACTCCCCCAGGGGGAGTCCGAATTGGATGGTGGGCACCGCACGAGGTGTTGCCGCGTGGCCGACGGCGCCGTGACGCTTTCGGGGGTGCCTCGTGGATGAGGAGGACGTGGTCGTCCGGGCCAGCGGGCTGGTGAAGAGCTTCCCGTTGACCCGCAACCTGTTCGGCCGTCCACTTCGGTCGGTGCGGGCGGTCGACGGCGTGGACCTGACCGTCCACTCGGGAACGACGCTCGGGATCGTCGGCGAGTCCGGCTCCGGCAAGACCACGGTCGGGCAGCTGATCTCCCGCCTCCAGGAGCCCGACGAGGGCACCGTGGAGGTGCGGGGCGTCGACGTCACGCGGGCCCGCGGCAAGGCGCTCAAGGCCGTCCGGCAGGGGCTCCAGTACATCTTCCAGGACCCGTACGGCGCGTTGGACCCCACCAAGACCGTCGGGCACGCGGTCGCGGAGCCGTTGCTGGTGCACGGCCGGATCTCGCGCGGGGAGCTGGCCGCGCACGCCGGCCCGCTGCTCGAACGGGTCGCGCTCGACCGTGAGTTCGCGTTCCGGCGCCCGGACGAGCTGTCCGGCGGGCAGCGGCAGCGGGTGTGCATCGCGCGGGCGCTCGCCTTGTCCCCCAGCGTGTTGATCGCCGACGAGCCGACGTCGGCGCTGGACCTGTCGACGCGGTCGGAGATCCTGAACCTGCTGATGGACATCCAGGCCGACAGCGGCCAGGCGGTGGTGCTGGTCTCGCACGACTTCGCTACCGTCCGCCACCTGTCGCACCGGATCGCGGTCATGTACTTCGGCCGGATCGTCGAGGAGGGCACGGCGGCCGAGATCGCCGAGTCGCCCCTGCACCCCTACACGAAGGCACTGCTCTCGGCGGTGCCGGTGCCGAACCCGGACCTGCAGCGGACCCGGCAGCGCACGGTTCTGCAGGGCGACCTGCCCGACCCGGCAGCCCCGCCCGTCGGGTGCAACTTCCGTAGCCGCTGCCCGGTCGCGATGGACAGCTGCGCCACCCAGGACCCGCCCCTGCTCCAGATCGGGCCGACCCGCCGGGTCGCCTGCCTACGCCACGAACCGGCGGAACCCATGCCGCCGCAAGCCCAGTTCCCTCTCGTCGGCGGCACGCCACCCGCGACGAGCCATGCCAGTGGAGGTCACCAATGAGACAACGTCCCCTCCGGATCGTCGCGCTGTTAGGCGCCGCCGTGCTGGCGCTCGCCGGTTGCGGCGGCGGTGGGTCGGCCGAGACCGCCGACAGCGCCTACGACCCGAACGCCGTCTTCAAGTACGGCGTGCCGGCCATGCCGACCTCGTTCGACCCACGGCTCGCGTCCCCGCTGGACCCGGTCTTCCTCGACGTGGTCTACGAAAGCCTGATCGGGCGCACGCCGGCCGGCAAGTTCGAGCCGGGGCTCGCGACGAAGTGGACGTTCTCCGACGACCAGAAGTCGCTCACGCTGACCCTTCGCGAAGGGGTCACCTTCCACGACGGCGAGGCCTTCGACTCGGCCGCGGTCGTCACGTCGATGAACGCGCTCAAGAAGTCCGGCGCGCAGGCGGGGTCGCTCAAGACCGTCGCGGCCGTGCAGGCGGTCGGCAAGTACTCCGTCAAGATCGACTTCTCCCAGCCGTCCGGGTACATGCTGAACGTCCTCGCCGGTGAGGCGGGCATCGTCGTCGCGCCCAAGGCGCTCGACAGCCCCGACCTGGCCACGAAGCCCGTGGGCACCGGGGCGTTCACGCTGACCGGGCTGCAGCAGGGAAAGATCACGTTCGCCAAGTTCGACAAGTACTGGGACGCCAAGAAGACGACCATCGGCGGGATCGAGATGACCGTCTTCTCCGACGAGCCGACGCGGCTGCGCTCGGTGGTGTCCGGCGAGATGGACGGGACGACCATCTCGGCGGGGCAGAAGAAGGAGGCCGAGGCGAACGGCCTCTCGATCGTGCAGGGCCCGAACAGCCAGATCATGGGGGTCCTGCTGAACACCAAGGCCTCGGAGTTCGGCAACCCGTTGGTGCGCAAGGCATTGATGTACGCCGTCGACCGCAAGGCCATCAGCGACAGCCTGTTCGACGGCGGGTGCGCGCCGACCGTGCAGCCGTTCGCCGAGGGGTTCTGGCCGAACGACCCCAAGCTGAACGACGTCGCGAAGTACCACGACGTTGCGAAGGCGAAGGACCTGCTCAAGCAGGCCGGGCTGCCGAACGGCTTCTCGTTCGAGCTCGTCAACGGCCCCAACACGACCTACGAGAACCTGAGCCAGGTGCTCCAGGCACAGCTCAAGGAGGTCGGCATCACCGCGTCGGTGCGCACGCTGGAGTTCAGCCAGATCCTCCAGAACCGCAGGACCGGCAACTTCGCCGCGGCCACGTCGCTGCTGCAGGTGGGACGACCCGACCCGAGCCAGTTCGTCGCCGACTTCTACGTGCCGGGCGGCAGCTACAACGCGGGCGGTTTCACCGTGGCCGGGGTGACGGACCAGCTCGCGAAGGCCCGCGCCAGCAGTGACGAGAAGGAGCGGCAGGGCCCCATGCGGGAGATCGTCGGCGACGTGTTCGACGCCGGCCCGCCGATGATCCCCGTCTGCGGCGTCCTGTGGGTGGGTGCCTTCCGCCAGGGCGTCACGGGGTTCCAGGTGCCGAAGTTCGGCGACTACGACTTCGCCTCCGTGAAGATCAGCGGCTGACCGGAAGGACCAGGATGCAGAAGATCGACCTGACCGGCAGGGTCGCGGTCGTCACCGGATCCGGACGTGGGCTCGGCCGCGCGTACGCCGAGGCCCTCGCCCGGTCCGGGGCCGGCGTCGTGGTCAACGACCTGGACGCCGACGCCGCGGCGGAGGTGGTCGACGCCATCACCGCGGCGGGCGGCTCCGCCGTCGCGGAGGTGTGCGCGGTCGGCACCGCCGCGGCGGCGGACGCGCTCGTCGACCGGGCGGTGAAGGAGTTCGGCCGGCTGGACGTCATGTGCACCAACGCGGGCGCCCTGCGCGACCGGACCCTGCTGAAGGTGACCGACGAGGAACTGGATCTCGTGCTGGACAGCCACGTGCGTGGCACCATCACCTGCGGCCGGGCCGCGGCGCGCCGGTTCCGTGAGCAGGGCGAGGGTGGCCGGCTGATCCTCATCGGGTCACCGGCCGGTCAGCTCGGCGGGTTCGGCCAGACCGCGTACGCGGCGTCGAAGGCCGCGATCATCGCCCTGGTCCGGGTCTGGTCGGTGGAGCTGGCGAAGATCGACGTCACGGTGAACGCCGTCATCCCGAAGGCGCTGACGAGAATGTCGGCGACCATCCCGGCGCTGACCGAGATCGTGGCGAAGGTGGAGGCCGGTGAGCCGGTCCCGGCCGACCTGCGCCACGAGGGCACCGGCACGGTCGAGGACGTGGCCCCGATCATCGTCTACCTCAGCTCTCCGGAGTCGGCCGCCGTCACCGGCCAGTACTTCAGCTTCGGCGGCGACCGGTTCGCGATCTGGGCACACCCGACCGAGTCGTTCGTCACCCACCGCGACGGCGGCTGGACCCCCGAGCAGCTGGCGGCCGACTTCGCCGAGTACACGCAACACCTTCAGCACCACAGACGCAGGAAATGAGACAGAAGCACGAAATGAGACGGTAGCCGCATCGACCGGTGCGTACGCACCACGAACCGGAGATGCCGGCCGAGCCGGTACGAACTCGGCGCTTTCCCTGGCCACGGCCGGGGGAAGCGCCGAGTTCGTTCGCGTCGGGCCAAGCCCGCCGGTCGTTCAGCGGCGAGGGCGAACACCCTTCGCGATGGCGCCATCGCGAATTCCTATTGGTCTGATAGTCGCATTCCCCGCACTGATCAGCATGACTGAAACATGGGTTGCTTCCTGCTACCTTCATATCAGTTTCCGGTTGCGTTTCACGATTAAACAACCGGCCGTATTCGGCGTGCCTTCAGGAATCGACATCCTTACCACGGGGAGTTCGTCGTGCACACATCCACCAAGACTGATCACGGCGCGCGGCCACGCACGCCGCTGGACCTCGAACTGGTCGTACCCGCGTTCAACGAGGCGAAACGCCTGCCGGCGACCCTTCGCGCCCTGGTCGACTTCCTCGAGGAACAGGAATGGCGTTCCCGGGTCGTCGTGGTCGACAACGGCAGTACGGACAACACGGTGGCGCTCGCGGACGCGGTCACCCGCCATTCCGTCGACGTCGTCGTGATCGGTTGTTCGCGGCCGGGAAAAGGCGCCGCCGTGCGGCGCGGAGTGCTCAGCAGCACCTCCCGGTTCGTCGGTTTCGCCGACGCGGACCTCTCCACACCGGTCGGCACCCTCGGCCCGGTCATGGCGGAGCTGGCGACCGGCGCGGCGGCCGTGATCGCCTCGCGGCACGCGCCGGGTGCACGGCTCGTGCACCCGCAGTCGCTCGGCCGCAGGGTCGGTGGCACCGCCTTCCGTGTGCTGGCACGGCAGCTCGTCCATGACGTCCACGACACCCAGTGCGGGTTCAAGTTCTTCGAGCGTGCCGCCGCACAACGCGCGCTGTCCGGCTGCTGGGTCAACGGTTTCGCGTTCGACGTCGAGCTGCTTCGGCAGATCCAGCGGGACGGCGGGCGGATCGTCGAGGTGCCGGTCGCGTGGACCAACGACCTCGGCTCGACCTTCCGGCCGGTTCGTGACGGCCTCCCCGCGTTCGCGGCCCTCCTCCAGCTGTACCAGCACTGATGTCCAGGGGAGAGGCGCTCGCGGGGCGGCGGGTGGTGGTCGTCAGCCAGCGCGACACCGCGCACCCGCTCGCCGGCGAGGCCGAGTACTACCTGCACCAGATCGCACTGCGCTGGGTGGCCTGGGGCACCCGGGTGACGTGGCTCTGCACCGGGACGCCTGCCTCGGCGGCCAACGCGCTGGTCGACGGCATCGAGGTGCGGCGGGTCCGTGGACCGGGCGGGATCTACCGGTGGCTGGCCGGCGGCCGGTTCGACGCCATCGTCGACGCGCTCGGCGAGACGGCCCCTCCCCTGGCGACGCTGCTGGGGCGGCGGGCGCCGGTGGTGCGGGTCGCGCACCGGATCCCGCGGGTGGCCAGGCGGTTGTCCGCGCGAGGCGACGCGACG
>NZ_DASQCC010000026.1:0-68752 GCF_035634895.1 Actinophytocola sp. | reverse complement strand
CGCGCCGGAAATCAGGCAACTAATTCGGCGGCCCAGCTTCCTGCTGGCGGCGTTGCCGGTTCGCCCAAGTACGACCCAGTACGAGGGCGAACCGGCGTCTTGCCAGCAGAAACCTGGATCCACCGACTTGATCACCGCATTTCCGGCGCGGGACACTAGGGAGGCAGTCGTCGGTCTGCTGCCGCGGGTGTGTTCATGGTCAGCCGCATGCCTGCGGGTTGTGGGGGTTCGGCTGGAGATGGTGCAACGTGTCGATGCTTCGCAGCGGTTCGAGAGTCCGTTTTTCATCTTGGGACAGCGGATGCCACCGTTGGACCCGCTGCGGGCGTGCCCAGAGCAGGTTCGACACTCTCCGGCGGATGTCCCCGCAACTGTCCCCTTACTGACACCAGCTCCAGAAGCCCCACGGTCGGATTTCCTCGGTCCACTCGATTCTGCCCTGTCCGGCACGGTTCATCGGTGATCACGCCAAGGAAGGTCGGCGTGGGCTGATCATGTCGACGCCATCGTTCTCAAGGAGTTGTTCCAGGGCTTCCAATCCGTGTGCGCGGCGGTAGGCGGCCTCGCTGGCTGTGATCGGGACCAGCCAGAGCACCTGGATGTGAGTGCCGTCCGCATCGCAGTGCTCCAGGATCGGGCCGTACGGATAGGGCAACGACACCAGCAGGTGGTCGGCCTGCGCATCACCCATCCACGGCCGGCCGATGTTCACCGTTGACCCGATCTTCAACCGATGTTTCGGATCGGCATGGAAATAGGCCACCATGACCAGAGTCTCTACCTGTTCGGGCGTCTGCGCCGGCGAGAGAAGAAAGAACTCCTTGCTGTCCGCACCATCAGTCGCCTGCCATGCGCCGACCGTGGCATAAACCCAGGGGTCGGACCGTTTCTTGGGCTCTATTCGACGTATCCGAAACTCCGGCAGATGACCGGCCATCGGCCCGGCCGTCCATTCGAAATCCTTGTGCTTGCGACCAGACCGGAAGTCCGAATAATGCCGACGAACGGCGTCGTAGACGCTGGCAACCGTCACTTGAGACCTACTTGGTCGGCTTCCCTCGTCTCCTTGGTCACTGGAGTATGGCCTTCGTTGTCGCCAGCCGACGTGTCGTGGCGGCGCGTTGTTGCTCGGCGGGCATCGTGAACTGAATCAACTCCAGGTCCGACAACAGGGTCTCCAACTCGCGCAACAACTCGGGACGGGTGTGGTCCAGGGCGTCGACAGCCGAGCCGATTCGTCCCTGAAGGCCGGTCACGTCCAGTTCTTCGGCCTCGAACATCTCGATGGCATGGGCGACACCGGCTATGAGCGACTCAACCATTCCCTGTCTCATTTCGTGATGACGGTGACGACGATGTCCTTGGGGAGGCCAGGAGATGTTAGTCGTCGCCGGCTCCGGCGCGGCGGTAGCTCCCCTCGGCAGGTCAGCGGTCGGTCGGGGCGGGGACGCCTTCGAGGATGATCACCGGGAAGATTCGGTCGGTGTTCTGCTCGTAGGCGGAGGTGCCGTCGGAGACGATGCGGTAGAGGCGGTCGCGTTCCTCGCCGGTCGTGACGACGGCCTGGGCCTGGTAGGAGCCGCCGCCGAGTTCGACGGTCACGGTTGGGTTGGCTCGCAGGTTGTGGAACCAGGCCGGATGTTTGGGAGCGCCCGCCTTGGAGCCGACCACGAACACGCGGCCCTGGTCGTCGACGCCGAAGCCGAGTGGCACGGTCGTCTGCCGTCCTGTGCGGGCGCCGGTGGTGGTCAGCAGCAGGATCGGGAACGGTGGTTGGCTGACCGTGCCGTGATTGGCGCGGAACTCGCTGATGACGCCGTGGTTGTAGGTCCGGAACTCCTCGTCGGCTGGCACGGTTGGCATGACTCTCCTTGGTTTCCTTGATGACATTCGGACCGCGACGTGGCCTATGACCGGCGACCCGGGTGGACGGAGGGAAGACCGAATCTCGTCACGAGTCGGGGGCCGCCGGGGAAGACGGTGACGCGGGCGACCCCGGCGGGGGCGATGGTGAGAACGGCGACCCCGAGGGCCTGATGGGTTCCGTCGTCTGCGCGGTAATAGGTGGCCGCGGCGGGTTGGCCGTTGGCGTGGGTCGGGGTCATCAGCCAGTCGCCAGGAGATCCGATCACGTGTGCGAGGTAGCGCAGGCACGTCGCCTTGCCGGAGAACCACGTCCGCGTGCCCACCAGCTCGATGGCGGCATCTGTGCGCAGCGCCTTCTCCAGGGCCGCCATGTCGGCGTTCTCGAAACCGGTGATGTAGTGGCGCAGCAGGTCCCGGGCGTGCGGTTCGGTTGGCTCGCTGACGCTCTCGGGCGAAGGCGCGACCTCATCGAGCCGGGCACGGGCGCGTTGCAGCGCGCTCTTGACCGCGGCGGTCGAGACACCGAGCATGGCCGCCACCTCACTGGCACGGAAACCCAGCACCTCCCGGAGCAGGAGTACGGCTCGTTGCCGGGTGGGCAGGTACTGCAGGGCGGCGACGAGCGCCAGCCGCACGCCCTCACGTGCCGTGACAAGCGTGGCGGGGTCGCCGGTCTCGGGGGTCACCGCAGCGTCCGGAACCGGTCCCAGCCAGGTCACCTGATGCTCCGCCGGGCTCGGCGGAGCATCAGGATCGTCGGTCGGACCGCCCAGGCCAGACGGCAACACCCGCCTACCGCGCTGTTCCAGGGCGGACAGGCAGGCGTTGGTGGCGATGCGGTACAGCCAGGTGCGCAGCGAGGAGCGGCCCTCGAAAGCGCTGTAGGACCGCCATGCCCGCAAGTACGTCTCCTGCACCAGGTCCTCGGCCTCATCCACCGAGCCGACCATGCGGTAGCAGTGCGCCAGCAACTCGCGCCGCAACGGCGCGGTCCGCTGCTCGAACTCCTCTGAGCCCTCCGTCATCACCATGTCCTCGCGATTGCCTGAAACCTCGGATCCCCGAGCGCCTCGTTGATACAGACCGCCCACGCCCGCGAAAGGAATCGGTCCGGGCACGAGTCTTTCGGTCGAACGAGATCGAGCAGGGACCGCCGTCAACCCGGGGTGACCGGCCCAGTCCACCTACGACCCCGGCCGCTACGAAGACACCATCGACCGCTGGCTGGATCGCATCCGACCCTGGTGAGATCGCGCGGGCAACTGCCGCCGAGCATCGGCTGAGCGGGTCCGAATTTCGCATGGCACCGTCATCCGATCTGGTTCGTGGCTGGATAATGCCCCGGTGTAACGAACCCTGAGGGGGCTTGCCTGATGGTCCGGAACGAGTTGGTGCCCGCGATGAGCGGTAGGGCGTGGCGGGTGCCGCATCGGAGTCTGGTCAGGGTTGTCGACGTGGAGGGCAGCCAGACCGGTGACGTCTTCGCGGTTCCGGTCGACGATCTGGAGGACGGGCTGAGCAACGGCCGCACGTTCGACTACGGCGAGAGCATCCGGTTGTCGACCGGCTCGGTGCTGTACTCCCGGCGCAGCCGCCCCCTGCTGACGATCGTCGAGGACGAGGTTGGGACGCACGACTTCCTGTGGGCGCCGTGTAGCCAGGAGATGTACGAGATCGGCTACGGGGTGACCGAGCCGCACCCCAACTGCCTGGACAACCTGACGACATCGCTGGCGGCGTTCGGGGTGCCCGCGGCGACGGTGACGATCGCGTTCAACGTGTTCATGAACGTCGCCGTCGGTGTCGACGGCGGGTTGAAGATCCTGCCGCCGGTCACGACGGCGGGTCAGAGCGTGACCTTCGTGGCCGAACGTGACGTGCTGGTGGCGATTACCGCGTGTGCCGCGGTGACCGCCAACGGCGGCCGGGCGAAACCGTTGCGGGTCGAGATCGCGCCGCCGTCGTGACCGACGCCTCAGAAGATCGTCGGGCGGAGTCGTCCGAGCTTGATCGAACGCCGGCAACGGGGTTGGGCACGTTCCCTCGATCCAGCGTGGGCGCGTACTCACGGCGAGTCGCGGCCTACCGCTCACCCTCGCCGCGCGGGGCCGCCATGGCCAGGTCCAGGATCTCGGAGAGCGCCCGCGGCTGAGCGGTCGCGGTCCACGCGGTCAGGGTCGCCTCGACGCACCCCAGGGCGGCGGCGATCACCGCGTTGGCACGTGGGTCGGACTCGTCCGCTGGGTCGGCGCCGAGGCGGCGGGCGATCTCGGGCCGGAGCAGTTCGTGCCATCTCGCGTTCTTCTCGCGATGCCAGGCGGCCAGCGACGGCGTGTTCATGATCAGGCGGGTGAGCCGCCGCGTGCGCTCATCGTGGCCTTCGTACTGCTCGATCAGCAGATCGAGCGCGCGCCGCATGGCGGTCCAGGGCGCCTCGTCGGGTGGCCGGGCCGTGAGCGCGTCACGCAGGTGCTCACCGGCGTCTGCCGTCGTGCCGAAGAAGGCCTCTTCCTTGGTCGAGAAGTACCGGAAGAACGTGCTGCGGGAGATCTCGGCGGCCGCGCAGATGTCATCGACCGTCGTCTCCGTGTAGCCGCGCTCCAGGGCCAGGTCCTGGACGACCGTGGCCACCTCGGCGCGTACGGACTGACGCGCTCGCGCCCGTACGCCGCGCGCGGCCTGGTTCGGACTCATGGCCGGATGGTACTACAGACCATTACTGGTACTGTGTCTCATAAATGCGATGTGGTCCCACAGAGGAAGAGGGCAATGAGCGATAACAAGGTGGTCGTCATCACCGGCGCGAGCGACGGCATCGGCGCAGCCGCCGCGCGGCGGCTGCACGCGGACGGGCACACCGTCGTCGTCGTGGGCCGCTCGGTGGAGAAGACCCGCGCGGTCGCCGCGGAGCTCCAGGTCGACAGCTACGTCGCGGACTTCACCCGCCTCGACGACGTCGAGGACCTCGCCGGCCGGCTCCGTGCGGCGTACCCGCGGATCGACGTGCTCGCCAACAATGCCGGCGGAGTGTTCGGCACGCGGACGAAGACCGTGGACGGCTTCGAGAAGACCTTCCAGGTCAACCATCTCGCGCCCTTTCTGCTCACCAGGCGGCTGCTGGACACGCTCGTCGCGTCGCGGGCGTCGGTGCTCCAGACCTCCAGCACGGTGAGGTTCACCAAGGAGATCCACCTGGATGACCTCGACCACGATCGCGCCTACAACCCCGTGCACGCCTACGGTGCGTCGAAGCTGGAGAACATCCTGTTCACGACGGAACTCCACCGCCGCTTCCACGCCGACGGGCTCTCGGCGGCCTCCTTCTACCCGGGCAACGTCGTGACGAACTTCGCCTCCGACACCACCAGTCCGGTCATGCGTCTTGTCCGCTTCCTCGCCACCAAACCGTTGCTGCCGCACCTGATGAGACTGTCCACAGCGGCCCAGGGTGCGGACCAGATCGTGTGGCTGGCCGAAGGCACCCCGGGAACGGACTGGCAGTCAGGGGCCTACTACTACCGGCGCAGGGCCGTCGCGCCGCGCAACCCGCAGGCGGACGACGCCGAGCTGGCTCGTGGACTGTGGGAACGCTCCGAGGAGCTGCTCGGGGCACGACTTCGCTCAAGCTGACCGCGCGTTGCCGCGGTCCGGCAGGGGTCCGAGGTCACGGTCGGCATCACCTGGCTGCCGGTTCGGTGGCGCGGCCGCGCGCGGCCTGCTGAGTGCCAGGCCCGTCGCCGCGGTGGCCAGGGCCAGGCCCGCCGCCAGGAGCCACGCCACGCGGAACCCGGTGATCGCCGACAGGTCCACCCGGGTGCCCAGGATGGTCACCAGGACCGCCACGCCCACCGCCGCCGAGATCTGGCGGAACGAGTTCACCAGCGCCGAACCGGTGGCCGCGCGGTTGGCCGGCAGGGCCTGGACGCCGGCCGCCACCAGCGTGCCCAGCGCCAGCCCGACGCCCGTCCCCGTCAGGATCATGCTGGGCAGCAGGTCGGTGAGGTAGTCCGGTGCGGCCGTCGCGGCGATCGCACGCCACGTGATGCCGACCGCGAACAGCAGGCCACCGGCCGTCACCAGCGGGCCGTGGCCCACGCGGGCGGCCAGCCTCGTGGTCAGGACCGTGACGATCGGGACCAGTGCGGGGCCCGGTACCAGCGCCGCACCGGTCCGCAGTGCGCTCCAGTGCCAGATGTCCTGACACCACAGCACGTTCGACAGCAGCATGATCGCGAAGCCGACACCGAACAGCATCGTGCCCGCGTTCGCGACCCCGAACCGGGGCAGCCGCAGCAGGTGCAGCTCCAGCAGCGGGTTCGCGTGCCTGGCCGTGCGGCGCAGGAACCAGACGCCGGTCACCACCGCGACCGCCAGGAGGCCCAGCGTCCGGGGCGCGCTCCAACCCCACGACGGCGCCTGCACCAGTGCGCCCGTCAGGGACGCCACCGCGATCGTGACCAGTGCGGCGCCGCCGGCGTCCGGCAGCGGGCCGTTCTCGCGTGCGGCGGGGTGGGGGAGAGTCGCGCGGCCGGCCAGGATCGCCAGGACGCCGATCGGCACGTTGACCACGAACACCCAGCGCCAGTCGATCTCCACCAGCAGACCGCCGAGCACGGGGCCGGCCGCCGCGGCCAGGCCGCCCACCGCCGCCCAGCCCCGGGTCGCGGCCGTGCGGCGGTCGGCTGGGACCGTCGCGAACAGCAGGGCCAGCGAGGTCGGCAGCTGGGCGGCCGCGCCGGCCGCCTGGACGACCCTGGCCAGCACCAGTACCCACAGGTTCGGGGCCAGTGCGCAGGCCAGCGACGCCGCCGTGAACACACCGACGCCGACCAGGAACACCGGCCGCTGGCCGATCCGGTCACCGAGGCGGCCGGCCACCACCAGCAATGCGGCCAGGGTGATCGCGTAGCCGTTCAGCACCCACGACAGGTCACCCAGCGTCGCCGGGGCGAAGCTCCTGCCCAGGTCGGGCAGTGCGACGTTGACGATCCACAGGTCCAGGTTCGTCATGAAGACGGCGAGCACGACCACGACCGTCGCCGCTCGGTTTGATTTTCCAACCACGCCGTGAACGGTAGCCAAAGAGTGGTTTGAAAAGCAAACCAGTCATATCGTGGGACACATGCGCCGTGACCCGACCACGCTCCCTGGCCGTCCCTGCTCGCTCGCCGCCGCCCTGGACGTCGTCGGCGACCGGTGGGCGCTGCTGGTCGTGCGGGAGGTGGCGTACGGCAACCACCAGTTCAGCCAGATCGCCCGCAACACCGGCGCGCCCCGCGACCGGCTGACCGCGCGGTTGAAGGACCTCGTCGCCGCCGGCGTCCTCACCCGGGGAACCGGCCGCCACGACGGCTACCACCTGACCGAGGCCGGCCGCGATCTGAGCACCGCGATGCGCGCGTTGCTCGACTGGGGCGACCGCTGGGTGGTGACGACGCCCCCGGTGCGCCTGTGCCACCACGACCACGAACTCCACGCGAAGACGGTCTGCGCCACCTGCGGCGAGGACGTCCACGGCGCGGACGTGTCCCGTGAGCAGCTCACCCCGGGCTGGACGATCGCGGGCCGCGAGACCCCCTGACGTAGCGGGACACGGTCGGCTGATGGTAGGTGCCCCGACGCATTCGTGAATCGAGACACGGTACGCAAAATCTCCGCATGTCGCCTGTGTTGCGCGGTCCGGGTGACGGGTAGTACCCGATCAGCCGATGGTGTGACTGCCTGGTTTCGAGCAGTGTCGAGGTATGGCCGTGATCCTGATTTCGCGTTGACCGGCGGTGGATCGGCGCCGGATGTCCACCAGTTGGTCGGCGAGCTGAAGAACCTGCGCCAGGGACCGGCGATCGTCGGCGTGGCCGGCAATGAGCGCCTGTCGCCGGCGGTTCGTGCCACGTTCGGCCTTCGTGACGGCGATGACGCCGCCACGGTGCGCGTGAGGATGCTGGGCCGCCTGCGGGCCGCCCTCAAGGCTTTGATGGCCGAGGAAAGTGCCGCGGTCACCGTCGCTTTCGGACTGACTCCCGAATATCGGGGCCGCTACTACAAGGACCGCGTCGAGAAGTTCGCGGAGGAGCAGGGCGTCAACCCCCGTACCGTTCGCCGCTGGGTCGACAGCGCCCTCGAGCCGTTGGCCAGGGCACTGCTCGAAGCCGAGGCCGAGCCGGAACGGGGGACCGGTTGGTGGACGGACAGGCTTCAGCTCACCCTCGCGCTCGACGAGCCCGGCCTGGAGGCGTTGGAGATTCGCAGGGTCGTCGCGGCGCGCGACGGGGTGACCGAACTGGACCTCGCCATGACCCTCACCGACGCCGAACCGGGGCTGTTCGACCGGGTCGCGTTCCGGATGCTCTACGGCGGCAGGTTGCGGATAGGCCCGAAGGAGTCCTCCGACCGCCTCGGGATGGCACTCACCCTGCCGAGGCCGCTTCGGCGGGGCGAGGTCCATGAGTACGCGTTGTGGGTCCGCCTCCCGGAGGACTTTCCCCTGCGCCGGCACTGTGTCTGCCTGCCGCGCTACCACTGCGGCAACTTCGACCTGCGCGTGCGGTTTCCGATCGACCGCCCGCCGGCCTGGGTGGGCCGGCTCGTCGGTGTCTACCAGCGCGACATCGACGATGACGCCGTCGCGGCCGAGCAGATCTCGGTCGACGCTGTCGGTGAGGTGCATACCGCGTTCACCAACCTGGCGTCTGATCGGGCGACGGGAATCCGTTGGCGCTACTGATCTTCAGGGCCCGGTGCGGGTCAGTGGCTGTTGGGACAGACTCTCGCCGTTGTGGCTGATGAACACCTGGTCGCCCGCGATCTCGTACGTGTAGGTGCCATTCCGCGCGACGTAACCGGTCGGGGTCGGGGTCGCGGGGATCGAGAGGTGCGTGTCCGCGGTCGGCGTCGCGCCGGTCACCTGACCGTCGTAGTACAGCAGCCCACCGGTCGTTCGGCACAGGGTGATCGTGAACTTCGGTGTGGTGAAGGCGGCTTCCAGCACGGCGCCGCTCCCACCGTCGGGCAACCACTGCGCGACCTCGGTCGGGCAGGGCGCCGCCGCCGGTGCGTCCGAGGGTGAGCTCGACCGGTGGTCGACGTCCGGCAGCAGGTCGACGATCGAGTCCCAGTTCCCCGCGACCAGCGCACCCGCGACGGCGAGCGCCGCCCACGCCGAGACCCGGCGCGCGACTCGGCCGCCGCCGGGCCGCGGACGGCCCGGCGGCGGTGGCGGCGGGAGGCGTGGTGGGGTTGACGGCAGTCTGGGGGGTGGTTCCCGCACCAGCGGAAACGGTTCCGGTGTGGGCCGGCGCCGCTCCGCCGGAGCGGGTCGACGACCCGTGATCCGAACACGCGAGGGCTGGGGTGGGGCCACCTCCTCGGGCGCCGTCGCGTGTCTGGAGGTGACGAAGACCGGCCGCTCCGGCGTGGCAGGCGTCCGTCCGGCGGCGTCGACATGCGCTGGCACCGCGCCGCCGGCCACCGCGCGTTCCTCACCGCAGTTGCGGCAGCTGTCGTTTCCCGCGCCGTTGTTCGTCTCGCAGTAGTCGCACGACCAGGCCGCCCGGCTCATTCGACCGCTCCGTTCACGGGTGGTGGCGGCGCCACCCTCCTGAGCACCTCCGCGCTGCAGTCACCGGGCAGGAAGACGAGCCAGTCGTTGATCGGTGGTGCGCAACGGACCTCCAGCAACGGCACCTCCAGCGACGGCACCACCTCCGCCGTCGTGTCCTCCGGCGGCGGCTCCGGAGCCGCCGTGGGTGGGGCGGCCGGCGGGGGTTCCATGTGACGACGGATGTGGGTGACGAGCTGGTCCAACCTGACCCGCTCGGCCGCGTCGAACCACAGTGCGAACCGAACGATCGTGATGCCGAGCTGTACCGCCAGGTCGAGTCGCAGCCGCGGTGTGCCCGGCTCGGCGTGCACCCCGGCGTCCACAAAGGACCCCCAGGGGATGCGGATCACGACCCGGTTCGCCGCCGCCTGGTCGATGACGGTGACGTGCCGAAGGCCGGCGGTCAGCAGCACGTGCTTGCCGGCCAGCTCGGTCCGCTCGTCGAGCAGCCGGATGATCGCCACGCGACCGGTGGCCACGCTGCCGTCGAACTCCCGCAGGTCGAAGTCCCGGCCGGCCTCCTCGAGCCATCTCCGGTCGGGCTTGGAGAATATCGACATGGTCAGAGGCTGTTCGCGATCGTCGCGATGATCTGGTCCATCTCCCATTCCTCCAGCCCTTCCCCTGCCTCGGAAGGGAAGAAGATCGTGTTGTTCCAGTCATCCGCGATGTCGGTCCACGGATACACCTCCGGCGCGAACATGAGCAGCCGCTTGGCGGAGTTCTCCATGAGCGCGTCGCGGTTCTGCCCCGAGCCCCACTGCTGGAACAGGACGTCGAGCGAGCGTGGTGCCGACTGGGGGTAGGTGGGCGCACTCGTCTGCCTCGGGTCCCCGAGCTTGTGCGCGGACGCGTCGGTGAACATCACGATGACGTGCCGCCGCCGGTCCAGCCCGCGCTCCCAGTCCGAGCCGACGGCGAGCGCCAGTGCCTCGAGCCCGGACTCCGGTTCGTCGCCGCCTCCTTCCGGACGCAGGTCGCGGACGGTCTTCTCGAACTGGTCGATATCGGCCGGCACACGGAAGAACGGGCTCACCGACATCGCGTCGTCCGCGCGGTCGCCGTAGTCCCGGAAGGCGATGACCTTGAGCCGCAGGCTGCTGATGCCCCGCCCCTTCGCCAACATCTCCTGTGCGAGCCGGTTCGGGAAGGACAGCGCGCTGTGTTTCACGTTGTTCAGCGTCGGGCCCATGCTGGCCGTCGCGTCGACGCACAGCACGATGTCCACCGCGTACTGGAGGTTCGTGCCGACGGCCTTTTGGTTCTGGTTCATAGGGAAAAGCCTCACGAGGGTGTTAGTCGTCACTGGTCATGTTGATGCGCAGCCGGGCCGTGGCCGGCCGCCTGGCGGTGAAGTTGAAGCGGACGCGCTCACTCGTTGCCGGCGTGGCGACCGGCGTCGGTTCGCCGGCGGTCAGGATGTCGGGTGCCGCAAGATGCTCTGCCACGGTCGAGATGTCCGGCCGTGTGCTCGGGTCGGCCGACGTCAGGGCCGTGAGCAGGTGGCGGAGACGCCCGCCGATGCCGGCGTCCCAGTCCAGGCGTACTCCGTCGAGCACCGCGGCCGCGGGGGACTCGTGCGCGGTGCCGTACCGGGGCGGTCCGCCGAACAGGTACGTATGGATGAGCAGTCCCAGCGCGAACATGTCGACCGCCTGTGTGAGGGACTTCCCCCGGCGCCCGTCTCGCACGTAGCCCAGCCATTCCGGTGCCCCGTACAGGGGGTTGCCGCCGATCGTGTCCTTCGGCGGCGGCTCCCCGGCGGGGTAGGAGTCGTCGAAGTCGATCAGCTTCGCGATGAGCAGCGGTCCCTGTCGCGGTTTCGCCAGCAACACGTTCTCGGGCTTGAGGTCGCCGTGGACGATGCCGCTGCGGTGGAGCAGCCGCAGGCTGTCCACGAGCGTGCGCAACAGGACGATCTGGGCTCGTGGCTCGAGCTCGTCCGGCACGGCGTCACTCGCGTTGACCCGCGGCGTCACCTTGTAGTACCTGGTCCCCTCCGCGAAGAAGTCGACCGCGAGAACCAGGTTTCCCGCGTCCTCGTGGTCGGCCGGCAGCAGCGTCATCACCCGCTCGTGGCGGGCCGCGAAACGCTGGCACTCCGCGAACCTGCGTTCCTTGTCGGCCACCGAACCCATCCCGTCCGCTCGCGGGATCTTGGGATCGAGGAACTCCTTGATGAAGTACTGGTCACCGCCCTTCTCCGCGAAGGCCCACAGGCACTTGCCGGCATCGGCGTTGGTCGGCCGGGTGAGCACCGTGTACCCGCCGATCAGCTGCCCCTGCTTCACCGGCCCTCCTCGACGGCGACCGGGGCACCGGCCGGCCACTGCCGCTCGTACCCGGGCTGGTAGTCCCGCCACGAGTCCGCGCGCGCGATGGTGAGTCCGTCCCCGTCGACCCCGCGAAGCCGTTCCCCGTGCGTCACGCGAACGAAGTTCGCGCGGGGACGGAATGCCTCACGCAGGCCCGTGAAGCCGCGGAAGCCGAGCCCCACCAGCGCCAGCGACGCGTCGTCGCCGGTGTAGGCGGTGACGCGGCGGACCAGCAGCTCGGCCCAGCTCTGGACGTCCACCGCGGTGAGGAGGGTGTCCCACAGGAGGTGCTCGAACAAGGCGGGCGTGTCCACGTAGCCGAAGAAGCCGTCGGTCGCGGCTAGCAGCACGCATGGCAGTCGTTCCCGGCCCTGCCACCGGTTGAGCGCGAACTCGCGGTCCGCGCAGACCATGTTGGTCATCGGCGGATCCTGCAGGAGCAGCTCCAGTGCGTCCGTGCCGTCCACGTCGTCCCTGCTGAGCTGCTGCAGGCCGTCGCGCGGGGTGGCGAGGTAACAGCGGGAGTCGCCGGCCCACAGCACGTCCCAGGAGACCCAGCCGTCCTGGTGGCGGAAGTCCAGTGCGGCCAGCGTGGAGGGGAACTGGCGCGCGATGGTGCCACGCATCCTCGTTCGTGTCCGGATGTCCGCCGCCAGGCGGCTCGCGACGAGTGGCTGGAGGCGGTCGTGCGGCTGGTTGCCGACGAACCACTCCTCGACCAGCCCGCGCAACCGGCGCGACGCGACCCATGCCTGGGTGCGTGCCACGCGGCCCGCGGTGCGGCCGGCGGTGGCGCGGCCCGCGCCGCCGACCCCGTCGAAGACCGCGACGAGGCCCCGCCCGGTCGGCCGGTGCAACAGCACGAGCGGGTCCGCGTCCTCGCCGTGCTCGGCGACGCGTTCGGTCCACACCGACAGGCACTGGAGTCCGGGCTCGTCGTGCTGCCACCGGCGCGCCCGGCCGACGCGAAACGGGTACACCTCCATCAGGTCACGCGTCCTCGCGGCGCAGCACACCGCGTACCCGGCTCGGCCGGGCCGGTTTCGGCCCGTCGTCGTTCGGCCCGTCGTTCCTCGCGTCGGCGGGGGCTGGCCTCGACGGCTCGGCCGGCTCCGGCGGCGCGGCGTCGGCCGGCTTGCCCGGCACGACCTCGGCCTCTATGGCGGTGGCGTCCCCGGCCTCGATGGCCTTGCGTTTGCTGCCGATACGGTCCCGGATGCCCGGTCGCTTGCCACCGAACAGTGGTTCGGCGCCGGGAAAGAACTCGCCCATCACCTTGTCGGTGATCCGCGACGCGTTGAACTCCTCCACCTTCTCCGAGTTCATGAGCGCGCTGAGCGCCAGCAGGCTGGCCTTGGTGTTGTTCTCCCGCTCCTCCTGCTCGCGGTCGAGTATCGGTGTCGGGTCGCCGCCCGTGGTGGCCATGACGTGGGCGAGCATCTCCTCGCGGCCGCCGTGTGCCACGGGCCGCATTCCTTCGCGCTTCATCTCCAGCACCCGCAGCTCCCGGTGTGCCGTCACGATCTCGGCCACGTCCTGGGTCGTCACGGTGACGGCGAACCCGGAGAGACGTACGCCGTCCGGCGAGTACGCGCGTTGCAGCGCCGAGGAGATCGCCACCTCGGCGTCGGCGGGGTGGAGGGCGTCGTAGCGCATGCTGATCGGCCTGATTTGCCCGACCAGCCAGCTCCGCAGGGCATCGGCCATGTCCCGTATCCCGTCTCGCACGGTGGCGACGGGATCGGTGACCTGGCACCCGCATGTGACCGTCACGGTGAAGGGGAACGAGGCGTCGGCACTGGGCGTGGTGAAAGTGCACCCGATCCCGCGGTTGGCCACGTCCACGCGGTGCAGGAGCGTGTAGTTGCCGGTGTGCGCGTCGGGAATCCGCTGTCCGGCCGTGACCACCACCGGCTCGCCGTGTGCGCGTTCCAGCACGATCGCGGTGCCCATGACGGGCCCACGCGGCGCGGAGGCACGCAGACGCTTGAGGGAGAGGGACTCCAGGATCGGGTTGTAGGTCTGGTTCACGAGACGAGTTCGCCTTCCTCGACGAGTTCGGAGTGGAAGTGGCGGGCGGAGCTGGACGGCTCGTCCTGGTCCTCGGCCCATTTGTCGAGCAGGTGGCACAGGCGGCGGTAGTCCTGGTCGCCGCGGTCGGCGATGCCGGCGAGCAGGTCGAGCACGTCTTCGGTGAGTGCCGGATCGCGGTCCGTGGCCCGGACCCAGCTCCGCAGCGCCTCGGCCGCCATGTCCCGCACCGGCTCGCAGTCGAGCGCCCGGCCCCAGAGCTCCGGCAGCTCGTCCCGGAGGTCCGCCATCGAGTGCATCAGCACGGGCCGGTCATGGGCGGGCGTACCGGCGGGGCCTTCTTCGCCCGCCACGAAGGCGAACACGGTGAGCGCCTTGACCATCGGGTCGTCGGTGAGCCGCCCGTCGGTCCATTCGAGCAGGGCCTCGATGACGGGGCCGGCACGGCCTGCGGCCAGCAGCTGGTGGGTACTCACCGCGACGGGTTCGAGCAGGTCCCAGCCGCCCTCGTCGACGAGCGTGTGGAACACCCGCAGCGCCCGCGCCGGGTCGGCGACGCCGAGCGCGCCGCCCGCCGCGGTCGCCGCGGTCGCGGGCAGCGCCGGTTCGTCGTCGTAGCGAACCTGTTCGGCCCACAGCTCGACGTACCGCCAGAACTGGTCCGGCCTGCCGCTCACACTGCCCGCCACGTTGAGCCCGGTCGCGGCGCTCTGGCGCAGGATCGGGGAGTTGTTCGCGGCCCAGGGCAGGAAGAAGTGATGGAGGCCGTGCTGGAGGTCACGGGCCGCGAGCAGGCCGGCCGTGGTCGCCGCGCGGGTCCGCACCTCGAGATCGGGGTGGTGGGCGAGTTCGTCGAGCCAGCCGAGGATCTGCTCGCGTGCGCCGTCCAGCTCGTACCAGGTGAGCGCGAGGACCGCGGCACGCAGGCCCGCCTGCCGGAAGTGCACCACGCGCGGCCCGTCGTCGGGCTGCACGACCTCGATCCAGGACCGTTCGGCCAGCAGGCCGCGTAGGTAGCGTGGGGCCTTGGCGGTTCCGGAGCCGCCGAGCCTGCGGTAGAGCGACACCGCGGCGTCGGAAACGGAGAGGTAGCCACAACCTTCGAGTGCCGCGGTGGCCAGCGCGAGTGCGATGTCGGCCGCGTCCGGATCGGCGCCGAGCCATTCACGCACCCGTTCCTCCGGGTCGCGGAACCGGGCGACCACCGTGGACAGCTCCGCGCCGGTACGCAGTGCCTCCCCGATCGCCTTCGCGGCCCGGACGGCGAAGTACGGGTCACCCCGCTCGTCCAGGAGCTCGTCGAGACCGGTGCCGGTCAGGCGCTCGTCCAGCTCGGCCTCGGTCAGCCAGCCGTGTTCTGCGAGCGACCATCGGCGCATGACCTCGCCCGGTGCGGGGAGGTCCAGGTCGGTGATCACGAAGTCCGACCGGTTGGTCGCCGTGGCGAGGCTGCCGCGCACCGGACCGGTCACGATCACCAGATAGCTGCCGTGGGCGCGTGCCTGTTCCGCGGCGTGGGCCAGCCATTTCTCGTCGAGCGACTCGGCCGCGCACCTGCCGCTCGGGCCGGGCAGGTCCCGCACGAGGTAGGCGCTCTCGCGTTGTGGTGGCTGCCAGGCCATGTTGCCGAGCGCCGCGCCGCTCAGCTCGATGAAGGCCGGGGCCATGTTGTTGCGCCGCAACACTTCCACCATCGTGGCGTGTGCGCGTGCGTCGCGACCGGTGCGCGCCCGGTCCGCGATCACGAGCAGGTGGTGGAGGTCGAGCCGCTCGACTCCGGACTCGAAGTCGAGCGGAGGCACATAGCGTTCGTACTCCGCGACGAACTCGCCGGGGTCGCGCCGGATCTTCGCTGACCGCCGGGCCGCGCCCGTGCGGGTTCCCGGCCCGGACGTGAAGTCGCCCGCGACCGTGAAGTCACCGCTGAACAGGTTGACGTGGGTCACGCCGGACGTCCGGGAGATCGCCTCGGCGATGATCTGCTCGACGCGCTTGCTCTGCTCGGCGGCGTCGCCGTGCCGCAGCTTGTTGACCGCCTCGTCCCGGGTCGGCGGTGTCGCCGGTTCCGCGGAGGACGGTTTCGGGCCTGCCGGCGGCTCGTCCGCGCCCTTCGCCTTCTCCTCACTCACTGGGAGTCTCCTGTCCCCAGCGGCCATCCGGGCCCGTGAAAGCTCGGGCCGGCGTGGAAGGTGTCGACGGTGAGGTCACGGATGTCGTAGTGGCTGGCGTGGTCCCGGTAGGTGGCGGTCCGCGTCGGCTCGTTCGCGGGCGCCGGCGGGGTGAGGTCGGCGAGCGCGGGGATGAGCCTGCGCAGCTTGGTCTCCAGCCGGTCCAGATCCGGTCCCGCGGTGCGGAACCGAAGCTCGATGTCCTGGCGCGTGGCGAGCACCCGCAACTCGGGGGGCAGGTCGTCCACGGCGGGGCGCGGAACGCCAAGGCGTACCGGGATGACGTCCTTGCCGAGCCCCAACGCCAGCAGGATCTCGCGCCGGACGTAGTCCTGCGGATCGTCGATCCGCCGCCGGCCCGTTCCGTCCACGGCGGACAGCCAGTGCCGTCCCATGATCACCAGTAGGGCGGTCGAGCGTTCGACGGCGTCCAGCATCTCCTGTTCCCACGCCGCGCCCAACTGAATGGACTTGGAGGCGAAGAACACCGCCTCGGGACCGAATCTGGCCGACAGTTCGTGGTCCAGCATCGCCACCCCGAAGGGTTCGTCGGCGCTCCGGTAGTTGAGAAAGACATGCGTCACTGGCTGTGCACCTCGCGCGGAAGTAATTCATTGGATCGGAGTATTGACTTCGTCACCCATCGATGGGGTGTGACAACGCGTCATCTTTGGCGTGGCGGTCCGGTCTTGGCAACCGCTACTCGGAAGTAATTAGGTGTTTCCTGTTTCCTTCTCACGCTGTCCCGTGAATGTCCCGCGTGCTGTCCCGCGAGACATTCACGGGACAGTCGCACTCCGGATTTCCGGCGCGTACGCGGGTGATTAGTCTTGTCGTCACTCCGGGCCGGCCTGTTTCACTTTTCGTGTCACGCCTCCGACGATGAGCGGCGTCCGGTGACTGGGTGGGAACAAAAGGAACGGACGCAGGCCCGGGTTATCGGTCGTGCGGTGGAAAGGGGGAGTCCGATGGTGCGCGCGCCGGATCTGTTCGGACCTCGGTTGCGGGCGTTGCGTGTCGCGAGACAGCTTTCGTTGACCGAGTTCGCCAGGAGGCTCTACTACAGCAAGGGATATGTGAGCCGGATCGAGACCGGTAAGGCGCGGCCGTCCGTCGAGTTCGCCCGGCGCTGCGACATGGAGCTCGACACCGACGGCGCGCTCGCCACGCTCGTGGCCGCGTCCGCGGCGCAGGAACCCGAACCCGAGCCCGAGGACGACGAAGCCCTGCTCATGACGATGGCGCCCGACTGCGTACGCCCGGTGGGACCGCGGAACACGGTGGCCGGTGCGGCGGAGGTGTTGGCAGGCCGGCCACCGGGCACCTCGTCGGCCGAGACCGGCGCCGAGCAGCTCACCTACCTCACACAGCTCCTCGCCACGATGCGCGGGCTCGGCCAGGTGGCTCGGCCGGAGACGGTTCTGCCCGTGTTGGCGGGGCAGGCGCAGGCACTGCGGCTGCTCGCGAACCGGGCGCGTGGCGTGGACGCCCGCAGGGTCGTCGCACTGTTCGCGCGAACCGCCGAGTTCGCCGGGTGGATGGCCCAGGAAGCCGGGGACGACCGGACGGCGATGTGGTGGACCGGACTGGCGGCAGGCGCCGCGGACGCCGTGGACGACCAGCACACGGCGACCTACGCGTTGGTGCGCAGAGCCTCGATCACTCTCTACCGGGGGGACGCGCGGGCCACCGTCGCTCTTGCCCGTCAGGCACAGGCCGGTTCCGGGATCGCGCCCCGGGTGCGGGGCCTCGCCGCACAACGAGAGGCGCAGGGGCATGCGCTCGCCGGTGACCGTTCCTCGTGCCTCCGTGCGCTCGACGTGGCGCGGCGCCATCTCCTCGCCGCGGACACCGTGGACGACCGGGCGATGGTGATCGGCACCTCGTTCGTGCTGGATCCGGTGACCGCGGTGACCGGGTGGTGCCTCCTCGACCTCGGGCGCCCGGCCGAGGCCGTCGCCGTGCTCGACGAGCAGGTGGCCAGGATCGCGCCCGGTGCGTTTCGGGCACGGGCACGGTTCGGTGTTCGGCTGGCGCTCGCACACGCGGCGACGGGCGAGGTGGAACGGGCCTGCGGTGTCGCGGGAACGATGCTCGAGCACGCCACGGCGATCCGCTCGGCCACCGTGCGCGCGGACGTGGCCCGCCTCTCGACCACGTTGCGGCGTTTCTCACGCCATCCCGCTGTCCGTGCCGTCGCGCCGGCCTTGGCGGTGGTGCTGCACCCGGAGGCCGGCTGAGCCGGCGATGCGTGGTGTGGCCGGTCAGCCCGCCGCGGGGCCGAGCGGCAGGCGGACCGACCGCGCGCCCCGCAGGTCCAGCCACGCGTCGGTCGGCGTGCGGACCAGCCTGGCCAGCACCGCCTCGCAGGTGGCACAGCGGGCCACCACACCGGGTCCCTGGTCGTACACCTGGGCCTGTGCGAACGGGCCGCTGTCGCCGCAGCCCGCGCACGTCAGCACGGCCGTCGTGATGTCGACACCCAGTGCCTCGGCGAACATGCCGGCCGCCCCGTTTCCGTCGATGTGCATCTCATCCTCCGGTCGGGCCGAAACGTTCCGTGCGGATGCTGGCCGGATCCTGGCCCCGGGCCAGCAGCAGGTCCGCCACCGTTTCCACGAAACCCGTCGGGCCACAGACGAACACGCGTGCGCCGGTCGTGTCCGGCAGGTCGGCCGCGGTGATCCGGCCCGCGGGCCGTGTCGAGGTGCCGGCCCTCGTGTACAGCAGCCGGACCGGCACGTCGGAGGCCGCCAGCTCGGCCTCGTAGTACACGTCGGCCGGGCCGCGAACCGAGTACACCAACGTGAACGGGGCGGTGCTGCCCACCCGGGCCCGTTCGCGGAGCATCGCCATCAGCGGGACGATGCCCGAGCCGCCCGCGACCAGCACCACCGGCGCGGTCTCCGCCGCGCGCCAGGTGAACCAGCCGCCGACGGGACCGCGGACCTCCAGCTCGTCGGTCGGCAGCAGCTCGTCGACCAGGTACGGCGAAACCTCACCGTCGATGACGCGCTGCACGGTCAGTTCGATGCGTTCCCCGGACGGGGGAGCCGCGATCGAGTAGCTGCGGTACGCGCTGTACCCGTCGGGCGCCGTGAGCTTCACGTCCACGTGCTGGCCCGCCTCGTGCCCCGGCCAGCCCGGCACGTCGAGGACGATCGTCCTGGCCACCGAGGTCTCCGAGCGCACCGCGAACACCCGGGCGGCCAGCCACGGCGAGCGGCGCCGGACGAGGGGCTCAGTCATCCGTGTAACGCTGCTCGCGCCACGGGTCGCCGTAGTTGTGGTACCCGAGGGTCTCCCAGAAGCCGGGCTCGTCGTCGTGGCGCAGGTCAATGCCGGTCACCCACTTGGCTGACTTCCAGAAGTACAGGTGCGGCACCAGCAACCGGGCCGGGCCGCCGTGCTCGCCGGGCAGATCCTCGCCGTCGTAGCGGTAGGCGAGCCACGCCTTGCCGTCCAGCAGGTCCTCCAGCGGCAGGTTCGTCGTGTAGCCGCCGTAGGACCGGACATACGCGTAGTCCGCGGCCGTCTCGACGCCGGAGAACAAGGTGTCGAGCGAGACGCCCTGCCACGTGGTCGCCAGCTTCGACCATCTCGTGACGCAGTGGATATCCACGGTGGGTCGTTCGCTCGGCAGGGCGAGCATTTCGCGCCACGTCCAGGTGTATTCCGCGCCGACCTCATTGCTGATCGTGAACTTCCACCGGTCGAGATCGATCCGTGGGGTGGGCCCGGCCTGCAGAACGGGAAAGTCCCGGGTCAGGTACTGCCCGGGCGGCAGCTCAGCGGCGGCCGGCTCGCGGCGGCCGTGGAATCCCCTGCTCACGATCACCGCAACGACGCTACCCGGCCGGGGGCGAGGCCACCATATCCAACATCAAGGCGGCATTATGGGCTCGTGCGTACCGTCGACAGGGGTTACCCCAAGGGCCGGATCCGCCGGGAGGACATCCTCACCGCGGCGGTCGCCGTCTACGGCGAGGCCGGGTACCACGGGTCGTCGCTGCGGGAGGTGGCCAAGCGGGCCGGCATCACCCACGCCGGGCTCCTGTACTACTTCCCGACCAAGGAGGCCCTGCTCGCGGCCGTCCTGGAACGGCGGGACGCGGACGACGCCGTGCGGCTGCGGCTCAACGAGCCGCCCGGCCGCGAGGTCCTCCGGCACTGGATCGCGCTGGCGGAGTACAACGTCGCCAACCCCGCCATCGTCGAGCTGTACTCGCGGCTGGCCGCCGAGGCGGTGGCGCCGGACCATCCCGCGCACGACTACTTCGTGCGCCACTACCGGATCGCCCGCCGCTCCGCGTACGAGTCGTTCCGGGTGCTGGCCGAGCGCGGCGAGCTGCGGCAGGGGGTCGACCCGGCCGTCGCCGCGCTGACCTACATGTCGCTGTCGGACGGTCTGCAGGTGCAGTGGCTGACGAAGCCCGACGAGGTGGACCTCGTCGGGGCACTTCGCCACTATCTCGACAGCGTGCTCGTCCAGCCGCTCTAAAGCGTGCTGGCGCGCGGGTCCCAGCCGGCGGGGATCGCCGGTGGGATCGCCACCGTGCTCTCCACCGTGACCCGCTCGCCCGTGTCGATCGACTCGTCGATGGCCAGCATCGCGTCGAGCACGTGGTAGGCCAGCTCACCCGACGCCCGCTCCGGCACCCCGGCCCGGATGGCCCTGGCCAGCTCCACCACGCCGGTGCCACGGGACGACACGTGACCGTCCGCCGGCACCTCCACCAGCTCGTCCGCCCCGATCCGGTGCACGAGCGTCGTCCCGTCGAAGGTGTTCGGGTCCGGCAGCACGGCCGCGCCCTGCGCGCCGGTCACCTCCAGCATGGTCCGCCGTAGCGCCGAGTCGAAGCTCAGCACCAGCTGCGCCGACCCGCCCCGCTCGAAGTCGATCAGCGCGGTCACCGTGGTCGGGACCGTCACGGGGAACTCGGTGCCGGCCCGCGGCCCCGAGCCGATGACCCGGGTCTCGCGGGCCCGGCCACCCGCCCCCGTCACCCGGCGGATCGGGCCGAGCAGCTGCACGAGCGCGGTCAGGTAGTACGGACCCATGTCCAGCAGCGGCCCGCCGCCGGTCTGGAACAGGAACTCCGGCGCGGGATGCCAGCTCTCCGGGCCCGGGGTCTGGAAGATCGCGAGCGCGGTCCGCGCGTCGCCGATCAGGCCGTCCTCGATGGCCCGCCGCGCGGTCTGCATGCCCGGCCCGAGCACCGTGTCCGGCGCGCTCGCGACCCGCAGGCCCTTCTCCGCGGCGGCGGCGAGCAGCTTGCGGCCGCTCTCCCGGTCCAGCGCCAGCGGCTTCTCCGCCCACACGTGCTTGCCGGCGTCGAGCGCCGCGAGCCCGACGTCGACGTGGGCGGCCGGGATCGTCAGGTTCACCACCAGCTCGACCTCCGGGTCGGCCAGCAGCTCGGCAACCGAGCCCGTACTCGGCACGCCGTGCTTCTCGGCCTGTGCCGCCGCCCGTGTCAGGTCCAGGTCGGCGATCCGCAGTACCCGCAGGTCGGGGAACGAGGTGAGGTTGCGCAGGTACTCGTCGCTGATCACGCCCGCGCCGATGAGGCCGACGCCGACCGGCCCCGCGCTCATCGGGCCGCCCCGTTCAGGTAGGCGTAGCTCGCGGCGAGGCCGTCGAAGATGTCGCCGGCGTAGGCGTCGAACTCGATGATCCGCAACGCGTCCGGCGCCGCGGCCAGCACGTCGGCGACCGGCACCCGGCCCTGCCCGGCGGGCACCTGGCCCGACGCGTCAGTGGCGAGGTCGCCGTCCTTGACGTGCAACGCGACCACGCGCTTGCCGAGCCGCTCCAGCAGGGCCGGTGCGTCGGCGCCACCCGCGGCGGCCCAGTACGTGTCGACCTCGATCACGAGCTCGGGGTCGAGCTGGTCGGCGAACGCCTCCAGCGCGGTGCGTCCGCCGATCGTGTTCTTGGCCTCCCACCAGTGGTTGTGGTAGCCGACGGTCAGGCCGTGGTCGGCGGCCTTCCTGGCGGCGGCGTTGAGCGCGGTCGCGATGGCCGCGATGTCCGCCTCGTCCTCCCACTGCTCCGGCGGGGTGAACGGGTCGATGACGGTGCCGACGCCACACGCGACCGCGGCGGCGAACACCTCCTCCTGGTCGACGCCGACCAGCTTGGCGTGGGCGGTCGGCGCGGTCAGCCCGTGGTCGGGCAGCGCCGACCGCAGGACGGCGGCGTGCTCGGCGAGCCCGAACGGTTCGACCTGGGTGAACCCGATGTCTACGAGGCGCGCGAGCGTGCCGGTGGGGTCGGCGGCGAACGCCTCTCGGACGGAGTAAAGCTGCACGGACGTTGTGCTCATGGCCATCTTCTCCCCTGAACGAGTGGACAGCGTGGAAGCGCTCCCACAGAGATTTCTACCATGTGGTAGAAATTGTCGCTACCCTGCCGCCACAGCCGTGCCATGGCTTCGATGATGGACTCCGCCAAGCTCCTCGGCAGAAGGGTCGACCCAAGGCGGACGCATGGGCATGGCAAAGCAGCCGTGCCGGCGGCGTACGCGACTGATAGCGCGCTACGCGGTCATCGACCTGCGCGGGGAAACCCGACCCGGTCGGCGGTGAGGGCGCGGCAGCAGAGCCGGGCCGACGGCGACCAGGGGTGAACGGCGACCAGGGGTGAAGCCCCGCCCGGGCGGGGTGTGGGGGTGAGAAGACCGAGGGAACTCGTGCGAACAAGGCCTCCCCGGCGGCGTGCCCTACCGACGCCAGGAGGTGCGCTGGCGGACGCGGGTGCCGATGAGCACGATGATCAGCAGCGCGCTGATGCCGAGCAGCCACAGGCGCTCGGTCTCGGCGACGTGGTTGCCGACGAACGCCATCGCGACGAACGCGATCACGGTGATCCAACCGCCGATCTCGCGGCCCCGGGGGAAGCGGCCGTGCCAGCCCCATGCCGCCGACGGCTCCTCGTGCGGGTCGACCGCGTTGCTGGGTCGCTTCTCGAGCGCTCCGCCTGCCACGTCCCCTCCTCAACATCAGCTCGGGCCGGGGCTCATGCTCCCACACGCCCCGGAACGGCGTGGTCGAGGGCACTCGGGAACAATGTGCCCCGATGACCAAACGCACCGTGCTCGTACTGGGCTCCACGGGCTCGGTCGGCGTCCAGGCGTTGGACGTCGTCGCGGCCAACCCGGACAGGTTCGACGTCGTCGGCGTGGCCGCCGGGGGCGCCGACCCTGAGGCGCTGGCCGCGCAGGCACTCACCCACCGCGTCCGCGCGCTCGCCGTGTCCAGGGCCACCGCCGCCGAGGACGTGCAGCTCGCGCTGTACGCCGAGGCCCAGCGGCGCGGCTACGACCGGGGTGACTTCGAGCTGCCCCGCATCCTCGCCGGGCCCGAGGCGGTGACCACGCTCATCGCCGAGACCCCGGCCGACATCGTGCTCAACGCCATCACCGGCTCCCGTGGCCTCGCGCCGACGCTGACCGCGCTCGACACCGGCGCCACGCTCGCGCTGGCCAACAAGGAGTCGCTGATCGCGGGCGGCTCGCTCGTGCTCAGGGCCGCCAAGCCGGGCCAGATCGTGCCGGTCGACTCGGAACACTCCGCGATCGCGCAGTGCCTGCGTGGAGGTCACCCACACGAGGTTGCGCGGCTGGTGCTGACCGCGTCCGGCGGGCCGTTCCGCGGCCGGCGGCGGGATGAGCTGGCGAATGTGGGCGTCGAGGCCGCCATGGCGCACCCGACCTGGGACATGGGCCCGGTCATCACGATCAACTCGGCGACGCTCGTCAACAAGGGGCTCGAGCTGATCGAGGCGCACCTGCTGTTCGCCGTCCCGTACGAGCGGATCGACGTGGTCGTGCACCCCCAGTCGATCATTCACTCGATGGTGACGTTCACCGACGGGTCGACGCTTGCCCAGGCCAGCCCGCCGGACATGCGGCTGCCGATCTCGCTGGCGCTCGGGTGGCCGGACCGGGTCCCCGGCGCCGCCCGCCCGTCGACCTTCGGCGAGCCGGCCGCGTGGACGTTCGAACCGCTGGACGACGACACCTTTCCCGCCGTGCGGCTCGCGCGCGCGGCAGGCACGGCGGGCGGTTGCCTGCCGGCGATCTACAACGCCGCGAACGAGGAGGCCGTCACGGCCTTCACGGAAGGACACACGGCCTTCACCAGGATTGTGGACACTGTTCAAGACGTCCTCGACGACGCAGACGGCTGGCGCCATGAGCCGGGCGGCGTCGACGAGGTGCTCGCGGCTGAGGAGTGGGCCCGCGCCCACGCGCGTGAGCTGCTCGCCACAGGAAGGAACTGAACGTCAGTGCTCGCTTGGTTGTTGGGCGTCGTGCTGTTCGCGCTGGGGATCTGCGCGTCCGTGGCACTACACGAGGCTGGGCACATGGTCGCCGCCAAGGCCTTCGGCATGAAGGTGCGGCGGTACTTCATCGGCTTCGGCCCGAAGATCTGGTCCTTCCGGCGCGGCGAGACGGAGTACGGCCTCAAGGCCATCCCGGCCGGCGGCTTCTGCGACATCGCCGGCATGACGGCACTCGACGAGGTGACCCCCGAGGAGGCGCCGCGGGCGATGTGGCGGTTCCCGACGTGGAAGCGCTTCGTCGTGATGGTCGCCGGCTCGGTGACGCACTTCATCCTCGGCTTCATCATCCTGTACCTGCTCGCCGCGACCATGGGCCTGCCGAACGTGGCCGGCACCCCGGTGATCAGCGGCACGAACTGCGCGGCATCGACCCAGAACCCGAAGACCGGGGAGTACGCCGAGTGCGGCTCGAACGACCCGGCGCCGGCCCGCGACGCCGGCCTGCGGCCGGGTGACGAGATCATCAGCGTCGACGGCAAGGCCACCCCGACCTGGTCGGACGTGGTGACGCGGGTGCAGAAGCTGCGGGGCGACCACAGGTTCGTGATCCTGCGGGACGGCGTCGAGCGCACGGTCACCATCGACATCCCGACCGTCAAGCGGCTGGCCCCGGACGCCAAGATCGGCGCGAACGACAACAAGCTGGTCGACGTGGGCGCCATCGGCGTGACCAGCACCCCGATGTACCACTACAACGCGGCCACCGCATTCGGCGGCTCGATCGAGTTCACCGGCACCATGTTCGCCCGCACCTGGGAGGGCATCATCGCCTTCCCACAGAAGATCCCGAAGGTCATCCAGGCCATCGGCGGCGGGGAGCGCGACCCGGACACCCCGGTCAGCGTGGTCGGCGCGAGCATCATCGGCGGCGACGCGGTCGAGCAGGGCGTGTGGGAGCTGTTCCTGCTCCTGCTCGCGACGCTGAACTTCTTCGTCGGCGTGTTCAACCTGCTGCCGCTGCTGCCGCTGGACGGCGGGCACATCGCGATCCTGTTCTACGAGAAGATCCGCGACTGGCTGCGCAGGCTGCGGGGGAAGCCGGCCGGCGGCCCGGTCGACTACACCAAGCTGTCGGCGGTGACCATGGTGGTGATCTTCCTCGGCGGGGCCGTGGTGTTGCTCACTGTGACCGCGGACATCGTGAATCCGATCCGAATAGGGCAGTAGCCGCACCTGAACAGGCCATCGAGGTCACACCCGTGCGTCGGATGGCCAACGATGTGATGGGTAGCCTGGTGTCATGAGCGAAGTGATGCTGGGCATGCCCGACACCCCGCCTCCCGTGCTGGCGGAGCGGCGCAGGACCAGGCAGTTGATGGTCGGTCGGGTGGGCGTCGGCAGTGACTTCCCGATCTCGGTCCAGTCGATGACCACGACGCTGACCGCGGACGTGAACGCGACCCTGCAGCAGATCGCGGAACTGACCGCGGCGGGGTGCGACATCGTGCGGGTGGCGTGCCCGTCCGCCGACGACGCCGAGGCCCTGCCCGCGATCGCCGCGAAGTCGCAGATCCCGGTGATCGCGGACATCCACTTCCAGCCCAGGTATGTGTTCGCCGCGATCGAGGCCGGTTGTGCGGCGGTGCGGGTGAACCCGGGCAACATCAAGAAGTTCGACGACAAGGTCAAGGAGATCGCGGAGGCCGCCCGCGACCACGGCACCCCGATCCGCATCGGGGTGAACGCGGGCTCGCTCGACCCGCGGCTGCTCAAGAAGTACGGCAAGGCGACCCCGGAGGCACTGGCCGAGTCGGCGTTGTGGGAGGCGTCGCTGTTCGCCGAGCACGACTTCCACGACATCAAGATCTCGGTGAAGCACAACGACCCGGTGGTCATGGTGCGGGCGTACGAGCTCCTGGCCGAGCAGTGTGACTATCCGCTGCACCTCGGGGTGACCGAGGCGGGTCCGGCGTTCCAGGGCACGATCAAGTCGGCGGTGGCCTTCGGTGCGCTGTTGCGGCAGGGGATCGGTGACACGATCCGGGTGTCGCTGTCCGCGCCGCCGGTCGAGGAGGTCAAGGTCGGCGCGCAGATCCTGCAGTCGCTGAACCTGCGGCCCCGCAAGCTGGAGATCGTGTCGTGTCCGTCGTGCGGGCGTGCGCAGGTGGACGTGTACAAACTGGCCGACGAGGTGACCGCGGGCCTGGAGGGCATGGAGGTCCCGCTGCGTGTCGCGGTGATGGGCTGTGTGGTGAACGGTCCTGGCGAGGCCCGCGAGGCCGACCTCGGGGTGGCGTCGGGCAACGGCAAGGGCCAGATCTTCGTGCGGGGCCAGGTCATCAAGACCGTGCCGGAGCACCAGATCGTGGAGACCCTCATCGAGGAGGCCATGCGCATCGCCGAGGAGGCCGGCGAGACGGACGGGGCGGGCTCGCCGACCGTCACGGTCGGCTGACCGCACACGGGCATGGCCGACACGCCATCACCCTGACCGGCCGAGCCTCACGACCTCAGGACCGCGTACCGGAGGAGGACCGCGCCGGACGGGAAGGTGCGGTTCTCCGCCAGCTCCAACCTGATCCACCTGTCCAGCGTGGGGAAGTACGGCGTCCCGCCGCCGACGGCGGTCGGGGTGACCACCACGTGGAACTCGTCGACCAGGCCCGCCCGCACCAGCGGCGCCGCCAGCGTCGCGCCGCCGACCTCGATCGGGCCGTCGGTCTCGGCCTTGATCCGGCGTGCGACCTCGACCACGTCACCGCGCTCCAGCCGCGAGTTCCAGTCGACCTTGTCGAGGGTCTTCGAGAACACGACCTTCGGCAGCGCCCGCCACAGCCCGGCGAACTCGGCCTCGACCGGTGCCGCGTCCGGGTCCTGGTCGGCGGTCGGCCAGTACGCCGACATCAGCTCGTACAGCTTGCGCCCGTACAGCGACACCGCGACCTCGCGCGCGCGGTCGTTCCAGTACCGGTGCAGCTCGGGATCGGGTTCGCTCCAGGCGATCCCGCCGTCCTTGTCGGCGACGTAGCCGTCCACCGACACACCGAAGCCGTAGATCAGTCGTCCCATGGCGGTACAGCCTGCCGGACCGACCGGAACTCGTCATGGACCTCGCGGATCTCCACCGTGTCGCTCGGCGCCCGCCTGCCCCACTCCGCGGCGGTCGCGGGGGAGTCGACCTCCACCAGCCAGAAGCCCGCGGTCAGGTCGCCGGACAGCAGCACCCCGGCCCGCACCAGCTCCTCGTGGTAGCGGCCCATGGCCGGGACCTCGGCGGGATCGGCGGGTTCGGTGAGGATGAGGAAGCGCATGGCGTGCTCCGTTCCGGCGAAGAGGACCTCCACCGGCACGTCGAGCCAGATCACGGCATATCGACAGGTCGGGAGCGAATTCCGCGTGTCACGGCCCTCGGCTGTCTTGGCGGGCGCTCATCTGGCACGCTGGTACCCGTGTTGCGGCTTGCGGGTGCACGGCTGCTCGATGAGCGGGATCGGTTGGCCGTGCGTGCGATGCTCATGGCGGATCCCGTCGCGTCCTGCATGGTGGCGTCGCGGATCGAGAACCTCGGCATGGACCCGTGGCGGCTCGGTGGCGAGCTGTGGGGCTGCGAGCCCCGGAGCTTCCGCGGCGGTCGCCTCGACTCGCTGTGCTTCGCAGGTTCGAACCTGATCCCGTTGCAGGGCAGCCGGTCCGCGCTGCGTGCCTTCGCCGACCGGGCGTTGCGCCGGCGGCGCATGTGCTCGTCGGTCGTCGGGCCCGCCGAGCAGGTGCTCGGGCTGTGGTCGGAGCTGGAGCTGGACTGGGGACCCGCCCGCGAGGTCAGGGACGACCAGCCGCTGATGGCCACCGCCAAGGCGCCGGTCATCGAGCCCGACCAGCTGGTGCGGCCGGTGCGTCCCGACGAGCTGGACCGGTACCTCCCGGCCGCGATCGCCATGTTCATCGAGGAGGTCGGCGTCGACCCCCGGGCGGGTGACGGCGGGGCCAGCTACCGGGCCCGCGTCGCCGAGCTGATCGCCGCCGGGCGCGCGTTCGCCCGGTTCGAGGGCGGGGACGTGGTGTTCAAGGCCGAGATCGGCGCGCTGTCGTCGGCCGTCGGGCAGATCCAGGGCGTGTGGGTGCACCCGGACCGGCGCGGGCACGGCCTCGGCTCGACGGGCACGGCCGCGGTGGTCGACCGGCTGGTGCGTGGGCTGGGCCGCACGGCCAGCCTGTACGTGAACGCGTACAACGTGGTCGCCCAGTCCGCCTACAAACGCATCGGATTCACACAGGTCGGGCAGTACGCCACGGTCCTCTTCTAGTTTGCGGCATACTCGCCGCCGTGCGCGTCACCCGTTTGCTCACAGCCCTGACCCTGCTCGTGCCGCTCGCCGCATGTAGCTCCGAGCCGGAACCGGGGGACGCCGCGAACGCGTTCGCCGCCGCGTTCGCGAAGGGCGACCTCAAGGCCGCGTCCGGTCAGACCGACTCACCGGACGCCGCCAGCAAGCAGCTGTCCGCGGTGCGCAAGGCACTCGAGCCGAAGTCGGTGTCGGCCGAGGTCAAGGGCGTCACCCAGGGCGACGGCTCGTCGACGGCCAACGCGACGTACCGGGTCAGCTGGGACCTCGGCGGGAACCGCACCTGGTCCTACGACAGCCATTTCGAGCTGCGCGACGACGACGGCTCGTGGAAGGTGCACTGGAGCCCGACCGTCATCCACCCGAAGCTGGCGCAGCAGCAGGCGATCGCCGTGCAGGGACAGCAGCCGGAGCTCGCGCCCGTGCTCGACCGCGACGGCGGTGCCGTGCTCTCGCCGAGCCGGGTCGTCTCGGTGCTGCTGGACAAGGCCAAGGCGGGCGACGTGAACGCGGTGGCCGGCGCGCTCGCGACCGCGCTGTCCGGCATCGACAACACGATCACCCAGCAGGCGATCCTCGACGGGGCGAACAAGACGCCGGCCGGTCAGCCGTACCAGGTGGCCGCGCTGCGGCAGAGCAACTACGAGACGGTCAAGCCGGCCATCTACGACCTGCCGGGTGTCCGGTTCACGTCCTCGCCCCGGCTGCTGGCCGACGACAAGGCGTTCGCGCCGACCGTGCTCCCGGGGATCCGCAAGGTCGTCGAGGCGGACCTGACCGGCAAGGCCGGCTGGCGGGTGATCACGACCGACTCGACCGGTGCGGAGGTCGAGGAGCTGTACTCGAAGGCCCCCCAGCCGGCGACGGCGGCGACCACGACGTTGAGCATCGGCGTGCAGAACGCGGCGCAGGCGGCGGTCAACACCGAGGCGACGCCGTCGATGATCGTCGCGATGCAGCCGTCGACGGGGGAGCTGCTGGCGGTGGCCCAGAACGCGCCCGCGGACGCGCAGGGCCCGGTCGCGCTGATGGGCCGGTACCCGCCGGGCTCGACGTTCAAGATCGTGACCGCGACGGCGGCGCTGTCGGCGGGCAAGGTCACCGGCGCGTCGCCGGTCGGCTGCCCGGCCACGATCACCATCGACGGCCGGGAGATCCCGAACGCCGGCAAGTTCGACAAGGGCACCATTCCGCTGTCGACGGCGTTCGCGGTCTCGTGCAACACGACGTTCGCGCAGCTGGCGTCGGAGATGGGACCGTCGGACCTGACGAACGCGGCGAAGAACTACGGGCTGGGCGTGGACTTCGTGATGCCGGGCGCCACGACGGTGACGGGCTCGGTGCCGGCGGCGTCCGGGATCGTCGAGCGCGCGGAGGACGGGTTCGGCCAGGGCAAGGTCGTCGCGAGCCCGTTCGGCATGGCGCTGGTGGTGTCGGCCGTGGCGTCGGGCAAGATGCCGGCGCCGTCGCTGCTGCGCGGCTCGTCGACGAAGGCGGACGCCACGGTGCAGCCCGTGTCGCCGCAGGTCCTGGACGGCGTGCGGGCGATGATGCTGGAGATGGCCCGGTCGACGCCGGCGCTGGCGGGGTTCCCGGAGGTGCGGGGCAAGACCGGCACGGCGCAGTTCGGCGACGGGACGCACTCGCACGGGTGGTTTGTCGGGTACCAGGGCGATCTGGCGTTCGCGGTGCTGCTGACCGACGTCGGCACGTCGGCGAAGGCGGTGGCAGCCGCGACCCGGTTCCTTGGCGGGCTGTCCTAGGGTGGAGGCATGCCTGTTCGTGCCCCGTTGAAGCCCGGCGTCCAGTCGCCGCGCCGTCCCGTACCGGCCTCCATCCCGCGGCCGGAGTACGTGGACAAGCCGGCGCCCGTCCGCAACGTCGAGCCGTGGGTGCAGACGGACGAGACGATCGAGGCCATGCGGGTGGCCGGCCGGATCGCGGCGCAGGCACTGGCCGTGGGTGGCGAGGCGGTCAAGCCGGGCGCGGCGACCGACGACATCGACGCGATCGTGCACGAGTTCCTGCTGGACCACCACGCGTACCCGTCGACGCTGGGTTACCGGCACTTCCCCAAGTCGTGCTGCACGTCCCTCAATGAGGTGATCTGTCACGGCATCCCCGACACGACCCGCATCGAAGACGGCGACATCGTGAACATCGACGTGACGGCGTTCATCGGCGGCGTCCACGGCGACACGAACGCGACGTTCCTGGCCGGTGACGTCGACGAGGAGGTCCGCCTCCTGGTCGACCGCACCCGCGAGGCGACGATGCGCGCGATCAAGGCGGTGCGCCCTGGTCGCGCGCTGAACGTGATCGGCCGGGTTATCGAGTCCTACGCGAAGCGGTTCGACTACGGCGTGGTCCGCGACTTCACCGGCCACGGCATAGCCAGGTCCTTCCACAGCGGCCTGGTGATCCTCCACTACGAGGAGCCGAAGGTCGAAACCGTGATCGAAAAAGGCATGACCTTCACGATCGAGCCCATGATCACCCTGGGCGGCATCGACTACGACATCTGGAACGACGGCTGGACCGTCACCACCAAAGACAAAAGCTGGACCGCCCAGTTCGAACACACCCTGGTGGTAACCGACACAGGCGCCGAAATCCTAACCCTCCCCTAACCACCCCAACCCCCGCGAGTCCCGCGAGTCCCGCGTTCAAACACCCCGAGTCCCGCGTTCACGCACCCTGAGTCGCGAGTCCCGCGTTCGTGCATCGCGAGTCCCGCGTTCGCACATACCGAGTCGCGCGTTCGGACATACCGAGTCGCGCGTTCGGACATCGCGTCGCGTTTGAACACCGCGAGTCCCGCGTTCAACCATCGCGAGTCCCGCGTTCGCGCACACCGAGTCGCGCGTTCGCGCATAACGAACTGCGGTTTCGTGCCGATCTTGGCCCGGGCTGGACCGGCCAACCCCCCTCCAGCTCAGCCCAGCCCGGGCTGAGCTGAGCGTGATCGTTGTTCACGGCCGGGCGGTGCTGCGGGCAGCGGACTTCGCCGACGTCCAGGTGACCGTCGAACCAGACTTCGCCACCGAACCAGACTTCGCCACCGAACCAGACTTCGCGGACGCTGACACGCATTCCGTCGAACGAGAGCCGTCCAGCGGGGAACCGTGCACGAAACCGCAGCTCGGTATGCGCGAACGCGGGACTCGGTGTGTTTGGACGCGGGACTCGCGGGTGGTCAGAGGAGGGTGGTTAGGACTTCCAGGATGGCGGTTGCTACGGGGGTCGGGTCGGTGGCTGGGGCCAGGTGGTGGGTGTTGAGGCGGCGGGTTGGCCAGCCTCTTGACTCGGCTTCTGCGGCGTCTTCGGCGTACGGGGGTGAGAGTTGGACGTATCCTGCCGGTCCTGTCCACTCGACCTCGGGGCGTTCCTCCTTCAGGAAGGCGATTGGGACCTCTGGGGCCTCGTCCGCTATCTCTGCCCGTAGGGCCGGGTCCGCAACCAGGGTCTCCAGTGGGTCCGGGTCGAACCAGCGTTGCCACCGCGGCAGCTGGCCCTCGCGGGACGACGCCCGTAGCCCGGCGTACAGCGAGGCCGGCACGGTGTCGCGCCATGAGCGGCCGGGGGTGGGTAGGCCCGCGTCCACGAATACCAACCCGGTGACCACGTCCTCCAGCGAGTCCGCGAAGGCCGGCAGCAGCGGTCCCGCCCCGCTGTGACCGATCAGCACCACCGGGCCCTCCAACAGCTCCTCACCCATCGCGTCCGCGAACGCACCCAGCAGCACCTGGTGCACGGGTGGCGCCACCACCGACGGCCGCAGGTCCAGGAGTACCGCCGGGTGCCCGAGTGCCGCCAGTGCGTCGGCCAGCGGGCGCAGGCTCGCCGGGCCGAGGAACGGGCTGTGCACCAGGACTGCGGTGACGGGGGTGGCGGGCATGACCAGGATGATTGCAGGTAACGGAAGGGGCAATCATGCGGGGAGCGTTGCTCGTCGCCGGCACGTCGTCGGACGCCGGCAAGAGCGTGCTTGTCGCCGGGATCTGCCGGTGGCTCGCGCGCGAGGGGGTGAGGGTCGCGCCGTTCAAGGCGCAGAACATGTCCAACAACTCGGCCGTCACCCCGTCGGGTGGCGAGATCGGGCGCGCACAGGCCATGCAGGCCCGCGCCGCCGGGCTGGAGCCCAGCACCCGCTTCAACCCCGTCCTGCTCAAGCCCGGCTCCGACCACAGCTCCCAGGTCGTCATCCACGGCAAGCCCGCGGGCACCCTGCGTGACTACCGCGAGCGGAACTTCGCGGACACCGTCCTGTCCACTCTGGACGAGCTGCGACGGGACTTCGACGTCGTCATCTGCGAGGGGGCCGGGTCACCCGCCGAGGTCAACCTGCGGGACCGGGACATCGCCAACCTGGGGCTCGCGCGCGCCGCCGACCTGCCCGTCCTCGTCGTCGGGGACATCGACCGCGGCGGCGTGCTCGCCCACCTCTTCGGCACGCTCGCCGTCCTCGACCCCGCCGACCAGGCCATGATCCAGGCCTTCGTCATCAACAAGTTCCGCGGCGACCAGGCCCTCCTGCAACCCGGACTCGACTGGCTCA
Source organism: Actinophytocola sp. (assembly GCF_035634895.1). Classification (GTDB taxonomy): domain Bacteria; phylum Actinomycetota; class Actinomycetes; order Mycobacteriales; family Pseudonocardiaceae; genus Actinophytocola. The sequence continues at coordinate 35,581 of NZ_DASQCC010000026.1, read as the reverse complement.
CCGCGCGGACGGGACGTCCCGTCCTCGGTGTCCTGCCCTGGCACGAGGATCTCTGGCTCGACACCGAGGACTCGCTGTCCTACACGGCCGACGGCGCCATCGGCCGGCCGCTGCCGCCCCACGGCGACCAGTGGCTCCGCGTCGCCGTCGTGCGGCTGCCCCGCATCTCCAACGCGACCGACGTCGAGGCGCTCGCCTGTGAACCCGGTGTCGCCGTCCGGTTCGTCACCGAGCCGTCCCGGCTCGCGGACGCCGACCTCATCGTGCTGCCCGGCTCGAAGTCCACTGTGGACGATCTGGAATGGTTGCGGGACAGGGGACTTGCCGACGCGATTGTCAACACGAGCACTCCGGTCCTCGGGATCTGCGGCGGCTACCAGATGCTCGGGCGCAGGATCGTCGACCACGTCGAGTCCCGGCGGGGCGAGGTCGCGGGGCTCGGGCTGGTCGACCTGGAGGTCGAGTTCGCCGTCGAGAAGACCCTGACTCGCCCCACCGGGACCGCCCTCGGTCGTCCCGTGTCCGGGTACGAGATCCATCACGGCCGGGTGGTCCGTCAGCCGCGGTCGCACCTCATCGAGCCGCTCGAAGGAGTGCACACCGATCGAGTGATTGGCACGCACTGGCACGGACTGCTCGACAACGACGACTTTCGCCGGGCGTTCCTGCGCTGGGTCGCGGAGCGCGCCGGCCGCGAGGGATTCCTCCCCGCTCCCGACACCGACGTCGTCGAGGCCCGTGCCGCTCAGCTCGACACCCTCGGCGACCTTGTATCTCGGCACCTGGATCTCGCCGCGATCGAGGCACTGATCGTGGACGGTCCCCGGCGCCGCCCAACCCTCCGAATTGCCGCCAGGTAAGGCCATTCCTGAGAAATTCCATCATTCCACCGACCCGGGCCGGCCATTGATGGTACAGGTCCGACCTGAACTGGGTGTGGTGTGGAAATATCTCTCTGTTACGGTTCCTCCGAACGGGCGATGCCGCTATAGTGCGCCGAGTGTCGCGATCTAGTCACGCTGCGCTGTCGGGGACGAAGGTCAAGTTAGGTTTCGTGAAGCGTGCCGTGTCGACGCTGTCCGGCCTGCGCCATTGGCGTGTGCAATGGAAGCTCGTCGTGGTGGTTCTCGGACCGACCCTCGTCGCGGTCGTCCTCGCGGTGAACAGTGCCTTCAGCTCATGGTCCTCCGTTGCCGACTACGGCAGGGCCTCGGACCTCGTGCGGGTCCACCAGCAGATCGACAACCTGGTCGACGGGCTCCAGCAGGAGCGGGACGTCACGGCGGTCTACGTCTCCTCAGGCCGCGCCCTCAACGAGGACGAGGTCAACGCCGCGCGAGCCGACGTGGACACGGCGATCGACCAGTACCGCGCAGCCATCGGCGGCCTCGACGTCAGCGAGTCGCCCACGCTGGCCGGCGACGTGCGCAGAGCGGACGACGCACTGGACGGCATCGCCTTCGTGCGCAACGCGGTGACCTCCGTGAGCCTCACCGAGGGCGCCATCCGCGCGACCTACACCGACACCATCGGCAAGCTGTTCGCCCTCGTCACGTTCGACCCGGCCGGCACGAACTCGCGGCTGGCCGGCGACCTGCGGGTGCTCGGCGACATCTTCCAGGTCAAGGAGTACGCCAGCCAGTCCCGAGCCGAGCTGGCCGCCATCCTGACCACCGGCGGGTTCGCGGTCGGGCAGCTCCAGAGCTTCACCAGCATCCTGGCCCGCCAGCAGGCCGCGGTCGACGCGTTCCAGGCCGACGCGGCCGACGAGCAGCGCACCCGCTTCGCCAACGCGGTCCAGGGTGTCGCGGTCTCCCAGGTGCAGACCGACCAGACCACGGCCATCGACCAGGCCACCGCGGACCAGCTCCAGATCAACCCGACCGAGTCGTTCACCGCGGCCTCCGAGAAGCTGAAGCTGTTGCGGGACGCGCAGAACCAGCTGCTCAACGGCGCCATCTCGGACCTCGACGCCTTCCACGACGACGCGCTGCTGTCCGCGTGGCTCGCCGTCGGCACGCTCGCGCTGGTCGTGCTGCTCGCGATCGTCGTGTCCACCGCGGTCGCCAGGTCCATGTCCCGCTCGCTGCGCCGCCTGCGGTCCTCCGCGCTGCACGTCGCCGAGAACTGGCTGCCCGAGATCACCCAGCGCCTGCGGTACACGAACGTCGAACAGATGGCCGAGGTGCACGTCGCCAAGGTCGACCTGGACGCCGAGGACGAGATCGGCGAGGTGGCGCGCGCGTTCGACTCGATTGCCGCGGCCTGCGCCCGGCTGGTCCGCGACCAGGTCGAGCTGCGTGTCTCGATGAACTCCGGCTTCATCAACCTGGCCCGCCGCAACCAGCTGTGCGCCGAGCGCATCCTGCGTGCGCTGGACGAGTGGGAACAGGACGAGCTGGACACCGAGCGGCTGCAGAAGCTGTTCGTCATCGACCACCTCGCGACCCGCATGCGCCGCACGGACGACAGCCTCATGGTCATCGCCGGCGCGCAGACGATCACCAAGCGGACCGGGCCGCGGCAGCTCGACGAGGTCGTCGGCGCCGCACTGTCCGAAGTGGAGCACTACACGCGGGTCGTGCGCCGGGTCGCGGGCGAGAACGTGGTCGTGGTCGGGCACGCGGTGCCGGACGTCGTGCACCTGCTGAGCGAGCTGCTGGACAACGCCACGACGTTCTCCCCGCCGACGAGCCAGGTCACCGTCGGGTTCATGCGGACACCGACCTACCCGGGCTCGGTCGTCGTGCTGATCCGCGACCACGGCGTCGGCCTGTCGCCGGAGCGGTTGGCGGAGCTGAACCAGCGGATCACCTCGCCGGAGGCCATCGACGGCTCGATGGTCCGCAGCATGGGCCTGTTCGTGGTCGGCCGGTTGGCCGCGCGGCACAACATCATCGTGCGGCTCGGACCCACCGACGGTGGCGGCGTCACCGCGAGCGTCGTGCTGCCGCAGGGACTCCTGGTCGGCGAGGGACAGCCGGCGCAGGGCTACCAGCAGATGCCGAGGACGGCGCCGGCCAGCCAGTCCCAGCCGCCCCGGAACCAGTCCCAGCAGGTGTCCGAGTACCGGCAGGCCGTGCCACTACCGCCAGGCCATCAGTCACAACCGGGCCAGCAGCCGCCGCCGGCCGGACCGCCGAAGCTTCCCGTGCGCCAGCCGGGGCAGGCCGGCCAGCAGGCGTCGGCGCGAGTCGTGCCGCCACAGCTCACCGGCGGTCAAGCGACACCGGAGCTGACCGGCACCGCCGAGATCGCGCCCCTCGTACCGGGCAAGCCGCTCACCCTCGGTGACGCGATGATCATGCGCCGGCAGCGGCGCCGGCGGTCCGACCTCACCGACAACTGAGCCACATCCACACAGAACTAGGAGACCCTGTGTTTCAGCGTGTGCCGGTCACAAGTCGCCGCGTCCTCGCCGCGGTGGTCGCCGCCGCGATGGTCGCGGTGCCCGCCTGCTCCCCGTCCGACGCGGACTCGGGTGCCTCGGACGTCAGGGAGATCAGGATCGGCACGCCGCTGCCGCTGTCCGGGCCCGACGCCGCGCTCGGCAAGGACGCGTTGCAGGGCGCCGAGTTGGCCGCCGACATCATCAACAACGGCCTGCCCGGCCTGAAGCTGCCGCTCGCCGGCGACAGGGGCGTCCCGAGCCTCGGCCACGCCAAGTTCCGGATCGTCCCGGCGGACACGCAGGGCAAGCCGGAGAACGGTGCCAGCGCGGTCAACCACCTCGTGAACGACGAGAAGGTGGACATCCTGGCCGGCGCGCTCGAGTCCGGCGTCACCAGGACGGCGGCACAGCAGGCCGAGCGGCTCCAGGTTCCGTTCGTCACCAGCATCTCCTCCTCGCCGGCGCTGACCCAGCAGGGCCTGAAGTGGTTCTTCCGCACCGGTCCCACGGACGTCACCTACGCGCAGGCGTTCTTCGGCCTGCTCGACGAGGAGAAGAAGAAGAACGTCTCCGCCGACCGGATAGCCCTGCTGTACATGAACAACACGTTCGGCACGGACGCCGCGACCGTGGGGAAGAACCTGGCGCAGGCCAACGGAAGGCAGATCGTCGCGGACGTGCCGTTCGACCCGGCCGCGACCGACCTGACCTCGCAGGTGCAGCAGGTCCGCGCGGCCAACCCGGACACCGTCTTCGTGGTGGCCTACCCGCCGACGGCGACACTGTTCGTCAACGCGACCGAGCAGCTCGACTACCTGCCGCCGGCCGTGATGGCGTTCGGCGCCGGCTTCATCAACGACGCCTTCATCCAGTCGGCGGGTGACAAGCTCGAGGGCGTGTCCCGGCGGGTGGCGTGGTCGGAGGACCTCGGCAACCGCAACCCGGCGTCGAAGCTCGTCTCGGACGAGTTCAGGAAGCGCAACAAGGCTCCGCTGACCGAGAACTCGGCCCGCGTGTTCACCACGATCATGGCGCTCGCGCAGGTGTTCGACAACGCGAAGTCGGTCGACCCGGAGGCGGTCCGCTCCGCGCTGGTCTCGCTGGACATCCCCGGCCGCGACACGATCATGCCGTGGGACGGCATCAAGTTCGACGACCAGCACCAGAACACCGGCGCCCGCGCGGTCGTGGAGCAGCGGCTCAACGGGCAGTGGAAGGTCGTGTACCCCAAGGACATCCGTTCCCAGGAGATCGTCTGGCCGGCGAGCGACGCCCGTAAGAAGAAGTGACCGACCTGCTCCAGGCGCTGACCAACGGCGTGTTCCTCGGCGCGGTGTTCGCCCTGGCCGCCGTCGGTCTCTCGCTGGTCTTCGGCGTCACCAACATGGTGAACTTCGCGCACGGCGACCTCATCATGGTGGCGATGTACGTCGGGTTCCTGTGCTGGTCGCTGGCCGGGCTGGACCCGCTCCTCGCCATCCCGGTCGCCGCGGTGACGCTGGCACTGGTGGCGTTGCTGATCTACGGCGGGATCATCCGGCCGGTGCTCGGCTCGACCCAGCTCGCGCAGATGGTGGTGACCTTCGGGTTGCTGACGTTCCTGCGCGGGACGGTGCAGTTCGCGTTCACGGCCGACCCGCGGCGGGTCCAGGACCCGATCGTCGGTGACGTCCGGATCGCGGTCGGCGGCGTGGCGGTCACCGGCGCGCAGCTCGCGTCGGCCGCCGGCGCGCTGGTCGCGACCGGCGCGCTCGCCTGGTTCGTGCACCGCACCGAGACCGGTCGCGCGTTGCAGGCGGTGGGGGAGGACCCGGGCGGGGCGTCGCTGATGGGCATCGACGCCGGCCGCATGTACGCGCTCGCGTGGGCGCTGGCCGGGGTGTCCACGGGCGTCGCGGGTTCGTTGCTCATCAACAGCTTCGGCATCGACCCGCTCGCCGGCGCGACGTTCGGGATCATGTCGTTCATCGCGGTGGCGCTGGGCGGGTTCGGCAGCATCCTGGGCGCGGCGCTCGCCGGGCTGCTGCTCGGGGTCGTGCAGGGCGTGGTCGGGCTGTACCTGTCCGGGTACACGCTGACCGCCGCGCTCGGGATCTACCTGCTGGTGCTCGTGGTCCGGCCACAGGGTCTGCGGGGCACGCGGTGAGCGGGGTCGAGGTGCCGGCGAAGAGCGTGCGGTGGGGGCGGTACGCGGGCCTGGTGGTCGTGGCTCTCGTGCTGCTCGTCTACCCGCTGGTTCTCGAGACCTCCTTCCTGCAGACGATCGGCGTGCTGGCGCTGACGATGGCGATCGCGGCGACCGGGTGGAACGTGCTCGGCGGGTACGCGGGACAGATCTCCTTCGGCCACGCCGTCTTCTTCGGCACCGGCATGTACGGCACGACGCTGCTGGTGACCGCCGGCTGGTCGCCGTGGCTGACGATGGTGCCGATCGCGCTGCTGGCCGCGTTGTTCGGTGTCCTCATCGGACTGCCGACGTTCCGGTTGCGTGGCCACTACTTCTCGATCGCGACGCTGGCGATCGGCATGATGGTGATGTCGGTCCTGCCGAACGTCAAACCGCTGGGGGCGACGGACGGGCTGTCGGTGCCGTTCCTCGACGAGGGGTTCTGGAACCTGACGTTCTCGTTGCGGGACAAGAGCGCGTACTACTACACCGCGCTCGGCCTGTTCGCGGTCGCGACGCTGGTGACGTGGCTGTTCCTGCGCGGGAGGACCGGCAGCTACCTGGAGGCCATCCGTGACGACGAGTTCGCCGCGGCCGCGGTCGGGGTGCCGGTGTGGCGGTACAAGATGTACGCGGTGGCGATGTCGGCGGCGCTGACGTCGGTCGCGGGCAGCTTCCACGTCATGTTCGTGACGTTCGTGGACCCGGCGTCCAGCTCGGACCTGTCGCTGTCGACGGCGATCGCGTTGATCGCGGTCGTCGGCGGGGCGGGGTCGAGGTGGGGACCGCTGCTGGGGGCGTGGCTGGTGATCGCGTTGCAGGAGTACACGAGGACGTACCTGTCGGCGACCGGGCGGACCGTCGACCTGATGATGTTCGGCGCGCTGATCATCCTGGTGGTGCTCGTCGACCCACGTGGGCTCGTCCACCTCGCCGGCCGGCCGTTCGCGAGGCGGTCATGACGCTGCTTTCCGTGTCCGGCCTGACGAAGCGGTTCGGCGGCCTCGCGGCGGTCGACGAGGTGTCGTTCGACGTCGAGGAGGGCACGGTCACCGGCCTGATCGGGCCGAACGGCGCCGGCAAGAGCACGCTGTTCTCGATGATCGCGGGCGCACAGCGGCCGACGTCGGGCCGGCTTCTGTTCGACGGCAGGGAGGTCACGGGCTGGCAGCCACACCAGGCCGCGGCGGCCGGGGTGGGGCGGACGTTCCAGCTGATGCGGGTGTTCGGCTCGATGACGGTGCTGGAGAACCTGAGGACGGCCGCGTATCTGCGACACCGCTCGAAGCCGGCGGCGCGGTCCCACGCCGCCGAGATCTGCGCGTTCGCCGGCCTGGAGGAGGTGGCACACCGCCCGGCCGCGACACTGACCGGCGCGACGAAGAAGCGGCTGGAGCTGGCCCGGGCGCTGGCGACGTCCCCGAGGCTGCTGTTGCTGGACGAGGTCCTGTCCGGCCTGACCCCGACGGAGACGGCGGCGGCGATCGAGCTGATCGGGAGCGTGCACGGGCAGGGGATCACGATCGTGTTGGTGGAGCACGTGATGCAGGTGGTGATGAGCCTGTGCCCTCGCCTGGTGGTGCTGGACTTCGGCAAGCTGATCTTCGACGGCTCACCCGAGGACGCGGTCCGGGACCATGCCGTGCTCGACGCGTACCTGGGGGCGTGATGCTGACGGTGACGGACCTTCGGGTGTCCTATCAGGACGCACCGGCGGTGGACGGGGTGTCGCTCTCCCTGTCGGAAGGGGAGCTGGTCAGCCTGGTCGGCTCGAACGGCGCGGGCAAGTCGAGCGTACTGGCGGCGATCGCGGGGCTGCACCGTCCGATCGGCGGGACGGTCGTCTTCGACGGCAAGGACGTCTCCCGGCTGCCGGCGCACAAGATCGCCCGGCTGGGGTTGGCGCTGGTGCCGGAGGGGCGGCGGCTGTTCGCGCACCAGACGGTGCGGGCGAACCTGATCCTGGGTGCGTACGTGCAACGGGACGCGGCCGTTCGAGAGTCCACCCTGGAGCGGGTGTTCGAGCTGTTTCCCGTGCTGGGACAGCGGTTGAGCCAGCGGGCCGGCATGCTGTCGGGCGGGGAGCAGCAGATGCTGGCACTCGGCCGGGCGCTGATGAGCCGGCCGAGGCTGCTGGTCCTGGACGAGCCGTCCCTGGGAATCGCGCCGCGGACCGCGAACCTGATCTTCGAGGCCATCTCCCGGGTACGCGCCGAGGGCATGACGGTCCTGCTGGTGGAACAGAACCTACGCGCGGCGTTGCGGTTGTCGGACCGGCTGTACGTGTTGCAGACCGGCTCACTGGTCCTCAGTGGAACGGCGGAGGAACTGGCGGAGTCCCCGCTGATCCGCCAGGCGTACCTGGGTTTGTGAGCCCCGCGTCACAGCGGCAGTTTCAGCAGCGCGTTCTCCACGAGCTCCGGCATCGCCGGGTGGATCCAGTACTGCCCCCGCGCCATCGTCCGCGCGTCCAGACCGAAGCTCATCGCCTGGATCAACGGCTGGATCAGGGTCGACGCCTGCGGGCCGATGATGTGCGCGCCGAGCAGCCGCCCCGACGCCGGGTCGGCCAGCAGCTTCGCGAAACCGGTCGTGTCCTCCATCGCCCAGCCGTACGCGATGCCGGCGTAGTCATGCTTCGCCGTCACGTACCGGATGCCCTGCTGGACCGCCTGCTCCTCCGTCAGCCCCACCGACGCCACCTGCGGGGAGGTGAACACCGCGTGCGGCACGAACCGGTGGTCGGCCGCCACGGGCGACGACGGGTTCAGCAGGTTGTGCTGGACGACCCGTGCCTCGTGGTTCGCCACGTGTTTCAGCTCGAACGGTGAGCTGATGTCACCCAGCGCCCACACGCCCTCGGCGGTCGCGCGCTGGTAGTCGTCCACGACCACGTACCCGTCGTCCGTGACCTCGATGCCCGCCGCCGGCAGGTTCAGCAGGTCCGAGTTCGGTGTCCGGCCGATCGCCACCAGGACCAGGTCGGTGCTCAGCGGCTCACCGTCCAGGTCCAGCACGATGCCCGGCGACGCCCGCAGCACCTTCTTCTCCAGCCGGACGTCCCACCTGCCCCTGGCCAGCTCGGTGAACCGGGCGCTGATGTCGCCGTCCTCCTGCCGCAGCAGCCCGTCCGACCGCGCGACGACCGTCACCTCGACACCGAACGACGAGAACACGTGGGCGAACTCCGCCGAGATGAACCCGCTGCCGATGATCGTCAGGTGCCTCGGCAGCTCGTCGAGCCGCATGATCGAGTCGGACGTGTGGTAGCCGACCTCGTCGAGGCCCGGCACGTCCGGCAGGACCGGCCGCCCACCCGCCGCGAGCACGATCCGGTCGGCGGTCACCGTGGCACCGTCGATGTCGAGTGTCCGGGGCCCGGTGAAGCGGGCCGTGCCCTCGTAGAGGGTGACGTTCGCGTTGTCGGGATGGTGGCGGCGGTACTCCCGCCCGCCCTCGGCGATCGGGTCGATCCGGCCGAAGATCCGGTCCCGGATGTCGGTCCAGCGGACCCCGTCCAGCGTGAGGTCCACCCCGAGCCGTGCCCCCGCGCCCGGCGTCGCGGCCAGGTCAGCGGGGTGCACGAACATCTTGGTCGGGATGCAGCCCACGTTGAGGCAGGTGCCCCCGAACACGCCCTTCTCGACGATCGCGACGCGCCAGTCCACGAACCGCTCGTCGAGGATCGAGTTGCCGGAGCCCGTGCCGATGATGACCAGGTCGAAATGTGTCACGGGGCCCATTGAACAGGAACTAGTGTCCTGAGTCGGGAGTTGGTGTGCTTATCGGCGGATCCAGGTTTCCGCTGGCAAGGCGCCGGAAGGCCCTCGTACCGGGTTGTACTCGGGCCTTTCGGCAACGCCGCCAGCGGGAAGCTGGGCCGCCGAGAAGTGCGCCGAACTCCCGACTCAGGACACTAGTGCTGGTAGGTCGGTGTGATGACGGCCCTGGCCAGGGTGTGGAAGGCGAGGTTGAAGCTCACGAACGCGGCGGAGGCGTTCTCGTCGACCTCGAGCTTCTCGACGTCCACGGCGTGCACCACGAAGTAGTAGCGGTGGGGCACGTCACCCTGCGGCGGGGCGGCGCCGCCGTACTCGCGGGTCGAGAAGTCGCTGCGGACGTGGAACGCGTCGCCGGGCAGGCTGTCGTCGTCCTTGCCGGCGCCGGCCGGCAGCTCGGTGACCGAGGCCGGCAGGTCGACCGCGATCCAGTGCCAGAACCCGCCGGGGATGGGCGCGTCCGGGTCGAAGCACGTGACCACGTAGCTCTTGGTCCCCTCCGGGGCGCCCGACCACGACAGCTGCGGTGAGACGTTCTCACCGCCGGCCATGCCGTGCGCGGCGGAGAGCGGCAGCTGCTGCCCGTCGGCCACGTCGGTGGAGGTGACCGTGAACGAGCCGACGGCCGGCAGCAGCGAGTACGGATCGGGCGCGGTGGGGCGCTCCAGGCTCATCGTTTCTCCCAGTCTGATGATCACTTTCGGGGGGCGGATCCACCCTAGTCCCGCCAAGGTTGCCCCGCCGTCCGCGATGTGCCCGTACGGGCCAACCGGATCGGAACTGACCCTCCGCTCACGTCTTCGGGCCTATGGTGGCCTCACGGACCGAGGGAGGCCACCGTGACAGAGAACAACGACATCCAGCAGAGTGGCTCCACCCGGGTGCGCTTCCGCGGCATCAGCCCGCGTGCGTACGAGCACCCGGCCGACCGCGCGGCCATGGCGACCCTGCGGGCCGTGCCCGGCGTCTCGTCGGTGCTGAAGGCCGTCGCCGGGATGTGGAACGAGCGGGCCGAGCGGCTGTTCACGCTGGCGTCCGCGATCCGCGTGGGGGACAAGCAGTACCCAAGGCTCAACGAGCTGCGCAACGACTGCGCCGAGACGCTCGACCTGGACACCGTGCCGGACATGTTCGTCGCGCGGCACCCGGTGGCCAACGCGTACGCGATCGGCATCGACAAGCCGTTCATCGTGGTCACCACCGGGATCGTCGAGGCACTCGACCACGACAGCATGCGGGTGGTGGTCGGGCACGAGGTCGGGCACATCCTCTCCGGCCACAACGTGCTGCGCACGCTGCTCATGCGGTTGCTGCGCCTGCAGTCCAGCGTTCAGTGGATGGCGCTCGGCGCGCTCGGCCTGCGTGCGGTGATCGCCGCGCTGATGGAGTGGTACCGCAAGGCCGAGCTGACCGGTGACCGCGCGGGGCTGCTCTGCGCCCAGGACCCGGCGGCCGCGCTGCGCCAGCACGTGTACATGGCGGGCGGCATCTCGATGTCCGACATCGACATCCCCGAGTTCATGCGGCAGGCCAAGGAGTACGAGGAGGTCGACGACGTCCGGGACAGCATCCTGAAGCTGATGACCGTCGAGAACATGAGCCACCCGTTCGCCGTCGTGCGGGCCGCGCAGCTACAGCGGTGGGCCGCGTCCGAGGAGTACCGCGCGATCCTCGCCGGCGACTACCTCCGCCGCGACGACGACCAGCCCTCCGCCGACCTGATGGACGACGTCAAGGCGGCCGGCCGGTCGTACAAGGAGTCCTGGTCCAGCTCGACCGACCCGCTGGCCAAGGTGCTCAACGAGGTCGGCGAGGCCGTCTCCGGCGCCGCCGGCAAGGTGTTCAGCAAATTCGGCGGCCGCGGTGGCGACGAGACCGGCGGCGACAACGACGCCACCTCGAACTAGCGTCCTGAGTCGGAAGTGGATCCGCCAACAAGCGCACCAGCTTCCGACTCTAGCCTCGCCTGACCGGCGACAGGTTCAGCAAGTCGTCGACCGACCACTGGTCGTAGACGTGCGTGCCGTGGTGGCTTGCGAGCACGCGGCCGTCCGGCGCGATGAGGAAGTCCGCGGGCAGACCCAGGCGGCCGCCCTCCGGTTTCCGAGGGGGCGTCGGCCTGCGCTCGTGCAGGACGTCCGGCAGCCCGGCCGCGATCGCCCGGACGATCCACGGCCATGCCTTCGGGTGCAGCAGCGACCGCGGCGAGGACTCGACACCGAACTCGCGGTACAGGTCCTTGGCCGGGTCGGCGACCACGTCGAACGGCAGGTCGGCCACGTGTGGCAGCAGGGCGGCGGTGTTCGTGTGGAACAGCACCACCTCGTGGACGCCCGCGGCCTGGACCTCCGCGTGCCGTGCCACGAAGGACCGCAGGTGCAGGTTGCACACCGGGCATCCCGCGAACCGGCGGAACTGCATGTGCACCAGGCGATCCGGGTCCGGTAACCGCACCGTAGCGCCGTGGACGTCGACCAGCTGCCTGGCCGGCACGTAATCCATGAGAAGCCCTCCGAGTTAGGCGTACGACGTACATCTACGAATGTACGCGTATCGCGTACGCTGTCAACTCGTGCCCCGCCCCCGCTCGCTGACCACCGGAAGCCTCGCGTCCGCCACGCTCGCCGTGATCGACCGGGACGGCCTCGACGCGCTGACCATGCGCGTCGTCGCGAAGGAGCTGGGCATGGCGACGATGTCCCTGTACCGCTACGTCGCCGACAAGGACGAGTTGGAGACGCTCGTCGTCGACCACGTGCTCGCCGGCGTCGACCTGGCCGTCCCGCCCGGTGACTGGCGGACGCGGATCAGCGAGATGCTGTCCCGCGTCCGCGATGCGGTGGTCACGCACCCGGCGGCGGTCCCGCTCCTGTTGCGGCACAGGCACGTCGTGCCCGCGTCGCTGACCCACATCGAGGCGATGCTGGCCATCCTCGCCGACGCCGGCTTCACGGGGGAGTCGCGCGTCGTCGCGCAGCGGACGATCATCGCGTACTTCTTCGGGGCGCTGCAGAACGAGCACTACGGCCCGCTGAAGGGCGCCGGCACCACGGCCATGGCAGTACAGGAGCGGTTCCCTCTGCTGGCCGAGACCGCCGCCATGGCGGGGAAGATCGACGACGAGTTCCACAGTGGACTGGAGATCGTGCTGCGTGGCCTCAGTCACCCGTCGCGGTGAAGTGCTGCAGGTCCTTGGGGGACTTCCACTCCGCGCCCCACGACCAGCCGATCGCCGCGAACGACCGGACGACGACGTCGCCGGGCTCGACCATGCCGGGTCGCACGTACCCTCTGTCCAAATAGGACGTCGCGAGCTCGGGGAGCACGAGATCCCCGCGTAGGTAGGGGTTGCAGAACGGGTTCACGTCCACCGCCAGCCCGTACGCGTGCGCGGACCACCGGGTCTGCCCGATCGCGCTGCGGCACACGAACGACGTCGTGTTGTTGCCGTCCCCGGTCGGTGGCGCGGACAGCTCGGCCGGCGCCACGACACGCATCTCCTCGAGCGGGAACCCGGCCTCGTACACGTGCTGGAACACGCGGGTGACCGCGGCGGCCACCCGCGCGTTGACGATCATCTCGCCGGTGTGCGCGCGGTTGTCGAAGCCCCGGAACGACATCGTGAGGTAGCGCAGGTCCCCGGCGGCCACCGGGCACGACGGCGACCACGTGCTCCTGGCGAGCACGTCCGCCGGCACCGCGGACGCGGTCGACCTGTACGGCCCGTCGCCCGGCGGCGGCAGCAGGTCGGCGGTCGGCAGGGCCCGGTTCACGAGCACCGCGGGTGTCGGCAGCACCTGACCGAACCCGTCCGGCCGCAGCGGCAGCGGCGTGGCCCCGACCGTCCACTGTGGAGCAACGGGTGTGGCCGGGGTCGCCGGCGCGGTGGAAGTCGTTGGCGTGACGGACGAAACGGACGTCTCGGACGAGGTGGCCGGCGGCTTCGCCGGCGTGCTCGAACAGCCCCCCAGCAGGAGGGCGACGAACACCAGAACTCTCAGCACGCCCCACAGGATGCCCGATGGCCGACTTCACCCGGTTGAGCTACATGGTCAAGTTGCTTCGGCACACGTCGAACAGGAAGGGTCGCAGGGACGCCAAACAGTGAGGAGATCGACACATGGGGGCGACCTCGCGGTTCACCCGGCTCGTGCTCGCCATCGCGCTGGCCATGACCGGCGCGGTGATCGGGCTCGCGCGGGCGGGCGCGGCACCGGACATCGTGGGGGGAGGGCGGGTGAGCATCGCGGACCACCCGTACGTCGTGTACCTCACGACCGCCCACGGCTTCCAGTTCTGCGGCGGCACGCTCGTCGCCGACGACAAGGTCGTCACCGCCGCGCACTGCTCGGTGGGCAGGAACCCGGCGGACATCGTGGTGGTCGCCGGCCGCGAGGACAAGGAGAGCAAGTCGGGCATCGCCAGCCCGGTCCGCTCGATCTGGGTGCACCCGCGGTTCACCGACGTGCGCGCGGGGTGGGACGTCTCGGTGCTGACACTGCGCATCCGGCTCCCGTACGAGCCGCTGCGGCTGCCGAGGAAGGACGACGCCGGCCTGTACGCCGCCGGCCGGCCCGGCATGATCCTGGGCTGGGGCCGCACCACCGCCGCTGGCCAGCCGTCCCGGTACCTGATGCGGGCGAGTGTCCCGCTGACGAGCGACGCGGACTGCACGAAGGCGTACCCGGCGTACAAGCCCGAGGCGATGGTCTGCGCGGGCGTGCCACAGGGCGGCGTCGACTCCTGCCAGGGTGACTCCGGCGGCCCGCTGGTCGTGAACGGCCGGCTCGCGGGCGTCACGTCGTGGGGCGAGGGCTGTGCGGAGCCGGGCAGGCCGGGCGTGTACACGAGGCTCGCGGCGTACCTGGACGTGCTGGCAGACCACGTGTGATATCCAGTGGACGTGCTGTACTCCGCGTCCGGCGACGAGGTCACCGTCGCCCAGCTGTACCCGCTGCTCGCGCTGCGGTCGGCCGTGTTCGTCATCGAGCAGGCGTCCCTGTACCAGGACCTGGACGGCCGCGACCTCCTGGCGTCGACGGTCCACATCTGGTGGCAGCCCGCCGACGAGCCGCAGGGGTACCTGCGGCTGCTGCGGGACCCGGACGGCACCCATCGCATCGGCCGCGTCTGCACGGTGAAGGCGGCCCGGGGGACCGGCCTGGGCGCCCTGCTGATGAAGGCGGCGATGGAACGCGTCGGCGACGAGGCCGCGGTGCTGGAGGCGCAGACGTACGCCCAGAAGTTCTACGCCCGCTTCGGCTTCGAGCAGGCCGGCACCCCGTACGACGAGGACGGCATAGAGCACATCACGATGCGCCGCCCGGCCCACCTGCCCTGACCGGCGCGTGCCGGGTGATCACCTCGACCGCTCGGTTCAGCTCGGCCTCCGTCAGGTCCGCGCGGGCCGTCAGCCGCAGCCGTGACACGCCGTCCGGCACGGACGGGGGGCGGAAGCAGCCCACCCACACGCCCGACGCCCGGCAGTCCTCCGCCCACGCGAACGCCTGCTCCGGACCCGGTGCCAGCACCGACACCACCGCCGCGTCCGGGTCCGTCACCGTCAGCCCGGCCTCGCGCAGCCGGATCGCCAGCGTCTGCGCGTTCGTGCGCACCCGCTCCGGCAGGTCCGGCTCGTCCTTCAGGATGTGCAGCGCCGTCAGCGCCGCCGCCGTGCTCGACGGCGCCAACCCCGTGTCGAAGATGAAACTGCGTGCCGAGTCGACCAGGTGCCTGATCACCCGTCTCGGCCCCAGCACCGCACCGCCCTGCGCGCCGAGGGACTTCGACAGCGTCACCGTCGTCACCACGTCCGGTTCGCCGATCAGGCCCGCCTCCGCCACCGCCCCGCGGCCACCCTCGCCGCGGATGCCGAGGCCGTGGGCGTCGTCGACGACCAGCGCGGCGCCGTGCTCGCGGCAGGCGCGGTGCAACTCCCGCAGCGCCACCAGGTCGCCGTCCACGGAGAACACCGAGTCGGTCACGACCAGCGCGCGCTCGGTTCGCCGGGTCTTCAGCGCGTTCGCGATGGCCGCGACGTCGCCGTGCGGCATCACCGCGACGTCGGCCCGCGACAGCCGGCAGCCGTCGATCAGCGAGGCGTGCAGGTAGGCGTCGGTCACGATGGCCGAGCCCTTGCCGGACAGCGCGGTCACCGCGCCCAGGTTCGCCATGAACCCCGACGAGAACACGAGCGCGGCCTGTGCGCCGCAGAACGCGGCCAGCTCGTGCTCCAGCTCGGTGTGCAGCTCGATCGTGCCGGTGACGAGCCGGGACGCGTTCGCACCGGCACCCCACCGCAGGGTCGCCGCCGCGGACGCGCCGGTCACCCGCTTGTCGCGGGACAGGCCGAGATAGTCGTTGCCGGCGAGGTCGAGATGGTCCGCGTCGACGAGGCGCGGCCGCAGCTGCCGGGCGAGGCCGGCGCGGCGCCGCTCGTCCGCGTGGGTGTCGAGCCAGTCGAAAACCGAGGTCACGGCGACGAGTCTGACATCTCTCGGGTCGCGCGCCGGTGGAGACCTGCCGGGGACCAATCTGCCCGGCCGGTAACGGTTCGGCTTGATCCTTGCCCGCTGATCGCACAGGGGACTACGGTCCGTGTTTGGCGTGATCGACGTCACGTGGGAGTTCGCCAATGCCGGTGCCCGTCCTGTCGGTCAACAACATCGAGGTCGTGTACGACGACGTCGTCCTCGTCCTCCGCGGCCTGTCCCTCGACGTGCCGGACGGCGCGATCGTGGCGCTGCTCGGCGCGAACGGCGCCGGCAAGACCACGCTGCTGCGCGCGGTCACCGGCCTGCTCATCGCCCACCGCGGCAAGATCACCAAGGGCTCCGTGCAGGTCGCGGGGCACGACCTGACCGGAGCGGATCCGGCGGAGGTGGTGCGCCGCGGCGTCGCGCAGGTCATGGAGGGCAGGCGGATCTTCGCCGAGATGACGGTCGAGGAGAACCTCCGCGCCGGCGCCCACTCACGTCGGCGCGCCGAGTACCGCGACGACGTGACCAGGGTGTACGACCTGTTCCCGATCCTCGCCCAGCGCCGCCGCGGGACGGCCGGCTACCTCTCCGGTGGCGAGCAGCAGATGCTCGCGATCGGCCGGGCGCTCATGGCCCGCCCCAAGCTCCTGCTGCTCGACGAGCCGTCGCTCGGCCTCGCGCCCCGGCTGGTCGAGCAGGTGCGCGACATCGTCGTGCAGATCAACGGGCAGGGCACGAGCGTGCTGCTGGTCGAGCAGAACGCGGTGATGGCGCTGTCGATCGCGAGCTACGGCTACGTGCTGGAGGTCGGCAAGGTCGTGCGTGACGGCCCGGCGGCCGACCTGCTGGACGACGAGGACATCCGCGAGTTCTACCTGGGGGCCGCCCCGGATCGCTCGTTCGCGACGGTCAAGAGCTACCGGAGGAAGAAGCGCTGGAGCACGTGAGCGGAGCTTGCGGAGCGAACCATCACCACGGAACGACGAGCGGAGTGAGCCGGGCGTGACCCTGTTGGAGGTGCGGGACCTGACGCTCCGCTTCGGCGGGGTCACGGCGCTGGACGGCGTCAGCTTCACGGTCGACGAGGGCGAGCTGTTCGCGGTCATCGGCCCCAACGGCGCCGGCAAGACGTCGATCTTCAACTGCCTCAACGGCGTCTACCGCCCGCAGCGCGGCACGATCACGTTGGCGGGCAAGCGAGTCAACGGCCGCTCACCGGCGACCATCGCGGGCATGGGCGTGGCGCGGACGTTCCAGAACCTGGGCCTGTTCGAGCAGCTGACGCTCGTCGAGAACCTGATGCTGGGCCGCCATCACCTGATGCGCACCGGAATCCTCGCCGGCATGTTCTGGTGGGGCCGCGCCAAGAACGAGGAGGTCACGCACCGGGCGGCGGTCGAGGAGATCGTCGAGTTGCTGGAGCTGGAGCCGTACCGGCACACCCCGGCCGGACTGCTGCCCTACGGCGTGGCGAAACGCGCGGAGCTGGGCCGCGCGCTGGCGATGGACCCGACGTTGCTGCTGCTTGACGAGCCGGTGGCCGGCATGAACGTCGAGGAGACCGAGGACATGGCGCGGTACCTCGTGGAGGTCCGCCGCGAGCTGAACCTGGCGATGATCCTGGTGGAGCACGACACGCGGCTGGTGATGGACCTCGCGGACCGGGTGCTGGCACTGGACTTCGGCACGCCGATCGCCACCGGCACGCCGGACGAGGTCCAGCACGACCCGAAGGTGGTCGAGGCGTACCTGGGCGGTGCCGCATGAGCCTGTGCGCGCGGTTGCTGGAGAACGCCGCCGAACGCCCGGACGACGTGGCGATCCGCGAGAAGCACCGAGGCGTCTGGCGTGAATGGACGTGGTCGGAGTACGCCGGGCGGGTCGCCGCGGTGGCGGGCGGGCTGCGTGCGCTGGGGGTCGGCCCCGGTGACCGGGTGGCGATCCACGCGGAGAACCGCCCGGAGTGGGTGATCGCGGACCTGGCCGTGCAGGGCCTCGGCGCGTGCACGGTGGGGATCTACCCGACCTCGCCGGCCGCCGAGGTCGAGTACCTGCTGTCCCATTCCGAGGCGTCGGTGCTGATCGCCGAGGACGAGGAGCAGCTGGACAAGGCGCTGGAGGTGCGTGACCGCCTCCCGTTGCTGCGCCATGTGGTGGTGATCGACCCCCGGGGCGTGACCGCGGACGTGCCGACGTTCGCGTCCCTGGAGCGGGACGGTTCCCTTGCCGCGTACGAGGAGTCGGTGGAGGCACTGGACCAGGACGCGACGGCGATCCTGGTGTACACGTCCGGCACGACGGGCCCGCCGAAGGGCGCGATGATCTCCCACGCGAACCTGGTGGCGGCGGGCAGGACGTCGGTGGTGCTGGGCGCACAACGGGGCGACGAGGTGCTGAGCTACCTGCCGCTGTGCCACGTGGCGGAACGCCTGATCTCGGTGATCGACGGCGTGTGGGCGGGCCTGGTGGTGAACTTCGGCGAGGGCGGCCCGTCGTTCCCGCAGGATCTCCGGGACGTGCAGCCGACGCTCTTCCTCGGCGTGCCAAGGGTGTGGGAGAAGATGCTGGCGACCGTCGAGATCAGGATGGCTGACGCGTCACGCCTGAAACGGTTGCTGTACAAGGCATGCGTGCGACAGGGCCAGCGGATTGCCCCACGCCGCATGGCGCGCGGGATGACCGTGGCCGACCGCGTGGTGCTGTTCCTCTGCGAGATCCTGGTCTTCCGCGCACTGCGTGAGAAGCTGGGCATGTCCCGGGTCCGCTCCGCGATTTCCGGCGCCGCCCCGATCGCTCCGCAGGTGCTGGAGTACCTGTGGGCCATCGGGATCCCGGTCCGCGAGGGCTACGGGCAGACGGAGAACACGGCCATCTGCACGCTGACCCCGGAGGGCGACATCCGCCTTGGCGCGGTGGGCACGGCGTTGCCGTCGGTGGAGGTCCGCATCGCCACGGACGGCGAGATCCTGACCAGGTCGGCGGGGGTGTTCCAGGGCTACCTGAACGATCCGGTGGCGACGAAGGCGGCCGTGGACGAGGAGGGCTGGCTGCACACGGGCGACGTGGGCGAGCTGACGGAGGACGGGTTCCTCCGCATCACCGACCGCAAGAAGGACATCATCATCACGGCGGGCGGCAAGAACATCTCGCCGTCCGAGATCGAGAACAGCCTGAAGGTGTCCCCGTACATCCGCGAGGCGGTGGTGATCGGCGACCGCCGCAGGTACCTCACCGCGCTGATCGGCATCGAGCTGGACACGGTGGGCAACTGGGCGTCCCGCAGGGGCCTGGCGTACACGACCTACGCGGACCTCTCGGCGAAGCCCGAGGTCCACCAGCTGATCGACGGGGTGGTCCAGGAGGTCAACGAGAACCTGGCGCAGGTGGAACGCGTCAAGCGGTTCACCCTGATCACGAAGGAGCTGGACCACGAGGACGGCGAGCTGACCGCGACCCAGAAGGTCAAGCGACGAGCGATGGAACAACGCTTCGAACAGCAGATCGAGGCGATGTACACATGACCACCTTTCTCACCAACGTGTTCGCCGGGCTCGCGCTCGGGTCCACCTACGCGCTCGTCGCCCTCGGGTTCGTCGTCATCTACAAGTCCACCGGGGTCATCAACTTCGCCCAGGGCGGCCTGCTCGCGCTCGGCGCCTACCTCGGCTACACCTTCTCCAACAACCTCGTCATCGCGTTCGGGTTCGCGATCCTCCTGGCCTGCCTGGCCGCCGCCGTCGTCGGGGCCAGCGTCGAGCGCATGGTGCTGCGCCGCATGGTCGGCCAGCCGCCGTTCGCCGTCATCATGATCACGATCGGGCTGCTCTTCGTGCTCGAACCGCTGATCACCGCCATCTGGGGGTTCGACAACCTGCCCGTCCGCAACCCCTGGAACATCCAGACCGTCCAGGTCGGACAGCTCGTCCTCGGCGTGCGCGACCTCTGGACCATCGGCATCACCGCGGCCGTCGTCGTCGGCTTCTTCCTGTTCTTCCGCTACACGCGCATGGGACTCGCCATGCGGGCGACCGCCTTCGACCCGGAAGCGGCACTCGCGCAGGGGATCAGCGCCCGCCGCGTCTACGCGACCAGCTGGGCCATCGCCGCCGCGCTCGCCGCCCTCGCCGGCATCACGCTCGCCGCGGGCCCCGGTGGGCTCCAGCCGTCGATCAGCTCCATCGCGCTCGCCGCGTTCCCCGCCATGATCCTCGGCGGCCTCGACTCGCCGGCCGGCGCGGTGCTCGGCGGCGTGATCATCGGCCTCGCCGAGGCGCTCACCCGCGGCTACCAGGACCAGCTGTTCTCCTGGGCAGGCGACAACGTCTCGGTCATCGTGCCGTACGTGCTCATGATCCTGATCCTGTTGATACGACCGTACGGACTGCTCGGGACCAAGGACGTGAGGCGAATATGAGGCCCCATCGCAACCTCGTCCGCGGCTACGCGCAGGACCTGCGCCTGTTCGGCTCGCCCATGGCCAGGGTCGGCCTCGCGCTCATGCTCGGCACCCTGCTCGTCCTCCCGACCGTCGTGCAGGACGACTTCTGGCTGTCCGTCCTCATCTACTCCGGCATCACCGCGATCGGCGCGATCGGGCTCAACCTGCTCACCGGCTACACCGGACAGATCTCCCTCGGCCACGCGTTCTTCATCGGCGCGGGCGCCTACGCGGCCGCCGTCTTCGGCGGCGACCTCGGGCTGCCGCTGCCCGTCTGGCTCCTCGCCGCCGCCGCGACCGGGGCCGTGCTCGGCGGCGTGATCGGGCCGTTCGCGTTGCGGCTGCGCGGCCACTACCTCGCGATCGTCACGCTCGGGCTGATCTTCATCGGCGAGCACATCTGGCGGAACCTCCGGGACGTCACGGGCGGCAACAACGGCACGTCCGTCGGCGCGCAGGCCACGCTCGGACCCGTCGACCTCGGCGCGTTGAAGCTCGCCGGGGAGACCTACTCACGCAACCAGGGCTACTTCTGGCTCGTCTGGGGTCTCGTCGCGGTCGTCGCGCTGCTGGCGAAGAACCTCGTCCGCACGCGTCCCGGCCGGGCACTGCGCGCGGTCCGCGACCACGACCAGGCCGCCGAGGTCATCGGCGTCCGCGCCGGCCGGTACAAGATCGGCGCGTTCATGGTGTCCAGCGCGATCGCGGCCGTGGCCGGCGCGTTGTTCGGCTCCTACCAGCAGCACGTCAGCCCCGACGACTGGACGCTCCTGCTGTCCATCCAGTACATCGCGATCATCATCGTCGGCGGTCTCGGCACGGTCTTCGGGTCGATCCTCGGCGCGATCTTCGTCGGCGCGCTGCCGGCGCTCATCGACGAGTACTCCAGCGTCATCCCCGGCGTGGCCACCGAGGCGGGCGGGGACGGCTTCATCTCCGTGTTCGCGCTCAACCAAGCCATCTTCGGGCTGTTGATCGTGCTGTTCCTGGTGTTCGAGCCACGAGGGCTCGCCGGCATCTGGTTTCGGGTCAAGGCCTACTTCAAGGCCTGGCCCTTCTCCTACTGAGGCAAGGAGGCGTCGTATGCGGGTTGTCAAGGTTGCGCTGGCGGTGACCGTGGCGCTGGTCGTCGCGGCCTGCGGGGGAGCGGGCAACGACAAGGGGGGTAGCGGGGGCTCGGCCGGCGCGCCGAACAAGGCGGCCGGCTTCGACGGCAAGACGATCAAGCTGGGCGTGCTCACGCCGCTGACCGGCACGGTGGCGGTGATCGGGCAGCCGCTCACCGCCGGCAACGAGGTGTACTTCAAGGCGCTCAACGCTTCCGGCGGCGTGGCCGGGAAGTACAAGGTCGAGCTGGTACAGGAGGACTCGCAGTACAAGACCGACATCGCGGTCCAGAAGTACAACAAGATCAAGGGCGACGTGGTCGCGTTCACCCAGGTCCTCGGCACCGCGCCGACGCTGGCCGTGCTGCCGCAGCTGCGGACGGACAAGATCCTCGCCGCGCCCGCGTCGCTGGACGCGCTGTGGGTGCGGGAGGACAACCTGCTGCCCGTCGGCGGTCCGTACCAGGTCCAGGCCATCAACGCGATGGACTACTACCTGTCCGACGGCGGCGGGTCCAAGGGCGACACGATCTGCACGATGATCCAGGACGACGTCTACGGCGAGGCCGGCCAGCAGGGCATCGACTTCGCCGCCGAGAAGTACGGTTTCAAGGTCGCGAACACGCAGAAGTTCAAGGTGGGCACCGAGAACTACGCCGGCCAGATCGGCGCACTCGCGGGGGCGCAGTGCCAGATGGTGTTCCTCGTGGCCACACCGTCCGACGCGGCGAAGATCTGGGGCACCGCCGCGCAGGCCCGGTTCGCGCCGCAGTGGATCGGGCAGTCACCGAGCTACACCGGCGCGCTCGCGAAGTCCGCGGTGGCGCCGTACATGAAGCAGTCCGTGCTCATCGTCGCCGAGGGCACCGAGTGGGGCGACGACTCGGTGCCGGGCATGAAGCAGATGGTGGCCGACGCGACGAAGTACGCGCCGGACCAGGAGCCGGACTACTACTTCGCCTTCGGCTACAACCAGGCCCGCGCGATGACCGCGGTGCTGGAGAAGGCCGTCGAGCTGGGCGACCTGTCGCGCGACGGCGTCCTCAAGGCGTCGGGCGCGCTCGGCAACGTGAGCTTCCAGGGACTGACCGGCGACTACCGGTACGGCCCGGCAGCGGACCGGAACCCACCGAGGTCGAGCACGATCTTCGCGGTCGACCCGAGCAAGCCGTTCGGCCTGAAGAAGGTCAAGTACAACTTCACGTCGCCGGCCGCGAAGGAGATCGAGTTCAAGAAGGCGGACCTCTGAGCACCTCCCGCATGGTCGAGCCGACAGTCTGACGGCGCCGGTGACCCCGATCGGGCTCACCGGCGACCAGCGAGGGCAAGCGTTTGCCACGACGTCCGCCGCAAGGCCCGTCCTTTTGGAGGTTCTGGCTTTCCGCTGGTCAACGCCCCGTTCATGAGCCCGAACGCCACGGCCGCCCTTCTTCCAGGTGAACCCCGACCGAACGGTCCACTCACGCGACTCGCGACAGGTTCTCTGTCGGTGCAGATCGATAGGCTGGATTCCGGGGGCCGGAGGCCGCCCAACCGGCGCCGCGCGGGGTGTGGCGAGCATGACCCCACGGCGCGGACCCACGTCAGGCATGCTGTCGGCCATGAGTGAGTCGCACTATCTGGCCGGGTTGGCGCTGGCCGGGCGCCGGGTCGTGGTGGTGGGCGGGGGCACGGTCGCGCAGCGGCGGCTGCCCCGGCTGGTGTCCTCCGGGGCGGTGGTGGAGGTCATCTCGCCGGCCGCCACGCCGTCCGTGGAGGCCCTGGCCGCTTCCGGCGCCGTGGTGTGGCACGAGAGGTCCTATGTAGACGGTGACCTAGACGGCGCCTGGTACGTCCTCTGTTGCACCTCTGACCCGTCCGTCAACGAGGCCGTGTCCGCCGAAGCAGAGCGCAGGCGCGTCTTCTGCGTGCGAGCCGACGCCGGCGAGGCCGGCACCGCCGTGACCCCGGCCACCGGCGACCACGACGGGCTGCTGGTCGGGGTACTGGCCGGCGGCGCGTTCCGACGCTCGGCCACGGTGCGGGACGGACTCCTGGCGACCCTCCGGGCAGGTGCGGTACCGGTGGATCTCGACCGCCCCCACGGAGTGGCGCTGGTCGGCGGCGGGCCAGGCGACCCCGACCTGATCACCGTGCGTGGCCGCCGGCTACTCGGACTCGCCGACGTGGTGGTGGCCGATCACCTGGCCCCAGCCGCCCTGCTCGAGGAGCTGTCACCCTCCGTGACCGTCATCGACGCGGCAAAGCTGCCCTACGGACGAGCCGCCTCACAGGACGCGATCAACGCCCTACTGATCTCACACGCCCGGGACGGCCGTTTCGTCGTCCGGCTGAAAGGCGGCGACCCCTACGTGTTCGGCCGAGGCTTCGAGGAACTCCTGGCCTGCGCCGCGGCGGACGTGCCGGTGACCGTCGTGCCGGGCGTCACCTCGGCATTCGGTGTCCCCGCGATGGCCGGCGTGCCGGTGACCCACCGCGGCGTGGCACACGAGGTCGTCGTGGTGTCCGGCCACCTGGCCCCGGGCAACCCGGCCTCACTGGTGGACTGGACAGCACTAGCCACGCTGCGAGGCACCATCGTCCTACTGATGGCCGTGGAACGAATCGGCGCCATCGCAGACGCACTACTGGCCGGCGGCCGCCCCCAGGACACCCCGGTAGCGATCGTCCAGGAAGGCACGACAGCCCGACAACGAGTCTTAAAGTCCACATTGGACAAAGCGGCGACAGACATAACCGCAAACGAAGTCCGACCACCGGCGATCATCGTGATCGGCCCGGTGGCCGGACTACAGGACTAACTACGCCGGCAGCGCCGGCCAAGGCCAACGAGACCTTCAAAATGCGAACGTCTCAGAAGGCCGGGGCAAGCCCCGTCTCAGAGGCCAGACAAAGCCCGTCTCGGAAGGCCAGCCAAAGCCCCCTGCTACGCCCAACCAGCCAAACCGCCAAGGACCAAGCCCCCCGATGCCAACTCCCCGCACCACACCCCGGCCCCCGCCCGGCCCCCCGGCCCCCCGGCCCCGCCCAGCCAGCCGAGCCAAGCCCAGCCAGCCGAGCCGAAGCCAGAGAACGACCTACCCGCGCCCACGACGCGGAGCGAACCGCCCCCGCCCCTGACCGCGGTAACCACCGCCAGTACGACTCCGAGGCGGACGCTTAGCCTGCTCATGCTCGACGATCGGCTCGCCGCTCGGCTCGCGGGCGCCGGTGATGCGCACGAGGTCGTCGGCACCCGGCCGGACCGTCGTGCTCGTCGGGCGCACGCCGGCCTCCTCGGTCATGCGGAACACCGTGCGGCGCTCCTGGTGCGTCGCCACCGTGACCACGGTGCCCGACTCGCCGGCGCGTGCGGTGCGGCCCGCGCGGTGCAGGTACGCCTTCGGGTCGGCCGGCGGGTCGACGTGCACGACAAGGCTGACGCCGTCCACGTGGATGCCGCGCGCGGCGACGTCCGTCGCGACCAGGACGGGGAGTGAGCCGTCGCGGAAGTTGTCCAGGACGCGGTTGCGGGCGCCCTGCGTCTTGCCGCCGTGGAGCGCGCCGGCGCGGACGCCGAGCGAGCGGAGCTTCGCGGTCAGGCGGTCGACGTGGTGCTTCGTGCGCAGGAACAGGATGGTGCGCCCGTCACGGGCGGCCATCTCCGCGATCACGGCCGGCTTGTCCTCGCGGGACACCAGCAGCACGTGGTGGTCCATCGTGGTCACGCTGGCCTTGGCCGGCTGCACGGAGTGTGTCACCGGGTCGTGCAGGTAGCGCACGACGAGCTGCTGGACGTCACCGTCCAGTGTGGCCGAGAACAGCATGCGCTGGCCGACGGGCGTGAGGTCGAGGATGGCGCGGACCTGCGGCATGAAGCCCATGTCCGCCATCTGGTCGGCCTCGTCGAGCGCGGTGAACTGGACCTCGTCCAGTACGCAGGTGCCCTGGCGGACGTGGTCGGACAGCCGGCCGGGCGTGGCGATCAGCAGGTCGACGCCGCGGCGGAGCTGTTCGGCCTGCTTGGTGAACGACAGGCCGCCCACGACCGTGCGGCACCAGAGGCCGAGTGACCGCGCGAGCGGGCTCAGCGCCTCGCTCACCTGCATGGCGAGCTCACGCGTCGGCACGAGAACGATGGCGCGTGGGTACTTGGGACGCGCCTGGCCGCCTTCGAGGCGGGCCAGCAGCGCGAGCCCGAACGCGAGCGTCTTGCCGGAGCCGGTCTGGGCGCGGCCCAGCACGTCACGGCCGGCCAGCGCGTCGGGCAGGGTCGCGATCTGGATGGGGAACGGCTTGGTGATGCCGGCCTTGGCCAGCTCGGCGGACAGCCTCGCCGGGACGCCCAGCTCGTCGAACGTGTCGACGTCCGGGATCGGGGTGGTCGGGATGTGCTCCAGCTCGGCTGCGTGGCTGACACGCGTACGCGGGTTGGTATTGCCGCTGCCCACGCGGTTGCGCGGCTTGCGGTGGTTGTGGCGGCTGTGACCAGCCGACCGGTCCTGCATGGTCGTCACAAAGGTCCTCTCGGGACATGGCACGTCTCGGAGAACCCCCTGCTCGAGCAGGGGCACGGACGAGCCTGGCGCACGTTGCGCCTGAGTGCGTTAGTTGGGCACCGCTGCCGCCGGGTACTCGCCCGGGCAGGGGAGTGGCACAGGGTCCGCTCGCGGTGCGATCACCAGCCTACTCGAACGGTCCGGCGGGCGGTGCGGCACGGGACTGGTTTGACCTGCCGGATCGCCCCCGGGGGTCTGGCGGCCTACCCCCTGAGCGGGCCGCCAGACCCTTGATCTGAGCACTCGTCCGAGCGAGCGGATCCAGATCATGACGTTCGACACACTGGCCTTTTCTTTTGGGAATCCTCATCGAGGCGGTGCTTCCGAGGCCCCACCGGCCGGAGCGTGTCCGGCCGGTGGGGATACCTCCCCCGGGCTTTCGGGTGCTGGTCAGTCGAGCCCCGCTGTCCTGACCAACTCCTCTGTCAACGTCGTGGGGTCGGCTACTTCTTCCGGGAGGCCCCGCGACCGGAACCAGGTCGACACGTTCGCCACGTCCCGTGCCAGGAACTCCAGGCCTCTCGGGTTGGCCGCCAGGTCCACGACCTGCGGCAGGTCGATCAGCATCAGCGTGCCCTCGTGGACCAGGAGGTTGTACGCCGACAGGTCCCCGTGGGTCAGGCCCTCCGCGGACATCAGGTCCAGGATCGCGGTCAGCTGGTGCCACAGGTCTCTCAGCTCGTCCTCGGCCGGGCGCAGCTCCGCCAGGCGTGGGGCCGTGCCGCCGTCGTCGTCGCCCAGGTACTCCATCAGCAGCTCGGTGCCGCTGCGTTGTACCGGGTAGGGCACCGGGGCGCCCACCGACCACAGCCTGGACAGCGCGGCGAACTCCGCCACCGCCCACTGTTCCGCGATCAGGTTGCGGCCGAAGGAGGTTCGGTTGGCCATCGCACGCATTTCGCGGCTGCGGCGCATTCTCCGGCCCTCCAGGTAGCCGGCGTCCCGGTGGAACAGTCGGTGTTCGTTCGAGCGGTAGCGTTTCGCGGCCATCAGACAGCCACGGTCGGTGTCGGGCACCGCCCGCTGCACCAGGAAGACGTCGGCTTCCTTGCCCGTCTTCAGGATGCCCAGCTCGCTGTCGGCCGCGGCCAGTTCGGTGACCACCCATGCCGGCCTCGGGCTCGGGCCTTGTTCGCCGTCGCCCCAGGTGGACCAGCGGTCGGTGCCTGGTGGCAGGGGAGGACCGGCCAGTGCGTTCTCACGCACGGCGGCCAGCCTGGCTCGTTCCTGCTCGGTCAGCCGGCCGGCACGGGTCGACTGCGGGTCGAACACCTCCTCGGGTTCGTGGAAGGCCGCGGCGAAGCGGTCCGTCGTGTCCTTGCCGCCGCGCTTCGGTTTGCGTGGTCGAGAGCGCACGCCGGCGCCCTCGTCGTCAGGGTCGTCCAGGTAGTCGTCGGAAAAGTCGTGCAGACGCACTGGTGGGTTCTCCTCAAGGGAAAAGGATGTGACGCCCCACCAAGGCGTGTGTCAGCGAACGGCCGAACTCTCAGCGGGGCGGGCGGACGCGGGCGTGCCGCATCCAGGCGACCGTTTTGGCCATCCGGCACCTCCCTCGCGTCCGCCGGCGAAACCCGCCGGCGCGTGTAATCGACAGCGAGCAGGCTCCCAGCACCCGTCGCCGCCACGCAACCGATTTATCCCGGCCCGCCGAGCCCGCGCGTCACCCATGCGTCCCCACACAGAACTCGTTGCCCACCGGGTCGGTCAGGACCGTCCACCGCAGACCGGGTTCCTCGTACCTCTCGTGCGCGGTCGCACCAAGGGAGACCAGGCGGGCGACCTCGGCGTCCGGATCGGTGGTCGTCAGATCGAGGTGCACGCGGTTCTTGCCCGCCTTGGCCTCCGGCACCTTCTGTAAGCCGAGGTACGGCCGGGACCGGTCGGCGCGGGACACGAGCTGCACGAACTCGTCGCCCTTGTACGCGACCTCCAGGTCGAGCGCACGCGTCCAGAACTCGGACAGCGCGTGCGGGTCGGCGCAGTCGAGGGTGACGCCACCAAGGTTCAGGTTCATGGACGCGACGCTACGACCAGGCACCGACAAAAATGGGGGTCGTGCGCACCATTGACTGGCAGGACCACCACATCGTGGCGATCGACCAGACGAAGCTACCCGGCGAGGTCGTCTTCCTGGACATCTTCACCGTCGAGGACCTGGTTGACGCCATCCGGCGACTAGCCATTCGAGGCGCTCCCGCACTGGGAGTAGCCGGGGCCCTCGGCGCGGCCATGGCGGTCCGGGACGAGCCGAGAAACCGCGACCGCGACCTCGCCGCGTTGCGGACCGCCCGGCCCACCGCGGTCAACCTGGTCTGGGGTGTCGACCACGCACTGGCGACGCTGCCGCGGGGCGAGGACGCCGTGCTCGGGAGCGCCCTCGAACTCCTCGAGTCCGACGCGGCACGCAACCACGCCATCGGCGACCGCGGCGCGGACTGGCTGGCGGAGCGGCTCGACGGCCCCGTCGCCGTGCAGACGCACTGCAACGCGGGCGCGCTCGCCTGCGTCGAGTGGGGCACCGCGCTGGGCGTCGTGCGGTCGCTGCACGAGCGGAGACTCCTGCGGCACGTGTACGTCGACGAGACCCGCCCGCTGCTCCAGGGCGCCCGCCTCACCACCTGGGAGCTGGCGGGCATGGGCGTCGACCACACGCTCGTGGTCGACTCCGCCGGCGCGACCGTGCTGGCCAGGGGGCTCGCGGACGCGGTGGTCGTCGGCGCGGACCGGATCACCGCGAACGGCGACGTGGTCAACAAGATCGGCACGTACCCGCTGGCCCTGGCCGCCGCGCGGGCCGGGGTGCCGTTCCTCGTCGCCGCGCCGGAGTCGACCATCGACCCGGCACTGTCCGCCGGCGCGGACGTGGAGATCGAGGTGCGGGACGGCCGTGAGGTCCTCGGCGACCTGCCGGAGACCCGGACGCTCAACCTCGCCTTCGACGTCACGCCGGCGGACCTCGTGACCGCCATCGTGACCGAGGACCGGCTCGTGCGGCCGGCGCTGGGGGAGCGTCCGGCGTAACCCGTTGGAATGCGTGGATGCCTGTTCACTACCCTTGCGGCACGTTTCCTCTACAAGGAGTACTGCCGTGATCACCAGGATGTCGTCGCTGTTCCTGCGCACGCTGCGCGAGGATCCGGCGGACGCCGAGGTGCCCAGCCACAGGCTGCTGGTGCGTGCCGGGTATGTCCGCCGCGTGGCCCCGGGCGGCTTCTCCTGGCTGCCGCTGGGCCTGAAGGTCCTGCGGAACGTCGAGCGCGTCGTCCGTGAGGAGATGGACGCGATGGGCGCGCAGGAGATCCAGTTCCCCGCGCTGCTGCCCCGCGAGCCCTACGAGGCGACCGGCCGGTGGACCGAGTACGGCGACAACATCTTCCGCCTCAAGGACCGCAAGAAGGCCGACTACCTCCTCGGCCCGACGCACGAGGAGCTGTTCACCCTCACGGTGAAGGGCGAGTACAGCTCCTACAAGGACTACCCCGTCTTCCTGTACCAGATCCAGACGAAGTACCGCGACGAGGCGCGGCCCCGCGCGGGCATCCTGCGCGGGCGCGAGTTCCTGATGAAGGACTCGTACTCGTTCGACCTGGACGACGACGGGCTCTCCGCGAGCTACCTCAAGCACCGCGACACCTACATCAGGATCTTCGACCGGCTCGGGCTGAAGTACGTGATCGTGTCGGCCGTGTCCGGCGCGATGGGCGGGTCCGCGTCCGAGGAGTTCCTCGCCGAGGCGGAGACCGGTGAGGACACGTTCGTCCGCAGCACGGAGTCCGGCTTCGCGGCCAACGTCGAGGCGGTCACCACGCCCGCGCCGCCCGCGCAGTCCGTCGAGGACAAGCCCGCCGCGCAGGTGCACCACACCCCCGGCACGCCGACGATCGAGACGCTGGTCGACTTCCTCAACAAGGCGGACCTCGGGCGGACGTTCACCGCGGCGGACACGCTCAAGAACGTGCTGCTGAAGACCCGCGGGCCCGGTGAGGACAAGTGGGACCTGCTCGCGGTCGGCGTGCCCGGCGACCGCGAGATCGACATGAAGCGGCTGGAGGCGGCGCTGGAGCCCCGTGCCGTCGCGATCCTCGAGGAGTCCGACTTCAAGGAGAACCCCTTCCTGGTGAAGGGGTACATCGGGCCGAAGGCGTTGCGGGAGAACGGGGTCAGCTACCTCGTCGACCCCCGCGTGGTGACCGGGACGGCGTGGGTGACCGGCGCCGACAAGCCCGACCACCACGTCGTGGACCTGGTCTGCGGGCGGGACTTCACGCCGGACGGCACGATCGAGGCGGCCGAGGTGCGGGAGGGCGACCCCTCGCCCGACGGTCGCGGGACCCTCGTGGCGGCCCGCGGGATCGAGATCGGGCACATCTTCCAGCTGGGCCGCAAGTACGCGGACGCGTTCCAGCTGGACGCCCTCGGCGCGGACAGCAAGCCGATCCGGATCACGATGGGGTCCTACGGGGTCGGGGTGTCGCGGCTGGTAGCCGCGATCGCCGAGCAGTCCCACGACGACCACGGGCTGATCTGGCCGAACGGCGTCGCGCCCGCGGACGTGCACGTCGTGATCGCGGGCAAGACCGACGACATCCGCGCGGGCGGGGAGAAGCTCGCGGCTGACCTGGACGCGGCCGGGCTGTCGGTCCTGCTGGACGACCGGACGGCCATGCCCGGGGTGAAGTTCGCGGACGCGGACCTCATCGGCGTGCCGACGATCGTGGTCGTCGGGCGTGGGCTCGCGAACGGGGTCGTCGAGGTCAAGGACCGGCGGACCGGCGAGCGCACCGAGGTCGCCGTCGACGACGCGGTACGGCACCTGACCGAGCTGGTCGGCGAGTAGCCGGTTGGCCTCCGGCCCCGGTTTCGACGCTACGGCATGGCACCGACATCGTCGGTGCCATGCCTCGTCGTGGGGTGGAGGGTGGGTCAGGGGAGCAGGGCGCGGGCCACGGCCGGGGTGTCCGACAGGTCGGGGAGGATGACGTGGGCGCCCGACTCCGCCAGCTGGTCGGCGGTGAAGCGGCCCGTGGCGACGCCCACGGTCGTCGTTCCGTGGTGTAGGCCCGCGGCCACGTCGTGGGGGGTGTCGCCGACGACCACCACCGACTCGAACCGGCCGTGCTTCGCCGAGGACTGGGTGATCGCGGCCGCCACCAGGTCGTGGCGGTGCTCGGACAGGGAGCCGTAGCCGCCGGTCTCGAAGTCGATGTGGTGGTGCAGGTCGAACGCGGCCAGCTTGTAGTTCGCCAGCACCGGCAGGTTGCCGGTCACCAGGGACTGGACCACGTCCTCGCGGGCGCCCAGCTCGGACAGGATCTCCGGGGCGCCCGCCAGCGCCCGGCCCAGTGACGGCAGGGCCGGCCGGTCCTGCTCCGCCTGTTCCGTGAGCGCGGCGAAGAAGTGCTCCACCCGCTCGTCCGAGTGCTCGATGCCGTGCGCGGTGAGGAACTCCCGCGCCAGCGACCGCTCGGTCCGGCCCGGGAACGACGGCAGGTGCTTCAGCGGCACCCCGACCACGGTGGCCAGCGCCTCGGCGTACCAGCGCCGGCCGATGCCGGAGTAGTCCACGAGCGTCAGGTCGATGTCCCACAGCACGAGCGTTCTCACCCGGTCATCGTGACATGCGACCCGTAATTCAACACGGGTTGACCCATTGTGCGGGACGGGCGTACCGTACGGTCAATTAATTCTTTGTCCGATGAATTGAGGCAACATGCGTAACCCGGCCACGGTCGCGTTGGGGCTCGGCCTGGTGGGGGCGGTGGTCGCCACCGTGCTCGGCCTGCTCACCTTCGGCGCGCAGGCCACCGTCGCACCCGATCACCTGCCCCTCGCCGTCGCCGCACCGGACGACCCCGCGCTGCGGCAGGCCGCAAACCAGGTCGCCTCGCACGGCGGCGACGCCGTCGACTGGACGGTCACCGACCCCGCGCACGCCCGCGACCTGCTCGACGACAAGGACGTCTACGGCATCCTCGAGATCGGCCGGGGCCCGGCCATCACCATCGTGACCTCGGGCGCGGTCAACCCGCAGGGCACGCAGGTCGCGCAGCAGGTGCTGACCGGCGCCGCCCAGGGCCTCCTCGGCGCGCTCGCCCAGCCGCAGCCCACGATCGAGGTCGCGCCGCCGAAGATGGCGACCGTGCACCCGGTCACCACGGCCGGCCGCACCGCGCCGCTCGCCGCGAGCGCTCTGCTGTGGATCGCCGGCCTGGTCGGCGCGATGGCGTTCGCGCTGCTCGTGGTCCAGCGCGGCCGCCGGCCGACGACCACCGCCCGGCTGACCCTGGTCGTGTCGGTCAGCGTCCTGGCCACCGGGGTGGTCATCGGCCTGCTGAAACTGTGGGACTCGTCGATTCCCGTCAGTACGGAGGTGGTCGGCTTCCTCCTGCTCACCGGCGTCGCGTTCGCGGCCGTCCAGGGCGCCCTGCTGCGCCTCCTCCACCTGCGTGCCGCGGCCATCCTCGGGCCGATGTACCTGCTCGCGCCCGCGGCCGCCGGCACCGTGCCGGAGATGCTGGACCCGGCCTACCGGACACTCCTGTGGTCGTGGACGCCGTTCCGGTTCTCGACCGAGGGGCTGCGCAGCCTCCTGCAGGGCGTGTCCGACGCGCCGGACGTGCGCGACGGCGTGCTCGTCCTCGCGTCGATGGCGGTGGTCGGGCTCGTCGTGCTGCTGTGGCCGGTGCGCGGGCGGCCCGCGGCGGCGCCGACAGAGGCGCGTGAGCTGGTCGGCACGACGAGCGCGGCGACCCCGTTCAGCTCAGGAAGCTGAGGCGGACCGTCCGCGTCGGGTTGTCCACGTTCGTGTCGACCAGGCAGATCGACTGCCAGGTGCCGAGCGCGAGCCGGCCGCCGACGACGGGCACGGTGGTGGACGGCGGGACCAGCCCGGGCAGCACGTGGTCCCGCCCGTGACCGGGTGAGCCGTGCCGGTGCCGCCAGCGGTCGTCGGCCGGCAGCAGGTCACGCAGGGCGGCGAGCAGGTCGTCGTCGCTGCCCGCACCCGTCTCGATGATCGCGAGGCCCGCCGTCGCGTGCGGCACCCACACGTTCAGCAGGCCGTCGCCCGCGTCGACGCCGGACAGGAACTTCTCGCACTCCCGGGTCAGGTCGTGCACGACCTCCCGGCCGCCGGTCCGCACCTGGATCTCGGTGGTCTCCATGCTGTTATTAGCTCATGGTCCAACGCACGGCTCACGGCGAGCGGTTCGACGTCCCCGACGGCTACCTGAACACGGCGAGCATCGGCATCCCCTCGGCCGCCGTCGTCGGCGCGGTGGCCGAGGCCGTCGCGGAGTGGGGGCGTGGGGGCGCGCGGCCGCCCCAGTACGACAGGTACGTCACCGCGGCCAGGGCGGGCTGGGCCGGCCTTGTCGGGGTGACGCCGGACCGCGTCGCGAGCGGGGCGAGCGTGTCCCAGCTGGTCGGGCTCGTCGCGGCGAGCGTGCCGGACGGGACCCGTGTCCTGACCGTCGGCAACGAGTTCACCAGTGTGACCTTCCCCTTCGCCGCGCAACAGAAGAGGGGGGTCACGGTGACCGAGGTGCC
This sequence comes from Actinophytocola sp., assembly GCF_035634895.1. GTDB lineage: Bacteria > Actinomycetota > Actinomycetes > Mycobacteriales > Pseudonocardiaceae > Actinophytocola. The sequence continues at coordinate 2,135 of NZ_DASQCC010000026.1, read as the reverse complement.
ACACGACCGGCTGCTCGACGCCGCGGCCGACCACGACCTCGTCGCGGTGAGCGTCGTCCAGTCCGCCGACGGCGCGATCGTGGACCTGGACGCCCTCCGCGAGGCCGGCACACCCGCGCTCCTCGACGTCAGCCAGGCCGCCGGCTGGCTGCCGCTGCGCCTCGACTGGGCCGCCTACGTCGTCGGCGCTAGCTACAAGTGGCTGTTCGCGCCGCGTGGCGCGGCCTGGCTGGCCGTCCACGCGGACGCGCCGGCGCCCGTCCCGCACGACGCCAACTGGTACGCCGGCGAGGACCCATGGACCGCCGTCTACGGCCTGCCGCTGCGCCTCGCGGACGGGCCACGCGGCCTCGACCTCTCGCCCGTGTGGTTCAGCCAGGTCGGCGCCGCCGTGGCCACCGAGTGGCTCGGCACGCTCGACCTGACCCAGGTGCGCGACCACTGCGTCCGCCTGGCCGACCTGGTCCGCGCCGGCCTCGGCCTCCCCGGTACCGGTTCCGCGATCGTCGCCCTCGAACTGACCGATCGGCAGGTCGAACGGCTCGCCCGAGCCGGCGTGGTCAGCAGCGTCCGCGCCGGCCGGACGCGCCTGTCCTGCCATCTCTACAACACCGAGGACGACGTCGACCGCGTGCTCGGCGCGGTGGCTAGCAGATGACGGCGGCGGCGTAACCGGGACCTCGCCTGGTTCGCCGGCGTGTGGGCGGTTACCGTGCCTTCCGTGTCGGCTCCATACCGCCCAGGGCAACAGTGGCCCAACAACGGTCCACAGCGACCGGAACGGCCGCCGCCCATCCAGTTCCGGCAGGGGGACGTGCCACCGCCCCCGCCGAACAAGACCATGCAGTGGGCGCTGCGGGCCGCCGGCCTGGTCGCCGTCGCGGTCGTGTCCGGCCTGATCTGGTTCTACATCACCGACGACTCGGGCTCGACGCCCTCGGACGGCGCCGGCCAGAGCGGCACCCAGGCCCCACCGAGCGTCTACAAGTTCGAGCCGCACAAGGACATGCCCAGACCGGACACAGTCGACGACTGCGCCAAGCACGCGTACGACGCCACCAGGACGTTCCTGACCAACACCCCCTGCGACCACCTGTCCAGGCAGCTGTTCGTCGCCGACTACAAGGGGCGGACGGTCTACACGTCGGTCTCGGTGGTCGTCATGCGGGACGCGGACAAGGCCGACCAGCTGCGTCAGCTCACCGACAAGAACGGCTCCGGCAACGTCAGCGACGTGGTCCGCGACGGCGTCGTCAAGATCGACGGGCTGAAGACGCTGAGCGCGAACGACGGCTACAAGTCCAAGCAGACCGGCAAGGAGGTCGTCATCGTCGAGTCGGACTTCGCCCCGAAGGACAGGAGCGGCGACAAGACCGCCGACCAGGACGCCCTGGACGACGTGTGCGAGGACGCGCTGAGTCTCGCCGGCCAGGTCGACGCCGGGTCGGGCTGACCGAGGCCGACCACGGTCAGCCGGGCTTGCCCGGCATCGGGGGCGTGGCCGGCGACTGGCCCCCGGCGATCCGCCACCGGGTGGCCCACACCGCCGACTCGGTCAGTCCGCCGAGCGCGAGCGCCCGCAGCTGCTTGTCGTCCGTCCGTTCCAGCACGGCACGCCAGGCGACGGTCGCCTCCGCCTCGGCGACCACGATCGCCGCGACCGCAGACGCGGAGTCGGTCACCGGCTGCGGCAGCACATAGGCGGGCTCGGCGGACCTGGGCGCCTGCCCCGCCCCGGAGAGCAGCAGCTCGGTCGCGTCCCGGCGCGCGCGGTGCGTGTTCTTGGCCGTCAGCGCCGAGGCCTTGTACGCGTCCGACAGGAACGCGCTCACCAGCCCGTACACCCACAGCGTGGCGTGCTCGGCGCCGAGCGCGTCCTGGGTGGCCGAGGCCGCGTCGCCGTCCAGTGACGCCGGCCGCTGCGACGGAGAGGTCATGACAGGACCACCCGCAGGCTCGCGCACCCGGCGGCGACCGACCCGAGCATCCCGGCCCGGTACCTGGGCACGGACGGCACGAGGTCCGCGGCCGCCTGCTCCGCCGCGGTGAGCGCGTCGATCAGTGCCCTGGCGCCGTCCGCCGGCACCTCTGGCTTCGTCGAGGGCGGGACCGAGGACGACGACGAGACCGGTGGC
>NZ_DASQCC010000025.1:0-13356 GCF_035634895.1 Actinophytocola sp. | reverse complement strand
GACGTCGCGGCGCTCGGCGGGCGTGACCTTGGCGGTGCCGATGTCCATACCGCGGTAGAGCTGCATCGCGTCGGCGTTGACGACCTCGCCCCCCAGCTCCTCCGCCAGCGCGATGGCCAGCGCGGACTTGCCGGCGGCGGTCGGGCCGACGACGGCGATCGGCCGCGACGGCTCGCTCATGGGACGGGGTCCAGCACGGCGAGATGGTAGGCCACCCCGAACGGGACGAGCAGCCGCGCGTCGGCCGTCCAGCGGCCCCGGCCCATGGCTCCGGCGAGGACCTGCCACGGCGCGCGGCCGGCGGCGCCCAGCTCGTCGGCGAGCTTCGGGTCGAGTGCCCGCAACGCACCGGCGTCGGCGTCGCGGAGTGCCTCGTGCACGGCGTCGTCGAACGGGCCGGCGCGGTCGTCCGGCCGCCCGGGGGAACGGTCGCCGTGCCGGTGGGAGCCGTCCCCCGCGATGAGGAGGCCGACCGGCGCCGGGTCGCCGGCGAGCCGTTCGCCCAGCGCGAAACAGTCCTCGGACGGCAGGTCAGGTGGTATGACGTGCATGATCACATCGGTCGCGCCGGCCTGTTCCCGTAACCAGGCTGTTACCAGGGCGGACAACGGCATCGCCGGATCGGGCGATCCGGTCGCGGCGGCGCTCATGCGCACCGGCACGTCGACGCCGAAGCCGGCGAACGTGCCGGCGGCGGACGGGCCGAGCACCCCCGCGGGGCCGGAGCCGACGGCCACCCAGCGTGACGCGGCGCTGGTCAGACGGGTCGCGACGGCCAGACACGCCGACCGAACGGCGGTCACGTCGTCGTCCGTGCCGCCGACGAGTTCCGGCACCAGTAGCGGCGGATGCGGCACGACGCCGGCACGGACGATCACGAGCCCGAGGCTATCTGTTCACCCACCGATGTGAACTCTCCGGGCTCATGGCGTCACCCTGTGCTGCCGGTGTCGATCCAGTGTCCCCGCTGGAGTACCCAGGCGCGGCGTGACCTGTTTGAATGCGCGCGTGCGCCGTGCGACATCGCGCGCGCGACGCGAAGAGTGCCAGGCCCCGCGGGAGCGGGGCGCCCGCGTTGACGCGGGCACGCCAGCGGGAGGAACGGGCCATGCCGGACAAGGAAACCAACACCACGACGGACGAATCGGCCGCCCCTGCGCCGCTGCCCTCCGCGCCGACTCCCGCGGCCCCGCCGATTCCCGCGGCGTCGACACACCCCGAGAAGTGGGGCCGGGTCGACGCCGACGGGACCGTGTACGTCAAGACGGCGGACGGGGACCGCGCGATCGGGTCGTGGCAGGCGGGTGAGCCGGCCGAGGGGCTCGCGCACTACGCGCGCCGGTTCGACGACGTGCGCACCGAGGTCGAGCTGCTGGAGGCCAGGCTCAAGGCCGGCTCCGGCGACCCGAAGCACAGCCTCACCAGCGCGAAGCACATCAAGGACAGCCTGACCGACGCCGCGCTCGTCGGGGACCTCGAGGCGTTGCAGGCCAGGATCGACCACGTGCTCGCGCGGGCGCAGGAGGCCGTCGACTCGGTCAAGCACGCGCGCGACGAGGCTCGCCAGGCCGCGACCGGGCGCAAGCAGGAGCTGGTGGAGGAGGTCGAGAAGATCGCCGAGTCCTCCACCCAGTGGAAGGCCGCGGGTGACCGACTCCGCGCGATCCTCGACGAGTGGAAGACGGTCAAGGGCGTCGACCGCAAGACCGACGACGTGCTGTGGAAGCGGTTCTCCAAGGCCCGCGACACGTTCAACCGGCGCCGCGGCTCGCACTTCGCCGACCTGGACCGCCAGCGCGCGACGTCGAAGGAACGCAAGCAGGAGCTGGTGCGCCAGGCCGAGGAGCTGTCCGACTCCGACGACTGGGCCGCCACGGCCGCGGCCTACCGCGAGCTGATGGTCGAGTGGAAGGCGGCGGGCCGGGCGCCCAAGGAGGCGGACGACACGCTGTGGCAGCAGTTCCGCGCCGCGCAGGACAAGTTCTTCGCCCGCCGGTCCTCGGTGTTCGACGAGCGGGACGCCGAGCTGATCGAGAACGGCAAGGCCAAGGAGGCGTTGCTGGCCGAGGCGGAGAAGATCAACCCCGCCGCCGACCTCGACGCCGCGCGGGCGCAGCTGCACCGCGTCCAGGAGCGGTGGGACGCCATCGGCAAGGTCCCGCGCGAACGGATCCGGGAGCTGGAAGGCCGCCTGCGGTCGATCGAGGAGAAGGTCCGCCAGGCCGCCGACGCCCAGTGGCGCCGCACCGACCCGGAGGCCGAGGCACGGGCCGCACAGTTCCGCGAGCGGGTGGAACAGTACGAGGCCCAGGCCGCCAAGGCCCGCGCGGCCGGCGACAAGCGCCGCGCCCAACAGGCGGAAGCCCAGGCCGCCCAGTGGCGCGAGTGGCTCACCGCAGCCGAGAACGCAGTAGCCAGCCGCTAACCCCTCGCGAGTCCCGCGTTCACACATACCGAGTCCCGCGTTCAGACACACCGAGTTGCGTTTTCGTGCACACCAGGAGCCGTGGGTACACCAAGCTCTGGGCGAAACCGCATCTCAGTGTGTTCGAACGCGGGACTCGCGATGTTTGAACGCGCGACTCGCGAGGGTTAGGTGCGGGAGGCGGCGGTTCGGAACCATTGGATGGAGATCGCGACCATGGCGACCACGGCGATGATCAGGCCGATGCCTGGGGTGTTGCCGGAGGACTGGCGGGACCAGATCGCCAGCAGGCCGTCGACCGAGGCGAACCAGCCGCCGGCCGCGCCGGCCCAGGCGAGTACCCAGCGGCGGGTGATCAGGGCCAGGGCCGACGTCACCACGCCGAACAGCGCCGAGGTCAGTGAGAACAGGCGCGGGACCATCGACGCCTTGCCGGTCTCGTGGCCGATCAGGACCTCGAGACCCGACGAGCCGTTCATCCACGGCAGGACCAGGCCCACCAGCAGGACGAACACCGCCACCGCGATCACCAGCGCGCGGCCACCCAGCTCGACCGTGCGGGACGCCCGGCGGCCGACCTCGTTGATCTCCGCACGCAGCTGGTCGTCCTCGCCGGCAGGCTCGGAAGGCCTTTCGGAATCCGTCATCGGACCGCGCATCCACCCACCGGCTCACTCGCGGGCGCCGGCGGGCCGAACGACGGCAGGCCGAGGCCGACGCCGGACGTCCGCGGCCGGATGCCCTCCTCGTAGTTGTCCCCCGCGCGGGTTCGCCGGTGCGACACCGGCTCGCCGTCGGCCACCAGGTGGTGCGGGGCGCCGTAGGTGATCACCGTCTCGACCACGTCGCCCGGCCGGACGTCGACGGCACCCGGCGTGAAGTGGACCAGGCGGCCGTCGCGGGCACGACCCGACATTCGGTGCGTGTCCGCGTTCTTGCGTCCCTCGCCCGCCGACACCAGCAGCTCGACCCGCGTCCCCACCAACGCCTTGTTGGCCGCCCAGGACACCTCCTCCTGCACCGCGACGAGCCGGTCGAAGCGTTCCTGGACCACCTCCTTCGGTAGCTGGTCGGGCAGTACGGCGGCCGGCGTGCCGGGCCGCTTCGAGTACTGGAACGTGAACGCGGACGAGAAACGGGCCGCCCGCACGACGTTCAGCGTCTCCTCGAAGTCCTCTTCCGTCTCACCGGGGAAGCCGACGATGATGTCCGTCGTGATCGCGGCGTCCGGCATCGCGGCCCGCACCTCGTCGATGATCGACAGGTACCGGGCCTGCCGGTAGGACCGCCGCATCGCCTTCAGCACCCGGTCCGAACCGGACTGCAGCGGCATGTGCAGCTGGTGACACACGTTCGGCGTCTCGGCCATCGCGGCGATGACGTCGGACGTGAAGTCCTTGGGGTGCGGCGAGGTGAACCGGACCCGCTCGAGGCCCGCGACGGAACCGCAGGCACGCAGCAGCTTGCCGAACGCGTGCCGGTCGCCGAACTCGACGCCGTAGGAGTTCACGTTCTGCCCCAGCAGGGTGACCTCGAGGACACCCTCGGCGACCAACGCCGAGACCTCGGCCAGCACGTCACCCGGCCGGCGGTCCTTCTCCTTGCCCCGCAAGGAGGGCACGATGCAGAACGTGCAGGTGTTGTTGCACCCCACCGACACCGACACCCAGCCGCTGTAGGCCGAGTCGCGGCGCGCGGGCAGCGTCGAGGGGAACGTCTCGAGTGACTCCAGGATCTCCACCTGGGCATCGGAGTTGTGCCGTGCGCGGTCCAGCAGCACCGGCAGCGCGCCGATGTTGTGCGTGCCGAACACCACGTCCACCCACGGCGCCTTCCTGACGATCTCGCCGCGGTCCTTCTGCGCGAGACAGCCGCCGACGGCGATCTGCATGCCGGGGTTCGCGAGCTTCGTCGGCCGCAGGTGGCCAAGGTTGCCGTACAGCTTGTTGTCCGCGTTCTCCCGGACGGCGCACGTGTTCAGCACGACGACGTCCGGGACGCCGTCACCGGAGGCCGGCGTGTAGCCAGCGTCTTCGAGCAGGCCGGCCAGCCGCTCGGAGTCGTGCACGTTCATCTGGCAGCCGAACGTGCGTACCTGGTATGTGCGAGTGCTCATCTCAATGGTCGAGAGTACGCGTGACCGCATTGAGACCTTGGGAGTGGTCAAACAGGCATGAACTTCGCTTCTGGTGGGGGTAGGTTTCGCCCATCACCGGGCCAGTAGTCTCTCGAACGCCTGGTGTAACACACGCACGTTGGAGGATGGATGACCGAGGCGGCTGCGGACACCCCCATGATCCGCATGGTCGAGGTGGACAAGTACTTCGGGCAGCTCCACGTGCTCAAGAACATCAACATCGAGGTGCCGCGCGGCCAGGTGGTCGTCGTGCTCGGGCCGTCCGGCTCCGGCAAGTCGACGCTGTGCCGCTCGATCAACCGCCTCGAGCCGATCAACGCGGGCCAGATCGAGATCGACGGCAAGCCGCTACCGGCCGAGGGCAAGGAGCTCGCGACCCTTCGGGCGGACGTCGGCATGGTGTTCCAGTCGTTCAACCTCTTCGCGCACAAGACGATCCTCGACAACGTCATGCTCGCCCCCGTCAAGGTGCGCAAGGTCGCGCAGCCCGAGGCGAAGCGGACGGCGATGGAGTTGCTCGAACGCGTGGGTATCGCCAACCAGGCACAGAAGTACCCTGCTCAGCTCTCCGGCGGACAGCAGCAGCGCGCCGCGATCGCCCGGGCCCTCGCCATGAAGCCGAAGGTGATGCTCTTCGACGAGCCGACCTCCGCGCTGGACCCCGAGATGATCAACGAAGTGCTGGACGTCATGACCACCCTCGCGAAGGAGGGCATGACGATGCTGGTCGTCACCCACGAGATGGGTTTCGCACGCAACGCGGCGCATCGGGTGGTGTTCATGGCCGACGGCGAGATCGTCGAGGACTCGACGCCACAGGAGTTCTTCTCGGCGCCGAAGTCCAACCGGGCGAAGGACTTCCTAGGAAAGATCCTCACTCACTGAGGATGTGTTGCCGCGGCGTGCTCGCCCGCGCCGCCTGACCACAAGAGCAGGAGAGAAGTAACGATGAGGGTTCGTTCCCTGGCGATCGGGCTGCTGGTCGGCGGCCTCGCCCTGACCGCATGCGGCAAGGAGGGCACGCCGACGAACGACGCGACCGGTGGCCCCTCCACGACGCAGAAGGTGGCCGAGAACGTCAAGGTCGAGGGGTCGCCGACGTTCGACCGGATCACCAAGAACGGCAAGATCGTCATCGGTGTCAAGGAAGACCAGCCCTACCTCGGCTACAAGGACCCGACCACCGGCGAGTACTCCGGCTTCGACATCGAGATCGCGCGCCTGGTCGCCGCGAAGCTCGGCTTCGACGAGAAGAAGGTCGAGTTCAAGACCGTGCAGTCCGCCGGTCGTGAGGCCGCCATCACCAACGGCGACGTCGACTACTACGTCGGCACCTACACGATCAACGACAAGCGCAAGGAGCAGATCTCCTTCGCCGGCCCGTACTTCGTCGCCGGCCAGGATCTGCTGGTGCGCAAGGACGACAACACCATCACGGGCAAGGACACCCTCAAGGGCAAGAAGGTCTGCTCGGTGACCGGCTCCACGCCGATCCAGCGGGTCCGTGACGAGCAGCTGACCCAGCCGGAGAACATCGTCGAGTTCCAGGCCTACTCGCAGTGTGTCGAGAAGCTGACCAACAGCGAGGTCGACGCGGTCACCACCGACGACGCGATCCTCAAGGGCTTCGCGGCGCAGGACCCGGACAACCTGAAGGTCGTCGGCAAGCCGTTCTCCAAGGAGCCGTACGGCATCGGCCTGCCGCACGACGACAAGGCGTTGCGGGACAAGGTGAACGACATCCTGCAGACGGCCATCGACGACGGCACCTGGCAGGACATCTACGACAGCACGCTCGGCAAGTCCAACTCGAAGGCGTCGCCGCCCGATATCGAGCGGTACTGACTCAACCCTGATGGTGGGTGGTCGCCCAAGGTGGTGACCACCCACCTTCGTTGACTGGCATGAGCGAAGCGACCCAATTCGACACAGCGGGGAAGAAGGCCCGATGAACATACTGATCGACTACTGGCCGTTGTTCCGCGACGGCTTCCTCACCACGATCGAGTTGTTCCTGCTCGCCGGTGTCGCGGCGCTCGTGCTCGGCATGATCCTGGCGATGCTGCGGGTCAGCCCCGTGCCGGTGTTCCGGGCGGCGGGCACCCTGTACGTGACCGTCGTGCGGAACACCCCGCTGACGCTCGTGTTCCTGTTCTTCGTCTTCGCCTACCCGTACCTGAAGATCCTCAAGCTGTCCTACTTCACGGCGGCGGTCGTCGCACTGACCGTGTACACGGCGGCGTTCATCTGCGAGGTCGTCCGGTCCGGCATCAACACTGTGCCGCTGGGGCAGGCGGAGGCGGCCCGCGCGCTCGGCCTGACGTTCGGCCAGTCGCTGTCGCAGATCATCCTCCCGCAGGCACTGCGGTCGGTGGTGCCACCACTGGTGAGCACGCTGATCGCCCTGCTGAAGAACACCACCATCGCCGCCGGTTTCTCGGTCGCCGAGGCCGGCCGGATCCGGTCGATCCTGTCCGACGACGGTGAGAACCAGCTGGCCGGCCTGGCGTGGGTGTCCCTGGGCTTCGTGGTGCTGGTGCTGGTGCTGACGATGGCGCAGCGAACCCTCGAGAAGCGGTGGAGCGTGGCCCGATGAGCAACGTCCTCTTCGACACCCCCGGCCCACGCGCCCGCGTCCGGCACCGCCTGCTGGCGGTGATCGGCACTCTCGTGCTCGCCGGGCTCGTGGGCTTCGTCGCCTGGCGGTTCTACGACACCGGCCAGTTCGACGGCCGGAAGTGGGAGTGGATCGAGTACACCTACGTCCAGGAGCAGCTGGGCACCGCGGTGCTGGCGACGCTGAAGGCGTTCGCGCTGGGTGCGGTGCTGGCGCTGCTGTTCGGTGCCGTGTTCGCGGCCGGGCGGCTCTCGGAGCACAAGCCGATCCAGGCGGTGTCCGCGTTCGTCGTGGAGCTGTTCCGCGCGATCCCGTTGCTGATCCTGATGTTCCTGTTCTACTACGGCCTGCCGACGGTCGGCGTCAAGATGTCGGCGTACACGGCCGTGGTGCTGGGTCTCATGCTGTACAACGGTTCGGTGCTGGCGGAGGTGTTCCGCGCCGGCATCATGGCGTTGCCGCGTGGCCAGTCCGAGGCCGCGTACGCGCTGGGGATGCGCAAGACGCAGGTGATGGTGCTGATCCTGCTGCCGCAGGCACTGCGCTCGATGATGCCGACGATCATCAGCCAGCTCGTGGTGCTACTGAAGGACACCGCGCTCGGCTTCCTCATCACCTACGACGAGCTGCTGCACTTCGCCCAGTTCTACGGCGGCCAGGGCCAGTTCGCCCGCCCGTTCATCCCGGTCGCGATCGTGGTGGCCGCCATCTACATCGGCATGTGCCTGCTGCTTGCCTGGCTGGCGAACTACCTGCAGAAGCGGGAACGGCGCAGCAAGAAGCACATCGACCTGGACGACGGCGGCACGAAGTCGAACCAGCTGGTGCTGGCCGGCGACGCGGGTGCGGGCGGCGCCGGAGCCGCTGCCAGTGCCTGACTTCCTCTCGGCCACCCGGACGTCCTACGACCGGGTGGCCGAGTCGTATGCGCTGCACTTCAAGGACGAGCTGGCCGGCATGCCGGTCGAGCTCTCGGTGCTCGGCCTGTTCGCGTCGCTCGTGGACGGACCGGTACTCGACGTCGGCTGTGGCACCGGCCTGGCAACGGCGGAGCTGGTCAGGCTGGGCGTGGACGTGTCCGGTCTGGACCTGTCACCGGGCATGCTCGAAGTGGCCCGCGAACACCTGCCGAGCGTGCGGTTCGAGACCGGCTCGATGCTCGAACTCCCCCACCCCGACAACACCTTCGGTGGGGTGATGACGTGGTACTCGACGATCCACGTGCCGGATGAGCTGCTGCCGGCGGCGTTGGCCGAACTGGCACGGGTCGTACGGCCAGGGGGTCACCTGCTGCTGGGTTTCCAGGTGGGTGACGAGCCGATGCACATGACGTCCGCACTCGGCCACGAGCTGGACCTGGTGTTCCACCGCCGCCGGCCGGAGCACCTGGCGGAGCTGCTGGCCGCGGCAGGAGCGCCGGTGGAGACGCACGTCGTCCGCGTGGCACGGGAAGGCGAACGCACCCCGCAGGCCTTTCTACTGGCCCGAAAAGCAGAGTAGGCCGAGTGGAAGGCGCGGACCGTTCGATCGCGCCTGACCACTCGGCCTTCGCCTACCCCACCGGGGCCGGCCTCAGCGACGGGACTTGCGCCGGAAGAGCGCGTTGCCCAGCCATACCACCGGGTCGTACTTCTCGTCGATCACGCGTTCCTTCATCGGGATCAACGCGTTGTCCGTGATCTTGATGTGCTCCGGGCAGACCTCCGTGCAGCACTTGGTGATGTTGCAGTACCCGAGGCCGTGCTCCTCCTGCGCCTCGCGCACGCGGTCGGCCGTGTCCAGCGGGTGCATGTCGAGCTCCGCGACGCGCATCAGGTAACGCGGCCCCGCGAAGTTCTCCTTGTTCTCCTCGTGGTCACGGATGACGTGACAGGTGTTCTGGCAGAGGAAGCACTCGATGCACTTGCGGAACTCCTGCGAGCGCTCGACGTCCTGCTGCTTCATCCGGTACTCGCCGAGACCGACGTTCTTCGGCGGCGCGAACGACGGGATCTCGCGAGCCTTCTGGTAGTTGTACGAGACGTCCGTGACCAGGTCACGGATGACCGGGAACGTGCGCAGCGGGGTGACGGTGATCGTCTCGGTCTCCGAGAACACCGACATGCGGGTCATGCACATCAGGCGCGGCATGCCGTTGATCTCCGCGGAGCACGAGCCGCACTTGCCCGCCTTGCAGTTCCAGCGCACCGCGAGGTCCGGCGCCTGCGTGGCCTGTAGGCGGTGGATGATGTCGAGGACGACCTCACCCTCGTTGACCTCGACGGTGTAGTCCTGGACGTCCCCGCCTTCGGCGTCGCCGCGCCAGACCTTGAAGTTGGCCTTGTAGCTCACGCCGTCTCCTCGCCTGCATACTGATGGTTCGCTCCGCAAGCTCCGCTCACGATCCACTCCTCTGCGGGTGGGCGGCCAGTTCGTCGTCGGTGAAGTACTTCTCCAGCTCGGACACCTCGAAGAGCTCGAGCAGGTCCTCGCGCATCGGCACCTGGTCCTTCGGCGTGACCTTCGCGCCCTCGCCGTCGACCTCGCACACCAGGAGCCTGTTGCGCCAGCCGGCGTCCATGGCCGGGAAGTCGTCGCGGGTGTGGCCGCCGCGGCTCTCCGTGCGGATCAGGGCCGCCTTGGCGACGCACTCGCTGACCAGCAGCATGTTGCGCAGGTCGAGCGCGAGGTGCCAGCCGGGGTTGAACTCGCGCTGGCCCTCGACGGCGATGCTCTTGGCACGCAGCCTCAGCTCCGCCAGCTTGTCCAGCGCCTGCTGGATCTCCTCCTGCTTGCGGATGATGCCGACCAGGTCGTTCATCGACTGCTGCAGCTCGGCGTGGATCGAGTACGGGTTCTCCGCCTGCCCGTTACCGGGCCAGTCGAACGGGATCGTCGCCCGCCTGGCCGCGTCGTCCACATCGGACTCGGAGATCTTCGGCTTCTGGTCGAGGGAGTCGACGTACTCGGACGCGCCCAGCCCGGCCCGGCGGCCGAACACGATCAGGTCGGAGAGCGAGTTGCCGCCCAGCCGGTTGGAGCCGTGCATGCCGCCGGCGACCTCACCGGCCGCGAACAGCCCGGGCACGGCCGACGACGTGGTGTCCGGGTCGACCTCGACGCCACCCATGACGTAGTGGCAGGTCGGCCCGACCTCCATCGGCTGCGACGTGATGTCCACATCGGCCAGTTCCTTGAACTGGTGGTACATCGACGGCAGGCGGCGCTTGATCTCGTCGGCCGGCAGGCGGCTCGCGATGTCCAGGAACACGCCGCCGTGCGGTGAGCCGCGACCCTCCTTGACCTCGGAGTTGATCGCGCGGGCGACCTCGTCGCGGGGCAGCAGGTCCGGCGTGCGACGGTTGTTGTCCTGGTCGTTGTACCAGCCGTCGGCCTCCTGCTCGGTCTCCGCGTACTGGCCCTTGAACACGTCCGGGACGTACCCGAACATGAACCGGTCGCCCTTGGAGTTCTTGAGCACGCCGCCGTCGCCGCGCACACCCTCGGTGACGAGGATGCCCTTGACCGACGGAGGCCAGACCATGCCGGTCGGGTGGAACTGGACGAACTCCATGTTGATCAGCGTCGCGCCGGCGCGCAGCGCCAGGGCGTGGCCGTCGCCGGTGTACTCCCAGGAGTTCGAGGTGACCTTGAAGGACTTGCCGATGCCGCCGGTCGCCAGCACGATGGCCGGCGCCTCGAACAGCACGAACTTGCCGGAGTCGCGCCAGTAGGCGAAGGCGCCCGCGATGCGGTCGCCGTCCTTGATCAGCTCGGTGACGGTGCACTCGGAGAAGACCCTGAGCTTGGCCTCGTAGTCGCCGTACTCGGCGTAGTCCTCCTGCTGCAGCGAGACGATCTTCTGCTGCATGGTGCGGATCATCTCGAGGCCGGTGCGGTCACCGACGTGCGCGAGGCGGGGGTAGGTGTGGCCGCCGAAGTTGCGCTGGCTGATCTTGCCGTCCTTGGTGCGGTCGAACAGCGCACCGTAGGTCTCCAGCTCCCAGACCCGCTCCGGGGCCTCCTTGGCGTGGAGCTCGGCCATCCGCCAGTTGTTGAGGAACTTCCCGCCACGCATGGTGTCGCGGAAGTGGACCTGCCAGTTGTCCTTCTCGTTGACGTTGCCCATCGAGGCGGCACAGCCGCCCTCGGCCATGACGGTGTGGGCCTTGCCGAACAGCGACTTCGAGATGATCGCGGTCCGCTTGCCCTGCTGCCGGGCCTCGATGGCGGCACGGAGCCCGGCGCCACCTGCGCCGATGACGACGACGTCGTAGTCGAAGCGTTCGACCTGAACCTGAACCATGAGTCCTTCTCGAGTCTTTAGTTGAAGATCCGCAGATCGGTGATCCAGCCGGCGGAGACCGACATGATGTACGCGTCGGTGAAGATCACCGTGAAGAGCGAGATCATCGCCCACTGGCCGTGCTTGGGGTTGATCTTCGACACGAACTGCCAGTAGCGGTACCGGATCGGGTGGTCGGAGAAGCTCTTCAGCTTGCCGCCCATGATGTGCCGGCAGGCGTGGCAGGAGAGTGTGTACATGGAGAGCGCGGCCACGTTGATCAGGATGATGACCGTGCCGAGGCCCATGCCGACCCCGCCGTCCTTGCCGTGGAAGGACAGCACCGCGTCGTAGACGTTGACCAGCGCGAAGATCAGGGCGAGGTAGAAGAAGTAGCGGTGCGAGTTCAGCAGGATCAGCGGGAAGCGCCGCTCACCGCTGTACTTGCCCCGGGGCTCTGGCACCGCGCACGCGGCGGGCGAGAGGAAGAACGACCGGTAGTACGTCTTCCGGTAGTAGTAGCAGGTGGCCCGGAACCCGGCGAGGATGATGAAGGTGATGACCGCCATCGGGAGGAAGGCCGGCACCTCGGGCAGCGGCGTGCCGAAGTGGCTGGAGCCCGGGACGCACGAGTCGCTGAGGCACGGGGAGTAGATCGGCGTGAGGTAGTGCTCACCCGGCGCCCAGTAATACTTGTTCATGAAGATGCGGATGGTCGCGTAGACCACGAAGAAGAGCAGAACCGCGCCCATGCTGAGCGGCCAGCCCCACCATCGGTCCTTCCGATACGTGCGCTCGGGGATTTGCGCCCGTCCGGGGGCTGCGACGCCAGCCTTCATTGTTGTCCTCGACTCCAGAACGATTTGATTGTCAGAGACTAACGGGGATCTGCACCAGTGGCGGCGTTCCGCGGGTCACACCCGGTGGGCGATGGGTCGACATCGCCTGTTTGCACTCACGGTTCGCCACCTCCGCCGCCGTCCCCATGAACGAGGCGACGCCGAGCCGCCAACGTTGCCGTCGGTGGCAAGAGGAGAAGTACCACACGCTGGGAAAGCGCCGGTCGGCGGCCTGTACACAAGGTGGCCTGGGGCACGCCTGTACGTGAGGAGGTCCCCGACCACACGGTGACGGTACTCCCTGGCGCCGACCCCCACCGACCGACCACACGTGCGGCGACAATGCCTGCCACGAAGCCAGATCACGGAAGGTTCATCGATTAAGAGGGGAGGTTGTATACAGAATGCAACCCGCTTGACGGGTGGTTCAATGACATGGCGGAAATCACGCTATCGATCAAGTAAGGGCACCTTTAGTTCCGATCGAGGCCCACAATCCAAGAGGTTGCGATTGGGTGAACGTTCCCGTCTCAGAACAGGTCGTCGAGCAGAGAGGTCCGCACCTCGTCCTTGACGACCCGGTAGGCGAGCCCCTCGGAGTACCCCTTGCGCGCGAGCATGCCGACGAGCTTGCGGATCTTCGCGGCCTCGTCGGCGCCACTGAGACTCCGCAACCGTTTGCGGACAAGCTGACGCGCCCGCTCCTCCTCGGCGTCGGTGTCCACAGTCGCCAGTGCCTCGGAGGCGGAGTCGTCGGCAACCCCCTTGCGCCGCAACTCAAGAGCAAGCGCCCGCCGGCTCAACCCCTGAAGGTTGTGCCGAGACCGCACCCAGACCTCGGCGAAGGCGGCGTCGTCGACAAGCCCGACGTCCCCGAGCCGGCCCAACACCTGCTCGGCGATGGTGGGATCGAACCCCTTACGCGCCAACGCCTGCGCCAGCTCGACCCGAGTCCGGGGCCGAGCGGTGAGCAGTCGCAGGCAGAAGTCCTTGGCCTGCTGGACAGGGTCCTCAGGGTTGGCGGGGCCTTCGGCCCGGGTGGCGGAGGTGTCGGCTCGGGGTGCACGGCCTCTC
>NZ_DASQCC010000024.1:0-38757 GCF_035634895.1 Actinophytocola sp. | reverse complement strand
AACAACGCCGAGGCGACGAACGTGGCCGCGTCCAGCACCAGCGCGGTCGAGGGGCTGAGCCACCCCAGCAGCGCGCCGCCGCCGGCGAACCCGAGCATCTGCGCGGTCTGCATGGTGATGGTGCGGATACCCATGCCGACGACGTACTTGTCGCCCTCCAGCACGTCCGGCAGCAGTGCCAGCTGGGCGGCCTTGAAGGGCGCCTGCGCGAACGACACCAGCCCGACCAGCACGCACAGCACCCAGAACGGCATCCCGGGCAGCGCGACCAGCGCGATCAGCGCCGCCCGCACCAGGTCGGCGACGACCATGACCGTCCGGCGCGGGAACCGGTCGGCGAGGCCGGACAGGAACACCCCGCCGAGGAACGAGGGGGCCAGCGTGAGCGCGTAGGTCAGTCCGGCGAGTGCCGCGGAGGACGTGCGGTGGTACACCAGCACGGCGAGCGCGACGCGGGCCAGCTGATCGCCGGCCTGGGACAACCCCTCGGCCGCCCACATCGCCCGGAATTCGCGTACGGCGAAAACGGCGCGGAATGTGACCCGGTCCGCTTTCACGAAGTTCCTCCACCCTTGCCTCGCACCCGCGCCCCAGTCCCAGCGCAACCGTAGCTTCGGGGGCGGTGGCGAACAAACAGTCCGCCGCAGGCCGGTGACAATACGCAACACTTGTTTCCCGCGCGCGAGTGACGCGGGAAAGCGTTGCGGTTAGGCCGAATTCCGCTTGGGAATTGCGTCGTTCGGCCTACCCCCGGGTGAGGGGTGCGGCGTCGGCTCGGGTGACGGTGGCACGGCCGTCGCGTTCGGCGCGGCGGTGGGAGGTGTCGTGGTTGGGCCGAATTCCGCTCGGGAACTGCGTCGTTCGGCCTACCCCTGGATGAGGCGTGCACCATCGGCGTGGGCGACGCGGTTCCGGCCGGTGCGCTTGGCCTGGAGAAGCGCCGCGTCGGCGGCGTCGACCAAACCGTCGAGCACGGTGCCCGAATACGGGTACACGGCGGTGCCGACCGAGACGGAGAGGTCCTCGACGGTGTCGTCGCGGATGGGGACGGCGAGCTGCGTGACGGCGTGGCGGACGCGTTCGGCGATCTCGTCGACGTCGGCCGGCGCGATGTCGGGCAGGAGGACGACGAACTCCTCGCCGCCGAAGCGGCCGACGGAGTCCGCGTCGCGGAGGCTGAGGCTGATCGTCGAGGCGACGGCACCGAGCACGGCGTCGCCGGTGAGATGTCCGTAGGTGTCGTTGACCCGCTTGAAGTGGTCGATGTCGACCATGAAGACGGCGAAGGTGCTCGCGGACCGCCTCGCCCGGTCGAGCTCGCGCTCGGCGATGAGCTGCCAGGCGCCGTTGTTGAACACGCCGGTCTTCTCGTCGGTGGCGACCGCGACCCCGAGGTGCTTGATCAGGACCTGCCGGTGCAGGAGGACCAGCGGCGGGTACGTCACCAGCACCAGCGCGGGTTGGTGGACCAGGGTGGTGGCGACGAGCCCACCGAGGCACAGGGTCACGACCTCGAGCGCGTTGTCAGCCCGGGTGCCGAAGAGGTCGGCGAGCGAGGGGCGCTCGATGTACAGGTAGATGCTGGTGGCGACGCCGGCCAGGTTGACGAGCTCGAAGACGAGTGCCGCGGCCACGACCACCGCGGTGTCGTGCAGGGGACCGGGCGTCGCGGTCGTGAGGCTGTCGAGGCCGGTGGCGCTCAGCATGACCGCCGCGGCCCAGCCGGCCAGCATGAACCAGGCGGCGCTCGCCACGATGCGGTGTGCCGGGCGGACGTTGACGTGCCGCCAGACCCGGATCCACAGATGGGCGTAGAGCGCGGCGGCGAGCAGTGCGGCCCAGCCCGGGGAGAGCAGCACGCATCCCGCCAGGCACCAGATCGACGTGACGTTGATGTGGGTCTGCCCGCCCATCCACCGGCGCGTGCGCTCGATCTGGCGCCACATCTCCGCCTGTGCGAGCCCCATCGCCAGCAGCGCCGCGAACCAGACGAGGTCGAGAACGCGTACCGGATCGACGGCCAGGCTCGTGACGGTCACGCCGACGGCCGCGGTTTCGCAGACCAGCGCGAAGCCGACCCACCTCCGCCTGGCCACCGACCAGAGTGCCCATCGACGCGGCGACAGGATCGATGCTTGTCGCCGCAGGAGGGGGCCCCAGGAAATGTGCCTCACAGCTCATCACCCCTCGGACGAAGCGTATCCGCTCCGCCGTGGCGTGTCAGGCGTGTCGCCCTACTGGCGTACCAGCGAGGCGAACCACGTGCCCAGCACCTGCTGTGCGAGCGCGCGCGGCCGTGACCAGGGCCCACGTTCACCCTGGTTGCCGATGCGGGTCATGCCCGCGGTAGAGGTCAGGTGCCGAGCACGGACAGCTCCCACAGCGAGTAGCCCCACTGCGTGCCGCGCTGGGTGCCGGTCACCCGGACGTACCGCGCGTCGGCGCTCACCGCGATGTCGTCGGTGCCGCCGTCGCCCGTCGTCGTCGTGAACACCGACCCCCAGGTCGAGTTGTCGCTCGACGTCTCGATCCGGTACGCACGCCCGTACGCGGCCTCCCAGCTCAGCCGGACGCGGCTGATGTGGTGCACCGCGCCGAGGTCGACGCTGATCCACTGTGGATCGGAGAACGCGCTGCTCCACCGGGTGCCGGTGTTCCCGTCCACCGCGTTGGCGCCGGCGTACGTGCCGGACTCGACGCTGGACACCGTGACCGGACGGCCCCGCGCCAGCTCGACCTCGGTCGGTGGCTGGGTCGTGGTCGCCCTGGCCGCGATCCGGATGCCGCCCAACAGCATGCGGGTGTACAGCGGGTCGGAGTAGGACTCGATGGTGTGGCCGAGGCCGGTGTACCAGGCCCGCCCGCTGCCGACGTCGTGCCACCACGTGATCGGGTGGTCGCCCATGGTCCCGCCGCTGTAGGTCGACTCGTCCAGGCGCATGAGCACGCTCACTGAACCGCGTGGGTTGGCGCGGTAGTTGTACCACTCGTCGAACCGGCTCCACGTCGCCGGCAGATGCGCGGTCGCGTCGCTCGTCCGGTCCTCGACGATCACCGATGCCTGCTGCTGTGCGGGGTGGGACAGGAAGTAGGCGCCGCAGCAGCCGCCGTACCAGGCCCAGTCGTACTCCGTGTCCGCCGCCGCGTGCACGCCGACGTAACCGCCGCCGCCGTTCACGTACGACTCGAACGCCGTCTGCTGCGTGGCGTTCAGCACGTCACCGGTGGTCGAGAGCCAGATGACCACCTGGTACTGCGCCAGGTTCGACGTGGTGAACGCGCCGGCGTCCTCGGTCGCGTCGACCGCGAACCCGTTCTGGCCGCCCAACTGCCGGATCGCCGCGATGCCCGCGGGGATCGAGTCGTGCCGGAACCCGGCGGTCTTCGAGAACACCAGGACCTTCGTCAGCGGCGCGGCGGCCGCCACGGACGGGAACGCCGCCAGGCCGCCCGCGCCGATGCCGAGGGCACCGATGCCGCGCAGCACCGCGCGACGGGAGATGTCCATGCTCATAACGGCCCTCTCAGCTCGAGATGGTGAACGTGTCGATGTCGAACAGCGAGCCAGCGCCGCCGGTGAACACCAGGAACAGCGGACCGCTCGCGGTGCCGGTCAGCGTGGTGGTGACGGTCTGGAACGTTTCCCAGCCGCCGGTGACCGGCACCGCGACCGAGCCGAGCAGCGTTCCGGTCGCCGAGCCCGACCGGATCTGGATCGTGCCGCCCGCGCCCGCGGAAGAGATCCTGGCGGAGAACGCCCGCGCTCCTGCGGTGTTCACCCCCGAGTATCCCGCCCAGTCGCCGTTTTCGATATACCCCAACGTGAATCCGCCGCTCGCGCCGGCGTGCCCCGCCGACTGCACACCGGACTGCGACGTGAAGGCTTCACCCTCCACAGTGGACGATGACCCGCCGCTCGTGCCGAACGTGACGGCGTCGACGTCGAACAGGTTGCCCTGGCCGGTGACACCCTTGAACACCAGGTACAGCGTGGTGGTGCCCGACGGGCCGGCGGTCAGGTTCGCCGAGACGTTCGCGAACGTGTCCCAGCTGCCGGTCGGCGACACCGCCACCGAGCCGAGCAGGGTGCCGGTCGCCGACCCGGCGCGCACCTCGACCGTCCCGCCCGGACCGGCCGACGACACGCGTGCGGTGATCGACGTGACGTTGCCCAGCGCGTACGGGTTGAACGAGATCCAGTCGCCGTCGTCGGTGAAGCCGACCGTCTGGCCGCCCTCGGCGCCGGCGTGCGACGCGGCCTGGATGCCCTGCTGTGCGCCGAAGTGCTCGGCCTGACGGTGTCGCGGCTGCAGGATCCGCTGGGTGTGCGAGGTGAGCCCGCCGTTGTCGGTGTACTCCGCGTCGAAGACGCCGAACACGTTCGCGGACGGGTCGTGCTCACCGTCGACCGGCACCGCGATCGAGCCGGAGCAGCCGGTCTTCTGCGTGATCTGGTGCTGGTGCTGGTCGTGCCCGAGCAGGTAGGTGACCTTCACCCGGTTGCAGTCGATCGTGCCGTCCTCCGGATCGGAGACGCTCACCTGGAACGGCACCGTGTCGCCGAAGGAGAACAGCTGGCCGTTCGCCGGGGTCGTCAGGTTCACCGTGGGCGCGGTGTTGCCGACCGAGATCAGCACGTTCGCCGAACCGGTCAGGCCCTGCGGGTCGGTGACCGTGAGCGTCGCCGTGTAGTTGCCGTTGGCGGTGTAGTTGTGGGTCGGGTTGGCCGCCGTGGACGTGCCGCCGTCGCCGAAGGTCCAGCGGTAGGTCAGCGCGCCGCCCTCGGGGTCGGCGCTGCCGGCCGAGGAGAACGTCACGTTCAGCGGGGCCTGGCCGGACGTCGGCGTGCCGGCCGCCTTGGCCACCGGGTTGCGGTTGGTGCCGCCGATGTACTCGACGCGCCACAGGGCCGCGTTGTTGGCCCCGGTGCCGTAGTCGAGGACGTACAGCGCGCCGTCCGGCCCGAACGCCATGTCCATGACCTGCGTGCCGGTCCACGGGAACGCGCCGATGTCGCCGACGCCGCCGCTGCTCGTCACCTCGATCGCCTTGATCCACTGGCGCCCGTACTCGCCGGCGAAGAACCGGCCGGACAGCGACTGCGGGAACTTGACGTTCGAGCTCAGGTTCGCGTCGTACCGGTAGACCGGGCCGCCCATCGGCGACTCCGAGCCGCCGCCGAACTCCGGCGGGGTGCCGGCGTCGCCGCCGTACCTGATCCACGCGGCCTTCGGTGCGGGCAGCTTCTGCTGGCCGGTGTTGCGGAAGGAGTTGTTCGTCGGCCCGGTGGCGCAGTCGAACTTCGCGCCGGACGGGCCACTGGGGAACGTGAAGTCGTTGTAGGTCTCGGTCGAGGTGTTCGTGCCGGTGCAGTACGGCCAGCCGAAGTTGCCCGGCGCGGTGATGCGGTTGAACTCGACCTGCCCACCGGGGCCGCGGTTCGCGTTCGTGGCACCCGCGTCCGGCCCGTAGTCGCCGAGGTAGACGATGCCGGTCGCCTTGTCCACGCTCATCCGGAACGGGTTGCGGAAGCCCATCCCGTAGATCTCGGGCCGCGTGCCGGCCGTGCCGGGTGCGAACAGGTTGCCGGACGGGATCGTGTACGTGCCGTCGGCCTGCGGGTGGATCCGCAACAGCTTGCCGCGCAGGTCGTTCGTGTTGCCCGCGCTGCGTTGCGCGTCGAACTGCGGGTTGCGGTTCGTGCGCTCGTCGATCGGCGTGTAGCTGTCGGACTGGAACGGGTTGGTGTCATCACCCGTCGTCAGGTAGAGGTTCCCCGCGGCGTCGAAGTCGATGTCGCCGCCGACGTGACAGCACTGGCCGCGGTCGTTCTGCACCGCCAGCACGACCTTCTCGCTGCCGAGGTTCAGCGTGTCGTCGCTGTTCAGCGTGAAGCGGGACAGGTGCAGCTCGCCCTTCCAGCGGTCCCAGTCGGTCTGTGTGCCCTCGGTCGGCGCGTCACCGTCCGGTGTGGACAGACGCGGCGAGTAGTACAGCCAGACGTACCGGTTCGTGGCGAAACCGGGGTCCACGGCGACGCCTTGCAGGCCCTCCTCGTCGTGGGTGTAGACGTTGAGCCTGCCGGCGACCTTGGTGTTGCCGGCCGCGTCGGTCACCCGGACCGTGCCGTCCCGGGCCGTGTGGACGACCGACCGGTTGGGGAGGACGGCGAGCGACATCGGCTCGCCCAGCTCGGCCGACCCGCTGGCCAGTGACACCTGTTGGTAGTCGCCTGGCGGGATGACCGAACCGGCCTGTGCGGCGGGCGTCGCCACCGCCATGGCCGTCACCATGGTGGCCGCGACGAGCAGGGAGCGCCGCCGCACTCCTTTGTGCGTCATGATTCTCCTAGTGGGTGATCAGATCGAACCGGGCTGGGCGCCGGCGTTCTCGGCGGTGACGTCCACGAGTCCCACGGCGAGGAACGCTGCCTCGAGCGTCGCGAAGGACAGTTGCCAGCAAGTCATCGGATCTCCTTGGGACGGCCGTTGTCCTTGATCGATCCATGCGGGGGAGGCGAGCACCTTACATCGGATCTTTACTGGAACCGGTTCCGGCTGTCAAGAAATTTCGCACTTCTAGTGTGTGAATTGCACAGATTGGTCCAGTCGGGTGCATCGTCATACTGAGACGCGTGACGGTCAGGGAGCCACGGCTGGAGATCGAGTACTGCACGCAGTGTCGGTGGCTGTTGCGTGCGGGCTGGACCGCGCAGGAGCTGCTGACCACATTTACCACAGATCTGGGCGAGATCGCGCTGATCCCGGGCACGGGCGGCGTCTTCGACGTCCGCCTCGGCGACGAGCCGGTGTGGTCACGCAAGGAGCGCGGCGGCTTCCCGGAGATGGCGGAGCTGAAGCAACTGGTGCGCGACCGCATCGCGCCGGCCCGCGACCTCGGCCATTCGGACCGCCGCTGACGGATCGGCCTGCCGGATCGCGGTTCGATGAAGGGCAGCCGCTGGCCGCGTACCGTTTCGGGCGCCGGCCGAACCGGCGGTGGCGGTCGATCGAGTTGCCGCCAACCGCTTGCCGCTGGCCGGATTCGCGTTCGCTGACGGAGCGGCTTGGCAGATCGCGGTTCACTGAACGGCAGCCGCTGGCCGTGCACCGTTTCGGGCGCTGGCCGAACCGGCGGTGGCGGTCGATCCGGTTGCCGCCAACCGCTTGCCGCTGGCCGGATTCGCGTTCGACCCGACGCCGCCGGCCGCAGCGGAGCTGATCGAACCGCGGCCGAGCGGACCGGCGGGCCGCCGCCCACCAGCCCGGCGCGGGCGTCGGCCCGTGCTCGTCAGCGCGTGGGTGACGCGATCAGGTCGGCCGCCAGATGCGCGGCCGCGAGGGCGTCCTCGTCGCCGGTGCGTTCGTAGGACTCCACGGCCGTGTCGGCGAACTTGAGCACGTGCTCGTCCTGGTGGTCGGCCACGCGGTCGAGCAGGGCGCCCACCGGGTCGCCGGCCGCCGGCAACGCCCTCGGCCGGGCCGGCGGGCCGGCGTAGGTGACCGTGATCGCGGCCGCCGCGGTCCACGCCGCGGTGAGGCTCGGTCGCCACAGTTCCCTCGGCAGCACGGGAAGGCAGTGCAGCACGGCGTTCGGCGCGGTCGCCGTGTGCACGAGCAGCACCGGCGAGCCCCGGCCGGCCCGCGGGTACCGGACGGTCGCCGCGTCCACGAGCGCGCCGAGCACGGCCGGCACGCCGTCCGGGTCCGCCGGCACGTCCAGCGACGCCACCGCGCCCGGCCACCCGGGCAGCCGGCCCAACCGCGCGAGGCGATGCGCGATGTACCCGGTCCGGTCGGGCAGCGCCGGCAACGCGTCGAGCGCCGCCGCGGGGGAGAGGCCGCCGCGCCCGTGTCCGCCGGGCAGGACACGCGAGCGCGCGGCCCAGAACGCGAGCCCGTTGGCCAGCTCGTCCAGTGCCTGCCCGGCGGTCGTCGTCGTCAACGCGCGCACGGCGTGCCCGACCCGGATGACGCCGTGGGTCGAGCCGGCGGCGATGCCCGGGAGCAGCCGCGGCCACCACGTCGCGAGGGTCTCCCGCCACGGCCGGTCGCGGACCTCCGCGCGGAAGAAGGCGGTCCAGTCGGCGATCCGCCGCGCATCGCCGAGTGCCGAGCGCCAGTCGGTGATCCGCTCGTCCGGCCGCGGCAGCTCGGCCAGCCGCCCGACGTAGCGGTCGAGCCACACGTCCAGCCTGATGTCGAGCCCACGCCGCACCATCACCTCGGCCGCCATCGGCCCGTGGTTGGTGAGCCCGTGGTTGCCCTCCTCGTCCCCGCCGAACTCGGGCCCGGCGTCGTGCAACCGTTCGTAGGCCGCCAGCAGCTCGTCGCTCATGGCCCGAACCCTCGCAGCGAGCCCGTCCACTGGTCGACGATTAGGCATGGAACTAATCTCGGACCCGTGATCGAGCTGGAGTTCACACCGGAGGACTACCGCCGGATCCGGTTCGCGTTCTCACCCGTCGCGGAGACGGTGAGCAGCCTGCGCGCGCTGACGGCCGGGCGGCGCAACGGCCTGCACGGGCCGTGGCTCGCCGCCGTCGGGCCGCGGCTCGACGGCGTGGACATGGAGCTGCTGACGTCCCTGGTCCGCCCGGCCGGCTACCTCCCCGACTTCCTCGTCCCGACCCCGCCCGGCCGGACGGCGACGATGGAGTCGAGCCTGGCCCAGATCACCGGCACCGCGACCGACGTGGTGGCCGGGGAGCTGGCGCACCTCGCCCAGCACCGGGTCGCGCAGCGGGGCCCCGGCCGCGCCCGGCGCGCCGCGCTGATGCGGGACCTGCTCGCGGACCCCGAGCGCGCGGTGTCGCGGATCGCGGCCGAGCTGGCCCGGTACTGGCGGCAGGCGGTCGAGCCGCACTGGCCGCGCGTGCACGCGTTGCTACAGGCCGACCTCGCCCACCGGCTGGACGAGCTGGCGGCGGGCGGGGTGGCGCAGCTGTTCCGCACCCTGCACCCGTCGGTGTCGATGCGTGGCGACCTCCTGACGGTCGTGAAGTACTACGAGGGCCGCGCGCGGCTCCGTGAGCGCGGGCTGATGCTGGTGCCGTGCGCGTTCGCGTGGCCGGACGTGTGGGTGAGCACGGCGGATCCGCTGCCCAGCCTGACGTACTCGCCGCGCGGGCTGGGCAGACTGTGGGAGCCGGCGCCCGGCGCGCACCGGTCGCCGCTGGCGGCCGTGCTGGGCCGCACGCGGGCGACCATCCTGGCGTTGCTGGACCTGCCGATGTCCACGACACAGCTGGCCGCACAGCTGGAGCTCGCCGCGCCGACCCTGAACGTGCACCTGAAGTCGTTGCAGGCCACGGGAATCCTGACCTCCCACCGCGACGGCCGGGCAGTCCTCTACCGGCGCACACCGCTCGGCGACCAACTGGTCGGCGCTCAGCTCCGCGCGGGTCTCACTGATTGGCCCTATTCGTGCGGCAGCACGTAACAGAATCGCTGGATGCGTGGCGCCCAGGATCGGAACACGGTGATGTCGTTGAGACGGAGGACCGGTCTCATTCGGGTCAGCGCGGTGTGCATACGGGTGCAGGCGGCGGCCTCGGTCTCGTCGAGACTGCCGTGCACCAGGTTCCGCCATCCGTCATCGGCGCGGGTCGGTTCAAGATCGTTGACGAATTCGCCCCACGAGGTGCGTACCAGGGAGCGCATGAGGCCTCCCTTACGCCGGTCGTCGGGTTCAGTGTCCAGCAGTCGGCCGAACAGGGGGGCCTGCGCGGTCAGCAGACCGAGTAGTAGTGCGACTGCTTCGTGCTCGCCGGGCTCGTCGACGGTGCCGAGAAAGCGGGAGGCGTCGGACAGGTCACGGGTGGCGCGTACCATCCGATACTGGTTCATCAGCCGTTTGGCGGCGCGCGGCGTCTCGATGAGCGGCGCCAACGCTGCCAGCAGGGCGAGTTCGTGATCTGTCAGCGGTCTGGGAATTTCCGGCTGCCCCGCGTCCTGAATGTCTACTTCAGACTTTTCCTCGATGTCCATATGGAACGTTTGAGCAGGGGACAACGGGAGGGGTAGGTCATCGGGTTCGTGCTGAGCTGGCGATGCCAAGGAAGCGCGCCTCTGATCGCCGGCCATTGAGCGCAGCAGATCACGCAGCGAGTCAGGCGACATCCGGGGCAGGACCAGAGGAAGGTTGAAGATCTTCTCCAGATAGTCCGTCGGGGTGGCCTGTCCGTCCGCGCCGGGGCGCTCGTCGAGCAGCTGACGGTAGTGCGAGCCGACCGAGCGCGTAAGCCAGCGCGGGTCCACGCCGACCACCACGACGAACAGGTCCAGGGCGAGCAGCAGGTGGACGGCCTGCAGCACCTCGACCACCTGCTCCGGGTCGCAACGGTCGAGGTCGTCGATGTAGAGCACGATCCGGTCGATCGGCGGGTGTTCCGGGGTCGGGCGGGTCCGCCATTCCTTGAGCAGCCGGATCAGCTGCTCAAAGTCCTTGCGTATGGTCGAGATCAGGCCGAGGTTGCCGGTGTAGGCGTCGCCGCGCGCCCGGTCGGCGAGGAATGAGTACAGCCGCTGGCCCGGGCTTAGCTCAGCCAACTGTCGGCCCAGCTCGCCAACTCGGGACACCACTTCGTCCAGCTGGGCCTGCGCCACCTGCTGCTCCGCCTCCGCCCGTCGCAGCCCCTCGAGCAGCTTCGGCGGGGCCGTGATCACCTCATCTGCGATTCGGCGAAGCTTGCGCAGCCCAGACCTGATCACACCCATGACCGTGAAACTCGTGACGAAGACGGTAGCGAGCAGGCCGCTGCCGACCGTGGCCAGCCAAATGCGCAGCTGCGGTGCAAGCAAAGCCACGGCCAGTCCCACGGCGACGAGGACCGCGGTCGCCGCGGCCGCTGTCCTGGCCCGACGAGCCCACGGCGAGCGCCGCAAGACATCGGCTTCGTCGAGGATGCCGTGCAGCTGCTCCACGAACAGCTTTCCCTGCTCTACCTCGTCATTGATGCCTAGGCGGCGCCAGATGCCGCTGATCTCGTCCCGAAATGCCGGCGAGTCCAGGAGGTCTCGGATGCTGGTCGCGTGATGGCGGGCAGCCTCGTCCACACGGGCGCGTAGGTCGGCGACCTCGGCCTCGGCGTGTTCGGTCGCGACCTTCAGGACCTCGCGCTGGCTGAGCACCTGGCTTAGCTCGTCACGCAGGCGGCGGCGATCGTGCGCGACGTCAGGTCCAGGGCCAGCGAGTTGGCGGAATATCTCGTCACCAAGGCTTGCCCACAGGTTGCTGTCCGCGTAGTGCCAGGCGTTGAACCCGATCTGTGTGATCGAGCCGCAGTAGGGCCCGGCACCAGCGAGGTCGTCGATCCGCTGGCGCAGCAGGCCCATGAAGTAACTCTTGCCCGCACCCCACTCGCCGAAGACTCCCACCGACAGCGGCAGCGGCGTCGCCCGGTCGGCGATCACCGTGGCCAGCATGGACACGTACGGCCCAAGCCCGAGCCGATCATCGGACAGGGGTATCCCCACGTTCGGATCAACCCGGTCACTGTCGAACCCACCCGCGAGGTCATCCGAGTAGATCGGTTCCGACGCGACGACAGCGCCGATGGTCACGGCGCCGGCGCCGGCGACAGCGTCCTGCCATGCGGTTCGGATCGCCATTTCAGTCCTGCTGTCCTTGCAGACGAACACGACCTCCCGCAGCGCCGTGGCGGCACGAAGACGCGCCACGACGGTCTCGTCGCAGACTATCTTTGCCACATCCAGCGGATTGAACCCCAGCATGCCAGTGCCCAGCAGTGGCAGCCCCAATTTTCTGCAACCCCGCCGGTTGGCGAATTCGACGGCCACCTGCGTGGCCTCCCTAATGGTCTCCAGTGTGACTGGTCTGGCGGGGTCAGGATGCGATGTCGCCAGGATTGCGCGCCGGAGGTGACCGCCATGTCTGCCGCTGGCATCGAGGTCCAACATGACCGGTCGCTGGGGCCAGATCCTCTCGTAGTCAATCGAGTCCCAGTTCAGCTCCGGATACTGGTCGCTCACCGCGTGGCCGAGTTCTCCGAGCGTCGAGCCAACCGAGAGCACGATTGTGTCGATGTCAAGCAGCCACGGCTTGGACGTTCTGACGACCGACACCTGGACCTGACCGACGTCTGCCAAATGGATCACGCCGTCGGCGGGAGCCTCGACCATCCGCATGCTCCTCCCCAGTAAGTAACCGCGCGGTTTATCAGGATGCCAGGTTCGAGCAATGCCTCAATGGTGACTCCGACATATTGGCCCTTTCACCCTGCGGTGAGAGGAGCGTGTTTCGTGCCGCGAACGTGCCATTCGGGTCGTTGGGTGACCGCAACGTGCCGTTCGCGACGTGGCCACCGTCACGAACGTGTCGGGCGCCCGTGATCGGGATGTGTGAGACTCTGGCGTGCCCAACTCCGTGCTGACCAGCCCGCCGGGTTCGTTCCCGTGGAGCGTCCTGCATGATCGCCACCCGAAGCTCATCGCCAAGGTGCGTGCTGGTCTGCCGTACTCGCCCGATCGCCTGCGGGCGCTGGACGAGCTGGCCGAGGAGATCACCGGCGCCATCCGCCCCCTTCCCGAGGACGCGCACGACTTCGCGCTCTGGGCGGAGTGGGGCCGGGACCACCTCGGCGAGTCCTGGTACGACGTGCCGTTCCTGTGGGCGGAGAGCTTCTTCTACCGCAAGCTGCTGGAGGCGGTCGCCTACTTCCGGCCGGGGCCGTGGCACGGCATCGACCCGTTCGAGCCGGCCAAGTCCGCCGAGCTACGCGGCCGGGAGCTGGCGGACGAGCTGGACATGCTCGGCGACCGCCCCGGCCGGGACGCGCTGCTGACCGCGGCACTGTGGGGAAACCAGGCCGATCTCGGGTTCCAGCTACAGACCCGGGGCGGTCGTGCGTCGGCGCTGGTGGTCGACGACAGCGCGGCGATGTGGCCGCTCCTCACCGGCACCGTCTGCCTCGTCGCCGACAACTCGGGCCGTGAGCTGGTGCCGGACCTGCTGCTCGCCGACCACCTGCTGGCCGCGGGCGCCGACCGGATCCTGTTGCACGTCAAGGCATACCCGTACTTCACCTCCGACGCGACGATGGCCGACGTGCTGGCGTGCCTGCGCCGCCTGAGAGACGGACCGGCGGGAGAGCGGCTCTGGCAGGCAGTCCGGGACGGTGCCCTGGTCGTCGGCGCGCACCCGTTCTCGGTGGCGCCGTTGTCCTACCACGACATGCCGGCGGATCTGGCGGAGGACTTCGCGACCGCCTCGGTCACGATCATGAAGGGCGACCTGAACTACCGCCGCCTCGTCGGCGACCGCGCGTGGCCGCCCGGCACCCCGTTCGAGACGGTCACGGCGTACTTCCCCGGCCCGGTGGTGGCCCTGCGCACGCTCAAGTCGGACGTCGTGGTCGGCGTGCCCGCGGACGTGCTGGCGGACCTCGAGTCCAGCGGCGAACCGTGGCGCACCAACGGCGCCCACGCGTTGGTCCAGGTAGCCGGCTGACCGGTCGGGTGCCCAGTCACCCCCGCGTGATCAGCTGCCGGGCGAGGTCCACGATCGGGCGGACGGTCGTGTCGTAGTTGCTCAGCACGATGGCCACCCAGCCCGAGTCCGGGAACACGTCGATGTTGTTCGCCCGGCCGGGACCGCTGCCGGTGTGGCCCACGATGCGGTGCTCGCCGATGATCGTCTCGACCTGGCCGTAGCCGTAGAACTGCGGGGCGTCCGGGCCGGTGGCCTGCTTGCCGCTCGTCGCCACGGCCGTGTACGCGCGGTTGAGCAGCCGGCCGCCGTGCAGTGCGGTGGCGAAGCGGAGCAGGTCCGCCGCGGTGCAGAACGCACCGGTGAACGGCCCGCCCACGTACGGGAAGTACGGCAGCCCGGTGGCGTCGGCGCGACCGCCGCCGGGCTGGGTCGCGTAGGCGCGGGCGATGCCGCCGTCCGCCCGGATCCGGGGCCTGGTGAAGAAGTCCGAGGTGGACATGCCGGCCGGCGCGAAGACGTGCCGGCGCACGTAGTCGTAGAAGGACAGCCCGGACACCGTGGCGACGATCTCGCCGAGCACGAAGTAGCCGTCGTTGCTGTAGCTGAACCGGCTGCCGGGCGTGAACCGCGACGGCAGCGTGCGCAGGTAGGCCGACATCCCCTGCCACACCTCGTCGACGCTGTCCCACGAGTCCTCGTCGGCCGGCCGCTGGTTGGTCAGGCCCGGCCGGCCGGCGCCCGCGGTGTGGGTGAGCAGCTGGTGCACGGTCGCCTGTGCCACCTCGGCCGGATACCCGTCGAGGTACGTGCCGAACGGTAGGTGGCAGGCCACGGCACCCTGCTGCACGAGCTGTGCGAGCGCCACGGCCGTGAGGCTCTTCGTGATCGACGCGAGGTCGATGCGGGTGTCGGTGCCGATGGGCACGTTCTCGTCGCGGTTGGCCAGGCCGTGTGACCTGGCCAGCACCGGCCGGCCGTGGCGGGCCAGCAGGACGGTGCCGGAGAACTGGTCGGCCGCCGCGCGGTCCGCGACGAACCGGTCGAACTGCCCGCCGGGCAGGAGATCCCTCGGCACGGACCCGCCGGTGCGGGTGGCCGAGGCGGTGCCGGTGGCGGCGCCGGTGGCGAGCAGTCCGGCGGCGCCGAACACGCCGAGGGCCGTCCTTCGGGTGGTGGACATGCTGGATCCCCTTACCTGGTCAGTGATTCGTGGACGGCGGTGACGATCTCGGCCTGTAGCTCGCCGGCGCGGGCCTGCAGTGCCATGGCCTCCGCGAGCGAGCCGACGTTCCGGTCCAGGAACTCCGCGAACACCACCGGCCGGCCGTCCGGCAGGAAGAGGTAGCCGGCCATCGCCTTGTAGAGCTTCGTGCCGGTGCCTCCGGTGCCGGTCTTGGCGTACACGTGTCCGGCGGCCGGGGAGTCGGGCGTGACGTCCGCGAGCGTGCCGTCGCGGCCGAGGATCGGCAGAGCCCGGTAGTACGCGTCGAAGTACGGCTGTCGAACCAGGTGATCCAGGAACTGGACGAAGAAGTTCGGCGAGTAGGCACCGTCGTCCGACTCGGCGGGATCGAGGCCCGCCTGCGCGAACAGCGCCCGCTGGAGGCCGACGCCGGTCGCCTTGGCGGTGACGGGGTCGTGGCCGGCGACCGCGCCGACGAGGTAGGGGAAGTAGACGGTGTGGACGTTGGAGCTGAGCTTGAGCATGACCTTGGACAGCTCCGCCAGCGCGGGCGAGACGTGCTCGGCCACGAGGTGCCGGGCCGCCGGCGTCGTCGGCGCGCCCACGACGCCGATGCCGGCGTCGTCGAGTGCCTGTGCGAACGCGACCTCGGTGAAGCGCGCCGGGTCGGGCACGTAGTACGGGCGCACCACCGGTTGCCCGCCGGCCACGACGTCCCCGGTGAGCCGCACGGTGTGGCTGCCGTCCGGGTTCGTGGCGGTTCGGGTGAACGTCAGCGGCCGTGGCGCCTGACCGGCGGGAATCGTGGTCACGTCACCCTGCACGCTCACGTACGAGGTCCGGGGCGAGATCCGCAGCTCGGCAGGCGTGCCCGCCGCCGGGCCGGGCGTCACCACGACGTCGACGACGTTGTCGTTGAGCATCATGGGCGACACGGGAATCGGGTCGTTGCCGTTGGCGATGTCCTCCCGCCCCTCGCGGAACAGCGACGCGTCCACGACGATCCGGCCCTCGACCCGCCGGATGCCCCGGCACCGCACCTGCCCGGCGAGCGCACGCAGCTGCTGGAGCGGGTCGCCGTGAATGAGGTCGGTGGCGCTGCCGTAGGTGTGGTCCGGGTAGGGCACGGCGACCTGTCCGTGTGGTCGCAGCCGGGGGCCGAGCACGAGGTCGCCGCCGGCCACGAGGACGAGGTCGCCGTCGAGCACGCCGTGGCGTACCGGACCGGTTCGGTGGACCCGGGTGCGGAAGCGGTGGTCCGCCCCGAGCGCCGCGAACGCCGACCCGGCGATGAGCACCTTGACCGCCGACGCGGGGACGAACTGGTCGTCGGGGTTTAGTGTGTGGAGCGGCGTGTCGGCGCCGTGCGGTTGGAACCGCATGCCCCAGCGCGCGCCGGCGAACTCGGACCCGTCGATGATCTCCCGGATACGCGTGGCCAGCGCGGGATCGGCGTGCACGGGATCGGCGGGATTGGCGGGACCGGCGTGCGCGGTGTTCGAGGTGGACAGTAGACCGGCGGCGGCGACCGGTGCGGCGCCGAGCATGCCGAGCACCGCCCGCCGGGATGGTGGTTGGTTCATGCCGGTAGAGGTACGCGCCCGTGGGTTGCACCGAGGTGACACCGGTGGTGTAACCGCGACGCAACGTCTCCTCCGGCACGCTGGCGCGCGTGCGGGTACTGGTGATCGAGGACGACGCCGAGCTGGCCGAGGCGATCGGGGTCGGGTTGCGGCGGGAAAGCATGGCCGTGGACGTCGTGTTCGACGGCGTGACCGGGCTCGAACTGGCGCAGGTCAGCGACTACGACGTGATCGTGCTCGACCGGGACCTGCCGGGCCGGCACGGCGACGACGTGTGCGCGCGGCTGGTCGCCGGCGGGTGCCGTGGCCGGGTGCTGATGCTGACCGCCGCCGCGACCATCGAGGACCGGGTGGACGGTCTCGGTCTCGGCGCCGACGACTACCTGCCGAAGCCGTTCGCGTTCGCCGAGCTGGTCGCACGGCTTCGTGCGTTGTTCCGGCGCGCGCAGCCCGCCCTGCCGCCGGTGCTCGCCCACGCGGGTCTCGTGCTGGACCCGGCCCGCCGGTTCGCGAGCCGGGACGGCCTGCCACTGGAGCTCGGGCCGAAGGAGTTCGGCGTGCTGGAGCTGCTGCTGGCCGCACAGGGCCGGATCGTGCCGGCCGAGGAGCTGCTGGAACGGGTGTGGGACCAGATGGCCGACCCGTTCACCACCGCGGTGAAGGTGACGGTCAGCCGCCTGCGCCGCAAGCTGGGGTCACCGCCGCTGATCGAGACCGTGCCACAGGCCGGTTACCGGATCGGGACATGACCCGCCGGACCGTCCGCTGGCGGCTCACGTTCGTCTACAGTGGACTATTCCTGCTCTCCGGCGCCGCACTGCTGCTCATCACCTACCTGCTGGTGGCGGGCGGTTTTCCGGTGGTCCAGCTGCGCGACGCGCCGGAGGGCGACGGGATCATGCGGATCTGCGCACAGCCGGACGGCCCGGTCGTCACGGACGGCGAGTTCACCGCGTGCGCCGAGCGGGCACGCGACCTGATGGCGGCGCAGCAGGCGGAGACGCTGCGCCGGCTGTTCCTCCGGTCCGGCGCCGCGCTGGCGATCATGACCGTCGCGTCCGTCGGCCTCGGCTGGCTGGTGGCCGGCCGCGTCCTCCGTCCACTTCGGACGATCACCGCGACCACGAGGCGCATCTCGGCGAGCGACCTGCACCAGCGCCTCGCGATGACCGGTCAGCAGGACGAGATGAAGGAGCTGGGCGACACGATCGACGGCCTGCTCGCCCGGCTGGAGGCGGCGTTCGACGCCCAACGCCAGTTCGTGTCGAACGCGTCGCACGAGCTGCGCACCCCGCTGGCACGGCAGCGAACGCTGCTGGAGGTCGCGCTGGCCGACCCGGCCCCGACCGCCGCGAGCCTGCGGGCGGTGTGCCGACGGGCGCTGGCGGCGGGGGAGCAGCAGGAGAGGCTGATCGAGGCCCTGCTGACCCTCGCACGCGGCGAACGCGGCCTGGACCGGCGAGAGTCCCTTGACCTGCGGGCGATCACGGACGCGGTGGTCGAGGCCCGCCGCGAGGAGGCGAGCGCCAGGACGGTGCGGGTGGACACCGACCTGGCGCCGGCCACCATGCGCGGCGACGCCCGCCTGACCGAGCGGCTCGTGGCCAACCTCGTCGACAACGCCATCCGGCACAACAGGACGGGCGGCACGGTCGAGGTGGCGACCGGCACCAGCGCCGGGATGGCGACGCTGACCGTGACCAACACCGGCCCGGTGATCGCGCAGGAGCAGTTGGCGCACCTGTTCCAGCCCTTCGCCCGCCTTGCCCCCGACCGCACCACCCGCGACGGCCTGGGCCTCGGCCTGCCCATAGTCACCGCGATAACCACCGCCCACGACGCGACACTCGACGCCCGCCCCCTGCCCACCGGCGGCCTGGCCATCACGGTCCGCTGCCCGACGCTGGCCTTCTTACCTACTCGCGAGTAGCATCGAGGGTCCCCGAGCCGGGAGGATCCATGCGCCGCAGCTCAGTCCTCGCAGTCGTGGTCGCACTGCTGGCGGGGGTGGTCGCGGCGGTCGGCCCGGCCGCCGCCGTGCCGGACGGTTTCCTGTGGGGCGTGGCGACGTCCGGGTACCAGTCGGAGGGTTCGGCGCCGGACAGCAACTGGCGGCGCTACGAGCAGGCCGGCACCTCGTCCATCAAGGACCCGTACGGGAACGCGGTGGACTTCCGGCACCGCTACGCGGAGGACATCGCCAACGCGAAGGCCCTGGGCGTCAAGGTGTTCCGGTTCGGGGTGGAGTGGGCGCGGATCGAGCCGCGCAGGGGCGTGGTGGACCAGGCGGAGCTGGCCTACTACGACGATGTCGTCGCGCACGTCGTCGCCGCCGGCATGCGTCCCATGATCACCCTGGACCACTGGGTGTACCCCGGCTGGGTCGCCGACCAGGGCGGCTGGGACGCCGACGCGACGGTCGGCGACTGGCTGGCCAACGCGCGGCGGGTGGTCGACCGGTACAAGGGCAAGGGCGCGATCTGGATCACGGTCAACGAGCCGACCATCTACGTGCAGAACGAGATCGCCAACGGCGGCCTCCAGGCGTGGCAGGCGCCGTGGATGCTGTCCCGGCTCGTCGACGTCCACCGCCGCGCCTACGACCTGATCCACCAGCTCGACCCGGGCGCCATGGTGTCGAGCAACGCCGCGTACCTGCCGGCCGGCGCGCAGCTGGCGCTGGACGCCACCTTCGTCGACCACGTGCGCGACAAGCTCGACTTCCTCGGCCTGGACTACTACTACGGCGCCAGCCTCGACAACCTGTCCGCGGTACACGGCGCGGGCGGCGAGTTCTGGCGGATCGACCCCCAGCCGGACGGCATCTACTACGCGATGCGGTACTACGCGAGGAAGTTCCCGTCGCTGCCGATCTACGTGGTGGAGAACGGCATGCCGACCGACAACGGCCGGCCGCGGCCGGACGGCTACACGCGGTCGGACCACCTGCGCGACCACGTGTACTGGATCCAGCGCGCGAAGGCCGACGGCATCGACGTGATCGGCTACAACTACTGGAGCATCACGGACAACTACGAGTGGGGCAGCTACCGGCCGCGTTTCGGTCTGTACACGGTGGACGCCCGGACCGACCCGACGTTGACCCGCCGTCCCACGGACGCGGTCGCCACGTACCGCTCCCTGATCGCCGGCCACGGCGTCGCGGCCGGCTACACCCCGGTCAAACCGCCCGCGGTGTGCTCACTCGTGTCCCTGGACAGCTGTGTCTCCCCGGCCCCGTACCCCGGCCCGCTCGCGCCGCTGTGATCCCTGTTCGGCTGACCGACCCTCGCCGTTCCACCGCAGGTCACCGGCGCGCCAGCGAGTGCGCCGAGGCTGTCGCCGTGGACAACGTCTCCCGTCGTAACCTGCTGTGGGCCGCCGCCAGCGCCCCGCTCGCCGCCGTCGTGTCCGGAACCGTGGTCGCCGAGGCCGTTGCCGCCGAGCCGGCCGCCCGGACCGACACCAGGGCCCCGCGTTTCACCGTCGCGGTGCTGCCGGACACGCAGTACCTGCTCGACGAGGGTGGTTCGGACCACGAGCCGGTGCGGGAGACGTTGCGGTACCTCGCGAGGTCCGGCGTCGTGTTCATGGCCCACCTCGGCGACGTCACCGAGCACGGCACCGAGACCGAGATGCGCACGGCCGACCGTGTCATCGCTCCCACGATGCCCTACAGCGTGCTGGCCGGGAACCACGACATCAACTCCGGCACCGACGACCAGCGCGGCGACTCGCAGTACCTCCGCACGTTCGGCCCCCGGCGCTTCACCCGCGTGCCCACCTACCGCGGCTCGTCGCCCGGCGGCTACAACAGCTACCACGTCTTCACCGCGGGCGACCGGGAGTGGCTGCTGCTCGCCATGGACTGGCGGGTGTCCGACACCGGACTCCGGTGGGCCCAGGGCGTCGTGCGCGATCACCCGCACCTGCCCGCGATCGTCACCACCCACGACCTCGCCTGGGCCGACGACGCCGGCACCGCCCAGCTGTCCGACCACGGGCAGCGCCTGTGGGACGGCCTGATCCGCGGCAACGACCAGATCTTCCTCGCGCTCGGCGGCCACTACTGGCCCCCGGGCCGGGTGACGCTGCGCAACGACCACGGCCACGACGTCCACGTTCACATCACGAACTACCAGGACCGCTACTACGGCGGCGCCGGCATGGTCCGGCTGTACGCGTTCGACCTGGCCCGTGACGTGGTCGACGTGCAGACCCTGTCGCCGTGGCTCCTCGCCAAGCACTCGCGCACACCGCTCGAGGCCGAGACCGTCGAGCTGACCGGCGACGTCGACCGGTTCAGCATCGCGATCGACTTCCGGGAGCGGTTCGCCGGCTTCGCCCCACCCGTGCTGCCCGCCCCGCGCCCACCGCGAGCGGTCATGCCGCGCGGCACCGTGGCGTACTGGCGGTTCGACGCCGCCGGGTGTGCCCCGGGCCCGGACGGCACGCCGGTCGCGGCCGGCGCGGTGGCCCGCGACCTGACCGGGAACGGCAACGACCTCGTCGCGGAACGCCTGCACGGCGGCCCGCCGGAGGTGCTCACCTGGTCGGCCGACCACCACGACGCGCAGCCCGCCCACGCGAGCCTGCGCTTCGACGGCGGCCAGGGCCCCGACCGCGGCGCGATCCTGCGCACCGGTGCCGACGCCGCGATCAACAGCGCGAGGTTCGAGTCCGGCTACACGATCGAGACGTTCCTGAAGCTGCCGGAGCCCTTCGCCGGCGAGCACGCGTGGATGGGCATCCTCAGCTGGGAGGGGCGTTCCGGCGACGCCGGCAAGCACAGCGGCTGGTCCCCGGACGAGCCGACGTGCAGCCTGAACCTGTCGGGGGAGCGGTTCCTGCAGTTCGTCGTGTACCCCGTGCCCGGCGACGCCGACCCGACGTCCTGGAGCCACGCGCTGCCCGTCGGCCGCTGGACCCACGTCGCGGTGGTGAACGACGGCCGCCACACGGTCGTCTACGTGGACGGCTCGAAGATCACCCGCAACGCGGCGGAGGAGTCGAAGGGCATCTCGACGCTCGGCAAGCCGTTCGTGATCGGCGGGACCCAGTTCGCGGAGCGGTTCGGCCAGGGCTTCTACGGCTGGATCGGCGACACCCGCGTCGTGGCCCGCGCGCTGCGCCCGGATCAGTTCCTCACCGCCGTGTGAGTGACTACCATGGGTCCCATGCCCGGTTGACGTTAGATACGACCTCGCGCTCCTCCTTCCTTCCGTGCTGACGGCGAAACTTCGGCAACGGAAAGGAAGTCATGGAGATCAGAAGAATTCACGACGGTGAGGGTGACGCCGTCGGGCGCCTGTGGGACCGCATGTGCCGCGAGGTCCCGGACGGCGGGCCGCTCACCGAGCGCGGCCGGCGCGACCTCTCGCGCCTGCTCGACGTGTCCGCGTGGCACCGCGACGCGTTCTGCCTCGTCGCGTATGACGGGGACATCGTCGGTTTCGTCAACGGTCGGCTGGACGCCGAGGACGGGTTGCTGCCCGGGCAGTACGGCCTGATCGACTCGCTGTACGTCGTGCCGCCGATGCGGGGCAACGGAGTCAGCAGCGCGCTCGCCGTGGCCGCCATCGAGTGGCTGCGGGAACGTGGTGCGCACACCATCCGCTACCTGTCCTGCGCGGACGCCGAGACCGACCACCGGTTCTGGCGGTCACTCGGCTTCGAGCCGGACATGGTGTGCCTGTCGAGCTACCTCGGCTGAGGGGACAACGGCGCGTC
This sequence comes from Actinophytocola sp., assembly GCF_035634895.1. Classification (GTDB taxonomy): domain Bacteria; phylum Actinomycetota; class Actinomycetes; order Mycobacteriales; family Pseudonocardiaceae; genus Actinophytocola. The sequence continues at coordinate 16,809 of NZ_DASQCC010000024.1, read as the reverse complement.
CGAGTGACCGTTGGCACCCAGCGGGAGCGCCGGGGCCCCGTCGAGACGTTCTCGACGGGGCCCGTCATGGCCGTCAGGCCACCGTGCAGGCCGTGCTGTTGAGGGTGAACGAGGTCGGTTCGGCCGTGTCACCGGTGTGGGTGGCCTGGAAGCCGAAACTCACCGAGCCGTTCGCGTTGATCGTCGTGTTGTAGGAGGCCGGCGACGCGGTCACCGCGCCGCTCGACGGCGAGTAGCTGGCGCCCCAACCGCTCGTGATGGCCTGGCCGCTCGGCAGGGTGAACTTGAGCGTCCAGCCGCTCACCGCGCTCGTGGTGCCGTTGGTGAGCTTGACGTTCGCGGTCAGCCCGGTGTTCCACGGGCTCACGGTGTAGTCGACGGTGCACGCGCCGCTGGTGGGCGGGGGATCGGTCGGCGGCGGGTCCGTCGGCGGGGGAGAGGTCGTGTTCAGGCCGAAGAACGCGATCGCCATCGCCGCCTGGCCGGAGAGCGGCAGGTTGTGCCCGACGCCGCTGACGCTGATCGCCTCGACCGGGGCCATCGTGCCGGTGCCGCCGTAGCGGGTCCTCGTCCAGCCGGACTGCGGGGTGTCGGTCTGGGTCGGGGTCTGGCTCACGCCGAGCACGTTCGTCCACTGCTTCACCTCCTCACCGAAGTTCGGATAGCGCAGTGTCGAGTCGGTGGTGCCGTGCCACAGCTGCATGCGTGGCCGCGAGCCGCTGTACCCGGGGTCCATCGCACGGGCGGCGTCGCCCCACTGCTGTGCCGTCCTGATGACGTTCCCGTTGGCGCAGTCGCTGTTCCACGTGTTGGGTGGCGTGGTCGCGAAGCACGTGGCCGGCACGCCCATGAACGCCGCGCCCGCCTTGAACACGTCCGGGTAGTCACCCAGCAGGACGTTGGTCATCATCGCGCCGGAGGACGCGCCGGTGACGTAGACCCGGTTCCGGTCGCCGCCCCGGTTCTGGACGGTCCAGTCCACCATGGACTTGATGCCGACCGGGTCGCTGCCGCCGCCCCGGTGCAGCGCCTCGTTCGTGTAGACGTCGAAGCACTGGCCGCTGCGGGTCGCCGACGGGTAGATCACGATGAACTTGTACTGGTCGGCCAGCCGAGCGAAGTCCGTGCCGCTGAAGAACGCCGGCCCGGTGCCCGTGCAGTAGTGCACGGCGACCAGGATCGCCGGGTTGGCCGGGGCGCCGTCCGGCACGTACAGGTGCATGCGCAGCCCGCTGGGGTTCGTGCCGAAGTTGGTGACCTCCACGAGCGAGGCCGCCGAGGCCGGCGCCGCCTGCCCGACCAGCACCCCGACGACCAGCAGCGCAGCGCCCAACCAGCTCAGGATTCGTTTTCCGATCATCACGAGATCTCCTCGTTGAGATATCTCGAATGTCCAATTTCCGAAATTTTCCGATAATTCCGAAACTACTGTTCCCAAAAGCCTATCATGCCGTCTGACGCATTATGGAGCGCTCACAGCGCCCAACCGCCCGCCCACCCAACCACCTACTCGCTATGGCTGAACGCGGGACTCGCGAGGTAAAGGAGTGGCGGCGGCGGTCGGCTTCTGATTTCCTGGAGGAGTCGGATGGCCGAGAAATCAGGGGGATCTCATGATGGGGCGCGAGTTCGCATAGACGATCAGGGGGAAGGCCGGTCGGTCCTATGGGGAGCGGCCGGTCTTCGCGTGGGTCAGGCGGCCTCGAGGCGGCGCTGGGGCAGCACGCAGCGCAGGGTGTTGAGGGCGTGGTGGACCCGGCTCTTCACGGTCCCCACCGGCACGCCGAGCACGGACGCCGCCGAGCGGGCGGTGCGGTCGGCGAAGTAGACCTCGACCAGCGTGCTGCGGTGCTCGGTGGACAGGTTGTCCAGCACGGCGTCGACCACCACGCGGGTCTCCACCTCGTCGGTCGGCGCCGGGATCACCGGGGTGCCGGGCACGTCCAGCTCCGGCAGTTCGACCTCGGTCGGCCGGGCGCGGCGGCCGCGGTGCTGGTCGATCGCGATGTTGTGGGCCACCCGCATGAGCCAGCCACGCACCGAGCCGCGGTCCTCGGTCAGCCGGTCGACGTGCCGCCACGCCCGCAGCCAGGTCTCCTGCACGACGTCCTCGGCGGCGTGCCGGTCCCCACCGGTGAGCCGGGTGGCGTAGGCGAGCAGAGCGGGGCCGTGCGCCGCGACGACGCTGTCCATGGTGCCCATGTGCTTTCCTTCCCCGTTCTGGGTGGGAACGCGCCTGTTTCGTTGGATACGAGACTGGCCGGTCCGGCCACCGAAATCGCTGGGTCTATCCCTCCTGTGGGGAGGGCTGTCCCGCGTCGCCAGGTAGGGCTATCCCCATGAACCTTTCGCGCGCCGGGAGCCGTGTTCGAGTCGAGGGGGCGCGACGAAGGGAGGCGCCATGCCGGACGTGTGGGCGACCGCCGCGCTGCGCGACGGGCTCATCTCCATTGGCGACGTGTGGCACCACCAGGGCAAACACCCGTGCGACGGCCTCATCGTGACCTGCACCCCCGACGGTGCGGTGATCCACCTGGCCGGCCAGCCCGCTCCCGACGTGAAGCCGCTCTCCGGCACGCGTGGCCGCACGCTCCACATCGGACCCGGCGTCGCGCTGCGGGAGGTCGGCGAGTTCGTCGGGTCGCTGGCACCGGACATCCGCCCGGCGTACTACACGGTCGCTCCCGGGGTGGTGATGACGAACTGACCAGGCCCCTAACTCAGGTCCTTACACGGGGTGGCGTCTGTCACATTCGCCTCCCAGCGGATGTTCGAGAACGTGGCGTCGAAGGCGCCCGCGGTGTAGACGAGAAAGGGGGTGTTGACCATCGCGGCGTTGAGGCCGTGCGCGGTGAAGCAGGTCAACGGGATCTTGACCGTGACCTTGCCGCCCGGCGGCATGCCGCGGAACACCTTGGTGGCCTCGACCTCCGAGGCGCACGGGTAGATGCAGTGCACGGCCACCGTCGTGCGGTCGGCCGGCGCCGTGTGCACCACCGCGTCGAACACCAGCGCGCCCCGTGAGCTCACGTACGACCTCAGGTCCCGCGCGTCGGCGATGTTCTGGATGTAGATCTGCCCCGGTGACCCGCCTGCCCACTTCACCCGCAGGCCGCCCTGGCCGTCCGGCCCCGCCGCGATCGGCTTCTGGCGGGCGCCCTCCTCGCCGAAGTCCACGCCCGCCCAGTTGTCCGTCGAGGCGATGAGACTGTGGAACGGCGGCACCGGACCGTTGTTGTACACCCACAGCGTCGGCAGGTCGCTCTGCGACTGCTGGGTCGGCTCGGTCCTGGTCGAGGTCGACCTGGACCCGCCCGCCGGCGGCGCGATGGACGGCGCCACCGCCGTGGACGTCGTGGTCGTCGAGTCGCTCCCGGTCAGGGAGGACCCGGCGCTCGCCTCGTGCAGGGGCTCGTTGCCGGCGGTCAGGATCAGCGTCGTCACGGCGGCCACGAGCCCGACCACCGCCGCCGCGGCCACCGGCACCAGCCACTTCCGCCGCCGCCCCACGGGAACCCCGGTGGCCGCCGTCCGCCGCGGGAAGCCACCCGGTCGCGACACCGGCGTGAGCCGCAGGGTCGGCTCCTGGGCGGAGCTCGCGGCGGTGGCCGCGGCGCCGAGCGCGACGGTGAACTTCGGGTGCAGCGCCGCCCGCACCGGCTTGCCGAACTCCTCGTGCACGAACTGCTGCACCAGCGGGATGCGCGACGAGCCGCCGGCCAGCAGGATCGCCGACAGGTCCTCGGGCCGCAGGCCGGCGGACGAGATCGTCCGGCGCAGCCCGTCGGTGGTCAGCCGCACGGACGGCCGGATCATGTCGTTCAGCTGTAGCCGGGTGATCGTCAGCCGGCGTGGGCCCGACGGCAGCGGCACGGTCAGCTCGACGTCCGGCTCGGTCGACAGCGTCTCCTTGGCCCGCACGCACCGCGCGCGGGCCTCGGCCAGCGCGGCGGCCTGCACCGGGTCGGTCCGGTCGAGGGCGCTGATCGCCCCGTCGAGCCGCTCGTCGACGTGGGCGAGCATGGTCTCGTCGAAGTCGATGCCACCGAGGTGCTCGATGCCCTCCGGCGTGCCGAGGATCTCCATCCCGCCGGAGCGTATGCGCAGGATCGTGGTGTCGAACGTGCCGCCGCCCAGGTCGTACACGGCGACGACCGCGCCGTCGCCCAGCGTGCGCTCGACCGAGTAGTGCGTGGCGGCCGCCTCCGGCTCGGTGATCAGCTCGGTCGACGGAATGTTCGCGAGCCGCGGCACCTCGGCGAAGTGCTCACGCCGGTACGGTCCCCAGATCGCCGGGCAGGTCAGCACGACCGAGTCCGGCGGCTCGCCCTCGACACGTGTCACGTGGCTGAGCACGTCACGCAGCTGCGCGGCCATCAGCGCGGCGGGGGAGTAGGCGGCCCCGCCCAGGACCAGGGGCGTCGGGTCACCGAGGCGCCGCTTGAAGCCGCGGGCGAGCCGGCTGGAGTCGCCGCCGGACCGTGCCGCGTGCTCGGCCGCAGCGCCGGTGAGTAACCTGCCGCCGGGCGTCGCGTAGACCACGGACGGGATCACCACACCGGGGGACATCGGCACCATCCGTGTTCCTCCGGGGCCGTGCACCGCCACTGAGGCGAACGACGTGCCGAGATCGATGCCCACTCCATACGGCATTGCGCAACTCCCCGCGTCCGATCGGCGACAGCCGGTAGGAATCCTAAAGGTGGGTGGGGATGTCCCTACCTTCTGGTGGGGTCGGCACCCTTGCTCATGCCCGTTCGGGCAAGCAGGCTGGTGCGGTGGGTGGAGTCGTGCGTGGGACGTCGCGGTCGGGCACATGGTTGCGCGCACCCGACCGCGATGTCGCGCGGATGCGGTGTGACCTCGAACGCACCCTCCACGACGGCGCGGCCGCGGACATGTCCGCGCTCGCTCTGGAACTAGGCTTGATCTCCATGGCGGCCGAAGACCCCGACACCGAAGCACGAATCGACGCGGCCCTCGGCATGCTGCGCCGCACCATCGACGACCTTCGTGGCATCGGCTCCGCGCTGTACCCGCCGGTGCTGGTCTCGGCCGGGCTCGAGCCGGCCCTGCGGTCGGTCGCCGAGCGTCGTGACCTGCGGCTGCGGCTGGACCTGCCCCGGCGTGAGCTGGGCATGGAGGCCCGGTCGCGCACGGGGTTGCTGGTCGTGGACCACCTGCACACCCTGTGCCCCGGCAGTGCCGTGCGGATCCGGGTGCGCGGGCGGCGGTTCGTCCGCGTGCGCATCACCGACGAGCAGCCGGGGTGGCCTGGACCGCGCCACCACCGGGCGGTGCTGCGATGCGCGTAGCCATCGCCGAGGACGGTGCCCTGTTCCGTGAGGGGCTCGTCCTGCTCCTGGAGGCTGCGGGCCACGAGGTGGTCGGCTGCGTCGCGGACGGGGACTCGCTGCTGAAGATCGTCGCCACCGAGCCGGTCGACGTCGCCATCCTGGACATCCGCATGCCGCCGGAGCCGGACGGTGGCCTGACCACCGCCGAACGCATCCGCGCGCTGCGACCCGACACCGGGTTGCTGCTGCTGTCGCACTACGCCGAGACGCACTACCTCATGCGGGTACTGGAGATCGGCGCCGAGCGGATCGGCTACCGCCTCAAGGAGCGGATCGCGGGCGTGCAGGTGCTAGCCGACACCCTGGACCGCATCACCGCCGGCGAGATCGTCATCGAGCCGGCACTGGCGAAGCGGCTGGTCCAGGCGCCGGCCGACAGCCCGCTCGCGACGCTGTCCGAGCGGGAGCTGGACGTGCTGCGCCTGATGGCCGAGGGCCGCACCAACAACGCCATCGCGAAGGAGCTGTACGTCTCCCCGAAGGCCGTGGAAAAGCACAGCGCGGCCATCTTCGCCAAACTCGCCCTCCCCGGCGACCAAACCGTCCACCACCGCCGCGTCCTAGCCGTACTCGCCTACCTACGCGCCCAAAAAATCGACGGCTAACCCCCCGAGTCCCATGTTCGTGCAGATCGCGAGTCCCGCGTTCACCCATAGCGAGTCCCGCGTTCGCACCTACCGAGTCCCGGTTTCATGCACACCGGCGGGCAGGACCTGCACGAAACCGCAACTCGGTGTGCGTGAACGCGGGACTCGATGTGTTTGAACGCGGGACTCGGGGTGTTTGGACGCGGGACTCGCGGTTACAGGGGGACGAAGCCGCTGACTTGGGTGCCCTTGCCTGGGGCGGAGGTGATCTCGACCGTGCCGCCTACGTCGGCGGCGCGGGTGGTCAGGTTGCGGAGGCCTGAGCTTGACCGTACGACGAAACCCGGGCCGTTGTCGGTGACCGTGAACTCCAGGCCGCGGTAGCTGTCGCGTGCGGACAGCGTGATCGCCGCGCCCGGGGCGTGCTTGTGGGCGTTGTTCACGGCCTCCATGCACACGAAGTACACCGCCGACTCGACCACCGACGGGTACCGCCGGCGCAGCTCGTCGATGTCGAGGGTGACGTCGGTGTGGCTGGCCAGCTCGGCCCGCAGGGCCGCCGCGAGGCCGCCCGTGACCAGGGCGACCGGCAGCACACCGCCCGCCGTGTCGATCAGCACCCGCTCGGCGGTGTCCAGCCGGTCGAGCAGGTCGTCCACGCCGCGGCCGGTGTGCTCGACGAGCGCGAGCCGCATCCGCAGCGCGACCAGGTGGTGCTGCGCGCCGTCGTGCAGGTCGCGTTCCAGGCCGCGCCGCTCCTGCTCCATCTCCGCCGCCGCCCGCCACCGGTCGTCCACCAGCCTCCGGGCGGCCGCGTCGCCGTCGCGCCGGAGCCGGTCGGTCTCGGTGGTCAGGCGGATCACCGCCAGCGGCAGGCCCAGCACGGCGGCGACGCCGGGCATCGGCCCGACGGACTCGGGTGCGATCGCGAGGACGCCCTGGGGCTCACCACCGTGGGTGACGACCTGCTCCAGCCACTGGCCGCCCTCGCCCCACTGGTAACGCTCACCCGCGACGACCAGCGCGCAGCCGGTGGCACCCGCGGCCGTGCCGATAGCCGCCGCGAGCAGCCGAGGATCCGGCGCCGGTCCGAGGCACGCCGCGACCGCCTCGATGACCCGCCGCTCCCGTGCCCGCACTCGGCGAACGGTAACACCCGCCGCGGTAATGCCACCATTCGCGCCCGCGTGACAAATGGCCAGCGCCTTTTCACTAACGCGGATGACAGTTCCCGCGGCCGTCATTGAAATGGCGGTCGCGACATGGTTACCGTCGAGTAGCTCCAGCGATTAGCGCGGTATTCCACAAATCAAGGAGAGGAACAACGACGTGCCCTCGCCGAGAATGACGACGCGAAGAAATCCGCTGTCGACGCTGGTACTGACCCTCGCACTGGGACTTGTCGGCGCCAACGTCGAGACCGCGGTGGCGGCCACCAACCCGTACGAGCGCGGGCCGGCCCCGACCCTCCAGAGCATCTCGGCGCCGACCGGACCGTTCGCGACCTCGTCGGCGACCGTGCCGGCACAGAGCGGCTTCGGCGGCGGCACGATCTACTTCCCGACCGACACGAGCCAGGGCACGTTCGGCGCGGTGGCCGTCTCGCCGGGCTTCACCGAGCTGCAGCTCGCGATCTCCTGGCTCGGCCCGCGCCTCGCGTCGCAGGGGTTCGTGGTGTTCACGATCGACACGCTCGGCGTGTTCGACTTCCCGGACCCCCGCGCCGACCAGCTGCTGGCCGCGCTGGACTACCTGACCACCACCAGCGCCGTGCGCGCCCGCGTCGACCGCACCCGGCTGGGGGTGATGGGCCACTCGATGGGCGGCGGCGCCTCGCTGTCGGCGGCCGGCAGGCGGCCGTCGCTGCGGGCGGCCATCCCGCTCGCGGGCTGGCACACCACCAAGAACTGGTCGAACGTGCGCGTTCCCACGCTGCTCGTGGCTGCCCAGAACGACGCGATCGCCCCGAACAGCGACCACTCGCTGCCGTTCTACGACTCGCTGCCGGCCAACCTGGCCAAGGCGTACCTGGAGCTGCGCGGCGCCGACCACAACACGACGAACTCGCCGAACACCACGGCCGCCCGGTTCGCCATCTCGTGGCTCAAGCGCTTCATCGACAACGACACCCGCTACGACCAGTTCCTCTGCCCGACGCCGCAGGCGGACACGAACATCTCTCGCTACCTGTCCACGTGCCCGTACGTGACAGGTGCCGCCGCCGCGTAACCACCCTGTGGCACAAGGGTTCTGCCCGGTCGGACCACCGGCCGGGCAGAACCCTTCTGTTGACCGTGTTCGGGCCGGTCTTCTAGTCTTCTTTCAGCAGTGGGGCGGTAGTCCGGAGTGCGCCGGTTTCAGTGGCAATGGAGAGCGCACGATGACGCGTCCGCAGGCGACGAGGAACCAGCCCTACCCGGGCAACCCCTGGACCGCGCTGCCGGTCATGGTCGCGGATGCCTTGCGCCCCAACCTGGACGCCATCGCGTCCGAGATGGTCGACGTGATCCGCCGCGAGGTGCCCCGCTACCGGCGTCCCCTCGACTCCGAGCTGGGCCGGGACCTGGTGGCGGCCGTGCGGCGCGCGCTGGTCCAGTTCGTCGAGCTGATCGAGAACCCGACCGGCCCGCAGGAGCACCACAGCACGTTCTTCCGCCGCCTCGGCAAGGCGGAGTACCTGGCCGGCCGCAACATGGACGAGCTGCAGGCCGCCTACCGCGTCGGCGCGCGGGTGGGCAGCCGCCGCTACACCGAGATCGCGCAGGCCGTCGGGCTGCCGACTGGCACCGTGCTGCTGCTCTCCGAGGCCGTTCTCGTGCACATCGACGAGCTGGCGAAGGAGTCGGTCCGCGGCTACACCGAGGCGCGGCTGCGCAGCATCGGCGACCTGGCGGCCCGCCGCCGCGCGCTGGCCGAGCGGCTGCTGGAGCGCAGCGGGGACCCGGCCGGCTCGAAGCTGGAGGTCCTTTCCTACCAGGCGGACTGGCCACTGCCGGAGACACTGGCGTGCGTCGTCGTCGACGTGCCCGGCCTGGAGCTGGTCCCGGACGCGATGCTCGACACCGACGTCCTGGTGCTGGCCCACAGCGGCGAGGCGCTCCTGTTCGTGCCCGGTCCGGACGTGCCGGAGCGGCTGGCACGGTTGCGGCGGCTGCTGTCCTGGCAGGTGGCGGCGCTCGGGCCGAGCGTGTCGCCCGCGGAGGCGTGGCTGTCGGCGCGGTGCGCGCGCCTGGCGCTGTGGCACGCCCGCAACGGCGCGCTGACGCCCACCGACGGCATGGTGGTCGCGGACGACCACCTGGCCGAGCTGATCCTGCTCGGCGGCGAGCACATCGGCCGGCTGCTGTCGACCGATGTGCTGTCCGCACTGTCGGACCTGCCGGCGGGCAAGGCGAGCCGGCTGGAGGCGACCCTGGCCGCGTTGCTGCGTTCGATGAACCGGTCCGCACCGGAGGTCGCGACCGCACTGGGGATCCACCCGCAGACGGCGCGTTACCGGTTGCGGCAGCTGGAGGGCCTGTTCGGCGACCGCCTGGCCGACCCGGACTTCCGGTTCGCGGCCGAGCTCGTGCTGCGCGGCAGAATCCTGCGGCGCGGCACGAGCCCGAACGGGGGTTAGACGCCGAGCCTGGCGGTAAGGAATGCCCAGGAGCGGTGCAGCTCGCGTTCCCAGTAGGGCCAGGAATGCGTGCCGGGACCGTAGAAATCGGCGGTTACCGGAATGCCGAGCTGCTGTGCGCGGTTGACGAAGGTCTGGGTCGCCGACTGCGCGCTCGGCTCGAGCAGGAAATCGCCGCCCTCGTTGCTGGTGCCCGGGTCGAACGGCCCGGCGACCCCGTTCCCGCTGGACACGTACAGGGCCGTGCCGCGTAGCTTCTCCAGGTTGTCCGCGGGGTTGTGGGAGTGCCAGAGGCTCGGGTTGAGGAACTCGGAGCCCCACAGCAGCAGGTAGTTGAAGAACCCCTCACGGATCAGGATCGCCTTGAGGATGGCCGGGATCCCGAAGCCCATGGTGTCGAGCACGCCGCTGTAGGAGGCGGCGGTGAGGAACATGCCGGGGTGGCGGAAGGCGTAGTGCATGGCCCCGAACCCGCCGATCGAGATGCCGGCGATCGCGCGCTGCGTGCCGGCCCGGTAGCCGCGTTCGAGGATCTGCCGCACCTCGGTGACGTGGAAGGTCTCCCAGTCCGGCTTGTTGGACAGGCCGAAGTTCCACCAGGCGCTGAACATCCCGGCAGAGCCGTCGGTGGGCATCACGACCATGACCGGCGAGCTCGCGGTCAGCTCCTCGACGTCGGTGAACTGGGTCCAGGACTGGTAGTCGGCGGGCTCGCAGCAGCCGTGCATCAGCCAGACCTGCGGCCAGGTGCGGGTTGGCTGGCTGTCCCAGCCCTGCGGCAGGAGCACCCGCACCATCCCGGTGGTGCCGAGCGCCGGCGAGTTGATCTTCAGGTCGAGGGTGCGGGCGTCGATCCTGGTCTCCTGGACGACGGTGGCCCCGTCGTCGGCCGAGACCGCGGTGGCCGTCGCCGGGGCGGCGGCGATGGCGGGTGGGGTCGACAGCACGCCGGCGGCGAGGGCCAGCAGTCCGACCAGCGCCACACCGCGCTTGCTTCTCATGGTGCGTCTCCTTACAGCGGGATGTTGCCGTGTTTCTTCGCCGGGGGGCGGCGACGCTTGGTCCGCATGGCCCGCAGCGCCCCGGCGACCTCCAGCCGGGTGGTCGCCGGCCGGATGACCTGGTCCACGTAGCCGCGCTCGGCGGCCGCGTAGGGACTGGCGAACTGGCGCCGGTACTCGTCGACCAGCCGCTGCCGCAGGGCGTCCCGCTCGCCGGGCGGGCAGTCCCGCAGCGCCCGCCGGTGCAGCACGGTGACGGCGGCCTCCGCGCCGAGCACGGCGATCTCGGCGGTGGGCCAGGCGAGGTTGACGTCGGCGCCGAGATGCTTGGAGCCCATCACGGCGTAGCCGCCGCCGTACGCCTTGCGCAGCACGACCGTCACCTTGGGCACGGTGGCCTCGGCGTAGGCGTAGATCAGCTTGGCGCCGCGGCGGATGATGCCGCCGTGCTCCTGGTCCCGCCCCGGCAGGTAGCCGGGGACATCGGCGAAGGTGAGCAGCGGGATGCCGAACGCGTCGCAGAACCGCATGAACCGCGCGGCCTTCTCCGAGGCGTGGATGTCGATGACCCCGGCCATCCGCAGTGGCTGGTTGGCGACGACACCCACCGAGTGGCCCTCGACCCGGCCGAACCCGCAGATCATGTTGGGCCCGAAGTCCGGCTGTGTCTCGAGGAACTCCGCGTCGTCGAGCACGGCCTCGATCACCTGGCGCATGTCGTAGGCGCGGCTCTGGGCGTCCGGGATCAGCTCGTCGAGCGCGAGGTCCCGCCGGGTCAGGTCCGGGCTGGTCGGGTCGGCGTACTCGGGGGCCGGTTCGAGGTAGTTGGCGGGCAGGAAGCCGATGAGCGTGCGCACCCAGTCGATGGCGTCGTGCTCGTCGGTGGCCCGGTAGTGCGTGTTCCCGGAGACCGCGCTGTTGACGGCGGCGCCGCCGAGGTCGTCCCGGCTCACCGTCTCGCCGCTGATGGCGGTCACGACCTCGGGCCCGGTGACGAACATGTGCGAGATCTCGTCGACCATGACGGTGAAGTCGGTGATGGCGGGGGAGTAGACCGCGCCGCCCGCGCACGGCCCCATGATCATGGAGATCTGCGGCACCACACCGGACAGGTGCACGTTGCGTGCCGCGATCTCGGCGTAGTAGGCGAGTGCGGTGACCCCTTCCTGTATCCGCGCGCCCCCGGAGTCGTTGATGCCCACGATGGGACACCCGATCTCCGCGGCGAGGTCCATGATCTTGATGACCTTCCGCCCGAAGGCCTCGCCGAGACTGCCGCCGAGCACGGAGAAGTCCTGGGAGAACAGGCAGATCGGCCGTCCGTCCACGGTGGCCCGGCCGGTGACGACCCCGTCGCCGTAGGGCCGGTTGGCGCCAAGGCCGAAGTCCGTGCACCGATGCCGCACGAACCGGTCGAGCTCGACGAACGAGCCGGGGTCGGCGAGCAGCTCGATCCGCTCCCGGGCGGTGAGCTTTCCCTTGGCGTGCTGGCGGTCCGCGGCCTCCTTCTCCGCGGTCCGCAGCACCTCCTCGTCCCGGTCGGCGAGATCGGCGATCCGGTAGGCGGTCGTCAGCTCCTCAGTCATTGCCGGTCCAGCAGGGCCGAGATCCGCGCGGCGACGACGTCGACGTTGGGCGGGTCGACCATGGAGATGTGGTCTCCCGGCGCGTCGTGCACGACGAGGTTCGGGCAGTACCGGTCCCAGCCGAGGGCCCGGTCGGTACGCAGGTAACGCGGATCGAGCTCGGTGGTCAGCGGATGCGGTTGCCTGGCACGGAACAGCACGACCTCACCGGCGTACGGCGCCGGCCGGTACCGCTCGGCGACCCGAGCGTCCACATAGGACGTGTACTGGTGCTCGAGAACGGCCTCACCCATCCCCGGCACCCGCGCCCGAAGCCGCGCGAGGACGAGCGGGAACCGTTCCTCGTCGCGGAGGTGGTCGACGTCGGCGAGCCCGAGGTCGACCTGGTAGGTCCGCTCGACGTACTCGACGAACCGCCGGAACCGGCCGGTGAGGTAGTCGTCGTCCTGCGACTCCAGTGGAAGGATGGTGTCGACGAGGAAGAGCGCGCCGATTTCGTGGCCGGCGCCGGCGAGGCGCCGCGCGGTCTCGTAGGCGAGACAGCCACCGAAGGACCATCCGCCGAGCCGGTAGGGCCCGTTGGGCTGACGCTCCAGAATCGACTCGGCGTACCGCGCGGCCTTGTCCTCGACGGTCTCGCGGTCGGGGAGCCGTTCCAGCCCGAAACAGGGGACGCCGTCGAGCAGCTTGACGAGCGGCCCGTAGACGGCGGTGGAGCCACCCGCGGGATGGAACAGGAACAACGGCGCGGCGGCACCCCGGTCGGACAGCACTCGGACGGCCCCACCACCGTGCCCTTCGAGCACGGGGCGGAGGAGGTCGGCCATCCCCGCGATGGTGGGCGTCGCGAACAGGTCACCGTCGGGCATGGCCTCCCCGAGGTCGCCGGCGATCCGCTCGCGTAGCCGTTCGGCGTTGCCCGCGAACGGAAGGTGCACGTTCTCCGGCCGCTCGCCGAGGACCTCGTGCCACATCCGCGCGACCCACCGCTCGGCGAAGTCCCGGGTGCCGGGCCCCGCCGTCCCGCCAGCCACCCGCACCGCTTCGGTGGCTGCCGGTCGCGACCGGTCCCCTCCTTCGGTCCCTGAGGCCAACTCGCCCGCCACGTGGACGGCCAGCTCACGCAGGCTCGCGCCCCGCAGCAGGAGCGGCAGCGGCAGGTGCAGGCCGAAGTCCCGCTCGATCGCCGCCCTCGCGCGCATGGCGAGCAGGGAGTCCATGCCCAGCGACGTCAGCGGCGCCTCGACGTCGAGCCGGCCGGCGGTCGTGCGCATCATCTCCGCCACCGTCGACCGGATGTGCTCCTCGATCGCGGGGACCGTGTGTTCCCCCGACCAGGACGGCGCGGCGGCGGGCACGTCGTCGGGCAGCAGCGCGCCGATGAACGGCCGCTCCGCCAGCGCGGGAAACAGACCCGTGACCCGCGCCGCGTCGAAGCGCACCACCGCTGCCCGCGGCAACCCGGCCGCCAGGATCGCCTCCAGTGCCGGCATGGCCTCGGCCGGGCTCAGCCGGTCCAGGATGGCGTTGTCGTTGGTCGCCGCGCCGCCGACCTCGCGCCACGCTCCCCATTGGACGGTCGTCGCCGGCACACCCTGTGCGCGCAGGGACCCGCAGAACTCGTCGAGCCAGGCGTTGGCCGTCGCGTACGCGGCCTGTCCCGGCGAGCCGAACAGACCCGCCGCCGAGGAGTACGCGACCCACCAGTCCAGCTCGTGACCCTCGCACGCGGCGGCCAACCGTTGCGCGCCAGACGTCTTCGCGCGCCAGGCGACGTCGAGGTCGGCCGAGGACATCGCGAGCACGGCGCCGTCGGCCAGCGCGCCGGCCGCGTGCAGCGCTCCGCGCAGCGGCTTCCCGTCCTCGGTGGCGGCCGCCACCACCTCCTCGGCGACCCCCGGCGACGCGATGTCACCGGTGACGACCCGCAGCTCACAGCCCGGCAGGTCCGGCAGCGGCGCCGATGGTGGCCGTCGGCCGGACAGCACCACGCGCGTGGCGCCCCGGTCGGCCAGCCACCGCGCGGCGACCCGGCCCAACCCGCCCAGACCGCCGGTGACCACGTACGCCCCGGCACGGACGACCGGGGCGTCCCCGGCCCGGGCCGGCCCGGGAGACACGGGTGCGACCCTGCGTACGTACCGTCGGCCGCCACGCCAGGCGACCTCGTCCTCGGGGCTGCCGGCGAGCACCTCCGCGACGAGCGCGTCGCCGGTGTCGACCTCCAGCCACGTGGCCCGCAACTCGGGATGCTCGAAGGCAAGCACCCGCACGAGGCCACGCAGGGCCGCCGAGGACGTGACGAGCCACAACCGGGGCGTGCCGGCCAGCGAGCGCACGACCTCGGCGGCACGCAGCACGGCGTCCCGCGACTCGTCCACAGTGGACGCGGGAAGGAACACGACCACGTCGTCGGCGGGCGGCACGACGGATCCCAGCGGGAGGACCCGCACATCGTGCCCGGCGAACAAGTCCCGCGCACCGGGTGGGACGCCCTCACCCAGCAGCACGACCCGCCGAGCCTTCCCGGATCCCCGCGCGAGCGGCTGTGCCAGCCAGTCCGCCTGGTAGCACAGCAGCTCCGGCGGCGCGACGAGGTCCGCCCTGTCGGCGGGCGTCGACCGCACGTCCGAGAACTCGACCAACACCACACCGTCGTCGTCGAGCAACCGCCCGTCCTCGACCCGCACACCGTGCCGAGGGTCGCCGTGCACGCGGACCCCGCCGACGGAGGTCACCAACTCGCCGGGCGGCTCGAGCTGAACGCGTTCCGGATCCACCACATACCGAGAGGACACCGGAGGCGCGGTCTCCACGGTGGCGACCGCGTGGAGTGTCCACTCCGAACGCGACCGCGCGAACACCGAGATCTCACGCCCGTCCGCCGAGACGCACACCTCGGTGGCCGCACCCGGCACGAGCGGCCGGACCACCCGCAGCCCACGCAACGAGACCCCACCGAGCAGGTCGCGCCCAGCCGCCATGACCAGCTCGACGAACCCGGCGGCGGGAAACACCGGAAGCCCGAACAAGGTGTGCCGCGTGACCCACGGAGCCGGCCTCAGCTCGCCGTACCAGACATGCCGCCCCGGCTCCGGGAGGTCGATCCGCGCCCCCAGCAAGGGATGCGTACCCGCCCGCGTCCCCGCCGGTCGCGCGGCGGTCCAGTGCCGCCGGCGCCGCCACACCGGTCCGGGCAGGTCGACGACCGCCCGCCGCGGGTACCGTGCCGTCAGCACGTCGCGGTGGCCGGCGGCGTACCACGCGGCCACCGCGTCGGCGAACCCGTTGCCGTCCCGGCGAAGCGTGGCCAGCACCCGGACACCGGGGTCGTCGGCGGTCTGCTCGACCGAGGCGGTGGCGATCGGGTGCGGCGAGACCTCGACGAACTCGCGGTACCCGTCGGCCAGGGCGGCCGCGACCGCCTGGGTGAACCGCACCGGCCGCCGGACGTTGGCGACCCAGTAGTCGTCGTCGGCGCCGATGGGCCGCCCGTCGAACACGGTGGAGTAGGAGGGCACCACCGGCGCGGCGCTCTCGAGCCCGGCAAGCCGCTCACGCAGTGGCGCCATGATCGGCTCCACGGCGGCGGAATGACCGGCTCCGCCGACCCGAAGCCGCCGAGCGAGCCCGCCTCGTCCCTCCACATGCGACACGAGACCGTCGACGCTGGCCGCCGGACCGGACACGGTGGAGTGCCGGGGTGAGGCATGCACGGCCACGCCGACGCCGGGGAACCGGCCGGCGAGCCGCACCACCTCACCGGCCGGCAGCTCGACCATGGCCATGGCCCCGTCACCGGCGGAGTCGATCCCCGCGAGCAGCGACGACCGGGCCACGACGACGCGCAGCCCGTCCCCGAGCGACAGGGCCCCGGACACGACGGCGGCAGCGACCTCCCCGACCGAGTGCCCGATCACCGCCGCGGGGGTGACGCCGTGCGCGCGCCAGAGCGCCGACAGGGCGAGCTGCATGCCGAAGGTGGCCGTCTGCCGCATGGCGAGATCGCCGAGCTCGTCCGAGACCAGGAGGCTCGTGAGGGTGGCGCCGGTCCGCGCGAGGAACTCGGGATCGAGCTCCCTTACGGCGTCGCGAAAGGCCGGCTCGTGCGCGAGCAGCCGCTGCCCCATGCCGGCCCAGTAGGACCCGTACCCGGAGAAGACGAAGACGGGCCCGCCCGGGGAGCCTTCGGGTTCGGCCGCGAGGTGTGGCTGCCCACCGGCGAGCGCGGACAACCGCTCCCGCAGCTCGTCGACGGACCCGGCGACGACCACCGCCCCGACCGAACCGGTGTCACAGCCGTGCACGAGCGCGGCGGCGACGTCGGCGAGGTCATCGGTGTCGAGCCACTCCGCCAGTGAGCCGGCGCGGTCGGCCAGCCTCTTCTCGTCGGCCGCCCAGAGGGCGAACACCTCCGGCCGCCCCACCACCCGCGCCGCCCGCCGTGCCCCGCCGGATGGCCACTCCTCCAGCACCACATGCGCGTTCGTCCCGCCGAAGCCGAAGGCCGACACACCCGCCCTGGCCACCCCGCCATACCGTGGCCACCGGCTCGGCTCGGCCACCACCCGCAGCCCCGTGAAGTCGATCCGGGGGTTCGGCTCGCCGAAGTGTAGCGACGGCGGGATCCGCCCATGACGCAGCGCCAGCACCACCTTG
>NZ_DASQCC010000023.1:0-3439 GCF_035634895.1 Actinophytocola sp. | reverse complement strand
TGCCGCCGGTCGTGATGACCACGTCGACGCCGGCCGCGTCGCGTAGGGCGGCCAGTACCGGCTCGCCGTCCGGGACGACCACCGGGGCGTCGACGGTGAAGCCTCGGGCGCGCAGCCACGACACGATCATCGGGCCCGTCTTGTCCTCGTACACTCCCGCGGCCGCCCGGTTGGACGCCGCGATCACGCGTGCGGTGCTCATGACGTCCCCTCGCCTGCCCTGCCCGACGCTATCCCCATGGCAACGAGCGACCTTCCATTTTCGCTCCCTAGGGCCGTACGAAAGTCCCTTTCGTACGCACGGGGTTTGGCGGTGGATGTGGGGTTTCGCTGGTCAGGCGCCGATTTCGTGCTTGGGGACGCTGCCGGTGGGAGGCCGGGGCGGGTCCGCCGGCCGTGCGTGCCCGGCGCGGCGGACGCCCTGATCGTCACCCGCTCGACGCCGCGAGAGGCTCGGCGGACGCCGCGAGAGATCCGGCGGACGCCGCGAGAGGCCTGGCGAACATTGGTGGGCACCGCACTTGCTCCGTTCATCTGCCCTCCGGTCGGGTCCACACTCCGGACTTGCCGCCCTCCTTGCGGTCCAGCCGCACCTCGGACAGCACTGCGGCCGGGTCCACCGCCTTGATCATGTCGTGCAGGGTCAGGCCCGCGACCGTGACCGCGGTCAGGGCCTCCATCTCGACGCCCGTCTGGCCGCTCGTGTGGACGGTCGCGGTGATGCCGACGGAGTCCGCGGCCAGCGCGAACTCCACTGTCACGCCCGTGATCGGGAGTGGGTGGCACAGGGGAACAAGGTCCGGTGTCCGCTTGGCGCCCATGATGCCGGCCACGCGGGCGACCGCCAGGGCGTCGCCCTTCTTCAGGCCATTGTTCTCGAGCAGCGACACGACCTCGGCGGTCGTGCGCACGACGCCGGTGGCGACCGCGACCCGGTCCGTGACGGCCTTGCCGGTCACGTCCACCATTCGCGCCGCGCCCGCGGCATTGACATGAGTCAGGTCACCCACGAAAACGATGCTACGGGTGTGCCGCCTTCGCCACCGCCTCGGCCACCGCGGGTGCGACGGCCGAGTCGAACACGCTCGGCACGATGAACGACGGGTTCAGGCGGTCGCCGTCGACCACGTCGGCGATGGCGTCGGCCGCCGCCAGGAGCATCGTGTCGGTGATGCCGCGGGCCTGTGCGTCGAGCAGGCCGCGGAACACGCCGGGGAACGCCAGCACGTTGTTGATCTGGTTCGGGTAGTCGCTGCGGCCCGTCGCGACCACGGCGGCGTGCTTCTGCGCCTCCAGCGGGTCGATCTCCGGGTCCGGGTTGGCCAGGGCGAACACGATGGCGTCCTTGGCCATCGTGGCCACGGCGTCCGCGCCGAACAGGTTGGGCGCGGAGACGCCGACGAACACGTCCGCGTCGACCAGCGCGTCGGTCACGTGGCCGGTGACCAGGTTCCGGTTCGTGTTCCGCGCGAGCCAGGCGAGGTTGGCGTCGAGGTCGTCCCGGTCGGGGTGGACGATGCCGTTGACGTCGACGGCGATGATGTCGCGGGGGCCCTTCTGCAGCAGCAGGCGGATGATCGCCGAGCCGGCCGCGCCCGCGCCGCACACCACGATCTTGGCGTCGGCCATGTCCTTGCCGACAACCCGCAGCGCGTTGCGCAGCGCGCCGACCACCACGATCGCGGTGCCGTGCTGGTCGTCGTGGAACACCGGGATGTCCAGCAGGTCCCGCAGCCGCGCCTCGATCTCGAAGCAGCGCGGCGCGGCGATGTCCTCGAGGTTGATGCCGCCGTACACGGGCGCGATCAGCTGCACCGTGCGGATGATCTCCTCGGTGTCCTGTGTGTCCAGGCAGATCGGCCACGCGTCCACGCCGGCGAACTTCTTGAACAGCGCCGCCTTGCCCTCCATCACCGGGAGCGCGGCGGCCGGGCCGATGTTGCCCAGCCCCAGTACGGCGGACCCGTCGGTGACGACCGCGACCGTGTTGCGCTTGATGGTCAGGCGGCGGGCGTCGTCCGGGTTCTCGGCGATGGCCTGGCTGATCCGGGCCACGCCTGGCGTGTACGCGCGGGAGAGGTCGTCGCGGTTGCGGAGCTGGACCTTCGACGCGACCTCGATCTTGCCGCCGAGGTGGATGAGGAACGTCCGGTCCGACACCTTGCGGACCGACACCCCCGGTAACTCCTCCAGCGCGGCGGTGATGTCCTTCGCGTGGGCGGCCGAGAGCGTGTTGGCCGTGATGTCGACGACGATGCGGTCGGTGTGCGACTCGACGACGTCGAAGGCGGTGATCACCGCGCCGGCCCGGCCGGCCGCGCCGGTCAGGTCGCCCGCCGCGCTCGCCGACGGCGGCGCCTCGACGCGGACGGTGATGGAGTAGCCAGGACCAGGGACCGGCATGTTGGCTCGACCTACTTGCTACTTGTTGATCTCGGTGACCGGATGCTCGTAAGGCACCGTCTCGAGTGGGAAGACCAGGTCGCCGTACGGGGACAGCGCGCCCTGGCGGTCCGCGGCGAGCTCGCTGACCGGGTGCTGGCCCTCGTAGTCGTCGGCGGGCCAGTACGGGTCGATGCGGCCGTTGTCGCCGCCCTTCTTGGCCACGGGTCCTCCTTGCGCTCGGGTTCATGTATCGATGCTCACTCCGCAAGCTTCGCCAGGTGAGATTACCGGAGCGCGACCGGCCGGCATGCGCGTATACCGTGGTACGGGTGCCCGGTCCCACCCTCATCGACTGGCTGCGAGCCCAGGACGACCTGACGCTGGCCGCCCTGCTCGTCGCGCGTCCCGACCTGGCCACGCCCGCGCCCGCCGACTCGACCGTGCTGGCCGCACGGGCCGCGACCAGGGCTTCGGTGACCAGAGCCGCAGAGGGGCTGGACACGTTCACGCTCGCGGTGCTCGACGCGCTGGTGGTCGTGGACGCGGACCAGGCGCCCGTGCCGGTTTCGCGGGTGGCGGAAACAGTCGGTCCGGACGCGAGCGAAGCGCGAGTGCGCGACGCCCTGGACGTCCTCGTCCGGCTGGCACTGGCGTGGGGCACCGACGAGCTGTCGGTCGTGCCGGCGGCGCGTGAGGCCGGCGGGCTGTTCCCGGCCGGGCTCGGCAGGCCCTCGGCCGGGCTGGCCGGTGTGGACATCCCCGGGCTGCTCGCCGAGCTGGCGGAACCGGAGCGGCGGATGCTGACCACGCTCGCGCACGGGTCGCCGCTCGGCCGCACGAAGGACGCGGACGTGCTGGTGCCGCTGGACCAGGCCCGCACGCCCGTGCAGCGGCTGCTCGCCATGGGCCTGCTGCTGCGCCGGGACGCGGAGACCGTCGAGCTGCCGCGCCAGGTGGCGTTCGCCATCCGCGGCGACAGTCCACTGGGGACGGTCAGGCTCGACGAGCCCGCGCTGAGCGTCAGGCAGCACAGGGTGGCCACTGTGGACGCCAC
>NZ_DASQCC010000022.1:0-60989 GCF_035634895.1 Actinophytocola sp. | reverse complement strand
GGTTGGGAGGGGATGTTTGGGGCGGGCGGGGGGTGGGCCTGTGGGGAGGTGGTGTGGGGGAGGGGATGTTCTTGGTTGAGATCGCGGGGCCGCAGGGCTAGCGCGCCGCCGGCCCGGCATGCGGATTCGGTGTGGAGCCGGATCAGCAGGGTGTCCAGTTCGGGGTCGTCGCCGGTGGTGGCGGCGTAGAAGTTGATCTCACTTTTGGGAAGGGCGAGAGTGGGGTTGGAGGGAGGAAGTGGGGTCAGAAGACTTGATGGAGGGGTGGGTAGGGGAGAAATGTGTGGGTGAGTGAGGGGCAATGTGTGGGTGAGTGAGGGGCAATGTGTGGGGGAGGCGAAGGGACGCCACTTGCACGATCCGCCGGTTCGCTCTGGTTGAGCGAGTTTGCCTATGAAAGGCGTCGTTCGCTCGGTGGTGTCGTGTTTGTGCTTGCCGGGGGCGGGCTTTGCTGTAGGTGCTTCGGTGGGGTGGCGTGCTGCCTTGGTCGCGTTTTGGGTATGGGTCGAGGGGATTGCCGGTGGTTTCCGGCTGTCCCCGTGGCCGGCCTTGGGGCCTTGTCCGTGCCTTTGTGCGCCCGGTTGGTGCTTAGCTGAGGCGTCCGGTTTTGTGTAGGTGATCGAAGATAATCTGGTCCACCGGGGATACTCTTGGGCGGTCCTCGTAGGTCAGCCAGCGGATTTCTGCTATCTCGCTGCTTGCTGTGGGAACTCCCTCGTATCGCGCGGAGTAGCACCTCATCTGGACCGTGACGCCTGTCGGGTGGCCGTGGGCCTGGGCGGTGAACGTGCCCTCGTGGACCGCGGTGCTGGGGTCTATGGACACCGTCAGTTCCTCCCTTGTCTCGCGGACCAGCGTGTCCACGTCGGACTCGCCTGGTTCGCGTTTGCCACCGGGGAGGTAGTAGACGTCTTTTCCTTTGGACCTCGTGCTGAGGATTCGGCCCTCGGCCAGTTCCAGCCACGCGATCTTGTCGATTGTCATGTGAACAGTGTGTCGCCCCAGTAGCCGCCCTTCGACAGTCCGGGGGGTACCGCGAACAGTCCTGAGCCCGTGTGTTCCACGTACTCCATCATGGAGTCCTTTGACGACAGCGCCTGCTGCATCGGCACGAACTGTTTTCGGGAGTCTCGGTTGAAGCCTATGAAGAACAGGCCCGCGTCCAGGTGTCCCAGGCCGTCCGTGCCGTCCGTGAAGTTGTAGCCACGCCTCAGGATCCTTGCTCCCTTGAGGTTTTCCGCCGAGGCCAGGCGGATGTGTGCGTCCTCCGCGATCACCGGGATGCCGCCCTCGCCGCGGACGTGTAGGTCCGGCTCGTCGTACTCGGCCACCTGCCCCAGTGGGGCACCCGTTCCCTTGGCGCGGCCCACGATCGCTTCCTGTTCGGACAGCGGTGTGCGGTCCCAGATCTCTATGTGCATGCGGATCCGGCGGGCGACCAGGTACGTCCCGTCCGCCAGCCAGTCAGGCCCATCGCCCTTCGCCACCCACACGTGTTCGGTCAGTAGGTCCGACTCTTCGGCCTTCAAATTTCTCGTTCCGTCTTTGAAGCCGAACAGGTTCCTTGGGGTGACCTGGGACTTCGACGTCGACGACGTTCTGCCGAAACCCAGTTGCGACCAGCGGACCGCCACCTTGCCGAAGCCCAGGCGCACCAGGTTGCGGATCGCGTGGACGGCCACCTGTGGGTCGTTCGCGCACGCCTGCACACAAATATCGCCGCCCGACCTTGCCGGGTCCAGGTCGTCGGCCGGGAAACGCGGAAGCGGGGCCAGGGCCGGCGGTAGCTTCGACGCCGCACCGAAACGGTCGTCGAACAGGGACGCGCCGAAGCCGATGGTCAGGGTCAGGGCCGACGCCGCCAGGTCCAGCGCCTCGCCCGTGTCCGCCGGGGCCGCGTCCGGGAGCCCGCCGACCGCCCCGTCCGGCTTGGCCTCCAGGCCCCGCGTCATGCGTTCCGCGGCCACCGTCCAGTCCTTCAACAGCTGGACCAGCTCGGCACGGTCCGTCGTCGTCACGTCGAGGGCCACGAAGTGCATGCGGTCCTGTGCCGGCGTCACTATCCCGGCCTGGTGGCGGCCGTAGAACGGCACGGCCTCGGCCGCTCCGGACGTCTGGGTCACCGGGGCTTCGGTCAGTGCCTCGTTCGCCAGCACACCCGCGGCCGCGCCGGCGCCGGCCACCGCGGCGCCGGCACCCACCACGCCGAGCAGCCGGCGCCGGGAAAGCGTCATTTCCCTGCCACCACCTCGGCCACCTGGCTGATCGGCTCGCCCAGCGCGTCGACCGCCTCGGACATCTCCTTGATGTCGTCCTGGGTCAGGTCCGTGTACAGCTTGAAGCCGTCACCCACCCGGTGCTTCTCCAGCAGCGTGTCGACCGCCGCGAACTTGGCGTCCAGCGTGGTGAGGAGCTTCGGGTCGCGCTTCTGGATCACCGGGCGCAGCGCGTTGATGGCCGCCTGCGAGCCGTCGACGTTCGAGCGGAAGTCCCACAGGTCGGTGTGCGAGTAGCGGTCCTCCTCGCCGGTGATCTTGCCCGTGGCGACCTCGTCCAGCAGCTCCTTCGCGCCGTTCGCCAGCTGTAGCGGGGTCAGCTCGACGTCCTTCGCGCGGGTCGCCAGGTCCTCGATGTCCGACTGCAGCTGGTCGGCGATCGTGCCGGAGTCCGGCTGCAGGCCCTGCACCCAAAGGTCCTTCTCCAGGCGGTGGAAGCCGGTGAACTGCTGGCCCGGCTCGACGTCGTCCTCGCGGGAGTCGGTCTTGGGGTCGATGTCGCCGAAGCTCTCCGCCACCGGCTCGATGCGCTCCCAGTAGATCCGGGCGACCGGGAACAGCGCCTTGGCCTTGTCCACGTCGCCGGCCTTGACGGCGGTCGTGAACTCCTTCGTCTTGTCCACCAGGGCCACGACCTGCGAGTTCACGTACTGCTTGTAGCCGGCCGTCGCCTCGGCCAGCTGCTCGTCGGTGTCCGTCGCCTTCTTCGCGTCGCCGTTCACCGTGAAGGCGCCGCGGATGCCCTTGCCCTGCATGCCCGGCTTGCACGCCGTCTGGTACTTCCCGGACTCGCTCACCTCGACGATCAGTCGCCGGGTCAGGCCGGGCGTGATGTTCTCGACCTCGCCCATGATCCGGTCGCCGTCGGCGTACAGGTAGAACTCGGTGACCCGGCTGCCCTTGTTGGTCACCTCGAACGTGATGGTCCCCGCGTCGTGGGACGTGCGGGCCACCTCGCACTTGTCGTCGCTCGCGGCGACGGCGATCGCGCCGCCGGAGGACTCCGTCGGGGTCGCCGTGCCGCACGCGGCGAGGGCGAACAGGGCGAAGGTGCCGGTGAGTACGGCACGGGTCGAGGTCACGAGTGCTCCTTGGCTGGAACGGGGGACGGAGAGGCGGCGGCCGGCGCGGGCTGTTGCCTGCGCGGCCACAGGAAGATGGTCAGCACGACCACGACGTAGAGCACCCACACGACGGCCTGCAGGACCGTGGTCTGGGCGGAGTAGTTGAGCAGGCCCTTGAGCAACGCGCCGTACCAGGAGTCCTCCGGCATCGGGCCGGACAGGTCGAACGCGAGCGTGTTCAGGCCCGGCAGCACCCCGGCCTCCTGCAGGTCGTGCAGGCCGTAGCCGAGGATGCCTGCCGCGACGAACACCAGCAGGACACCCGTGTAGGTGAAGAACTTCCCCAGGTTGAACCGGACGGCACCGCGGTAGATCAACCAGCCGAGCACGACGGCGACGGTGATGCCGACGACGAAGCCGATCAGCGGCTCGTCCGGCCCGGTTTCGGCGGTACGCACGTTCGCGTAGAAGAACGCCATGGTCTCCAGGCCCTCGCGACCGACCGCGAGGCACGCCATGACCGCGACCGCCACCGGGCCGATCGCCAGCGCGTCGGACAGCCTGCCGCGCAGGTCCTTGGCGATCGTTCTGGCCGTCGAGCGCATCCAGAAGATCATCCAGGTGACGAAGGCCACCGCCATGATCGACAGTGAGCCACCGACGATCTCCTGCTGCTCGAACCGCAGTTCGCCGATCGTGTAGGCGACCACGGTGCCGATGGCGACGCAGATCAGCAGCGCGGCGGCGACCCCACCCCACACCCATCTCAGCGCCGACCGCTGGTCCGACTTGACCAGGAAGGCGACGAGAATACTGACGACCAGCGCGGCCTCGAGGCCCTCGCGCAGGCCGATCAGCGCGCTGCTGAACAGCACCGTTCCTCCCGGAGTTGGTATGCCTAACCTTGCTGAAGGTAGGCATGCCTTACCTATGTTGTCCAGCCGGGTCCGCTGGATGCGCACCGAAAGCACTCGCAACTGTCCGAATATTCGTATTTGTCCAGTTCAAGACAGCCGAAGAACCAGCCGAAAGGGGACGTTTCGCGGCGCTCCGAGCGCGCGTGAGCCACAACACCCCCGACGGATCCGTACCTTGGAGTTCGTGTCCTCCCCTGACCTGTACGACAGACCCGGGTTCGTCCCCCCGCCTCGCCGCCGCCGGATCGGTGGGGTGGTCGTGTTGGTGGCCGTGCTCATCGCCGGCCTGGTCGTCGTGGTGATCGGGACGCGGCACGAGGGCGTCGTGGCCACGCGTCCCGACTTCGTGGTGCCGGAGCTGGACGTGGCGCCGGGCAGCGCCGTGCCCACCGCGACCGCGGTGGCGGCACCGCCGGGCAAGGACAGCGTGGCGTCGTGGGCCAGACGGGTCTCGACGAAGATCCAGGTCCCGGCACGTGCCCTGGAGGCCTACGCGCAGGCGGAGATCCTGACCGCCCGGTCCACCCCCGGTTGCAGGATCACCTGGACGACGCTCGCCGGGGTCGGCCGGGTCGAGTCACAGCACGGGCGGCACGCCGGCACGCGGATCGGCGCGGACGGAGTGGTGACGCCGCCGATCATCGGCATCGCGCTCGACGGGTCGCCGGGGGTGCGGGCCATGCCGGACACCGACGGCGGACACCTCGACGGCGACGCCCAGTGGGACCGGGCCGTCGGCGCCATGCAGTTCCTGCCGACCACCTGGGCGCGGTGGGGCATGCGGGCCAGTGCGGACGGTGCCCCGCCGGACCCCCAGAACATGGACGACGCCGCGCTCACGGCCGCCAGGTACCTGTGCGCCAGCGGGGGTGACCTGGCGACCGCCGCTGGCTGGTGGAAGGCCGTGTTCACCTACAACACCTCGACCACCTACGGCCAGGAGGTCTTCAGCGGCGCCGACGCGTACGCCAAGGCCGCCGCGAAGATCTAGTCCGATGCCCACCGACAGACGCGGCGAACGTCGGTGGACCGCGCTAGCGATCCCGCTCTACGGAGATGCGCGCGCTGACCTCGCCAAGCGCCTCCTGGTAGGCCGGGTCCGGGTGCATGGCGACGGCCAGGCGCAGCTGGGTCTGTGCCTCGGAGAGCCGGCTCATCCGCTGCAGGGTCTTGCCGAGCGCGAACAACGCGTAGTGGTCGGTGGGGTCGAGCTCGATCACCCGCCGAAACGCCATCTCGGCCCGCCTGAGCTGGGCCGAGATGAGGTATGCGCGTCCGGCGAGCAGGTGCACCGACGACTTGTCTGGCTCCGCGTCGAGGACCGGCGCGAGCACCGCCAGGGCATCCAGCGGCCGGCGTTGGGCCACCAACGACTCAGCGCGGCGGAACGCCTCGAAGGTCTCCTGGGCGTCTCCGGTCATGGTGCGGTCAACGCTACCGGGGCCACCCGTGTTCCAGAAAGATCCACAAGGGTGGTTACGGAGTGTTCTTAGCGAGTCTCCATCGGGGGAATCCGGAGGCTCTGTACGCTCGTTGACGAGACTTTCCTGAACCGGTTGAGGAGCAAGCACGTGGCGGTTATCGAGCAGGTTGGTGCGCGTGAGATCTTGGACTCGCGCGGTAACCCCACCGTCGAGGTGGAGGTCGCTCTCGACGACGGCACGCTGGCCCGCGCAGCGGTGCCGTCGGGTGCGTCCACTGGGGAGCACGAGGCCGTCGAGCTCCGGGACGGGGACGCCAAGCGGTACTCGGGCAAGGGCGTCGAGAAGGCCGTGCAGGCCGTGCTCGACGAGATCGGCCCGGAGCTGAAGGACATCGACGCCGTCGACCAGCGGATCGTCGACCAGAAGCTGGTCGACCTGGACGGCACGCCGGACAAGTCGCGCCTGGGCGCCAACGCGATCCTGGGTGTTTCGCTCGCCGTCGCGAAGGCGGCCGCGGACTCCAGCGGCCTGGAGCTGTTCCGCTACATCGGCGGCCCGAACGCGCACGTGCTGCCCGTGCCGATGCTGAACATCCTCAACGGCGGCGCGCACGCCGACTCCGACGTGGACATCCAGGAGTTCATGATCGCGCCGATCGGCGCCGAGTCGTTCCGCGAGGCGCTGCGCTGGGGCGCCGAGGTCTACCACTCGCTGAAGTCGGTGCTGAAGGGCCGCGGGTTGGCCACCGGTCTGGGGGACGAGGGCGGCTTCGCGCCGAACCTGCCCAGCAACCGCGAGGCGCTCGACCTGATCGTGACCGCGGTCGAGAAGGCGGGCTACACGGTCGGGCGGGACATCGCGTTCGCGCTGGACGTGGCCGCCACCGAGTTCTTCTCCGACGGCACCTACGTGTTCGAGGGCACCAAGCGCAGCGCGGAGCAGATGACCGCGTACTACACGGAGTTGCTCAACGCGTACCCGATGGTGTCCATCGAGGATCCCCTTTCGGAGGATGACTGGGACGGCTGGGTGCGCCTGACCGACGAGATCGGCGAGCGGGTCCAGATCGTCGGCGACGACCTGTTCGTCACCAACCCGGAGCGCCTCGAGGAGGGCATCGCCCGCAGGGCGGCAAACGCGCTGCTGGTCAAGGTCAACCAGATCGGCACGCTGTCCGAGACGCTCGACGCGGTGAACCTGGCCACGTCCTACGGCTACCGCAGCATGATGAGCCACCGCTCCGGCGAGACCGAGGACACCACGATCGCCGACCTGGCCGTCGCGACCGGTGTCGGGCAGATCAAGTCGGGTGCCCCGGCCCGCGGTGAGCGGACCGCCAAGTACAACCAGCTGCTGCGCATCGAGGAGATCCTCGGCGACGCCGCGCGCTACGCCGGCGACCTCGCGTTCCCCAGGTTCAACCCGGAGAGCTGATGGCCGGCGAGCCCGCGCGGGAACCCAGGAAGCGCACCACCGGCCGGCGTCCGCAGAGCGTGCGCCGGCCGAGGGACGGCCGGCCGGCCCGGCCCGTGGTGCCGGGGCGTGCGGGCCGTAGTCGCACCGTCCGCGCGGCGGCGGCCTTCGGGCTGTCGACCACGCGGCGGGCCGCGGTGTTCGCGATCGTGGTGTGCGCGCTGGCGTTGTCGGTCGCGGTGCCGCTGCGGACCTACCTCGGCCAGCGCGACGACGTGGCCACGGAGGAGCAGCGGCAGGCCGAGCTGCGCTCACAGGTGCAGGCGCTGCAGGAACGCAAGGCACAGCTGGACGATCCGGCGCAGGTCGAGGCCGAGGCCCGCCGCCGGCTGCGGTACGTGATGCCGGGGGAGACCCCGTACATGGTGGAGCTGCCCGGCGACGGGACCAGCGAGACCGGCGACGAGCCGGCGAAGGGCAAGGCGAAGGACGAGTCGTGGTACCAGCTGCTGTGGAACGCGGTGTCGGGGTGAGTGAGCGCACCGCGACCGTGTCGGAGGCCGACCGCCTCGCGGTCGGCGAGCAGCTGGGCCGGCCGCCGCGGGCGATCCGGAAGGTCGCGGCCCGCTGCCCGAGTGGGCATCCGGCGGTGATCAAAACCTCGCCCCGGTTGGACGACGGCACCCCGTTCCCCACGCTGTACTACCTGACGTGCCCGCGGCTGACGTCCCTGACGAGCCGGCTTGAGGCGAGTGGGCTGATGAAGGAGATGACCGAGCGGCTGGCCGTGGAGCCCGAGCTGGCGGCCGCGTACCTCGCCGCGCACCGGTCGTATCTCGCGGAGCGGGACGCCATCGAGTCGCTCGGCACGGACGTGAGCGCCGGTGGAATGCCTGGTCGGGTGAAGTGCCTGCACGTACACGTGGCGCACGCGCTCGCCGTCGGGCCGGGCGTGAACCCGTTCGGGGACGAAGCGGTCGAGCTGCTGAAAGCGGACTGGCCGGCCGGTGACTGTGACGCCTAGTCACGCCAACTGGTAAACGCGAAGTTTCATGCGCGGCTAAGTTCATGTACCCGAAAGGGCAACCTGGCGCCCATATATCTACGTCTGTGATGCGGAAGGTTACGGCTTGACCGTCAACTGACCCCTTTCTTGCGATGATGGTTCGTGAGACGGTGGCAGGCGGCACACAGGCTGCGACGGACGGCGACCTGTCCGTCGCGCACGGCGCGAAGGGGTTCGGTACAGGTGAGTGCGGCGAACGGAAGATCAGCCGAGCGGCGTCTCCGGCGGCGGCGCCGGAAGCTCGCGGCGGCGACCAGCACCGTCCTGCTGGTCGCGGCGGCGGTCGCGGGGGAGCCGATCAGTCTGGCGGCGGGCGCCACCCAGGTCGCGGGTGGTATCGGCGGCGGTCTGAAGGGCATGACCGATCCCGACAACGTCGGCGCGTCCGGCCGGATGAACGACGACGACGAGATCGGCGACTACCTCAAGGACAACGCCGACGACGTCGACAGCCTGCTCAAACTCGGTGGTGACGCACCGACCGACGACCAGCTGGGCATCCCGGGCAACATGCTCGAGGCCTACATGAACGCGGCCGACATGCTGGCCGAGTCCCAGCCGAGCTGCAATCTCGACTGGTCGCTGATCGCGAGCGTCGGCCGGATCGAGTCGAACCACGCGCGTGGCGGCAAGATCGACGACAACGGCGACACGGTGCCGAAGATCTTCGGCCCGGTGCTGGACGGCGGCGGCTTCGCGGCGATCCGCGACTCCGACGGCGGCAGGTTGGACGGCGACAACCGCTGGGACCGCGCGGTCGGCGCCATGCAGTTCATCCCGACGACGTGGACCAAGTACGCCTCGGACGGCAACGACGACGGCGTGCAGAGCCCGCACAACGTCTACGACGAGACGCTGGCCGCCGGCAAGTTCCTGTGCTCGGGCAACCTCGACCTGTCGAACCCGGCGGACCGCGCCGCGTCCGTGTTCCGCTACAACCACTCGGACAGCTACGTCGCGACGGTGCTCCTGTGGGCGGACGCCTACGCGGATGGTGTCACCCCGATGCCGGACGACTACGTGCCGACGGAGGACGCGTACGGCCCGCCGTCGGTCGGCGACGAGCCGCCGCCGCCCCCGACGAACCCGCCGCCGACTGGTACGCCGGGCGGCGGCACCACGAGCACCCCGCCGACGACGCCGAGCGGACCGATCGGCTCTGGCACCGGCATCCCCACGTCTCCGCACCTGCCCACGACGACGACCACGCCGCCGTGCACCGCGACGTCCGACCCCACCACGACCACCTCGGACACGCCGGCGTCCTCGACCGAGCAGCCGGGCACCACCGACTCGGCCGAGTCGACGACAACGACCACCGAGACGACGACCACCACGACGACGCCGTCGCCGACCTGCTGAGGTTCGGGCCCGTCGCCGGCCGGCGGCGGGCACCGCAAGCAGGCGGGGTGACGGGTCGCGTCGTCGCATAGGCTGGCGGCATGGCACGGGTTGCGGCGATCGACTGCGGGACCAACTCCATCCGTCTGCTGGTCGCGGACGTGACCGAGCACGACGACGGCACCTCGCATCTCCGTGACGTGCATCGCGAGATGCGGATCGTCCGCCTCGGCGAGGGTGTCGACGCGACCAAGCGCCTTTCGGTCGCCGCGCTCAAGCGGACCAGGGACGCGCTCGCCGACTACGCGATGATCTGCCGCCGAAAGGGTGCCGAGCGGGTCCGCATGGTCGCCACCTCCGCCACCCGCGACGCCACCAACCGCGACGAGTTCTTCGCCACGACGCGGGACATCCTCGGTGTCGAGGCCGAGGTGATCTCCGGCGACGAGGAGGCGCGGCTCTCCTTCGCCGGCGCAGTCGGCGACCTGGAGCCGGCGGACGGCCCGTTCGTCGTCACGGATCTGGGCGGCGGGTCGACCGAGCTGGTCGTCGGCACCTGGGACGGCAAGCGTGCCGACGTGCTTGGCGCACTCTCCGTCGACATCGGCTGCGTGCGGATCACCGAGCGGTGCCTGCGCGGAGACCCGCCCACGGCCGACGAGATCGCACAGGCCAAGGACTTCACCGCCGAGACCCTCCGGCCCGCCTTCGACGTCGTGCCGGTCGGCGAGGCGCGGACGTGGATCGGCGTGGCCGGGACGATCACCACGCTCTCGGCCGTCGCACAGGGTCTGCCGGAGTACGACGCCGAACGCACGCACCTGTCCCGCCTTTCGCGTGCGGACATCGGCCGAACGGCGCAGTGGCTTCTTCGTGCCACGAAAGACGAACGGGCCGCCAACCGGGTGATCCACCCCGGCCGGGTGGACGTCATCGGCGGTGGCGCGCTGATCACCGAGGTGCTGGCCGACCGGCTCGCGGAAACCGCCGGGATCAGCGAGTTGCTGGTCTCCGAGCACGACATCCTCGACGGGATCGCCCTTTCCCTGCGCTGACCGGTCGCGGAGATTGTGACTCCTTCGTGATCCCACTGCGGGTGGGCCGGTTTCCGTTGAGCAACTAACGTCCTGACACATTCCGGCCGCGCGGCCGGAGCAAGCACACGCGGGCGGCGGACCGCAGGGGTACTTGTCGAGGAGTTCCCTCATGCGCAGACCGCGCGCGCTCGCGGCCGCGGCGATTCCGCTCGCCATAACACTGACGATCACCAGTTGCAACACCGCCGGCGAGAAACAGCAGGGCGGCGGCAACGCGGACAAGACCAGGTCGGCCGTGCTCACGGTCTTCGGCTCGGAGCCGGAGCGTCCGCTCGTCCCCGGTGACACCAACGAGACCGGCGGCAGCAAGATCATCGACTCGCTGTTCACCGGGCTGATGTACTTCGACCCGGCCTCCGGCCAGGCGAAGGAGGCCAACGCCGAGTCGTTCGAGCTGACCGCGCCCGACGAGTACACGGTCAAGCTCAAGAAGGGCTGGAAGTTCCACGACGGCACCGACGTCACGGCCGACAGCTACATCAAGGCCTGGAACTACACCGCCTACGGCCCGAACGCCCAGCAGATGGCGAGCTTCTTCCAGCAGATCGAGGGCTTCGACGACGTCTACACCGAGGACCCGGACGGCCCGGAGGGACCGCAGAAGGCCCCGACGCCCAAGGCGACGGAGATGTCCGGCCTGACCAAGGTGAACGACTACGAGTTCAAGATCAGGTTCTCGGCGCCGTACACCCTCTTCAAGATCAAGACCGGCTACGGGGCGTTCATGCCGCTGCCCGACGCGTTCTTCGCCGACCCCGAGGGGTGGAAGAAGAACCCGATCGGCAACGGACCGTTCCGGTACGTCGGCCGCGTGCCCGACCAGAACGTCGAGATCGAGCGCTGGGACGGCTACCAGGGCCCCGACAAGCCGAAGATCAAGGGCGTGAAGTACGTCTACACCGACGCTGACGCCGCGTACGCCGACGTCAAGGGCAACCAGCTCGACTTCCTGGACACCGTGCCGCCGCAGGGCATCGCCGGCAACGTGTGGGAGTCCGACCTGCCGGGCCGCGCCAAGGCTTTCCGGGTCATGGCGGTCCAGCAGATCTCGTTCCCGCTGTACGACCCGAAGTACCAGAACGTGGACTTCCGACACGCGATC
The DNA here is from genome assembly GCF_035634895.1 of Actinophytocola sp. GTDB lineage: Bacteria > Actinomycetota > Actinomycetes > Mycobacteriales > Pseudonocardiaceae > Actinophytocola. Next base: position 49,289 of record NZ_DASQCC010000022.1, on the reverse strand, counting down.
TCGATGGCGATCAACCGCGAGCAGGTCACCAAGACGATCTTCGAGGGCAACCGCAAGCCGATCGACGGCTACGCGCTGGAAGGGGTGCCCGGTTACGAGCCGGGCGCGTGCGGCAAGTACTGCGAGTACAACCCGACCGAGGCGAAGAAGCTGTTCGACAGGTCCGGCTGGACGGGGCCCATCCAGATCACCAGCAACGCCGACAACGGCCACAAGGAGTGGATCGAGGCGGTCTGCGGCCAGCTCAAGGAGGCGCTCAAGACCGAGTGCACCTTCGAGCCGGTGCAGGCGTTCGGGCAGATCCGGCAGGCCATCAACGCCCACCAGATGACCCAGATCTACCGGGCGGGCTGGGTCATGGACTACCCGGACATCGAGAACTTCCTGAACCCGATCTTCCGCACCGGCGGGTCGTCCAACGACAACGGCTACTCAAACCCCGAGGTCGACGCCAAGCTCAAGGCGGCGGACGAGGCGTCCTCACCGGAGGAGGCGCACCGGCTGTACCACGAGGCCGAGGTGATGATCGCCAAGGACATGCCGGTCGTCCCGCTGTGGGAGACGCCGTCGATCAGTGCGTGGTCGGACCGGCTGACGAACGTGCGGCTGACCCCGTCACGTGAGCTGGACCTCTCCTACGTAGAGGTCAAGTAGACCAGCGGCTCGTGGGCCGGCTCCCCGTCACCCGGGAGCCGGCCCCCCAGGGGTACTCAGGAGATGCCATGGGACGTTACGTCCTCCGCCGCCTGCTGCAGCTGGTCCCGGTCTTCGTCGGCACCACCTTCATCATCTTCGTGCTGGTGTGGGCGGTGCCCGGCGACCCGTTCACCGGCATGTGCGGCGACCGGCCGTGCCCGCCGCAGTTCGTCGCGGCCATGACCGACAAGTACAACCTCAACGACAACGTCATAGTGCAGTACCTGAAGTACATGAGCGCGCTGCTCACCGGTGACTTCGGGACGACCTACTCCGAGCAGTCCGTCGGCGAGCTGATCGGGCTCGCGGCGCCGGTGTCGCTGCGGCTCGCCGTGGTCGCGGTGACCATCGAGGCGGTCATCGGCGTCACCGCCGGGGTCCTCACCGGCCTGCGTGGCCGGGGCTTCCTCGACAACCTGGTGCTGGTGTCGACGCTGTTCCTGATCGCGATCCCCACGTTCGTCACGGGGTTCGTGATCCAGATCGTGCTCGGTTTCCAGCTGGCGATCCTCAACCCGACCGTCTCCGCCGACGCGACCTGGGGCGAGCTGATCATTCCCGGGTTCGTGCTCGGCAGCCTGTCCATGGCGTACGTGTCCAGGCTGACCAGGACCTCGATCTCGGAGAACAGGCGCGCGGACTACATGCGCACCGCGCTCGCCAAGGGCCTGCCGAAGAGCCGGATCGTCGGCGTCCACCTGCTGCGCAACTCGGCCATCCCGGTGCTCACGTTCCTGGGCACCGACATCGGCAACCTGATGGGCGGCGCGATCGTGACCGAGGGCATCTTCGGCATCCACGGCGTCGGCAGGCTCGTATACGACGGGATCATCGACAAGCAGGGCTCGATCGTCGTCGGCGTGGTCGTCCTGCTGGTGGTGGTGTTCCTCGTGGTCAACCTGCTCATCGACCTCACCTACGCCGTACTCGACCCGAGGATCCGCTATGACTGACCCCACGACGGCGATGGCCGGGATCGGCACCGCCGAGTACGTGACCGCGGCGGAGCACCGGGAGACCGGGCCGGGCAGGCCACGCAGCCTGTGGTCCGACGCGTGGCGAGACCTGCGGCGCCGGCCGCTGTTCATCGTCGCCGGCGCGGTGATCGTCCTGCTGGCGGTCATCGCGATCTTCCCCAGCTGGTTCACCTCGGTGGACCCGAACCACCAGGACCTGGACTTCTCGCGGCAGAAGCCGTCCGGGGACGCCTGGTTCGGCTACGACCTGCAGGGCAGGGACGTGTACGCCCGCGTCATCTACGGCACCCGCTGGACGTTGCTGGTGGGGGTCGCGGCGAGCGTGCTGACCGTGCTGGTCGGCGCGTTCCTCGGCATCCTCGCCGGCTACTTCGGCGGCTGGGTGGACGGGCTGGCATCGCGGATCGGCGAGATCTTCTTCGGCCTGCCGTTCGTGCTCGGCGCGATCGTGATCCTGAACCTGGTGCGCAACGCGCAGATTCGCGGCGCGCTGCCGATCGTGTTCGCGGTGGTGGCGTCGATCGCCGTGCTGTCCTGGCCGGTGGCCATGCGCATCATGAGATCGGCGGCCATCGCGGCCAAGCAGCAGGACTACGTGAAGGCGGCCAGGGCGCTCGGCGCGAGCGCGCCGCGGATCATCTTCCGGCACCTGCTGCCGAACTGCCTGGCGCCGGTCCTCGTGTACGGGACCATCGCGCTCGGCGCGTTCATCGGGGTCGAGGCGACGCTGTCGTTCCTGGGCATCGGTCTGCGCGACCCGGCCGTGTCGTGGGGCGTGATGATCTCCGACGCCCGCAACTACGTGCGGGTGGCGCCGCACATGCTGCTGTTCCCCGCCGGCTTCCTGACCGTGACCGTCCTGGCCTTCGTGATGCTGGGCGACGCGGTCCGCGAGGCCCTCGACCCGAAACTGAGGTGAGCCATGGAGCCAGGTGCGTTGGCGGATCCGCTTCTGGAGGTCGAGGACCTCTTCGTGGAGTTCCGCACGCGGGACGGCGTGGCCAGCGTGCTCAACGGCGTCACGTACCACGTGAACGCCGGCGAGACACTGGCCGTGCTCGGCGAGTCCGGGTCGGGCAAGAGCGTGACCGCGCAGGCGATCATGGGCATCCTCGACATGCCGCCCGCGGTGATCACCGGTGGTGAGATCCGGTACCACGGCGAGAACCTGCTCGCCGTGAGCGACGAGCGGCGCAACGACGTCCGCGCCGAGGGTGTCGCGATCATCTTCCAGGACGCGCTGTCCGCGCTGAACCCCGTCTACACGGTGGGTTTCCAGATCGAGGAGCAGCTGCGCGTGCGGCTCGGGATGTCGCGGCGGGAGGCCCGGATCCGCGCGGTCGAGCTGCTCGACCTCGTACGGATTCCCAACGCGGCCCGGCGGGTGCGGCAGTACCCGCACGAGTTCTCCGGTGGCATGCGGCAGCGCGCGATGATCGCGATGTCGCTCGCCCTGGACCCGGAGGTGCTGATCGCGGACGAGCCGACGACCGCGCTCGACGTTACCGTGCAGGCCCAGATCATGGACCTGCTGAAGGAGATCCAGGTCGAACGCAGGATGGGGCTCATCCTCATCACGCACGACCTTGGCGTGGTGGCGGAGGTCGCGGACCGGATCTCGGTCATGTACGCGGGCCGGATCGTGGAGCACGCGGACGCGCCGTCGCTGTACCGCAACCCCGGCCACCCGTACACGGCGGCGCTGATGGACTCGCTGCCCAGGCTGGACCAGAAGGGCTCGACGCTCAACACCATCCGGGGGTTGCCGCCGAGCCTGCTGCACATCCCGCCGGGCTGCCCGTTCCACCCACGCTGCCCGATGGCGACCGCCCGGTGCTCGGCGGAGATCCCCGCCAACCACGGGCTGGGGTTCGGGCGGACGTCCAGGTGCCACTTCGCGGAGGAGCTGGTGTCGCGTGTCTGAGCGGAGCTTGCGGAGCGAGTCGTCGGGTGCTGAGCGGAGCTTGCGGAGCGAGTCGTCGGGTGCTGAACCCATTCTGGAGGTTCGTGATCTGGTCAAGCACTTTCCGGTTCGGGTGGGTGTGTTGTTCAAGCACACCGTCGGGCAGGTGCGGGCCGTGGACGGCGTCTCGTTCGACCTGAACGAGGGCGAGACGCTCGGCGTGGTCGGCGAGTCCGGCTGCGGCAAGTCCACGCTGGCGCAGGTGCTGATGCGGCTGGAGCCGCCGACGAGCGGCACCGCGCGCTTCCGCGGGCGGGACATCTTCGCGATGCGTGGCGGCGAGCTGCGGAAGCTGCGGCGCAGCATCCAGATCGTGCTGCAGGACCCGTACACGTCGCTCAACCCGAGGATGACCGTCGGCGACATCGTGGGTGAGCCTTTCGAAATTCACCCGGAAGTGGCACCGAAAGGGTCGCGTGCGGGCAAGGTTCAGGAGCTGCTGGACGTCGTCGGGCTCAACCCGGAGCACCTCAACCGGTACCCCCACCAGTTCTCCGGCGGGCAGCGTCAGCGCATCGGGATCGCCCGTGCGCTGGCGCTGCGACCGGACGTCATCATCTGCGACGAGCCGGTGTCCGCCCTGGACGTCTCCATCCAGGCACAGGTGATGAACCTGTTGGGAGATCTACAGTCCGAGTTCGGACTGTCCTATGTGTTCATCGCGCACGACCTGTCCGTGGTGCGGCATCTCTCGGACCGGGTGGCGGTCATGTACCTGGGCAAGGTGGTGGAGCTGGGCACGGAGGACCAGATCTACAACCACCCCGCGCACCCGTACACCCAGGCCCTGCTCTCGGCCGTGCCGGTGCCGGATCCGACCGTGCGCGGGCAGCGACAGGTCATCCGCCTGGAGGGTGACGTGCCGAGCCCTGTCGATCCGCCGTCCGGGTGTCGGTTCCGCACCAGGTGTTGGAAGGCGGCGGACATCTGCGCCGCGGAGGAGCCCGCACTTGTCCACAGGGCGGGGGATCACCCCAGCGCATGTCACTTCGCTGAGGAAAGATCGGTCGTGCCGTAGGACCGGTTGACGAGGAGGCGTGCGTGAGACGCAAGATCATGCTGGCTGTGGCGGTAGTGGGTGCCGCCGCGGTCGGTGTGCCGGCGGCCGCCGAGCCCACACCGCCCGAACCGTCCGGCAGGACGGTCGAGTACAGCGTCCTCGCCAGAGACGGCGTGGACGTCGGTGCGGTCGAGGCGGCCGTGCGGGCAGCCGGCGGCACGGTGACCCGCGACAACCCGGCCGCCGGCCTGCTGACCGTGGAGGCGCCGGAGAACGGCTTCACCACAAGGCTTTCGAGCGTGCGGAGCGTGCTCTACGTGAGTCGCACCGTCGCGATCGGGCACACGCCGACCAAGGTGCCCATTGTGGACAGGGACGCGGTCGAGAAGGAGAACCGCGCGGGCGGGGCGGGAAACAGGAGGGACAGACCCCAACCCACTGGGATGGATCCGCTCGACGGCCTGCTGTGGGGGCTGCGGTCCGTCCGGTCGGATCTCGCGCGGACCGTCCAGCCCGGGAGCAAGCGGGTGAGGGTCGGTGTGCTCGACACCGGTGTGGACGGCTCGCACCCGGACATCGCGCCGAACTTCGACGCGGGCCTGTCCCGCAACTTCACGCACGACATCCCGGTCGACGGGAACGGGCACCTCGTCGACGGGCCGTGTGAGTTCCGTGGCTGCGTCGACCCGCCGAACTGGGACGACGGCGGTCACGGCACGCACGTGGCCGGCACGATCGCCGCGGCCCCCAACGGCATCGGCATCACCGGCGTCGCGCCGCGGGTGTCCATTGTGAACATCCGAGGCGGCCAGGACTCGGGGACCTTCTTCCTGCAGCCGGTCGTGGACGCGCTCACCTACGCGAGCGACGTCGGCCTCGACGTGGTGAACATGTCGTTCTTCGTGGATCCCTGGCTGTACAACTGCGCGGCGAACCCGGCCGACACGCCGGAGCAGCGGGCGCAGCAGCGGACCGTCGTGACGGCCATGACCCGCGCACTGAACTACGCGCACCGCGGTGGCGTCACGATGGTGGTGTCGCTCGGCAACCAGCACGAGGACAACGGCGCGCCGAAGGCCGACGAGACGAGCCCGAACTTCCCGGTCGGCAGCGCGCACCATCGCGTCATCGACAACTCGTCGTGCCTGGTGTTGCCGATCGAGGGCCCGCACACGATCGGTGTCGCGGCCTACGGCCCCTCCGGCGCCAAGGCCGACTACTCCAGCTACGGCCTGGAACAGATCTCGGTGTCGGCGCCGGGCGGCTACTTCCGTGACTTCTTCGGGACGCCCCGGTTCCGGACCAACGAGAACCTGGTCCTCTCGGCGTACCCCAGGAACGTCGGCGTCGCCGCGGGCTCGATCGACCCGGCCACGGGCGAGGTGACGGCGGCGGGCGCCTCGCTCGGCGTGCGGAAGTCGTGCCGTGGCGCGGTCTGCGGCTACTACCAGTTCCTGCAGGGCACGTCGATGGCGGCCCCGCACGCGGCCGGCGTCGCGGCGCTGATCGTGTCGCAGTACGGCCGGCTCGTGGGCCGTGACATGCGCATGAACCCCGACGACGTGCAGCGGGTACTGGAGAACACGGCGTTCAGGCGCTCGTGCCCGATGCCGAGGACGGTCGACTACACCGACGAGGGCCGCGACGACTCGTTCACGGCGACGTGCGTGGGCGGCACGGACTTCAACGGCTTCTACGGCCACGGCAACGTGGACGCGTGGGCCGCGGTCACGAGCGGGGAGCAGTACCTGGGCTGACTGACAAGGGTGAGTGCCCCGTGCGGTGCTGGGCCGCACGGAGCACTCGGCTCAACCGGCCCTGCGCCTTCGGGCCAGCAGCAGCGCGCCGCCGCCCAGCAGAAGGGCGGCCATGCCGGAGAGGCCCGGCAGGACCAGGCTCGCGCCGGTGTGGGCGAGATCGGGCAAGGCGCTGCCTCGCGGCGCGGGCGGGTTGCCGCCCGGCCCACCCGGCCCGGCGCAGGCCGGTGGCGGCACCAGGTTGGGGTTGTCGCCTACGCCGCCGTAGACCCAGACGAGGTAGTCGTCGCCGTCCCGGTTGGCGACCACGTCCACCGGCACGTGGTTGCCGTACTTGAAGACCCAGTGCTTGTCCGGTGGCACCACGAACATGTCGTACTGCCCGACGGGCAGTGGTCCCAGCGAGAACCGGCCGGCCGGGTCGCTCGTGTCCTCGCCGACGATCGGGCAGCCGCCGCCCTTGTGGGTCAGGAGCACGCGGAAGCCGGCGCGGGAAGCTCCGGGGTCGTTGTTCGTGATCTGGCCGGAGAACTCGGCGACCTGGCCCGGCACCGAGGCCTGGTCGCTCGTCCGCGGGTTGGCGCCGTAGTCCACACCGGACTGTCCGAACGCGCAGTCGACCCGCACGTACCCGAAGTCGTAGGCCGTGGCCGGCATGGCTTCGGTGACCTCGACGACCTTGGACGAGTCCGCCGGGATGGTCACGCCGCCGTCGGACAGCCCGGCCCAGCCGCCGCCCGTGAGGTTCGGGTACGGCTCGCGGTGCTCACAGGTCGCGACGATGCCGGTCAGCAGCAGGCGGCCCTTGTTGGTCAGCGTCACGCGGACGGTCGGCGCGTCCTCCTTCGCGTAGGTGTCCCTGGTGAACTCCGTGCTGACGGCCAGGACGGTGTTGAGCGGGCGCTCGGGCTGAGTGGCCTTCCCGGTGATCCTGACGGGGAAGGAGTACTCCCGTTGACCGAACCGCACGTACAGCCTGGCGGTTCCGGGGTCGGCGACCGTGCCCGTGACCTCGCGGCTGACGCGTGCGCCTGCGTCGAGGGTGACGTCCATGGCCGGGTCTTCGCCGGGCGTGAGCTCGACCATGTCCGCGTGCGACGGGAAGGACCCGGACGTGGTGACCGGCTCGGCCCCGGTGTTCTCGACCGTCACGGTGGCGGTGATCTTCTTGCCGGGGAGGTAGGACGGCTGGTCGAATGTTGCGGTGACCCGCAGGTCCCTCGGCTCCTCGGCCGGTGGCGTCTCCGGCGCCGAGGACGGCGGGTTCTCCGTCGAGGAGGAGGGCGGCGACCCCGGTTCCGGCGAGGACGAGGTCGGCGGCGAGGACGGGTCGACGGGATCGGCGGTGGCCACGGCGGTGACGGCCAGACCGAGCAGCGCGGCGGTCAGTGCCAGGCCGAGCCTCGCCGTGGTTCTGTTCGAGGAACGCACGCTCATCACCTCGGGTTCGTCGAAGTCCCGAAGTGCACGCTTTCGCGCCACGCCCGGTTGCCTCGCCGGCCACCCGATCCTTCGGGTGGCCGGCGCGGGACACTAGTCCTTCTCGAGTGGGCGGCGCCTGCGAGTCCCCAGGACCGCGCCGGTGCCTGCCAGCAGTGCGAGCGTGCCGACGAGGACCGGGACGGCGATGCTCGCGCCGGTGTCGGGCAGCCCGTCCACCGGGGCGGTGCGACCCTGCGGCGCCGGGGCCTGCGGCGCGGCCGGGCAGCTGGGCAGCGTCGGCGGCGTCGCGGCACCGGGCGCCAGCTCGATGTACATCTGGCCGGTCCACCTGCCCACCACGGAGGTCGAGGTGGGGTTGTCGTACTCGACGTGCCAGCCGGCGGGCGGGAACATGTACAGGTCGTAGTCGCCGACCGGGACCTGGTGGAACGCGAAGCGGCCGTCCGCGCCGGTCGTCGCCTCGGCGACCGCGCAGCCGCCGCCCTCGGGCACGAGCACCAGCCGCACCCCGGCGATGCCGGTGTCGTCGTCGGCCAGGACACCCTCGAGGTCGCCACGCTGGCCAGGCACCGCGGCCCGGTCGGAGTCGTGCGGGTTGTGGTCGAAGTCCTCGACGTTCTTGTAGCTGAAGTCGCAGCCGACGGTGACGAAGCCGTACTCGTAGGCGTCGGCCGGCATGGGCTCGGTGACCTGGAGGACCAGGGCGGTGTGCGGTGCGACGGTGACGCCCTCGCCCGCGAGGTCGCCCCAGCCCGGTCCGCTGCCGTCGAGGCTCGTGCCGAAGCCGCCCCGGTCACAGTTCGCGACGATGCCGATGAGTGGGTCGTCCGTCGAGTTGGTCAGCGTCACCCGGACTACCGGCGCCTCGTCCCGTGCGTAGGTGTCCTTGGCGAACTCCAGGTCCACGGTCAGCCCGACGAGCGGGCCGACGGCCCGGAACAGCAGACCGTCCACACCGGACTCGTCGACGACGACCTGGCGGTACCCGACCTTCAGCCCGTCCGGCCCGCTGCCGTCGACGAAGTACGTGCTGGTCGGCAGCTTGTCGATGGCGAACCGGCCGGTCGAGTCGGACGTCGCCGTGAAGGTGGCGCCCTCATGCAGCTGGTTGCGCCACGTCAACTCGACGCCGCCCCGGCCCTCGCCGGTGTCGTACTTCCCGTTGGCGTTCTCGTCCACGTACACGGTGCCCCTCGCGTGCCCGAAGGTCTGCCTGATCGGCACGGTGAACGTGAACAGCTGGGCCGTTCCGGACGTGGCGTCGGAGAACCACGCGTAGAGCTTGGCGGTGCCGACGTCCGGGTTGCCCATCGCACCGGTCAGGTCGTGGGTGACGCTCGCACCGGCGGCGAGGGTGAACGTGCCCTCCTCGAACGGACTCGGGAAGTTCACGCCGATCGCGTCGGGCTGACTCGAGAAGAAGTGCGCGTTCAGCGAGACCGGGGTGGTGCCGGCGTTCTTGACCGTCAGCGTGATGGTCATCTTCTCGCCGGTGTTGTAGGACGGCTTGCCGAACGTCGCCGTCGCCTGGATGTCCTGGACGGACTGCGTGGTCGCGTCCTCGGCCTGGGGCTGCGCGTCGACCGGTGCATCCGGCTCGGTCGGTGCGGTGCTTTCCGTGCTCTCGGTCGGTGGCGCCGGAACGGTCGTACCGGTGGGTTCACCGGTCTCCGTGGCGGCCGGCGCCGCGGGATCGGCCGGGTCGGCGACGGCCGCGGCGCTCGCCATGGCGAGGCCGAGCACCGCCGCGCTCAGTGCCAGGCCGAGCCTGGCTAACGGGTTGGGTCTTCTAAGCACGCCAAATCACCCCAGTTGCTTGGGGCGGCCGGAATCCCGGCTGTGTCGACGGTCCCCGCACCGCACGAACGGGAGCGGGAACCGCGGCCGCCATGCGTGACAATCCGGCGAGTATATCGCGATCAGTACGAAGTCGACGATTCAACGCGGAACGGACGAACTCCGCGATGTGGCAAAGGGGGTACCGGTCTCGCGACCGGTACCCCCTTGTCCCATGTGGCTCGTGGCCGAGCCGTGTTCTACGTGCCGGGTTGGTCAGCGGTTCGACGCGGAACGGACGAACTCCGCGATGTCCTTCGACTGCTGGATCCGGGACGGCTCGTGCACGTACATCATGTGGCCGGCCTCGTAGTAGGCGACCTCGATGTTCTCCCGCAGCTCGGCCGGCAGCTGGAGGTGTGCCAGCACGTGCTCGGTCGCGAAGTACGGGGTGGCGCCGTCGGTGTAGCCGGACGCGACGTGCACCTTGAGATGCGGGTTGGCCCGCATCGCGGTGGCGAGCTTGTCGGCGACGGTCACGTGGGAGTTCTCGAACTCCTTGTACGACCAGTTCTCGTTCGTGGTCTCGCTGAGCACCTCGTAGGGCAGGTCGTTCGGGTACTCCAGCTCGGCGCGGACGTAGTGGTTGAGCGCCGCCGCGTACGCGCCGCTGATGGCGGTGATGGACGGGTCGTTCTCCCAGTGCTCGCGGGCGTAGTCGGGGTCCCAGCCGGTGAAGCGTCCGTCGAGCCGGCCGACGGTCTGGCGGCGGTGGCGCAGCAGTTCGGTGTAGAAGCGGACGTGCTCGACCCGCAGGTCGACGCGGTCGAGGAAGTCCTCGGACAGGCCGGTGAGCGAGGCCAGCTTGGCGATCGCGGCGGTCCGGTCCGCATCGGAGAGCCGGCTGCCCTGCGACAGGACCCACGGGTAGTCGCGGGCGGCGTACTCCTCGGCCTCGGCGAGCACGTCGGCGAGCGGACGGTCGCCGAGCAGGCCGTGGTAGTGCGCGATGGCCGCGTAGGTGGGGAGGAAGGTCGAGTAGGGCAGGTCGTTGCCCTTGGTGAAGTCGAGCGAGCCGAAGTCGAGCACGGCGGAGATCAGGATGATCCCGTTGAGGTAGAGGCCGTGGCGGGACTGCAGGAGGTGGGCGAGGCCGCCCGCACGGGTGGTGCCGTAGGACTCACCGGCGATGAACTTCGGGGACAGCCAGCGCCCGTTGCGGGTGGTCCACAGCCGGATCACCTCGCCGACGGACTCGAGGTCACCCTGGAACCCGTGGTAGTCGGCGGGCTTCTCGTTCTTGGCCGCACGCGAGTACCCCGTGCCGACGGGGTCGATGAACACGAGGTCACTGTGCGCGAGCAGCGACTCGGGGTTGTCGACGAGGCTGTAGGGCGGCGGCGCGGGGTCGCCCACGTCCCCCGACACCACGCGGCGGGGTCCGAACAGTCCGAGGTGCAGCCACACGCTGGCGGACCCGGGACCGCCGTTGAAGGCGAAGGTGACGGGTCGCTGGGTGGGGTCGGCGTCGTCGAGGGTGTAGGCGGTGAGGAAGACCTCGGCCTTGGGGAGGTGCCCGTCGAACTTGCCGTCGGTGAGCACCTCCTGGCGCAGCACGAGCCGGCCGGTGGTGGCGGTGTAGGTGAGCTTGCGGCGCTTCACCGTGAGTGTGTGCGAGGTGGTGACCAGATCGTCGGTTAGCTCGAGTGGCTTGGTGTCGTCGCCGGTGGTGTCTGCCATGCGGGGCAGATTACGGCTTTGGCAAGCTGTGACGGGTGAACGCCCTGGCCGAACTTGATCAGCGGGTGACGGAGTGCCGCCGCTGCCCGCGCCTGGTCGCGTGGCGCGAGGAGGTGGCGCGGGTCAAGCGGGCGTCGTTCGCGGACTGGGACTACTGGGGGCGCCCGGTGCCCGGCTTCGGGCCCGCCGACGCGTCGATGGCGATCGTGGGCCTGGCGCCGGCGGCCCACGGGGCGAACCGCACGGGCCGGATGTTCACCGGGGACCGGTCGGGGGAGGTGCTGTACGCGGCCCTGCACGCGGTCGGCCTGGCCTCGCAACCGACGGCGGTGTCCCGCGACGACGGGCTGGAGCTGTACGGGGTGCGGATCACGGCGCCGGTGAAGTGCGCGCCGCCGGAGAACAAGCCGACCCCGGCTGAGCGGGACAACTGCCGGCCCTGGCTGGCGGCCGAGCTGGAACTGCTGGCGCCGACGTTGAAGGTGATCGTGGTGCTGGGGGCGTTCGGCTGGCAGGCGTTGTTGCCGGTGCTGGCGACGGCCGGCTGGCGGATTCCGGTGCCCCGGCCGAAGTTCGGCCATGGCGTGAAGGTGGCGCTGGAGGGGCCCGCGCCGTTGACGCTGCTGGGCTGCTACCACGTGAGCCAGCAGAACACGTTCACCGGCAGGCTGACCCCGGCGATGCTGGAAGCGGTGCTGACCGAGGCCAGGGAGATCGCCGGAACGTCCCGGGACGACGTCCCGGAGGCACCGACCCCGCCGAATGAATAGGCCACCGGCCGGCCACTGCCGAGCGCTCCCCGCGGTAGGTCTCGATCGGGACACACCGTTCGACCGGCCGCTTCGGGTCCGGCATGCTGGTTCGGATGAGGGGACCCCGGCCGGCCCTGTCGCTGGTCGTCGTCGCAGTTCTCCTGCTCGTCGTGGTCGTGGCGCGTGGGCGGTCCGCGGTGCCCGGGCACATCCGGGACCTGCCGCTGGAGCGTGGTCTGCCCCCGGTCACCCTGACCCCGGGCGGCGACCGGCCGAGCACCGGCCTGCAGTACTCCGCCAACGACCCCGAACTGTTCGCGAAGGTCGTCCTCGGGATCGCCAGCGTCCTGGTCCTGACCGCCCTCGTCCTGTCCGTCCTCTCCTGGCTCCGCAACCGCCTCCGCAACCGCGGCGGGATCGGCGCCGTCATGGACCCCATCGAGGGGACCATCGACACCGTCCTGCGCATGCGGCTCAGGGAAGCCGTCACCGAGGCACGTGACCTCCTCACCCGCGCGGGCGGCGAGCCGCGGGACGCCGTCATCCGTGCCTGGGCCACCCTCGAGAACTCGACCGACCACCGGCGCGCGCCGCACCAGACCGCCACCGAGTTCACGATCTCCTTGCTGGAGAAGGAAACCACCGACGAGACCGCCCTGCGCGACCTCCGCTCGCTCTACCACCGCGCCCGTTTCGGCCACCACAGCGACGAAACCGACGTCCAGCTGGCCAGAACCGCCCTCGACCGCATCCTGGCCACTATCCGATGAGCCTCCTCCGCGTCGGGTTGCTCGCCCTCCTCGTCGCCGCCGCCACCGCCGCGCTCGCGATCGCCGGCATGAGCGTCCCCGTGCACTGGGCCGTCCTCCTGGCACTCCCCGCCGGCGCGGTCGCGCTCGCGGGCGGTCTGCTCTCCGGCGCGTTCGACGCCGACTGGACCCCCGAGCCCGAACCGCCCACCGCGAGCGTCAGCCTGCACGCGAGCTTCCTCACCGAGCGCCTCGAACGCTCCGTCCACGAACAGGACCGCTTCACCTCACGTGTCCAGCCCCGCCTCCGCCGCATCGCCGAGGCCGCGCTCCGGTGCGACCTGAACACGCGGGAAGCCAAGGAAAAGCTGGGACCCGAGCTGCATCACCTGCTGACTGCCCGGAACGCCGAACTGCCGCCACCCAGGAAGTTCGCGGCGCTCATGCGTCGACTGGAGGAACTGTGCTGACCACCACGGACATCAAGGCCGAGGCCACCGCTGTCCTCGATGCGGTCGGCGGGGTCGTCGTCGGCCGCGGCCGGACGCTGCGGCTCGCGCTCGCCGCGGTGCTCGCCGGCGGGCACGTGCTGTTCGAGGACGTGCCGGGCCTCGGCAAGACGCTCATGGCCCGCAGCCTCGCCCAGACGCTCGGCCTCGACTTCCGCCGCGTCCAGTGCACCCCCGACCTGCAGCCGGCGGACATCACCGGCTCGTTCGTCTACGACCCGACCGAGCGGGAGTTCAGCTTCCGCGAAGGTCCCGTGTTCGCGGGACTCCTGCTCGCCGACGAGATCAACCGCACGCCGCCGAAGACGCAGGCCGCGCTGCTGGAGGCCATGCAGGAGCGGCAGGTCACCGTCGAGGGCCGCACCTTCGCGCTGCCCCGGCCGTTCCACGTGCTCGCCACCTCGAACCCCATTGAGTACGAGGGCACCTACCCGCTGCCCGAGGCGCAGCTCGACCGCTTCATGCTGCGGCTCGACGTCGGTTACCCGCCGCCCGAGGAGGAGGCGGAGGTCCTGCGCCGCCGCCTCGCCCGGCAGCGCGAGGAGACCGAGCTGCCGCCGGTCGTCGACGCCGCCCGGCTCGCCGGCCTGCAGGCCGCGCTCGAACGTGTCGACGTGGACGAGGACGTGCTGCGGTACTGCGTTGACCTGGCGGGCGCCACCCGCACGCACCGCGTGGTCGAGGTCGGCGCCTCGCCGCGGGGCTCGCAGGCGTTGCTGCTGGTGGCACGGGCGCTGGCGGTGCTCGACGGCCGCGAGTACGTGCTGCCTGAGGACGTGAAGGAGTGCGCGGTCGCCGCCCTCGCGCACCGGCTGACGCTGCGTGCCGAGACGTGGAGCTCCGGCCAGACCGGCACACAGGTGGTGACGGAGCTGCTCGACCAGGTGCCCGGCCCGGCGACGACCCGCCCGGACGAGCCGTGACCGACCGGGACGTGCTGCTGGGCCGCGCCGGCGGTCGGCGCACCAGGGTGCGTGACTGGTTCACGGGCCGGCTCGCGGTCCGCACCCAGGGATGGCGGCGGACGGACGCGCTGGTCCGTGCGGTCGTGTGCGGGCTGGGGCTGCTGGTGGCCGGCGTGCTGCTGCACCGGCTGGAGCTGGTGCTGATCGGCCTGCCACTGGTGATCGGCCTGCTGCTGACGACCCCGCCGGCCGGCACGCCGGCCGTGGTGTCCCGCCCGCACGAGGCGACGGTCGACGCGGGCGGCGAGACGACGGTCGCGGTGACCGTCACGCCGGGGGAGGGCGCGGCGTTCACCGCGCTGCGCATGCCGAGGCCCGGCGGGTCGGGCGCGGGCCCGGTCCACCTGCTGCCTGCGGTCACGGGCGAGGTGCGTTCGGTGGTGTCGTGGCGCGCGTGGGGACACGGCGTCCACCAGCGCCCGGACCACCTGTTCGCCAGCCACGACGGGATGTACCTGTACGGGCCGGTGGTGGGGATCGTCGCCCACCACATCGTGCTGCCCCCGGTGGAGCCGTTGCCGACCGGGCCCCTGCCGCCACGCGCGGCCGGCCTGGTGGGCGCGCACCGTTCGGCGCGGCCGGGGGACGGGATGGAGCTGCGGGACATACGCCAGTTCCGCTCCGGCGACCGGCTGCGGCGGGTGGACTGGCGGGTGTCGCTGCGGGCGGCGGCCGCGCGGGGCGGTTCGCTGAGCGCCGACACGCTGCATGTGCGCGAGCGGCACGCCGAGGCGGACGCGGACCTGGTGCTGGCGATGGACACCCGGCTGGACGTGGACGAGGAGGTGGGGGACTGGAACGCACGGCCGGCGGGGGCGGCGGTTCGGCCCGGCGGGAGCCTGGACCTGGGGGTACGGACGGCGACGAACCTGGCCGCGGCTTTCCTGCGGCAGGGCGACCGGGTCGGCCTGGTGGACCTCGGACATCCGCGCGGCGGCGTGCCGGTGGGGGTGGGGCGGCGGCATCTGCAGCGGATCCGGCACCAGCTGGTGAATTCGGCGCGGCGGGTGGCAGGAAGCGGCGACCCGGTGCTGAACCAGGCACAGGTGCCGGCCGGGGCGACTGTGGTGGTGCTGTCGCCGCTTCTGGACGACAAGCTGGCGGACCTGGTGATCCGCCTCGCGCGGCGCGGCCGGCTGGTGGTCGCGGTCGATTTGTTGCCGACGGAACTGAGGGCGGACCGGACGACCCCGTGGGGGCAGGCGGTGGTGTCCATCCTGCGGGCCGAGCACGCGGTGCGGGTGCGGGCCCTGGAGGAACATGGCGTGCCGGTCCTCAGGTGGGAGAACGGCGCCGCGATCGGCGCCCTGCTCCGCGTGGCGAGAAGAAGGCGACGCTCATGACCACGGCGAACGCGCTCCGGCTTTGTCGGTGCTCGCGGGTAGCGTTGAAACCGGGGGACCCCCCGGCCTGCGAACGGTCCTTTCGTTCGGGTTTCGGGGGTGAACTTCGTGCCCGTTGCCGTTCGGGCAGCGGGGAGTGTCGGTGGCTGCCGGTAGCGTTGACATCGGGGGACCCCCCGGCGCACCAATGGGACTTTCGTTCGGGTTTCGAGGGTGAACTTCGTGCCGGTTGCCGTTTGAGCGGCCGGGAGTGTCGGTGCCTGCCGGTAGCGTTGAAAACCGGGGGACCCCCCGGCTCGCACGAAAGGGACTTTCGTGCGAGTGAGGGGGTCGGCGGGGGCGGTTCGTCACGGGGGTGGCGGTCGTGAGTGGAAGTGACGGGTTGGTCGTCGGGCGCGGGATGCCGGCGCTGCTGTTGCGTGGCGTGCTCCTGGCCGTCGGTCTCGGCATCCTCGTCGTGCCGTTGAGCGAGGGGATCACCACCGGCACGTTCGTCGTCCTGTTGCCGGCCGTGCTCGCCTCCGTCTACGCGCCCGCCTCGCCGGCACCGGCCGGCGTCGTGGTCGTCGCGGCCGTTCTTGCCGCGCTCGCCGATGGCGATCCCCTGCGGCCCGGGGTCCTCGTTCTCGTCCCCCTCGTCCACCTGTTCCACGTCACGTGCGGGATCGCCGGGGCCATCCCCGCCGCCGGTCGTGTCCACGTTCGTGCCCTGCGGGCCCCTGTCCTGCGCTTCCTCCTGATCCAGGCCGTGATGGCCGTCCTCGTCGTGCTCGTCGCGCTGCTCCCCACCGGCCGGAACGCGCCGTTCCTCGAAGCCCTCGCGCTGGTCGGACTCGCGGCCGTCGCCCTCGTGGTCGTGTTGCTCCAGCGTGTGAAATGAGTGTTAAGCCACAACTGAGGTGGGGTCACGGGCATTGTCAGGATCGGGGTGACACCATGAACATATGGGTCGAGGACTTTCGCAACCGAAGCGGATCGTGATATTGGGCGGCGGCTACGTCGGCCTGTACACGGCGTTGGGACTGCAGCGGAAGCTCAAGGGCAACGAGGCGTCCGTGACCGTCATCGACCCCCAGCCGCACATGACCTACCAGCCCTTTCTCCCCGAGGCGGCGGCCGGTGCCATCGAGCCGCGTCACGTCGTCGTGCCGTTGCGCCAGACGCTCAAGCGCTGCCACGTGCTGACCGCGCGGGTCACCAACATCAGCCACGCGAACAAGTGCATCGAGATCGAGGCGCCGGACGGCCACCACGAGCAGGTCGAGTTCGACATCCTCGTCGTGGCGATCGGGTCGGTCGCCCGGCTCCTGCCGATCCCGGGGCTGGCCGAGCAGGGCATCTCGTTCAAGACGATCGGCGAGGCGATCTACCTCCGCAACCACGTCATGTCCAAACTGGACGCCGCGTCGACCACACGGGACGTCGAGCTCCGGCGCAAGCTGCTCACGTTCACCTTCGTCGGCGGCGGATTCGCCGGCATCGAGGCGCTGGCCGAGCTCGAGGACATGGCCCGGTTCGCGACCCGCTACTACGAGAACATCGAGCCGGACGACCTGCGCTGGGTGCTCGTCGAGGCCGCTGGCCGGATCCTCCCCGAGGTGCGTGAGAGCCTCGGCGTCTACACCGTGCTGCAGCTGGAGAAGCGCGGCATCGAGGTGTACCTCTCGACGCTCGCCAAGTCGTTCGAGAACGGCCACGTGATGCTGTCGGACGGCACCGAGTTCGACAGCGACACGGTCGTGTGGACGGCGGGCGTGAAGGCCAACCCCGTGCTGGCCACCTCGGACCTCCCGCTCGACGAGCGCGGCCGGCTCAAGGCCACCGCCGCCCTGCGGGTCGAGGGCATGCCGGACGTCTGGACCGCGGGTGACAACGCCGCCGTGCCGGACCTGTCGCGCCGCGACGAGGACCCGGACGCGCTGTGCGCGCCCAACGCCCAGCACGCGGTGCGTCAGGCCAAGCAGATGGCCAAGAACATCGTGGCGGTGCTGCGGGACAAGCAGCCGACGGACTACTTCCACAAGAACGTGGGCTCGGTCGCGAGCCTCGGCCTGCACAAGGGCGTCGCGGACGTCTACGGCCGCAAGGCCAAGGGCTTCATCGCGTGGGGCATGCACCGCGGGTACCACGTCTCGCGGGTGCCGACGTTCAACCGGAAATTCCGCGTAGTAGCCGACTGGTTACTGGGTGGACTGTTACGCCGGGAAGTCATCTCGATGGGCCAGATCAACAATCCGCGAGCCGACTTCGACCGCGTGTCACGAAGCTGACATAACGATTTCGGAAACACCGACCGGTAGCCTTATACAGCCCAGTGTGGGTGGAGCCAACCGGCGTATCGCGGATTGGTCTATCGGAAGGTTTTTTCCGAAAACCCCTCCGTAGCGACATGATCTCGTCCTAGGCTGCGCCTGCCCCCGTAGCCCAACTGGCAGAGGCAGCCCCCTTAAAAGGGGTGGAGTGCCGGTTCGAATCCGGTCGGGGGCACAACCAGTACATTTATCCGCGCGTTCTCCGCAACTCCCAGCAATTGCATTGACACGGAGCGTGAAGCGATTCCGGGGCCATTCCCGGAATCGTTTGCGTTAACGCAGGTGAGCGCGTCCGGCAACACGCTGAATACACACTCGATCGCGTTCAGCGACGAGGAAAAGGCTTACCTGGATCACTCGGCTGGTGGTTGACACGACCCCGGCGCGTGCTATGTTCAACCTGTTGGTTAATTAACTGAATGGTTGAGCAGCATGGCAGTGGATCGGCTCAGTACGACGTTCGGCGCGTTGGCGGACCCGACGCGGCGGGCCATCCTGGCGCGGCTCGCGCAGGGGGAGGCCTCGGTCACCGAGTTGGCCGAGCCCTTCGCCATGAGCCTGCCGGCGGTCTCCAAACACCTGAAGGTCCTGGAGAACGCCGGGCTCATCACCCGGGGTCGCACCGCCCAGTGGCGACCGTGCCGGTTGGACGCAACGCCGCTCAAGCAGGCCACCGACTGGCTCGCCGAGTACCGCGAGTTCTGGGCGGGCAGCTTCGAGCGGCTGGACGAGCACCTGCGCGAGCTGCGGGAGGCCACGCGGGCCGAGGAGCGAGATGACTGACCTCGATCTCACGATCACCCGCGTCCTCGACGCGCCACGCGACCTCGTCTTCGAGGTCTGGACGAACCCGGACCACCTCGCGAAGTGGTTCGGTCCCACCGGGTTCACCGCACCGTCCTGCACGACCAGGCTCGTCGAGGGCGGCGCGTGGCGGATCTGCATCCGCAGCGAGGAGGAGCGCGTCGAGCGCTGGGCCCGCGGCGTCTACCACGAGATCAGGCGGCCCGAACGGCTCGTCTTCAGCTTCGCCTGGGAGGAGCCCGACGGCGGCCCAGGGCACGACACGCTCGTCACCGTCGTCCTCGCCGACCGGGACGGTAAGACCGAGATGACCTTCCACCAGGCGATCTTCGAGACGGTCGAGGACCGCGACGGCCACCTGGACGGTTGGCGTTCGGCGTTCGACGACCTGTTCACCTATCTGGAGGGGAGCATCCGATGACCACCACGACGAACCTGCCCGAGGTCGTCTCGGCCGAGGAGTGGGCCACGGCCCGAGAGGCCTTGCTGGTCAAGGAGAAGGCCGCGCTGAAGGCCCTCGACGCGGTGAACGCCGAGCGCCGCGGGCTGCCGATGGTCCGCTGGGACTCCGACTACGAGTTCGCCTCGACCGACGGCCCGAAGTCCCTGCTGGACCTGTTCGAGGGGCGTCGCCAGCTGATCACCTACCACTTCATGCTGCATCCCGGCGACCCGCACCGCTGTCCCGGCTGCGCGCTGCTCGTCGACCACATGCCGACACACCTCCAGCACCTGCACGCCCGCGACACCACCCTCGTGGTCACCGCGCCCGCGCCGCTCGAGGAGAGCGAGCCGTACCGGAAGCGGATGGGCTGGACCGTGCCGTGGTACTCGACGTACGGCTCGGACTTCACCGAGGACAGCGGCGCCGGCACGCTCTTCGGCGTCAGCGTCTTCCTGCGCGACGGCGACGACGTGTACCGGACCTACTTCACCGCCGGTCGCGGCACCGACCTGCTGGTCGGCACGCTGCGCTACCTCGACCTGACCCCGCTCGGGCGGCAGGAGGCGTGGGAGGAGGCCGGTCGCGGCACCGACGGACCGAGTCACTGGTGGCGCCTTCACGACGAGTACTGAGCCGGCGGATCGTGAGTTACTGTTATTCGCGGTAACAGTCAACGTGGAGGTGGTCCATGGCCCGGGAACCGATCGAGATCGCGTTCGAACGGCGTGGCGACGGCAGCCCCCTGGTGCTGCTGCACGGCATCGGTCATCGCTGGCAGGCGTGGGCGCCGGTGCTGGACGCGCTGTCCGCCGAGCATGACGTGATCGCGGTGGACCTGCCGGGCTTCGGCGCCTCGCCGCTGCTGCCCGAGGGGCGCGGCTACGACATGCCGAACGCGGTCCAGGCGTGCGCGGACATCTTCGCGGACCTGGGCCTCGGCCGGCCGCACGTCGCCGGCAACTCGCTCGGCGGGGCTATCAGCCTTGAGCTGGCCTCCCGCGGGCTGGTGTCGTCGGCGACCGCGCTGGCGCCGGCCGGGTTCTGGAACGCGCGGGACCGGGCGTGGGCACTGCGGGCGCTGACGATGATCAGGTCGAGCGGCCGGACGCCCGCGTGGCTGCGGGCGGCGTTCGTGCGTAACCGGTACTTCCGCATGGCGGCGGGCAGCATGCTCTACGGGCACCCGTCGCGGATGACCGCGGAGACCATGCTGGCCGACCTGCTGTCGATGGTCGGCGCGCGGGGCTTCGACCTGGTGGCCGAGGCCGGCCGGGAGTACACGTTCGCGGCGCCGGAGCCGACCGTGCCGGTGGCCGTGGGATGGGGGACCCGGGACCGGATCCTGTGGCCGCGTCAGGCGCGGCGGGCGGCCGCGCTGCTGCCGAAGGCGCGGCACGTCTGGCTGTACCGGGCCGGGCACGTGCCGATGATCGACGAACCGGCGCAGGTGGCGTCGCTGATCCTCGCGACCTGCGCGGCCGCGGCGGCCGACCGGGCGGCTTGACCTCGATCCCGCTGGAGGTTGCAGAATCGGGGTATGGAAGATCGCCTGCTGGCACTGCTCGCCGACCACCACAGCGGGGTCGTGGTCGCACTCAAGAGGGACGGCCGCCCCCAGCTCTCCAACGTGAGCTACACGTTCGACCCCGATCGCCGCCTGATCCGCGTGTCGATCACCGAAGGCCGCGCGAAGACGAAGAACCTGCGGCGCGACCCGCGCGTGAGCTTCTACGTGGCCGCGCCGAACTTCCGGTCCTATGTGGTGGCCGAGGGCGAGGCGGAGCTGACCCCGGTGGCGGCCGCGCCCGACGACGCGACGGTGGACGAGTTGATCGAGGTCTACCGGGCCGTCGCCGGCGAGCATCCCGACTGGGACGAGTACCGGGCGGCGATGGTCGCCGACGAGCGACTGGTGCTGCGGATTCCGGTGACTCGGGTGTACGGGATCGCCTGACGTCTCGCGCGCGGCCCGGTCAGCCGCTCGCCGCTGTCTGGCGTTTCGACACTCGTTGCGGCGGGACCGTGCGCTTCGTCGCCGCGTTCGACGCACTCACGTCGTCGTGGCCGGCTGCGGCCGGCTCGTCCGGCACGGTCGCGGCCTCGCCCTCCACCGGTTCCAGCAGGGACGTGCTGAGGTCCAGCAGCTCCTTCGTGTCCCGCAGTCGCTCGCTCAGCTGGTCGCGGACCGACGTCAGGCGTTGGACGTGGTCCGTCACCGAGTCGACGCGCCGTTGGGCTTCCGCCGTCGCCTCGGCAAGGCGTTCGGTGACCGCACGCTCGCAGGCGGCCTTCGCCTCCTCGAGCTCACTCCTGAGCGCCTCGCGCTTGGTGCTCATCGACTCGGAGAACTCGCGGTCGATGCGGATCCGGTCCTGCTCGGCGTCCTTGTCGATGGCCTCCCGCCGGCGCTCTGCCTCCGTGGTCATCTGCTCGACCTGGGCCTTCGCCGACGCCATCATCGACTTGTGTGTCCTGGCCAGCTCGTTGTGCTGGTCGTCCAGGGACGCCAGCAGCGCGTGGTAACGGTCGCGCATCGACCGGGACGCCTCCTCGGCCGCCGCCCACATCTGGTCGGCCGCAACGCGTGCCCGGGAGGTCACCTCGGCGGCCTGGGACTTCGCGACGGCCAAGAGCCGCGTCGCGCTTTCCTCGTCCGCCTGGGCCTCGAGGCGCTCGGTCAGCGCGGCCACCTCACGGCGGGCGATCTCCAGCTCGCCGTGCAGCTCGGCCAACTGCTCCCGGGCCTCGTCGCGCTCGGCCGACGCCGTCTCCGCGGACTCAGCCAGCTCCGCAACGCGTTGCCTGACCTGCGTGCGGTCGTAGCCGTGGCGCACCACGGTGAAACCATCAGGGTCACGGTCGTCGCCGACTGCCATAAGGAAACCGTACTCGGATCACCACCGTCCGCAACATCCTGCGAACGCACTGCCCACAGTGGACTGCGCGTCAGGTCCGCACCCGACCACCGGCCGCCTCGGCGGCACAGTCCCGATCCGCCTCGGTGCCGCCACCCGAGAACGCGGGCGGCGGACCGGTCACCAGTGGAAACCTCGGGTCAGCCGGGCCAGTGCCATCGCGGCCGCGCCGAGGTGACGGTCGCCCTTGCCGATCTTCATGCGGCCGGAGCCGCCCGCCGCCGTCGAGTCGGGGAAGATCCGGTAGCCCTGGTAGGCGATGGCGTCGACCAGCCCCGGGGCCATCGAGTACGCCGCCGCGATCACCTGACCCGTCGGCGTGCCGATGTGCTTGGGCCGCTTGACCAACGCGTCCATCACCATCTCCGCCGCCTGCTCGGGGGACTTCGTCGGGAACGCGTCGTAGATCTTGGTCGGGCGGATCATCGGGGTCCGGACCAGCGGCATGTGGACTGTCGTGAACGTGATCCCGGCGCCGTGCGTCTCCGTCGCGACGATCTTGGAGAAGTAGTCCAGCGCCGCCTTCGACGCCACGTACGCGGAGAACCGCGGCGCGATGCCCTGGACGCCGATCGACGACACGTTCACGATGTGCCCGAACCGCCGCTCGATCATGTGCGGCAGCAGCGCGAGGATCAGCCGCACCGCGCCGAAGTAGTTGATGGCCATCGCGCGCTCGTAGTCGTGCATGCGGTCGTAGGACAGCTGCACCGACCGCCGGATCGACCGGCCGGCGTTGTTGACCAGCATGTCGACGCCCGGCTGCTCCATCAGCATCTGCGCGACCATCTTGTCGACCGACTCGTCGTCGGTCAGGTCGCACGGATACACGAACGCCTGCCCGCCCGCGGCCGCGATCTCCGCGCGCACCTCCTCCAGCTCGGCCTGGCGCCGCGCGACCAGCAGCGGCACGCCACCCGCCTCGGCGACCTTCAGCGCGGCCGCCCGCCCGATGCCCGAGGACGCGCCGGTGATCACCACGCGCCGCCCGTCCAGCTCGCCGCGCTGCCCGGACCGGCGTGCGCGGAACGGGTCCAGGTGCTCGCGCCAGTACCGCCACAGCACGTCCGCGTAGTCCGCCAGCGGTGGCACGTCCACGCCGGAGTCGGCCAGCTCCCGGCGGGTCTCGGTCGAGTCGAAGACCGGCTCGAAGGTCAGCGTCGTCAGCACCACCGGCGGGATGCCGAGCCGGTCGAGGAACGCGTCCCGCGCGATCGTCACGCCCGGCACGTGCTCGGCCAGCTTCATGAGGTTGACCAGCGGCTTCGCGAACTGCGAGCCGAGCTCGGCGGTCGCGAGCGGCGCCCCGGCCGCGCCCGCGAACGCGTTGTACACCTCGCGCGCGGACTGCGGTGCCGGGTTGACCAGGTGGAACGCGCGGCCGTCCAGGCCCGGCCGGTTCACCAGGTGCGCCATGGCGTTCGCGACGTAGTCGACCGGCACGATGTTGGTGTCGCCGATGTCCGGGAACACGAACGGCACGCTCGGCACCGACGACAGCCGCTGCAGTGCCGAGAAGAAGTAGTACGGCCCGTCGACCTTGTCCATCTCGCCGGTCGCGGAGTTGCCGACCACGATCGCCGGCCGGTAGATCCGCCACGGCACGTCCGACTGGGTCCGCACGAGCCGCTCGGACTCGAACTTCGTCCGGTGGTAGGCCGTGACCAGGCGCTGGCCGGCGTCGAACATCTCCTCGGTGAACCGGCCGTGGTAGTCGCCGGCGACGGCGACGGAGGACACGTGGTGCAGGCAGCCGGCGCGCAGCGCCTCGGCCAGCGACAGCACGTGCCGAGTGCCCTCGACGTTCGCGGCGATCGAGGCGTCGTCGTCGGCCGCGATGTCGTACAGGGCGGCCAGGTGGACGAGGTGGTCGACGGTCCCGGTCAGCTCGGCGACCTGCTCGTCGGTGATGCCGAGCCGATCCGCGCGGATGTCCCCGACCAGCGGCCGGACTTTGTCAGCGCCCGGCCAGTCCCGCGCGACCTCGGTGAGCCGCTCCCGCGAGCGTTCCCGCACCAGCACCCACACCCGCTCGGTGTCCGGCCGCGCCAGGACCTCCGCCACGAAGTGCCGGCCGATCAGTCCGGTCGCCCCTGTCACCAGGTAGGTCGCCATCACGTGCTCCTTCCGCCGGCTGACAGCATCCCATCAAGTGATCTGTGCGTGCGGCTTGTGTCGGAAGGTGTCGAGCACGGCAGGGTCCTGCAGTTTCATCCAGTCGAGCACCTCGGAGTACGTCGCGCACACCGTGTTGGGGCGTACGCATACCTCGGTCATGAACTGTTCCGTCGCCCGGCTGAACGCGCCACCCGACCAGTCGTTGAAGTGGTTGCCGATCGTGAGCGGGGCGCGGTTGGTGTTGTACGCGGCCTGGTAGGCGGCGCGGTACGTGTCGAGGGTGGCGGCGGTGAACTCGGCGTCGCGGGCCGGGTCCTCCTGCGCGCCGTTCATGGCGTACCAGAGGTTGTAGTCCTGCAGGGTGACCTTCCGGTTGCCCAGCGCGGGCACCTTCACGACCGGCACCCAGAACTCCCAGATGCCGTCCCGCCGCTCCGGCCAGGCGATGCCGTCGGAGGTGAGGCTGGTGTCGAAGGTCATCGCGCGCTCGCCCAGCACCGGCAGGAACACGTCGGGGTTGCCCTCGAGGCACGGGGTCCGGCCACCCCGGACCTCGTTCTCCGGCACCCGCAGCCCACGCGCGGCCGCGTCCCGCAGGATGTCGAAGAACTGGTCGAGCTCGACGACCCAGTCCTCCTTCGACCAGGCCGCGACGCTCGGCTCGTTGCCGGTGCAGAAGTGGCCGTTGAAGTGGGTGCCGAGCTCGTGGCCGGCGGCGAGCGCGGCGTTGAGGTCCTTGATCCGGGTGGCGACGTCGGCGTCCGTGCCGCCGAAGCTGATCGACGCGCGGCCCGCGCCGTGCCCGGGGCCGTGGTAGACGCCACGCAGGTGGTCCGGCAGCAGGTAGAGGCCGGACAGGAAGCCGGTGACGTGTGCGTTCGCCTTCTGGGCGATCGGGAGGACGCGTTGCCAGTGGTCGTGCGACCCGGCGCCGTCGAACGAGAACAGCACGAACTGGGGCGGCTTCTCACCGGGCCGCATCCTGCGCAGCCAGTCCGGCGGCGCGGCCTTGCCCTGCGCGACCGGCGTCTCGTCCGAGGGAGGTGGCGCGGCGGGGCCGCCGCCGGTGCCGAGCACGATCAGGACGAGGAACGTGAGGGCGAGCGCGACCCCGGTGGCTATCGGTCCCCAGCGCCGGTCCATCGCGCCTCCCAGTGATGCTCCGTGAGGCTAACGGAGAGTAGTAGCTGAACTGGGGGACCCTGATCGGGGTGGCGTCGTCACAACTAGTCTTCGGGCAAGGTTTCTCACGACGACCACACCGGTGAGGGTAAAGTCTGTTTTACTTGCCGGGAACCAGCCGGCCTGGCTGGACGTTGTAGCCGTGCAGGAGCCATACAGGCCCAGGAGGAACAGGTGCGTTCTACCAGTAATCCCGCGTTCCGGAACCTGCCGCGCGGCGGCGGGCTCGGTGGCGGCTACGCGGGCTTCCAGACCCAGCCCCAGGGTGCGCCGGGATACGGCGGTTACCAGGCACCACCCACCACGTCCGACCGCCCGATGACGGTCGACGACGTGGTCACCAAGACCGCGATCACGGTCGGCCTCGCGCTCGTCGTCGGCATCATCACCGGTATCGCGGTGTACAGCGGGACGATCAGCCCGTTCCCGCCGCTGATCATCGGCCTGATCGCCGGCCTCGTGCTGTCGCTCATCGTCATCTTCAAGCAGACGCCGAACCCGGCACTCGTGCTGTCCTACTCGGCGGCCGAGGGCCTGTTCCTCGGCGCCATCACGGGCGTGTTCTCCGGCGTCGTGGAGGGCATCGCGCTGCAGGCCATCATGGCCACGGCGCTGGTGTTCATCGTGATGCTCGTGGTCTACAAGACGGGTGCGGTCAAGGTCACCCCGAAGCTGACCAAGGGGATCATCGGCGCCACGGTCGCGGCCGGCGCGCTCATGCTGATCAACCTGATCATGTCGTTCTTCGGCTTCAACCCGCTGCGTGACGGCGGCACGCTGTCGATCATCTTCTCGATCGTCGTCATCGGCATCGCGGCGTTCAACTTCCTGCTCGACTTCGACATGGCCGACCAGATGATCCGCTCGGGCATGCCGTCCAAGTGGGCGTGGTACGCGGCCTTCGGCCTGATGACCACGCTGGTCTGGCTGTACCTGGAGATCCTGCGACTGCTGTACTACCTGAACCAGGAGTGAGTGGTCCACGAAAGAAGGGGTGTTCCGTCGTGCGGGCGGAGCACCCCTTCTGTCATGTCCGGAGCGGTCATCTCCCGAGCGGTGGTCATCTCCCGAGCAGTGACTCGGCGATGTCGGTACGCGCGTAGAGGACCTCGCGGCCCACCCGGTGCGACGTCAGGAGCCCGGCGGCCCTCAGTGCCGTCAGGTGCTGGCTGACCCCACCCGGTGTGATGCCGGTCCGTCCGGCCAGGTCCTTCGTGGACGCCGGCTCGTCCAGCTCGGCGAGCAACCGCGCCCGGCCCCGCCCGAGCACACCGGCGAGCGCCGCGGACGGCGACACCTTCCGGTCGGCCCACAGCCCGGCGACGCCCCGCGCCGGGTACCGCAGCGTCGGCTGCCAACCCTGGACGGTGATCGAGAACACCCGCGGCCACACGAACGCCGACGGCACCAGCAGGAGCCCCCTGCCACGCAACCCGCGGCGCGCCGAGACCAGCGGGTGGTCGACGAGCAGCCGGTCGTCCCGCCACCGCACGGCCGGGTTGAGGTCGGCGAACAGCGCGGACGCGCCGCCGGTGGTCAGCCGCCGCGCCCGGTACCGGACGTCGGCCTCCAGCAGCGTCCTGATCCGCGGCCAGAACGGCGCGATCGCGCGGTCCCAGTACTCCTGGACGACGTCCGCCAGCGTGTCGGCGCTCGGCGGTGGCGTGGTGATGGCGGGGATCGCTCGAGTCTCGCGGGCGATCTGGTCGGCCGGCGTGGCACGCAGGACGGCCAGCTCGGTGTCGAGGTCCGGCAGGGGAGAGGCGGGCGGCGGGCAGACGAAGGCGGGGATCACCCGTGCGTGCGGCAGGACCAGGTCCCCGAGCGGGCGCCAGTCGAAGCCGCGGAGACGGTCGGTGGCCATGGCGGTCCACCTCGGGTGGATGTCCCGGCCCAGCTCGCCCTTCAGCACCAGCACGGAGGCGACGACCTCCCAGACGGGGGAGAACGCGAACCGCGTGTAGGCCACGTCCGCCGCGGTGAACGACAGCTCCAGCATTCAGCGGAGCCTAAATCAGTCGGCCGCGTGGTGGGGCCGTGTGATCTTCGTCGGCGTGAACCGTGACTTTCGTCTGCTCTTCGCCGCCGCCGCGGTCAGCCGGCTGGGGACCTCCGTCGGGTACGTCGTGACGCCGCTGATCGCCGTGACCGCGCTGCGTGCCACCCCGGGGGAGGTCGGCCTGCTCGCCACGCTGGGCACGGTGGCGTTCCTCGTCATCGGCCTGCCCGCGGGCGTGTGGACCGACCGGCTGCGCCGCCGTCCCGTGCTGGTCACGGCGGACGTGGCGCGGGCGGCGGTGCTGTGCTCGGTGCCGGTGGCGTGGTGGCTTGGGGTGCTGCACATCGGGCAGCTCTACGCGGTGGTGCTGCTGTGTGGCATCGGGACGGTGTTCTTCGACGTGGCGAACCAGTCGTACGTGCCGCAGGTGGTCGGGCGGTCGGCGCTGCTGGCCGCGAACACCAGGCTGGTCGGCATGGACGCGGTGAACGACATCGCCGGACGGGGCGTGGCGGGGTACCTGGTCGCGCTGGTCACCGCGCCGGTGGCGGTGCTGGTGGACGCGGTGAGCTACCTCGTGTCGGCGTGGTGCGTGCTGCGGGTCCGGCACCGCGAACCGGCGCTCGTGTCCTCGGGCGCCCGGTTGTGGCACGACATGACCGAGGGGGTCGCGTTCGTGGCGCGGAACCGGGTGCTGCGGGCGATCGCGATGTCCGGGGCGCTGGTCAACCTGGGGATCGTGCTGATTCTGACGATGCTGCCGGTGGTGCTGGTGGACGAGATGAGGGTGTCACCAGCGGTGCTGGGGTTGTTCCTGGCGACGGGTGGGCTCGGCACGCTGGTGGGCTCGCTCCTGGCCGGGCGGCTGGCGAGGCTGGTCGGCGCGGGCCGGTTGTCGGTGCTGGGGGCGCTGGTGGCGGCGCCGTGCGGGTTCGGGATGCCGTTCGTCGCGGAGGGACCGCCAATGTGGCTGGCGGGGGCGGGGTGGGTGGTCGTGACGGCGGTGGTGGGCTCGAACAACGTGCTGCTGGTGAGCTTCCGGCAGTCGGTGACGCCGGACCGGCTGCTCGGGCGGATGACGGCGTCGTTCCGGTTCCTGCTGACGGGCGCGCTGGCGGTGGGCGCGGCCGCGGCCGGGGTGATCGGCGAGGCGGTGTCGCCCCGCGCGGCGCTGGCGGCCGGCGCGGCCGCCCTCGCCCTCGTCTGGGTCCCGATCCTGGCCTCGCCACTGAGAAAAGCCCGCGACCTGGAAGGGTGACCCGCAAACAGCCAACCTGTGTTACGTCCGGATTTTTCGAGTTCTAGACTGAGCCTCGTTCTTTGTGAAGCGATTCACACGCAGCACGCCAAAGCTTGTGAAGATTTTCACAAAGTCAGGGTTAGGCAAGCCTAACCAGCAGCAACGTCGGGAAGCCCCATAAGGTGCCCGACGGGAAGCGGGGAAAGGACGGCGAAGGTGTCACTCGCGGCTGTCACATCTGTAGCACAGAACGAGAACGTCTCGGCAGGGCTGGGAAGTTACCTCCCGCTGCTCCTGCTCTTCGTGCTGGCCGCGGCCTTCGCGGCGTTCTCCGCGTTGCTCGGTCCGCTGGTCGGACCCAAGCGCTACAACCGGGCCAAGTTCGAGCCCTACGAATGTGGCATCGAGCCCTCGCCGCAGCCGGTGGTCGGCGGCGGGCGTGTCCCCGTGGCGTACTACCTGACAGCGATGCTCTTCATCCTGTTCGACATCGAGATGGTCTTCCTCTACCCGTTCGCGGTCTCCGCGGACGCGCTCGGCATGTTCGGGCTGGTGGAGATCGTCTTGTTCATCCTGACGCTCGGCTTCGCCTACGCCTACGTGTGGCGGCGCGGCGGGCTCGACTGGAACTGACGGGGGAGGCGGAACGGTGGGACTCGAAGAGAAGCTTCCCAACGGAATCCTTTTGGCCAGCCTGGAGAAGCTGGTCAACTGGGGCCGGAAGAACTCGCTGTGGCCGGCGACGTTCGGCCTGGCCTGCTGCGCCATCGAGATGATGACGACCGGCGGCCCGCGCTACGACATCGGCCGGTTCGGCATGGAGCGCTTCAGCGCCACGCCGCGCCAGGCCGACCTGATGATCGTCGCCGGCCGGGTGACCAACAAGATGGCCCCGGTGCTGCGCCAGATCTACGACCAGATGGCCGAGCCCAAGTGGGTGCTCGCCATGGGCGTCTGCGCCTCCTCCGGCGGCATGTTCAACAACTACGCGGTCGTCCAGGGCGTCGACCACATCGTGCCCGTCGACATGTACCTGCCCGGCTGCCCGCCGCGCCCGGAGATGCTGCTCGACGCGATCCTCAAGCTGCACGCGAAGATCGCCGACGAGCCACTGAACGCCCGCCGCGCGGCGCTGCGCGAGGCGGAAGGAAAACGGACCGAGATGGTCGCCTCCTCCGTCAAGTACGCGAAGAAGTGAACTGAGAAGACATGGCTGACGAACCCACCACACCAGCACCGGGCGACAAGTGGTCCAGCGCGGAACGGCAGGAGGACCTCCGGCCGCCGACCGAGGACGCGCTCGCCAGGCCGAGCGCCGACCCGCTGGTCACCGGCAAGGCCCGCAAGGGCATGTTCAACGTCTCGGGCTCCGGTGACACCTCCGGCTTCGGCGGCCTGCGCCTGCCGGCCCACGTCTCCGCCCCGGCCGAGCGGCCCTACGGCGACTGGTTCGACGAGTTCACCGACCGGATGCTGAGCGCCATGCGGGAGCGCGACATCCCGACCGAGTCGATCCTGCAGGTCACCATCGACCGCGGCGAGATCACCTACTACGTCGACCCCACCTACCTCGTGCGGCTGTGCAAGATGCTGCGGGACGACCAGGCGCTGCGCTTCGAGCTGTGCAGCTCGGTGTCCGGTGTGGACTACGGCGTGGGCGTGCCGCAGCGGCTGCACTCCGTCTACCACCTCACCTCGATGACCTTCCGCCGCCGCATCCGGCTGGAGGTCGCCATCGACTGGAACGGCGACGAGGACGGCCAGCCGCACTGCCCGTCGGTCGTGGAGGTCTACCCGACCGCCGACTGGCAGGAGCGCGAGACCTGGGACATGTTCGGGATCGTCTACGACGGCCACCCCGCACTGACCCGGATCCTCATGCCGGACGACTGGGACGGCCACCCACAGCGCAAGGACTACCCGCTCGGCGGCATCCCGGTCGAGTACAAGGGCGCGGAGATCCCGCCGCCGGACCAGAGGAGGTCGTACTCGTGAGCGGAGCTCGCGAAGCGAAGGAGGCCGCGGCATGACCGACAACCTCAGCGACGTCACCACCGGCACCGCCGCGGACGCCACGGACGCAGGCGGCGCGTACGCCCACGAGCGGGAGACCACCGAGGGCCGGATCTACAACGTCACCGGCGGCGACTGGGACTCCGCGCTCGAGGACGCCATCTCCGACGAGCGCATCATCATCAACATGGGTCCGCAGCACCCGTCCACGCACGGCGTGCTGCGCCTGGTCCTCGAGCTCGAGGGCGAGACGGTCACGCAGGCCCGGTCGGTCATCGGATACCTGCACACCGGCATCGAGAAGAACTGCGAGTACCGGACCTGGACCCAGGGCGTCACGTTCGTGACGCGCATGGACTACCTCGCGCCGCTGTCCAACGAGGCGGCCTACTGCCTCGCGGTCGAGAAGCTCCTCGGCATCGAGGCGCCGACCCGCGCGCAGGTCATCCGGGTACTGCTCCTGGAGATCAACCGGATCTCCTCGCACCTGGTCGCGCTCGCGACCGGCGGCATGGAGCTCGGCGCGATGACCGCCATGACCGCGGGCTTCCGCGAGCGCGAGGAGTGCCTGCACCTGCTGGAGTTCCTGACCGGCCTGCGCATGAACCACGCGTTCATCCGCCCCGGCGGCGTCGCGCAGGACCTGCCGGAGGGCTACGAGGTCAAGGTCCGTGAGTTCATCAAGACCATGAACGAGCGGCTCCCGCAGTACGACAAGCTGCTGACCGGCCAGCCGATCTGGAAGAACCGCCTCAAGGGCATCGGCTACCTGCCCGTCGACGCGTGCCTCGCGCTCGGCGTCACCGGCCCGATCCTGCGGTCGGCCGGCCTGCCGTGGGACCTGCGCAAGCACGAGCCGTACCTCGGCTACGAGGACTACACGTTCGAGGTGCCGACCTCCAACGCGGCCGACTCCTACGCGCGGTACCTGCTGCGTGTCGAGGAGATGCACCAGTCGCTGCGGATCATCAACCAGGCGCTCAAGAAGCTCGAGCCCGGCCCGGTGATGGTCGAGGACGGGAAGGTCGCCTGGCCGGCGAAGCTGTCCATCGGCGCCGACGGCATGGGCAACTCCCTCGAGCACGTGCGGAAGATCATGGGCCAGTCGATGGAGGCCCTGATCCACCACTTCAAGCTGGTGACCGAGGGCTTCGCCGTGCCGGCAGGCCAGGTGTACGTGCCGATCGAGTCGCCGCGCGGCGAGCTGGGCTACCACCTGGTGTCCGACGGCGGCACCCGGCCGATGCGGGTCCACGTCCGCGAACCCAGCTTTGTGAACCTGCAGTCGATGCCGGCGATGTCCGAGGGCGGCCTGGTCGCCGACGTCATCGCGGCCATCGCGTCGATCGACCCGGTGATGGGAGGGGTTGACCGGTGAGCAACGAGCCACTCTCCACCGGTTCCACTTACGGCGGTTCCGGCGTCGGCGCGGGGCGGACCCACGCCGCCGCGGGCCCCGACACGGACGTGATCGTGACGTCGGCGATCAGCGCCGAGCGGACCAGGGCACTGGTCGAGCCGGCCGTGGCGGACCTGTCGGTGTTCGGACCGGACGTCGTCGCAAGGGCGGCCGAGCAGATCGCCACCTACCCGGAGTCCCGGTCGGCGTTGCTGCCGATGCTCCACCTGGTGCAGTCGGTCGAGGGCTACGTCAGCCAGGCCGGGATCCAGTTCTGCGCCAACCAGCTGAGCCTGTCCACCGCCGAGGTCAGCGCGGTCGCCACGTTCTACACGATGTACAAGCGCAAGCCGTGCGGCGAGCACCTGGTGAGCGTCTGCACCAACACGCTGTGCGCGGTGCTCGGTGGCGACACGATCTACCAGCGCCTCGCCGAGCACCTGAGCACCGACGGCACCCCGCTCAAGCACGAGGACACGTCCGGCACGCCGGGCGAGCCGGGCTCGATCACCCTCGAGCACGCCGAATGCCTCGCGGCCTGCGACCTCGGCCCGGTGCTGCAGGTCAACTACGAGTTCTACGACAACCAGACGCCCGAGTCGGCGGTCGAGCTGGTCGACGCGCTGCGGCGGGGCGAGAAGCCCGCGCCGACGCGTGGCGCCCCGCTCACCGACCTGCGCACGGTCGAGCTGGAACTGGCCGGCTTCTACCCGGAGGAGGAGGCCGACTTCCGCGCGCGCGTCGATGGCCCGTCCGCCGCGGTGGAGACCCTGCGGGGCGCGCAGCTGGCCGCGGACCGCGGCTGGACCGCCCCGGCCATGCCGGAGAAGGCGCCGGAGCTTCCGGAGGTCGAGAAGAAGTGACGACGACTGAGACACCACGGCCCGACCCGGTGACACCGGTGCTCACGAAGCGCTGGCTGTCCCCGAACTCCTGGCGCCTGGACACCTACGAGCAGCTCGAGGGCTACACGGCACTGCGCAAGGCGCTGGCCGGCACGCCGGAGCAGCTCGTCCAGCTGGTCAAGGACTCCGGCCTGCGCGGCCGCGGCGGCGCGGGCTTCCCGGCCGGCGTGAAGTGGTCGTTCATGCCGCCCAACGAGGACCGGCCGCACTACCTCGTCATCAACGCCGACGAGGGCGAGCCGGGCACCTGCAAGGACATCCCGCTGATGATGGCGGACCCGCACTCGCTGATCGAGGGCGTGGTCATCGCCGCGTACGCGATGCGGTCGCACCACGCCTTCATCTACGTGCGTGGCGAGGTCCCGCACTGCATCCGCCGCCTCAACGGCGCGATCCGCGAGGCCAGGGCCGCCGGCTACGTCGGCGCGGACATCCTCGGCACCGGCTTCGACCTGGAGATCACGGTCCACGCCGGTGCCGGCGCGTACATCTGTGGTGAGGAGACCGCGCTCCTCGACTCGCTCGAGGGCCGCCGCGGCCAGCCCCGCCTCAAGCCGCCGTTCCCGGCGGCGGCGGGCCTCTACGCCGCGCCGACCACGGTCAACAACGTCGAGACCATCGCGTCCGTGCCGTTCATCGTCAACGGCGGCGCGGACTGGTTCCGCACCATGGGCTCCGAGCGCTCGCCCGGCCCGAAGATCTACTCGATCTCCGGCCACGTCGAGAAGCCCGGCCAGTACGAGGCGCCGCTCGGCACCACGCTCCGCCAGCTGCTGGAGCTGGCGGGCGGCATGAAGGACGGCGTCCCGCTGAAGTTCTGGACTCCTGGCGGGTCCTCCACGCCGATGTTCACCGCCGAGCACCTGGACGTGCCGCTGGACTTCGAGGGCGCCGTCGAGGCCGGCTCGATCCTCGGCACCACCGCGGTGATGGTGTTCAACGAGACCGTGTCCGTGCCGTGGGCCGTGATGAAGTGGACGCAGTTCTACGAGCACGAGTCCTGCGGCAAGTGCACGCCGTGCCGCGAGGGCACCTACTGGCTCGTCGGCATCCTCGAGCGGATGGTCGACGGCAGGGGCACCGAGTCCGACATCGAGACGCTGCTCGACGTCTGCGACAACATCCTGGGCCGCTCGTTCTGCGCCCTGGGCGACGGCGCGGTCAGTCCGATCCAGAGCGGCATCAAGTACTTCCGGGACGAGTTCCTCGCGCTGTGCGACCAGAACAAGTCCACCCCTGCGCTTGCGGGAGCCCAGTAAATGACTGCGATTGAAGAAAAGCCTGAGGCTGCCCCCGTACCCGAGGGGCACGTCCGGCTGACCATCGACGGCGTCGAGGTCATCGCGCCGAAGGGTGAGCTGCTCATCCGCACGGCCGAGCGCCTCGGCACCGTGATCCCGCGGTTCTGCGACCACCCGCTGCTCGACCCGGCCGGCGCCTGCCGCCAGTGCCTCGTCGAGGTCGAGATGGGTGGCCGCCCGATGCCGAAGCCGCAGGCCTCCTGCACGATCACCGTCGCCGACGGCATGGTGGTCAAGACGCAGGTGACCTCGCCGGTCGCGGACAAGGCCCAGCAGGGCGTGATGGAGCTGCTGCTCATCAACCACCCGCTGGACTGTCCGATCTGCGACAAGGGCGGCGAGTGCCCGCTGCAGAACCAGGCGCTGGCGCACGGCCGCACGGACTCCCGGTTCGTCGAGGCCAAGCGGACGTTCCCCAAGCCGATCCCGGTGTCCACGCAGGTGCTGCTGGACCGCGAGCGGTGCGTGCTCTGCCAGCGCTGCACCCGGTTCTCCGACCAGATCGCGGGCGACCCGTTCATCGAGCTGCTGGAGCGCGGCGCGCACCAGCAGATCGGCATCGCGGAGAACAAGCCGTTCCAGTCGTACTTCTCGGGCAACACCATCCAGATCTGCCCGGTGGGCGCGCTGACCAGCGCCGCGTACCGGTTCCGGTCGCGCCCGTTCGACCTGGTGTCGACGCCGAGCGTCTGCGAGCACTGCAGCTCGGGTTGCGCGGAGCGGACGGACTTCCGGCGCGGCAAGGTGATGCGCAAGCTCGCCGCCGAGGACCCGGAGGTCAACGAGGAGTGGATCTGTGACAAGGGCCGCTTCGCGTTCCGGTACGTGACGGCCGGCGACCGGATCACCCGGCCGATGGTCCGCGACGAGCAGACCGGCGAGCTGGTCCCGGCCTCGTGGACCGACGCTCTGCGGATCGCGACCGAGGGCCTCACGAAGGCCCGCGACGGCAAGGGCGTCGGCGTCCTGACCGGCGGCCGGCTGACCGTCGAGGACGCCTACGCGTACGCCAAGTTCGCCCGGGTCGCGCTGCGGACCAACGACATCGACTTCCGGGCCCGCCCGCACTCGGCGGAGGAGCTGGACTTCCTCGCCTCGCGGGTGGTCGGCACCACGCCGGCCGACGGGGTCACCTTCGCGGGCATCGAGGCCGCGCCAGCCGTGCTGTGCGTGGCGTTCGAGCCGGAGGAGGAGGCGCCGGTCGTGTTCCTGCGGCTGCGCAAGGCGGCCCGCAAGCACCGCGCCCAGATCTTCCACATCGGACAGTGGACGTCGCCGGGGGTCGAGAAGACGATCCGGCCGTTCAGTGTGGACAAGGGTTCCATCGGCACGCTGCTCGCCTGCCCGCCCGGCGGCGAGACCGCCGCGGTCGAGGGTCTGGTCACGCACGCGCCGGACGTCGCCGACGGGCTTTCCAAGCCCGGCGCGGTGATCCTGGTCGGCGAGCGGGCCGCCCGGATCCCCGGCCTGCTGACCGAGCTGGTCAAGCTGGCCGAGGTCACCGGCGCGCACCTCGCCTGGATCCCGCGCCGCGCCGGCGAGCGGGGCGCGCTGGAGGCCGGCGCCACCCCGACGCTGCTGCCCGGCGGCAGGCTGGTCACCGACGCGGACGCCCGCGCCGAGGTCGAGCAGGCCTGGGGCCTCGCGTCCGGCGCGCTGCCGTGGCTGCCGGGCCGGGACACGAGCGGCATCCTCGAGGCGACGGCCAAGGGCCTGCTCGACGGGCTCCTGGTCGGCGGCGTCGAGATCGACGACCTGCCCGACCCGGCACTGGCCGAGGAGGCGCTGCGCAAGGCGGGCTTCGTGGTCAGCCTGGAGCTGCGGGCGAGCGCGGTCACCGAGTTCGCCGACGTGGTCCTGCCGGTCGCGCCGGCCGTCGAGAAGGCCGGCACCTTCCTCAACTGGGAGGGCCGCCGCCGCGAGTTCGGCGCCACGCTGGAGAACACGGGCGCGCTGCCGGACTGCCGGGTCCTGGACACGCTCGGCGTCGAGATGGACGTCGACCTGTTCACCCAGACCCCGAAGGCCGCCGCCAGCGACCTGGCCAAGCTGCCCGCGGTGCTGCGCAAGGCGGCACTGCCGGCCACGCCCGTCCCGCCCGCGCCGACCCTCGGCGAGGGCGAGGTGCTCCTCGCGACCTGGCGGCAGCTGCTGGACAACGGCACGCTGCAGTCCGACGAGCCGCACCTGGCCGGTACCCAGCGGCCCGCCGTGGTCCGGCTGAACCCCGACACCGCGGCCCGCCACGGCGTCAACGGCACCGCGACCGTCAAGACCGAGCACGGCTCGGTCACACTGCCGGTCGAGTACGCGGACCTGCCGGACGGGGTCGTGTGGCTGCCGGGCAACTCGGGTGCGTCGAAGGTTCGCCGCGTGCTCAGGGCCGGTCACGGGGACGTCGTCACCGTGACCGCCGAAAACCTGCTCACCGGTAGTACGGGAGCGGAGCGAGGGAGCGAAGGAGGCGGCTCGCGGATGAGCGCAGCGACCCAGCAGACAGGTGGCGAGTGATGGATAGGGCGGCGCTCCTGGCCGACGACCCGGTCTGGCTGATCCTGATCAAGGTCGTGGTCGTGCTGCTGATCGGGCCGGTCATGACGATCGGCCTGATCGTGGGCGAACGGAAGATCATCGGCCGGATGCAGCAACGGCCCGGCCCCAACCGGGTCGGCCCGTTCGGCCTGCTCCAGTCCCTCGCGGACGCGATCAAGCTCCCGTTCAAGGAGCAGATCATCCCCGATGGCGCGGACCGCAAGGTCTACTTCCTGGCCCCGGTCATCGCGACCATCCCGGCGCTGCTCGCGTTCTCGGTGATGCCGGTCGGGCCGAAGGTGTCGATCTTCGGCGAGGAGACGGTCCTGCAGCTGGTCGACCTGCCGGTCGGCGTGCTCGTGGTGCTGGCCTGCTCCTCGGTCGGCGTGTACGGCATCGTGCTCGCCGGCTGGTCGTCCGGGTCGCCGTATCCGCTGCTCGGCGGGCTCCGCTCGGCCGCGCAGGTGATCTCCTACGAGATCGCGATGGGCCTGTCGATCGTCGCGGTCGTGCTGTACACGGGGTCGCTGTCCACCGGCCACATCGTCGACGCGCAGCAGGGCGGCTGGTACTTCTACCTGCTGGTCCCGAGCTTCCTGATCTACCTCGTCTCGATGGTCGGCGAGACCAACCGCGCGCCGTTCGACCTCCCCGAGGCCGAGTCCGAGCTGGTCGGCGGCTTCCACACCGAGTACAGCTCGATGAAGTTCGCGCTGTTCTTCCTGGCCGAGTACGTCAACATGGTGATCGTCTCGGCGTTCGCCACCACGCTGTTCCTCGGCGGGTACATGGCCCCGTGGCCGATCTCGCTGATCGACGACAACTACTTCAACACGGGCTGGTGGCCCGCGCTCTGGTTCTTCGCCAAGACCTTCGTGCTGCTGTTCTGCTTCATCTGGGTCCGCGCCACGCTGCCGCGGTTCCGCTACGACCAGTTCATGAAGATCGGCTGGAAGTTCCTGGTGCCGGCCAACCTGGTCTGGATCGTGCTGGTCACCGGCGTCCGCACGGTGCGCAACCAGGGCCAGGGATCGGTCGGCATGTGGGTGGCCCTGGCCCTCGCCGTCCTCATCATCATCGTGCTGGCGTCCCTGCTGCTGCCGGACCGCAAGATCGACGATGACGAGGACCTGGTGCCGGTCACCGGCAGCGGCTACCCGGTGCCGCCGCTGGACCTGGAGATCCCCGAGGCGCCGAAGCGCAAGGCCGTCCGCCGTGGCCGGGAGCGTCGCCGCCAGCGCGCGGCCGTCGGAAGCGGGGCGAACGCCGAGTCCGGCACTGAGAAGGAGTCCACCGATGGGAATGCTTGATCCGTTCAAGGGCTTCGGTGTCACCTTCTCGACGATGTTCAAGAAGGTCGTCACCGAGGAGTACCCCGAGGCCGGGGCGCCTGCCGCGCCGCGCTACCACGGCCGCCACCAGCTCAACCGGCACCCGGACGGGCTGGAGAAGTGCGTCGGGTGCGAGCTGTGCGCGTGGGCCTGCCCCGCCGACGCGATCTTCGTCGAGGGTGGCGACAACACCGAGGAGGAGCGGTACTCCCCGGGTGAGCGCTACGGCAAGGACTACCAGATCAACTACCTGCGGTGCATCGGCTGCGGCCTGTGCATCGAGGCCTGCCCGACCCGCTCGTTGACGATGATCAACGAGTACGAGCTGGCCAACGACAACCGCCAGGACCTGATCTGGACCAAGGAAGAGCTGATGGCGCCGCTGCTCAAGGGCATGGAGCTGCCGCCGCATCCCATGCGCCTCGGCGACGACGAGAAGGACTACTACGTCGACGGGCCCCAGCTCGCGCGTAAGTGGGGCTACCCCGACCCCTCGACCGAGGCGGTGAAGTGATGCACACCCATTCCCTTCTCGTGCTCGCACAGGGCGTGCAGAACCAGATGTCCACGGGCGAGGCGGTCTCGTTCTGGGTGCTGGGCCCGCTGGCGCTGCTCGGCGGGCTCGGCATGATCTTCGCGCGCAACGCGGTGCACTCGGCGCTGTTCCTGGTGCTGGCGATGCTCTCGCTCGGGGTGCTGTACATGGTCCAGCAGGCGCCGTTCCTCGGCTTCGTGCAGATCATCGTCTACACCGGCGCGATCATGATGCTGTTCCTGTTCGTGCTGATGCTGGTCGGCCGGGACTCCTCCGACTCGGTGGTGGAGGTCCTTCGCGGACAGCGGCTGTACGCCACGGTCCTGGGCATCGGCCTCGCCGTGCTGGTGGTCACCGCGGTCGCCCGCTCGCTCACCTCGGTCACCCCGGTGGGCCTGCAGGGCGACGAGGCCAACGGCGGCCCGGGCAACGTCGAGAACATCGGCCGGTCGATCTTCACCGACTGGCTGTTCCCGTTCGAGCTCACCTCGGCGCTGCTGATCACCGCGGCCGTCGGCGCCATGGTCCTCGGCTACGTCGACCGGCACACCCGCGGCCGCAAGACGCAGAAGGAACTGGTCGAGGCCCGCTTCCGCGGCGAGCACGACCGCCCGTCGCCGCTGCCCGGCCCCGGCGTCTTCGCGACGTCGACCTCGGTCGCCACGCCCGCGCTCCTGCCGGACGGCTCGATCGCGCCGGAGTCGCTGTCCAAGCTCATCGAGTCGGCCGCCGCGGAGCGGTTCGACGAGGACCGCAAGGCGGTCGCGGGTACCGCACCCGCCGCGGAGGCCCGTGCCTTGAACCCGACCCGGGAAGGGGACTCGAAATGACCCCAACCGTCTATCTGCTGCTGTCGGCTCTGCTGTTCACCATCGGCGCGGTCGGGGTGCTGGTCCGGCGCAACGCGATCGTCGTGTTCATGTGCATCGAGCTGATGCTGAACGCGGTGAACCTGTCGCTGGTCACGTTCGCGCGGATCAACGGCTCGCTGGACGGCCAGATCATGGCCTTCTTCGTAATGGTGGTGGCCGCGGCCGAGGTGGTCGTCGGGCTCGCGATCATCATGTCGATCTTCCGTACCCGCCGGTCGGCCTCCGTGGACGACGCCAACCTGCTGAAGTACTGAGGGGTAATCCGTGTCGTCTACATTCCTGCTGGCTGAGGCCCAGAAGGTCCATGACGCCAGCGGCGCTGCCGGCGGCGCCTGGCTGCTGATCGCGTTCCCGCTGATCGGCGCGGCCGTCCTGCTGCTGGGCGGCAAGGCCTCGAACGCCTGGGGCCACCTGCTCGGCTGCGCGACCGTCGTCGCGTCCTTCGTGTACGGCGTGATCCTCTTCTTCTCCTCCACCGGGTTGGCGGAGTCGCAGCGGATACAGAACCTGCACGTTTTCGACTGGATCCCGGTCGGCGACCTCCAGGTCGAGTTCGGCATGCGCATCGACCCGCTGTCCATCAGCTTCGTGCTGCTGATCACCGGTGTCGGCTCGCTGATCCACATCTACTCGATCGGCTACATGGCCGACGACCCCGACCGGCGGCGCTTCTTCGGGTACTTCAACCTGTTCGTCGCCGCGATGCTGATCCTGGTGCTGGGCAACAGCTTCGTGACGCTGTACCTCGGCTGGGAGGGCGTGGGCCTCGCCTCCTACCTGCTGATCGGCTGGTACACCAACCGCCCGTCCGCGGCGACCGCGGCCAAGAAGGCGTTCCTGATGAACCGGGTCGGCGACGTCGGCCTGGCACTGGCGATCTTCATCCTGTTCAGCCAGCTGGGCACCACGCAGTTCACCGAGGTGTTCGCGAACCTGGACAAGCTGTCGCCCGCCACGATCACCGCGCTCACGATCCTGCTCCTGCTCGGCGCCTGCGGTAAGTCCGGCCAGGTCCCGCTCCAGGCGTGGTTGCCCGACGCGATGGAGGGCCCGACCCCGGTCTCGGCCCTGATCCACGCGGCGACGATGGTGACCGCGGGCGTGTACCTGATCGCCCGCGCCAACCCGATCTACCAGCTGTCCGCGGACGGCAGGCTGGTCGTGATGATCGTCGGCACGGTCACCCTGCTGGTCGGGTCGATCATCGGCTGCGCGTACGACGACATCAAGAAGGTCCTCGCGTACTCGACGGTCAGCCAGATCGGCTACATGATGCTGGCCGTCGGCCTCGGCCCGTTCGGGTTCGCGCTCGGCATCATGCACCTGCTCACGCACGGCTTCTTCAAGGCCGGCCTGTTCCTCGGCGCCGGGTCGGTCATGCACGCCATGAACGACGATGTCGACATGCGCCGCTACGGCGGGCTCGCTCGCGTCATGCCGATCACGTTCGCGACCTTCGGCATCGGCTACCTCGCGCTGATCGGCTTCCCGTTCCTGTCCGGCTACTTCTCCAAGGACGCGATCATCGAGGCCGCGTTCGGCCAGGAGGGCTGGCGGGGCTGGATCTTCGGCGGCGCCGCGCTGCTGGGTGTCGCGCTGACCGCGTTCTACATGACCCGCCTGATGTTCATGACGTTCTTCGGCAAGCAGCGCTGGAAGGAGCTGAAGTCGGAGGACGGCAGGGACTACCACCCGCACGAGGCCGGCCCGGTGATGTGGCTGCCGATGGCGATCCTGGCGATCGGCTCGCTCGGCGCCGGCGCGTTCTTCGCGCTCGGCGACCGGCTGGTCGACTGGCTGTCCCCGACGCTCGGCAAGCTCCAGGAGAGCGAGCACCACACGATCCCCGAGGGCCTCATGCCGATCCTCACGATCGGGCTCATGGTCCTCGGCGTGCTGATCGCGTGGCTGGTCGTCGGCAGGCGCGAGGTGCCGGTGGTCAAGCCGGACCCGGTGGCGTTCCCGGTCCGCGCGGCACGCAAGGACCTGTACGGCAACGCGCTCAACGAGGTGCTGGTGGCCCGCCCGGGCACCTGGCTCACGCGGGCGCTGGTGTACGTGGACAACAAGGGAGTTGACGGGCTCGTGAACGGCATCGCCGCCGGCTTCGGCGGCAGCTCCGGCCGGTTGCGCAGACTCCAGACCGGCTTCGTCCGCTCCTACGCGGCGTCGATGCTCGCCGGCTCCATCCTGGTACTGATTGCCTTCCTGGCGGTGAGGTACGCGTGACAGTTTCGCCTCCCCGCATTTTCGACTGTTGGTTGCGTCGGGATCTGACGGTTCCGTCGATCACGTACTTGTGGCCGGTTTGCGTCCCGTTCCCCTTGGGTGCGGTCGGGAAGCACGCGGCTCTGACACAGGAGGCGTCGTCATGACCTCCACTTCTGGGGCGTTCCTTCTGGTCCTGCTCCTGCTGATCCCGCTGGCCGGCGCCGTCGTGGTGGCCTTCCTGCGGGCCAACGACAAGCTCGCCAAGCAGGTCGCGCTCGGCTTCTCGCTCGTCGAGTTCGTCCTGGCGGTGATCTCCTGGGCCTCCTACGACTCGGACGGCGCGCGGCTCCAGCAGGCGTTCTCGATCGACTGGATCCCGACGTTCGGCGTGCACATCGCGTTCGGTGTGGACGGCATCGCACTCGTGATGATCGCGGTGATCGCACTGCTGATCCCGGTGGTGATCGGCGCGGGCTGGACCGAGCGGCTGCCGGCCGACCGGTCGCAGGGTGGCTACCTCGCGCTGATCCTGCTGCAGCAGACCATCACGGTCGGCGTGTTCGCGGCGACCGACGTGTTCCTGTTCTACGTGCTGTTCGAGGTCATGCTGATCCCGATGTACTTCCTCATCGGGAACTACGGCGGGGCCCGGCGGCAGTACGCGGCGGTCAAGTTCTTCCTGTACTCGTTCCTCGGTGGCCTGATCATGCTGGCCGCCGTGATCGGCGCGTACTCGCTGTCCGTGGACCAGCTCGGCACCGGCACGTTCGACTGGGCGACGCTCGTGAAGGTCGTCTCGAACGCGCCGCTCGAGAACCAGATCTGGATCTTCCTGGGCTTCTTCCTCGCGTTCGCGGTGAAGGCGCCGCTGGTGCCGCTGCACACCTGGCTGCCGGACGCCGCCGCCGAGGCGCCGATCGGCGTCGCGGTCATCCTGGTCGGCATCCTGGACAAGGTCGGCACGTTCGGCTTCCTGCGCTACCTGCTGCCGATGACGCCGGACGCGAGCGTCAAGCTGGCGCCGCTGGTGCTGACCATGGGCGTCGCGGGCGTCCTCTACGGCGCCCTGCTGGCGACCGGGCAGCGGGACATGAAGCGCTTCATCGCGTACGTGTCGATCGCCCACTTCGGCTTCATCGCGATCGGGATCTTCTCGTTCTCGCAGCAGTCCGTGGTCGGCTCGGTGTCCTACATGGTCAACCACTCGATCTCGACCGGCATGCTGATCCTGGTGATCGGCATGGTGATCGCGCGCGGCGGCTCGACGCAGATCGCCGACTACGGCGGCCTCGCCAAGATCACGCCCGCGCTGGCCGGGGTGTTCCTCGTGGCCGGTCTCGGCACGCTTTCGTTGCCCGGCACCAACTCCTTCATCTCGGAGTTCCTGGTGCTGGTCGGCTCCTACGGGCGTGAGCCGGTCTTCACGATCCTCGCGACGGTGGGGATGATCCTCGCCGCGCTGTATGTCCTGTGGCTGTACCAGAGGATCTTCCACGGCCCGGTGCGCGGCAACGCGCTGGTGGACGTCGCAGGCGGTCCCGGCACCGCGGTGGCGCCGGAAGTCGGCGCGCGCAGGACGATCCTCGACCTGAGCGGCCGGGAGAAGCTGGTGCTCGCGCCATTGCTGGTCCTGGTCATCGGCATCGGCATCTACCCGAAGCCGGTGCTCGACGTGATCACGCCGACGGTCGACGCGACACTGTCGTCGGTCGGTATCTCGGGCAGTAACACAGACGGAGGCAACTGAGTTGTCCGCACTGGACTTCCTCGCCGCCGCACCTCCCGCCAAGGAGACGCTGGCGCCGATCAACTACCCGGCCGTCCTGCCCGTGCTGATCATCCTCGGCGCGGCGTGTGTCGGTGTGCTGTTCGAGGCGTTCCTGCCCAAGCACCAGCGCTGGTCGGCTCAGGTGTTCCTGACGCTGCTGGCACTGGTCGGCGCGGGCATCGCGCTGGCGTTCTACCTGACCGACGCCCCGGCGTCCGGTGAGGTGACGTTCTCCGGGGCCATCTCGGTCGACCGTCCGGCGCTGTTCCTGTGGGGCACGCTGCTGGCGCTGTCGCTGGGCGCGGTGCTGATGATCGCCGACCGCTCGGTCGAGCCGGGCGGCGCGTTCGTCGCCACCGCGGCGATCCGGCCGGGCACCGTCCAGGACCGCGAGCAGCGGCTGGGCGCGCACCCGCACCGGCGTGACGCCACGCGGTTCGGGATGCAGACCGAGGTCTTCCCGCTGACCCTGTTCGCGCTGGGCGGCATGATGACCTTCTGCGCGGCGAACGACCTGCTGACCATGTTCGTGGCGCTCGAGGTGCTGAGCCTGCCGCTGTACCTGATGTGCGGCCTGGCGCGCAGGCGCCGGCTGCTGTCGCAGGAGGCGGCGGTCAAGTACTTCCTGCTCGGCGCGTTCGCGTCGGCGTTCTTCCTGTACGGGCTGGCGCTGCTGTACGGGTACGCCGGCTCGGTGAAGCTGGAGGCCATCGCCAACGCCGCGGCGGGCTCCGACCGCTCCGACACGCTGCTGTTCGGCGGCATGGCGCTGTTGATCGTGGGCCTGCTGTTCAAGGGCTCGGTCGGCCCGTTCCACGCGTGGACCCCGGACGTCTACCAGGGCGCGCCGACGCCCGTCACGGCGTTCATGGCGGCGTGCACGAAGGTGGCGGCGTTCGGCGGCATCCTGCGGGTGCTGTCGGTCGGCCTGGAGACGACGCAGTGGGAGTGGCGCGGCGTCCTGTGGGGCGTGGCGATCGTGTCGATGGTCATCGGCGCGGTGCTGGGCCTGACGCAGACCGACATCAAGCGGATGATCGCGTACTCGTCGATCGCGCACGCCGGCTTCCTGCTGATCGGCGCGATCGTGCTGACGCCACAGGGCGTGTCCTCGACGCTGTTCTACCTGCTCGCGTACGGATTCACGACGGTCGCGGCGTTCGGCGTCATCTCCCTGGTCCGCGACGCCGACGGCGAGGCGACGCACCTGTCCAAGTGGGCGGGCCTGGCGAAG
Organism: Actinophytocola sp.; assembly: GCF_035634895.1. Classification (GTDB taxonomy): domain Bacteria; phylum Actinomycetota; class Actinomycetes; order Mycobacteriales; family Pseudonocardiaceae; genus Actinophytocola. The sequence goes on along the minus strand of NZ_DASQCC010000022.1, from coordinate 4,503 downwards.
CGGTCGCCGCTGGTGGCGGCGACGTTCACGTTCCTCCTGCTCGCGCTGGCGGGCATACCGCTGACGTCCGGCTTCATCGGCAAGTTCGTGGTGTTCCAGGCGGCGCTGTCGAACGGCATGGCCCCACTGGTGGTCGTGGCGCTGGTCGCGTCGGCGGTGGCGGCGTTCTTCTACCTGCGGGTGATCGTGCTGATGTACTTCAGTGAGCCCGCGGCGGACGGCCCGTCGGTGACGGTGCCGGGTGCCTTCACCACGGCGGCCATCACGCTCGGCGTGGTGATCACGCTCCTGCTGGGCATCGTGCCGGCCTTCGCCCTCGACTGGGCGGGCGGCGGCACCTTCGCCGTCCAGTAGACGATCATCCGTGGCGACGGCGCCCGCCCACGCGAACGGGCGCCGTCCCCGACCGGATCCTCTCGAACACCTGACGACCCGGGGCGGCGGGCGAGTCGGATGCGTCACACGCCACTCGTGAAGTGCCGGAACCTACTGGACATTAGGCTTTAGCCAGGGAGTTCTGAGTGGGGAGCGATGCCGAGTGACTGCTGACCAGACCGTGCCGCGGCTACCGGCGTCGCTCGGTCTCGACCAGGCCGACCCCGTGCTCGTGGAGGCAATCACCAGCGGCCTGATCAAGGTCGAGGAGGTTCTCCGCGAGGTCGTCCGCAGCGACGTGGACTTCGTGAACCAGGCGGCGACCCACCTGGTCAAGGCGGGTGGCAAACGTTTTCGCCCCCTCTTCACCCTGCTGGCCGCGCAGTTCGCCGACGGCAACACCGACGAGGTGATCACCGCCGCGGCGGCCGTCGAGCTGGTCCACCTGGCGACGCTGTACCACGACGACGTCATGGACGAGGCGACCATGCGGCGCGGCACCAACAGCGTCAACGCCCGTTGGGACAACACCATCGCCATCCTGACCGGCGACTTCCTCTTCGCCCACGCGTCCGGCCTGGTGGCACGGCTGGGCAGCGAGGCCGCGCGGATCATCGCCGAGACCATGGGTGAGCTGGTCACCGGGCAGATGCGCGAGACCGTCGGCCCCGGACCGGGTGACGACGCCGTCGCGCACTACCTCACCGTGATCGGGCAGAAGACCGGGTCCCTGATCGCGACCTCGGCTCGGTACGGCGGCATGTTCTCCCACGCCACGCCGGAGCAGACCACGGCGCTGCAGCGGTTCGGCGACCTCATCGGCACGGCGTTCCAGATCTCCGACGACATCATCGACATCGCCTCCCCCGCCGACGAGTCCGGCAAGACCCCGGGCACGGACCTGCGGGAGGGCGTCAGGACCCTGCCGATGCACTACGCGCTCGCGCAGGACCCCGACCCACGGCTCGCCGAGCTGCTCGCCGGTCCGATCACGGACGATGACGAGGTCGACGAGGCACTCACCCTGTTGCGGAAGTCACCAGGACTGGAGCAGGCCATACGTACGCTCGGTGACTACGCCGATCGGGCGCGGGCCCAGCTCACGGCGCTCCCGCCCTGCTCAGCACGGGATGCCCTCGATATGCTCGCACGCTACGTTGTCGCCCGAACGCGTTAAGGCGCGGTGCTTGCCAAAACCGCCGGGCGGTGCTCACGGCTGGTCAGGCCGCAGTAGCCTGTTGCCACCCTGCTTCGCAGTTCGCGCCAGAGGGAGTTCGATCGATGCCGATCTTTGGGCAGGTCTGGTTGTGGAGTTCAGCGGCCTTCCTGCTCGGAGCGCTGCTTTGCTGGTTGCTGGTGGCCCGTCCGGCCCGCAACCGCGTAGGTGAGCTGGAGGCCCAGCTCACCACGCGAACGCGCCGTGCGGCGGTACCGGAGCGCCTTCCCGAGCCGGACCGCGAGGACTCGATGGTCCCCGGTCTCGGGGACGACGAGGACTTCCGCACGCGTGCCTACCGGTTGCAGGGCACGCCGCCGCCACCACTGCCACCGGAGCGCGGCCGCCTCGCGCCCTACACCGACCCGGAGTCACCGAGCCGCGAGTTCGCGCCGATGCCGCCCGAGCTGGTCGTGCCGCAGGAGGGCCGCGAGCCCGCGCCGGTCGAGCAGCCCAGCTCGGCGGCGACCCAGTACCTCGACGTGTCGTCGGGCTCGCTCGCGGCGCCACCCGAGGTGCCGGCGATGTCCCCGCCTCCGTCGGACCGCGGCTGGTTCGACGACGAGTTGGAGGGCGACGAGGCCAACCAGGCGCCGGAGGAGCAGGCCGCCGTGCCGCGCAACCGGCACCAGCTGATCGAGGACCCGGAGCCGTACGACGGGCACCAGGACGACGGCGACGACGACATCTTCGAGGACGTCTTCGGCGACGAGCCGCGCCCGGCCGTCGAGGAGGAGTCGGGCGGCACGGTTTTCACCCAGCGCACGCACCCGATCCCCGGCGAGCTGATCCGCCGCATCGACGAGGCAGGTCAGCAGGACCTGTCCCACGTCGACAACCTCGCCGACAACCTGGTGGAGCCGCCCGGCGAACCCGGGTTCGAGCGCACGGCCGAGCCCGAGGCGTCCGCCCCGTCCGGGACCTACCCCGAGCCGTCCGTCTTCACCGAGCCGGAGCGCTCGCAGCCGAGCTTCGCCGAGCCGGGGCCGGCGGGCTTCACCGAGCCGGCACCGGCCGCGTTCAGCGAGCCCGAGCGGTCCACTCCCACGTTCACGGAGCCGGGTTTCACCGAGCCCGAGCTGGTCTCCGGTTTCACGGAGTCGGAGCGGTCCCTGTCGCGGCACAGCGGGTCGGAGCCGGGCGTCACCGAGCCGGAGGCGGAGCGGAACGGGTTCGCCGAGCCGGAACCGGCCGCCGCGGCGTTCACCGAGCCGGAGAGCTCCCAGCCGGTCGTCCCGCCGGAGGCACCGGTGGAGCAGACCGAGGTCGTCTCGACCGTGGTCCCGGTGGAGGAGAAGAAGGCCACCCGCACCGCGAGCGACCTGCCGAAGCGGGTGCCGCAGCCGAACCGGATCAGCCAGACCGTGTCCGTCCGCGTGGAGCCGACCCCGATGGCGTTGCCGAAGCGCGTGCCGGGCAAGCCGAGGCACCAGGTCCCCTTCGGGGTCGAGGCGTCGTCGGCCGCGGAGTCGGTGGCGACCGTCACGGACGAGCCGCCAGAGGCCGCCAGGTCGCTGTTCGAGCCGATCGTCCCGGCCGAGGACGAGGGCATGGCGACCCCGCCGCCCCCGCACCGCCTGCGGCAGGGGAGCGGTGGGGGCCGTGGCCCGTTCGGGCCGGGTTCCGCGATGCCGCTCCCAGGTGGCGCGTCCCCGTCGCCGGAGTTCACAATCAAGGCGAGCGTGGCTGCTTTGCGTTACTGCACACCGGAGTCACCGCAGTTCGGCCGAACGGTGGCCGAGGTGTGGTTCCGCAGCGCCGCAGACGCCGAACGGGTGGGCTTTCGTCCGGTCGGATGATCTTCTTGACTTGAACTTGACGGCCGGTCACGAGGTGTGGTTCGACGTGTCCTATTGTTCTCGCCTACCGGTGATCGTTACCGCGTCATCATCCGCGAGGAGGCAGGCGCCGTGAGTTGGTTGCAGCAACTGGTCGGCAAGCTGAAGTCGGTCTTCGGGGCCAAGAGCGCCCCGGAGCAAGCCGCGACCGAGGCGGGCACTACGCCCAGAGCCGAGGTGGCGGATGCGCCAACCACAGCGACGCCCACCGAAGACACGACCGAGAAGGCCGTGGCCGAGGCCCCGGCGGAACCCCTGAAGGACGCGCCCACGCTGGGCTCCGACGCGCCCGCGCCGGAACCAACGGAGTCTCCCGCGGAGCCGGCTGAGGCCGCCACCGCCGCGGAACCGGCTGCTGCCGCCGCGGAACCGGCCGTCGCGGCCGCGGAACCGGCCGTCGCCGAGCCGGCTCCGCCTGCGGAAGCCGTCGACGAGGTCGTGCCGGTCGCGGACTCCGTTGCCGTCGAGCCGGTCGCCGAGACCCCGCTGGCCGTGGACTCCGTGGCCGACGCCGCGCCGATCCCGGTCGAGGAATCCGCCCCCGCCGAGGCCAACGATTCCGTCGCCACGGCCACGCCCGAGGTCTCCGACCCGGCGATCAGCACGCTGGACGTCGAGGGCATCACCGCCGACCTGAACGCCGGCCCCTACGGCCCCGGCTCCGGCAAGCCCGCCGGCGACGGCTCCGCTCCCTCCACGGACTTCACGGTCAAGGGCAAGGAGTCCTCGAAGCTCTTCCACACCGAGAAGTCCCCGTACTTCACCCGCACCAAGGCCGACGTCTGGTTCAAGTCCGAGGCCGACGCCGAGGGCGCGGGCTTCCAGGCCTGGGACCACAAGAAGCGCGCCGGCGCCAAGAAGTAGCCGGAGGAGTCACCCCAGAACGGCGAAACGGCCCCGGAACCGCGTTCCGGGGCCGTTTCGCATGCTCAGCCGGGACTGTTTCAAGATCGGTGTGTTCGGCCCGACACGCCGGGCCGAAGGTCCGGCGGGATGGGCACTGTGAGTGATGACATCTGATGTTGTGAGTCCACGCAAGAGTGACCGGATGCCGGCGCAGCTGTCGCCGGAGCA
>NZ_DASQCC010000021.1:0-10713 GCF_035634895.1 Actinophytocola sp. | reverse complement strand
CAGGACCCAGCCGCCGTCCACCCGGGTCGCCCTGCTGCGTACGCCGGCCAGGTCACTGCCTGCCTCCGGCTCCGACCACGCCTGCGCCCAGATGTCGTCCGCGCGGGACATGCGGGGGAGGACGCGCCGCTTCTGCTCCTCCGTGCCGAACGCCATCAGCGTCGAGCCGAGCAGCGCGACGCCGTTGGCGCTGACCCGCGTCGGGGCCCCGGCCGCGTAGTACTCGTCCTCGAACACCACCCACTGCAACAGCGTCGCGTCCCGGCCGCCGTACTCGGCCGGCCAGGTCACAGTGGACAGTCGCGCCTCGGCGAGGGTGCGCTCCCATGCCCGGTGCGGCTCGAAGCCATCGTCGGTGTCCATGGGCGGCAACGGTTCCGCCGGTAGGTGCGTGGCGAGCCACCCTCGCACCTCGTCGCGGAACTCGAGCGTCTCGGTGTCCAGGTCAAGATCCACTGGCATCCCTCATCGATCGGGCGTTCATGCCGGCGAGCGAGTCCGGCGAGGTCTCGGCGTTGTGGGCGTGGGCGAAGTGGTGCAGGCCGAACACGGAGTCCATCCCGGTCCGCATGCCCATCTGGTCCTCTGCCTGGTTGACGGCCCGCTTGGTGAGCGCGAGCCCGAACCGGGGCATGCCCGAGATCTTCTCCGCAAGCGTTTGCGTCTCCTTGTGCAACTCATCGCGGGGCGCCACGCGGTTGACCATGCCGCGCTGGAGCGCCCAGGCCGCGTCGAAGCGCTCGCCCGTGAACAGGAACTCCTTGGCCGCCCGTGGCCCGAGCACCCACGGGTGCGCGAAGTACTCCACGCCCGGGATGCCCATGCGCACGACCGGGTCGGCGAAGAACGCGTCGTCCGCGGCGACGATCAGGTCGCACACCCAGGCCAGCATGAGCCCGCCGGCGATGCAGGCGCCCTGCACCATGGCGATCGTCGGCTTCGGGATCTCCCGCCAGCGCCGGCACATCCCCAGGTAGACCTCCATCTCCCTGGCGTACCGGTTGTCGCCGCCCGGCTTGCCGACGTGGTCCCACCACATGACGGCCCTGCGCTCGAAGGACTGGTCGACGTCGCGGCCCGGCGTGCCGATGTCGTGGCCGGCGGAGAAGTGCTTGCCGGCGCCCGCGAGCACGATGACCTTGACCTCGTCGTCGTCCACGGCACGCGTGAACGCGGCGTCGAGGGCGTAGGTCATGGCCGAGTTCTGGGCGTTGCGGTACTCGGGACGGTTCATGGTCACGGTCGCGATCGGACCGCTGACCTCGTACTGAACGACGTCGGTCACGCTTCCTCCCAACAAAGCAATTGCTTGGTAGGCTAACACCCCATGACGGCCCTGGAGGAGTTCCGCGCGACGGTGCGGGAGTGGTTGGCCGACAACCTGTCCGGCGACTTCGCCGCGCTCCGCGGGCTCGGCGGGCCCGGTCGCGAGCACGAGGCGTTCGACGAGCGCGTCGAGTGGGACCGGCATCTGGCCGCCGCCGGCTGGACGTGCCTCGGCTGGCCGGCCGAGTACGGCGGGCGGGGCGCGCCGGTCGAGCAGCGGGTCGTCTTCCACGAGGAGTACGCGCGGGCCGAGGCGCCCGCGCGGGTGAGCCACTTCGGCGAGGAACTGCTCGGCCCGACCCTGATCGCGCTCGGCACCGACGAGCAGCGGACGCGGTTCCTGCCGCCGATCAGACGCGTCGAGGAGCTGTGGTGCCAGGGCTACTCCGAGCCGGGTGCCGGCTCGGACCTGGCGTCGGTTTCGACCTCCGCCGTGCTGGACGGGGACGAGTGGGTGATCACCGGACAGAAGGTGTGGACGTCGCTCGCGCAGGTGGCCCAGTGGTGCTTCGCGGTGGTTCGTACCGAGGTGGGCTCGAAGCGGCACGCCGGCCTCTCGTACCTGCTCGTGCCCATGGACCAGCCTGGCGTGTCGGTCCGTCCCATCGAGCAACTGACCGGTGGCTCGGAGTTCAACGAGGTCTTCTTCGACGGCGCCCGCACGCCGAGGGACCTGGTGGTGGGCGAGGTCGGCGGCGGCTGGCAGGTCGCGATGGCCACGCTCGGCTTCGAGCGTGGCGTGGCCACGCTGGGCCAGCAGGTGGGGTTCCGGCGAGAGCTGGACACGCTGGTCTCGCTCGCCCGCGACACGGGTGTGCTCGACGACCCGGTCATCCGGGAGAAGCTGACCAGGGCCCGGATCGGCCTGGACGTGATGCGCTGGCACGCGCTGCGGACGATCGGCGACGCGGCCGGCGCGTCGGTCACCAAGCTGGTGTGGGCGAACTGGCACCGCGGACTCGGCGAGTTGGCGATGGAGGTCCTGGGCGCGGCGGGCATGACGACCCCCGACGAGGGCATGAGCGAGTGGCAGCGGCTGTACCTGTTCAGCCGCGCCGACACCATCTACGGCGGCTCCAACGAGATCCAGCGCAACATCATCGCCGAGCGCGTGCTCGGCCTGCCCAGGGAGGCCAGGGCGTGAGCCGTGTATCGTCTCGATGGCACCTCACCTGCGGTTATGTGCACGAGTGGGACTTTCGTACGGGTCCCGGGAGCAGAGTGCGCCGCTCGCTCGTTGCCATGGGGACAGCGTCGGGCGGGGCGGGTGAGGAGTCGTCATGAGTCACGACCTGTTGCGTGACAAGGTGGTCGTGGTGACGGCCGCGGCCGGCACGGGCATCGGCTCCGCGGTCGCGCGCCGGGCGCTCGAGGAAGGCGCGACGGTGGTGGTGAGCGACTGGCACGAGCGCCGGCTCGCGTCCACCGCGTCGGAACTGGGCGTCAAGGCCATCCCGTGCGACGTGACGTCCGAGGAGCAGGTCCAAGCCCTGGTCGACGGCACGGTCGCGGAGTACGGCCGCCTCGACGTGATGATCAACAACGCCGGCCTCGGCGGCACCCGGTCGGTGCTGGAGATGACGGACGACGAGTGGTCACGCGTCCTGGACGTCACGTTGAACGGGACGTTCCGATGCACCAGGGCCGCGCTGCGCCAGATGGTGGCACAGGGGAGCGGCGCGGTGGTCAACAACGCGTCGGTGGTCGGCTGGCGCGCGCAGGAGGGCCAGGCCCACTACGCGGCGGCGAAGGCGGGCGTCATGGCGCTGACCCGTTGCGCCGCGATGGACGTGGCGTCGCACGGGATCCGGGTCAACGCCGTGGCCCCGAGCCTCGCGATGCACCCCCATCTCGCGAAGGTGACGAGCGAGGACCTTCTGCGCGAACTGACCGCACGCGAGGCGTTCGGCCGGTCGGCCGAGCCGGAGGAAGTTGCGAACGTGATGGTGTTCCTCGCAAGCGACCTGGCCTCATACCTGACGGGCGAGGTCCTCTCGGTCAGTAGTCAACACCCGTAGCTGTGTCCTGTCGCACTAAGGTGCGTCCAGGAGGTACCTGATGCCCATCATGCCGGTGACGGATTCGATGTTCCTGCTCGCCGAGACGCGCGAGCACCCCATGCATGTCGGCGGGCTCCAGCTCTTCGAGCTCCCCGACGGCGCGGGCCCCGACTACGTCGGCGAGTTCCACCGGCAGCTGCTGTCGCTTGCGGACGTTCGCCCGCTGTTCCGCCGCCGCCCGCGTGGCCCGGTGGGAACGGTCGGCCAGTTCGCGTGGTCGAACGACGAACAGCTCGATCTCGAGTACCACGTGCGCCTGTCCGCTCTGCCCAGTCCCGGCCGGGTCCGCGAGCTGCTGGAGCTGACCTCGCGCCTGCACGGCTACCTGCTCGACCGTCATCGTCCCCTGTGGGAGTTCACGATGATGGAAGGCTTGCAGGGCAACCGTTTCGCGACGTACACGAAGGTGCACCACTCACTGCTCGACGGCGTGTCGGCGCTGCGGCTCATGCAGTCGTCGCTGTCAGAGGACCCGTCGGACCTGACCGTCCAGCCGGTGTGGTCGCAGCGCGTGCGGACGGACGTGTTCGGCGGCAGGAAGGAGTCCGCCGACCCCTTCGACCCGGTCCGCGCGGTGCAGGACTTCCTGAAGGAGCTGCGCGGCTTCGGCACGGCCGCGACGAAGATCGTGAACGAGGCGTTCCGCGAGCAGTCCGCGACGCTGTCGTTCCAGGCGCCGCGGTCGATGTTCAACGTGGCGATCACCGGCGCCCGGCGGTTCGCCGCGCAGGGCTGGCCGCTGGAGCGGATCAAGGCGGTCTGCAAGGCCTCGGGCACGACGATGAACGACGTCATGCTGGCGATGTGCTCCGGCGCGCTGCGGAAGTACCTGCTGGACCTCGGCGCGCTGCCGGACAAGCCGCTGGTGGCCGCGATCCCGATGTCGCTGCGCACCGACAAGTCCTTCGGCGGCAACGCGATCGGCCTGATCCTGTGCAACCTCGCGACGACCGAGGCGGAGGCTGCGGACCGCCTGGCGACCATCCACGACTCGATGCTCAAGGGCAAGGCGGTGTACCACGGGATGAGCCGCCTGCAGATCACCGCACTGTCGGCGCTGCCACTGGTCCCGCTGGCGATCGGCATGATCCCCGGGATGGTCAAGGTGACCCCGCCTGCGTTCAACGTGCTGATCTCGAACGTGCCGGGACCGCGCAAACCGCTGTACTGGAACGGCGCGCGGATGCAGGGCGTCTACCCGCTGTCCATTCCGTACGAGGGCCAGGCACTGAACATCACGGTGACGAGCTACGCGGGGAACCTGGAGTTCGGGCTGACCGGGTGCCGGCGGACGGTGCCACACCTGCAGCGGCTACTGGGGTTCCTCGAAGAGTCGTTGGTGGAGCTGGAGAAGGCGGTCGCGTAGCCGCCGGTGCGGCGGGTGGATCAGCGCGGCAGGTGCTCGATGATCTCGCCGGCCTCGCGGACGATCCCGCTGATCAACTCCTCGCACGTCGGCAGGTCCCGCAGCGCGCCGGCGACCTGGCCGGACGCCAGCACACCCGCCGCGGTGTTGCCGTTGACCAGGCCCTCCCGCAGCAGCATCGGCGTGTTGGCCGCCATGACCAGCTGCGACCACGTCAGCTTGTGGTTGCGCCGCATGGCCAGGCCTTCCCGCGCCATCGCGGCCCACGACAGCCTCGTCAGGCTCCGGAACCGGGCCGCGTTCCGTACCGCCCGCAGCAGCCCACGCAACGGGCCCGCGCTTTCCAGTGACGTCACCAGTTCCGTGCGCAGGACCCGGTGCGGCATGCCGTCCACGCGGGTCGTCACCACGGTGCCGGTCAGCCCGCTCGCCAGGTACGCCTCCTTGACCGCCTGCGGCACGGTGCTTTCCTTGGTGAGCAGGAACCGCGTGCCCATCCCGACCCCGGCCGCCCCGTAGGACAGCGCGGCCGCGAGCCCGCGGCCGTCGAAGAAGCCGCCCGCCGCGATGACCGGGATGTCCACGGCGTCCACCACGGACGGCAGCAGCACGGTCGTCGCGACCTGGCCCGTGTGGCCACCGCCCTCGCCGCCCTGCACCATCACCGCGTCCGCGCCCCAGCCGGCCACCTTCTCCGCGTGCCGCACCGCGCCGACCGACGGGATCACCACGACCCCGGCGTCCTTGAGCGTCCCGATCAGCTCCTGGGACGGCGCCAACGCGAACGACGCGACCCGGACACCGGCCGAGATCAGCAGCCTGACCCGCTCACCGGCGTCCACGGCGTCGGCGCGAAGGTTGACGCCGAAAGGGCTTCCGGTCCGCTCCCTGACCTCCTCGATGGCGGTGCGCAGCTCGTCGAACGTCATCGTCGCCGACGCCAGGATGCCCAGCCCGCCCGCGTTGGCGACCGCCGAGACGAGCCGCGGCCCGGCCACCCAGCCCATCCCGGTCTGGACCACCGGGTGACGGACCCCGGCGAGCTTCGTCAGCGCGGTCTCCATCACGCGCCCCAGTTGCCCGTCGGATCCAGTGTGGACAGTAGGGTCAGCTCGTCGTCCGACGGGACCCTTGTCTCCTGCGGATCCTCGACGACCAGCGGAAACCCGGTCTGCTCGACGATCTCGTCGACCGTGACGCCCGGATGCACGGACAGGAGCCGCATCGCGTGCGACGGGCCGCCGAAGTCCAGCACGCACAGGTTGGTCACCACGCGGTACACGTCGTGGAACGGCCCGCCGCCGCGGTGGTAGCCGACGCCGGCCACCATGTCGACGGCCGGCACGAGCACCCGCGGCGAGTGCTTCGGCACCCAGTAGCTGGTCCGGTGGTTGACCGTGTTGCCCGGCGCGCCGCGCACGCCGAGGAGTTGCCGCTTCGGCGTTGCATGCGGGCCGATGCACGAGATGTTCTGGTTGCCGTACCGGTCGATCTGGTTGGCGCCCATGACCACGTGCCGCCGCCCGTGCGCCACCACGTCGAACACCGCGCGGTACGGCAGCCAGCCTTCGGCCACCCCGTCGCCGGTCAGCAGTGTCGCCTCGCCGTCGGACAGCAGCAGGTCCGGCTCGAACGTCGCCCGCGCCAGCCGCGCGCCGAGCGCCGGGACGTATCCCATGGGGCTGGCCAGGATCTCGCCGTCACCGCGGAACAGCTCGGCGCAGGCGACCACGCACACGGCCATGCGGTTCACGCCGCCACCGCCTTCTGGTACGCGGCCTCGTCCCCGCTGAGGTACTTGTCGGCGAAGGAGTCCCAGTCCGCCGCCGTGTACTCCTCCTGGAACCGCTCGTCCCGACCGTAGTCCGGCACGCAGCTCGTGAAGTGCGCGCCGTTCGGTGTCGCCACGACGCCGTCGACCATCATCCGGTTGAGCAGCAACGTCTGCGGCGGCCCGGCCGAGGCCAGCTCATCGGTGTCCACAACGGACTCACAGGACACGTACCGTTTCGTGGCGGCGAGGCAGAAGAGGTCGTCGAAGTACGGATCCGGCCCCAGGTAACGGGCATTGCCGTGCCGGTCCGCGCGGTTGAGGTGCACGAGCGCCACGTCGAGGTGCAGGGCCGGCACCGCGACCAGCTCCTCGCGGTCCTCGTACGGTGAGCGCACGGTCCGCAGCGACTGGTCGTAGGTCAGCACGTCCGACCCGAGCCCGGCCCGCATCGGCAGGAACGGCAACCGCTGCGCCGCCGCCCGCAACCCGGTCTGGAACATGCCCTCGTCCCACTCCCGCACGCTGATCGCCCCCGACTCGCGTGCCTTGCGGAACCACGGGTCGTACGGGATCGAGTCCAGCGTCACGAACCCGAACACGGCCGTGCGCACCTTCCCGGCCGCGCACAGCAACCCGAGATCGGGCCCGCCGTAGGAGACGACGGTCAGGTCCTTCAGTCGCGAACGCAGGATCGCCCGCACCAGCGCCATCGGCTTGCGCCGCGACCCCCAACCACCGATGCCGATGGTCATCCCGTCAGACAGCGTCGAGACCACCTCGTCGGCGGTCATCCGCTTGTCCCTCACTTAGTTGCCCTCCAGAAACCGTTGCCGCGCCTCGTCGGAGGCGCCGGTCAGGTTGAGTTCGAACGTGAAACCCTGCTCGTAGCGGTAACTGCGGTGTACGTCCTGCGGGTCGATCCCGTTGATGGCCTTCTTGGCGGCCCTGATCACCCGCGTGTCCTTGGCCGCGATCTGCTTGGCGACCTCCAGCGCGGCGCCCGCCAGCTCCGAGACCGGCACCACCCGGTACACCGAGCCGAAGTGGTGCAGCTGCTGCGCGGTGACCGTCGACGCCGTGTAGTACATGGCCCGCATGAGGTGCTGCGGCACCAGCCGGGCGAGGTGCGTGGCCGCGCCGAGCGCTCCTCTGTCCACCTCGGGCAGTCCGAACGTCGCGTCGTCGGCGGCCACCACGACGTCCGCGTTGCCGACCAGCCCGATCCCGCCGCCGAGGCAGAACCCCTGCACGGCCGCGATGACCGGCACCTCGCAGTCGTACACCGCGCCGAACGCGGCGAAGCAGCCCCGGTTCGCGCCGATCAGCGCGCCGTGGCCCTTCCGCTGGATCTCCTTGATGTCCACGCCCGCGTTGAACCCGCGCCCGGCGGCCCGCAGGACCACGACGTGCGTGTCCGGGTCGCGGCCGGCGTTCGTGACCGCGTCGGCCAGCTCGAACCAGCCCGCCACGGGCAGCGCGTTGACCGGTGGGTGGTCCACCGTCACGACCACCACGCCGGGCTCGGCCTCGAGCACCTCGATGGGCACGGTCAGACCCGCTCGATGATCGTGCCCGTGGACATCGCGCCGCCCGCGCACATGGTGATCAGGGCGGTCGACGCGTCCCGGCGCTCCAGCTCGTGCAGCGCGGTCGTCACCAGCCGGGTGCCGGTGCTGCCGACCGGGTGCCCGATCGCGATCGCGCCGCCGTTGACGTTGACCCGGTCCGGGTCGGGCTGGTGCACCGACATCCAGGACAGCGCGACCGACGCGAACGCCTCGTTGACCTCGAACAGGTCGAGGTCGCCGATCTTCATGCCACTGCGTGCCAGCAGCCGCTCGGTCGCCTGCACCGGCCCATCGAGGTGGTAGTACGGCTCGCTGCCGACAAGGCACTGGGTGACGATCCGCGCCCGCGGCGTGACGCCCAGGGCACGCGCCTTCGCCTCGTCCATCACCAGCACGGCCGACGCCCCGTCGGAGATCTGCGACGACGTGCCCGCGGTGTGCAGGCCGTCCTCCAGGACCGGCTTCAGCTTCGCGAGCGCCTCCATACTGGTCTCGCGGAGGCCCTCGTCCCTGGTCACGTCGCCCACCTGGACGACCTCGCGGTCGAAGTGGCCGGCGTCCCAGGCCTTGCGTGCCTTCTGCTGGGACAGGGCGCCGAAGCGGTCGAGGTCCTCACGGGACAGTCCTCGCCGGACCGCGATCCGTTCGGCGCCGCCGAACTGGTTGGGCAGGTCGACGTCCCACGAGTCCGGCCGCGGCCTGCCCACGTCCACGCCCATGTTCGACCGCAGCGGCACGCGGCTCATGGCCTCGACCCCGCACGCGACGCCCACGTCGATGGCGCCGGCTGTGATCTGCGCCGCGATCATGTGCATTGCCTGCTGGGCCGAGCCGCACTGCGCGTCGAGAGTCAGACAGCCTGTCTGGTACGGCAGCCCGGCATGCAGCCAGGCGGTGCGGGTGACGTTGCTGGACTGCTCGCCGGCCTGCGTGACACACCCGCCGAACACCTGCTCGACCAGGGCGGGGTCGATGCCGGCGCGGTCGACGACCGCGTGTTGCGCGAAGCCGAGCAGTTCGGCCGGATGCCAGCCGGACAGGGCGCCACCACGCTTGCCGACGGGTGTGCGTGCGGCGGCCACGATCACCGGGTTTCCCATGAACACAAACTAGAACGCGTTACCAACCGAAGCAAGCATGCGCTTGGTTTGCCGCGACGGGTGTGTTTGAATCGAGTAGAACGTGTTCCATGTTTCGGGAGGGTTGCAATGTCCGCACCTCGGATCCCGGCAGGTTTCGACTTCACCGATCCAGATCTGGTACAGCAACGTGTTCCAGTTGAGGAGTTCGCCGAACTGCGCCGCACCGCGCCCGTGTGGTGGAACGCGCAGGAGCACAACGTCGCGGGGTTCGGTGATGACGGATTCTGGGTGGTGAGCCGGCACGCCGAGGTCAAGGAGGTCTCGCGCAACAGCGACGTGTACTCCTCGGAGGAGAACACGGCGATCATCCGCTTCAACGGGGACATGACGCGCGACAAGATCGAGGCGCAGCGGCTGATCATGCTGAACATCGACCCGCCGCACCACTCGAAGGTCCGCGGCATCGTCTCCCGCGGCTTCACCCCGAAGTCGGTCAACAAGCTGCGGGACGCGCTCGCCGCGCGGGCCGAGCGCATCGTGACCGAGGCCGCGGCCACCGGCAACGGCGACTTCGTCACGCAGGTGGCGTGCGAGCTGCCGCTGCAGGCGATCGCCGAGCTGCTGGGCATTCCACAGGACGACCGGCACAAGGTCTTCCACTGGTCGAACCAGATGGTCGGCTCCGAGGACCCGGAGTACTCGGTCGACCCGATGAACGCCTCGGCCGAGCTGCTCGGCTACGCGTGGGCCATGTCCGAGGAACGCAAGAAGTGCCCGGCCGATGACATCGTGACGAAACTGGTCAACGCGGACATCGACGGCACCTCGCTCACCTCCGAGGAGTTCGGCTTCTTCGTGCTGCTGCTCGCGGTGGCCGGCAACGAGACCACCCGCAACGCGATCACGCACGGCATGCACGCGTTCCTGACGAACCCGGACCAGTGGGAGGAGTACAAGGCGAACCGCCCGGTGACGACCGCCGACGAGATCGTCCGCTTCTCCACCCCGGTCCTGTCCTTCCAGCGCACGGCGAAGTCGGACACGACGCTCGGTGGCGTGGAGATCAAGAAGGGCGACCGCGTCGGCATGTTCTACGGCTCGGCCAACTTCGACACTGACGTCTTCGCCGACCCGTACAAGTTCGACGTGCGCCGCGACCCCAACCCGCACCTGGGCTTCGGCGGCACGGGCGCCCACTACTGCGTCGGCGCGAACCTGGCCAAGGTCGAGATCGACCTGATCTTCAACGCCATCGCCGACCACATGCCCAACATCAAGAAGGCCGGCGAACCCCGCCGCCTCCGCTCCGGCTGGCTCAACGGCATCAAGGAACTCCAGGTCACCTACTGACCCCGCGAGTCCCGCGTTCAAACACCGCGAGTCCCGCGTTCGCGCATACCGAACTGTGGTTTCGTGCAGACCGTCCCTGGCCGGATGTGCACGAACCCGCAGTTCGGTGTGTCTGAACGCGGGACTCGCTAGGTGTGAACGCGGGACTCGCGGGTCAGGTGTCGGACAGGTGGGTGGTTTCCTGGTG
>NZ_DASQCC010000020.1:0-6499 GCF_035634895.1 Actinophytocola sp. | reverse complement strand
GAACGCGAGACTCGCGATGTCTGAACGCGAGACTCGCGATGTCTGAACGCGAGACTCGCGATGTCTGAACGCGAGACTCGCGCTGTTTGAACGCGGGACTCGCGGGTTAGGAGGTCGGGAGGGGGGCGCGCCAGGTTAGGCGGGTGCCGCCGTCTGGGCCGGGGACCACGACTGCCATGCCGTGGCACTTGGCGGCTCGGCGTTCTACGCCCAGGAGGCCGCTGCGGGCGACGCCGGGGGGCATGCCGACGCCGTCGTCGACGACGTCGATGATCAGGTCGGTGGTCGCCTCGACGGTGACCACGATCTCGCCGGCGTGGGAGTGGCGGATCGCGTTGCTCACGGCCTCCCGCAGCACGGCCGTCGCGTGGATGGCCAGCTCCTCCGGCACCAGGGTGTCCACCGCGCCCGAGATGCGGACCGACGGGGAGACGTCCACGCTCGCCGACAGCTCGTCGACGATGTCGAGCATCCGCCGGCGCAGGCTGTCCTCGCCGGACGACCCGGTCGTGTGCAGGTCGAAGATCGACGTACGGATCTCCCGCACCGTCTCGTCCAGCTGCTCGACCGCGCGGCTCACCCGCCGCCGGACCCCCGGGTCCGCGATCCGTCGGACGGTCCCCTGCAGGCTCATGCCCGTCGCGAAGAGGCGCTGGATCACGTGGTCGTGCAGGTCGCCGGCGATGCGGTCCCGGTCCGCCAGCACGGCCAGCTCCCGGTGCTGACGGTGCTTCTCCGCCAGCTCCAGCGCGAACGCCGCCTGGTCGGCGAACGACGCCAGCAGCGGCACGTGCTCCCGCACGAACCGCGGCCCGCCCTTCACCCGCAACGCCATCAGGATGCCGCTCACCACGTTGCCGGCGCGCAGCGGCACGGCGACCGCCGGCCCGAACTCCGGGCCGGGGCCCCGCCACCCGGCCGGCACCAGCACCGACAGGTCCGGGATCATCTCGGCGCCCTGCATGTCGAACATGTCCACCGCGGGCGACTGGCGGGCCGGCACGGTCAGCCCCACCATCTCGGCGGCGCTCTCCCCGGCCGCCGCCCGGACCACGACCTCCTCCGGCGGGATCTCCCCGTCGGACAGCAGGATCACCGCGCAGTCCGCCTTGAACAGCTCCTGCGCCCGCCGCGCGATCAGGTCCAGCGCGTCCTGGCTGGAGCCGCCGCCGAGCAGGTACGAGTTGACCTCGCGGGACGCCTCGATGAACCGCTCACGCAGGCGCGACTCCTCGAACAGCCGCGCGTTCTCCACCGCGACCCCGGCGGCGGCCGCGAGGCCCTTCAGCACGATGTCGTCGTCCTCGGTGAAGTTGCCGCCGCCGCGCTTCTCGGTCAGGTACAGGTTGCCGAACAGCTCGCCGCGCACACGGATGGGCGCGCCGAGCACACTGGTGGGCGCCACTTCCTGGGCGTCGCGGATGGGGTACGGGTTCTCGATCAGGACGCCGAGCCTTCGATCGTCGACGCTGACGTACACGAACTCGGTCAGCAGCTCCTGCTCGTCCGGACCGACCACCCCGAGTGCGCCATATCTCGCATCCACCAGTTCGACCGCGATCCGCACGATACGGTTCAGCGTGCCGTCGAGCTCCAGCCCCGCGCCGATCGCGACCACGGCGTCGAGTAACCCCTGCAGCCGGTCGCGAGATTTCTCCGCGAGTACCGCTTCGAGGCCGCCTGAGGGCAGGCCGGAACTACTCGCGCGGGCAGCTGAGCGCGCCTGGTCTGCTGGCATGGCAACCCCGGACGTCCGTCGGATGGGCATTCGGGCTATCGGTCGGATACGACTATGCGTTACTCACTGTGTTGTCGCTATCCTCCGCACGGGGGATGCCACCTGCGCGATCTTGCCGTTGAGCACGCAACGAGTCCACAAAGAACACACAGCGTGTTCAACCCGGGGTCACGCACCGGTGAGAACCAAAGGTGGTGCTGGCAAACGGACGCAGCGCACCAGGGCCGAAAGTCCCTGGCGACATGGGGGTTTTGGGCCCTTGCGCACAACGGCCGCCTGCCGGATGCTCACGCCTCTGACATCGGTCCCCAGGGAGGTGTACCGGATTGGGTCGCGTGCCCAGACGGCTGGATGAGCTGACGCGCGCCGAGTCGCTGCGGCTGGTCGGTGGCGCTCCCTTCGGCCGGATCGTGTACACCATCCGCGCACTGCCGGCGATCGTGCCGGTCCGCCATATGGTCGACAACGGCATGGTCGTGGTGCGCACGCACGTGGGCGCCGACTGCGCGGGCGCCGTGGTCGCCTTCGAGGCGGACGACATCGACTCGGAGGCCGAGAGCGGCTGGTCGGTGACGATCACCGGCGTGGCACGGCGGGTCGTGGACGCCGAGGAGACCGCGCACTACGAGTCCCTGCTGACCCCGTTCGCCGACATGCCGAACGTCGAGATCATCCGCATCTATCCGGAGATCGTGGCCGGCTACGAGCTGGTCTCAGCCACGTAGCCCGGCGAAGATCACCTCGAGCGTGCGGGCCCGCAGGTCCGGCGACCAGACCAACGCGCCCTGTCCCGCCGCGCCGAGCAGGGCGAGCACCTCGTCGAGCCGGACGTCCGCACGGACCCGGCCGTCGCGCTGAGCGGCGTCGAGCAGCGCTCCGACGGCGCCCGACAGCGAGCCGACGGCCCCCGCGACCTCGACCTCCACGCCCTGCCCGGCGAGCAGCTCGACGACGAACCTCTTCTCCGCCGCCGCGGTGACGACGCGGGTGAAGAACTCGAACAGGTCGCCCTCCCGCGCCTTCTCGGACAGTTCGGCGAGCAGGTCCTTGAGGATCGCGCCGAGCAGGTCCCGCTTGGTCGGGAAGTGCCGGAAGACGGTGCCGATCGCCACCCCGGCCGCGGCCGCGACCTCCTCGGTGGCCGCGGCGGCGCCCCGCGCGGCGAAGACCTCCTCCGCCGCGGCCAGAATCCGCGTCCTGTTGCGGCGGGCGTCCGCCCGCAACGGCTTACTTGACAAGATGAGTCCTCACTCACGATCCTTCTAACCGGAGTCAGTACTCATCTTAGGAGGCATGGCATGACGACGGCACGCGACGTGTTCGACAACTTCCGGGACTACGTGCTCGGCGGCGGCCACGAGGGCCTGTGGGACCCGGACGTGGTGATCGAGGTCCCGTTCGCGGCCGGTGGTCCCCGCCGCCACGAGGGTCGCGACAACTTCCTGGCCGCGACGAAGACGGGCCGCGAGACCCTCCCGGTCCGCTTCGAGGAGATGCGGAACGTGGTCGTGCACGATACGACCGACCCGAACAAGATCATCGTCGAGTACGAGCTGGTCGGGATCCTGCTGACCACGGGTGAGCGCAGGAGCGCGCTGTTCATCGCGGTGATGGAGGTGCGCGACGGCCTCATGACACTGTGGCGGGAGTACCAGAACACGCTCGCCATCGCGGAGGCGCTGGGTCAGGTTCCGGAGCCGGACACGGACTTCACGCCCCAGCGCTGAGTCCCCTGGTGTCGCTCGCGACGCCCAGGCCCCGACAGAGCAGGGCCGGCGGTCGTCGCGAGCGACCAGGGCGCTAGTGTCCCGCGCCGGAAATCAGGCAACTAATTCGGCGGCCCAGCTTCCCGCTGGCAGCGTTGCCGGTCCGCCCAAGTACGACCCAGTACGAGGACGAACCGGCGCCTTGCCAGCAGAAACCCGGATCCACCGACTTAACCACCGCATTCCCGGCGCGGGACACTAGGACACCGCGGCCTCGACCGTGCCGACGCGGGCGACGCTCGCCACCAGCACGTCGCCTGCCTTCACCTCGGCCACGGACGCCAGCGGGCCGGCCACGACGACGTCGCCGGCCTTCAGCGGCGCCAGCTCGGCGATCACGGCCGCCGGGTGACCGAGCTTTCCGCCGGCCGCCGCGGTGGCGACCACCTCGCCGTTGTGTTCCAGGACCACGCCGAGCAGCCGCAGGTCCGCCGCCGGCAGCGGGACCGGGCTGCCGATCACGTGCCGGTCCCCCGCGACCAGTGCCGGGCAGACGGCCCTGGTCGCGGCCAGGACGTCCCAGATGGTCGCGCCTTCCACGTCCGCGCCCAGCACGAACGCGATGCTCGCCGCCGCCGGGCCGGCGGGCAGCGGGCCGATGGACGCCTTGGCCGCGGTCACTGGACAACTCGCACGGTTACCGCTCCCAGGGTGTCGAACTCGGCTCGGAAGACGTCGCCTGCCGTCATGGGGACGGCGGCGTGCAGGGCGCCGGTCATGATGAGGTGGCCGGGCTCGAGGGTGACGCCGACGGCGCCCAGGGTGTTGGCCAGCCAGGCGACCACGAGCAGCGGGTCGCCGAGCGCGGCCGCGCCGGCTCCGGTGTCCACTGTGGAACCGTTGCGCGTCAACACCATGCCGATCATTCGTGGGTCCACATCGGACAGTGGGACCAGCCGGCCGGACGTCGCGACGGCCCCGTTGGAGGCCAGGTCCGCGATGGTGTCGGCGAGGCCGATCCGCCAGTCCTCGATGCGGGAGTCCACGATCTCGACCGCCGCGACCACGCCGGCCACCGCGCGGGCGGCGTCCAGCAGGCTCACGCCGGGACCACGCAGTGACTCGCCGAGCACGAACCCGATCTCGGCCTCGATCTTGGGCTGGATGAACCGGCCGGCCGGCACCTCGGCGCCCGAGGGGTACACGGTGGACGCCAGGACCGGGCCGTAGTCCGGGGAGTCCATCCCGATGAGCCGCTGCATCGGCTTGGAGGTGAGGCCGACCTTGTGCCCGACGATGTGGTCGCCGTCGGCCAGGAGCAGTCTGACCAGCTCCTGTTGGATGGCGTAACCGTCCTCGGCGCCGAGACCGGCGCCGAAGGGCGGGATCGGGACTCGCTTGCGGCGCGCGTCGTAGAGCGCCCTGGCCGTCAGCTGCGGATCCATTGGACCTGTATAACCAGAAAACGTGGAGTACACCAGGTTGGGTTCGTCGGGACTACGGGTGTCGCCGGTCTGTCTCGGCATGATGAGCTACGGCGACAAGAGCCGGCGGGCGTGGTTCCTGTCCGAAGAGGAGGCCGAGCCGATCGTGCGGCGCGCGGTCGAGCTGGGGGTGAACTTCTTCGACACGGCGGACATGTACTCGAACGGCGTGACCGAGGAGATCACCGGCCGGCTGCTGTCCAGGCTGTTCGCTCGCCGGGACGACTACGTCCTGGCGACGAAGGTGTACTTCCCGACCGGCGATGGCCCGAACGACCGGGGCCTGTCCCGCAAACACGTGATGTCGGCGATCGACGCCTCGTTGCGGCGCCTCGGCACCGACTTCGTGGACCTGTACCAGACCCACCGCTGGGACGACGAGACACCGATCGAGGAAACCCTTGCCGCGCTTGACGATCTCGTGCGGGCGGGGAAGGTGCGGTACCTGGGGGTGTCGACGATGCCGGCGTGGCGGCTGTCGAAGGTGCAGTACACGGCGCGGATCGGCGGGTTCACGAGGTTCGTGTCGATGCAGAACTACTACAACCTGCTGTACCGCGAGGAGGAGCGGGAGATGGCGCCGCTCTGCGTGGACCAGGGGATGGGGATGATCCCGTGGAGCCCGCTGGCGCGGGGGA
This sequence comes from Actinophytocola sp., assembly GCF_035634895.1. GTDB lineage: Bacteria > Actinomycetota > Actinomycetes > Mycobacteriales > Pseudonocardiaceae > Actinophytocola. The sequence goes on along the minus strand of NZ_DASQCC010000020.1, from coordinate 933 downwards.
TGCTGGCGGGTACCCGCCACCGCGACGGCCGCCGGGAGACGACACGCGGGGGCAATGACGCGCTCGCGGACGACCTGTACTCGGACCAGGACTTCGACGTGGTGGACGCGGTACGGGCGGTGGCCGCGGAGCGGGGGGTGCCCCCGGCACAGGTGTCGCTCGCGTGGTTGCTGAGCAGGCCCGCGGTGACGGCGCCGATCGTGGGCGCGACCAGGATCGGCCACATCGAGGACGCGGTCGCCGCGACGACGGTACGGCTCTCGGCGGAGGAGACCGCACGGCTCGAAGCGCCGTACCGCCCCCACGAGGTGCTGCCGAAGCGCCAGTAGCGCCTCGGGCGGCGGGTCAGGCGATCTCGTCCACGTGGGTGATGTTCGCCTGGTCGGCGGGGTCGTCGCTCGGGTCGCTGGTGAACCAGCCGTCGAGGATCTCGGTCAGCAGCGGGGCGCTCGTCAGCCTCAGCGACAGAGCCAGGACGTTCGCGTCGTTCCAGCGGCGGGCGCCTCGCGCCGTCTCGGCGTCCGCGCACAGCGCCGCCCGGATCCCGGCCACCTTGTTCGCGGCGATCGAGGCACCCGTGCCGGTCCAGCAGCAGACTATGCCCTGGTCAGCCTGCCCCTCGGCGACCGCGCGGGCCGCCTTCTCGCTCGCCCACGCCCAGTCGGCCCGTTCCTCCGGGTTGAGCGCACCGTGCAGCACCGGCTCGTGGCCGCGCTTGCGCAGCTCGTCGACGACCAGCTCGGCGACCCCGACCAGCTCGTCGGCGGCGACAGCGATTCTCATGCCCCTGACGCTAGTGTCCCGCGCCGGGAATGCGGTGATTAAGTCGGTGGATCCGGGTTTCTGCTGGCAAGGCGCCGGTTCGCCCTCGTACTGGGTCGTACTGGGTCGTACTTGGGCGAACCGGCAACGCCGCCAGCAGGAAGCTGGGCC
>NZ_DASQCC010000019.1:0-2328 GCF_035634895.1 Actinophytocola sp. | reverse complement strand
AGGCGTTCACCTCCGACTCGTCAGTGCTCCTGCTGGTGGGTCGGCGCGGCGACTGATGCTTTACGTCGTCCGTCACGGGGAAACGGCGCCGAACGCGGCCGGGCTGCTGCTGGGACGGTCCGACCCGCGGTTGACGGAGCGGGGCCGAACCCAGGCGGCCGGGTTGGCGGCGACACTGCCGACGCCGGACCGGGTCGTGTCGAGTCCGCTGCGCCGGGCCCGTGAAACGGCGGCGGCGTTCGGACGGACGGTCGAGGTCGACGACCGATGGATCGAGCTGGACTACGGGAGACTCGAGGGGACCGACCCGGCGTCCGTGCCCACCGAGGTGTGGGCCCAATGGCGCGCAAACCCCGACTACGCGCCGGGTGGGGGTGAGCCGCTGTCGGCGCTCGGCGTGCGGGTCCGGGCCGCCTGCGAGGAGCTGACCGCGGCCGCCGACCTGCGGGCGGGACGGACGGTGGTCGTGGTGACCCACGTCAGCCCGATGAAGGCCGCCATCGCCTGGGCCCTCGGCGTCGAGGACCTGGTGGCCTGGCGGCTGTGGGTCGACGACGCGGGTGTAACCCGCATCGGAGTCGACCGGTACGGCCCCGTGCTGCGGTCGTTCAACGAGCACTCGCCGTCAGCTCCTTGAGGGCCGCGAAGCCGCTGATTCCCGAGAAGTGCGTAGTGACAACAACCTCATCCGGCCCCGGCTCGGGCAGCGCGACGGCGGCGACTCGGACCTGACGCGGGCCTGCGAACTCGACAGCGGCGGCGGACGAAGGCATCATCTCCTGATTATGGCCGCTGGTGAGCAGGCGAAACGGCACGTCGCGCGAGTGCCGCATGCTCACTGAGGTGGCGCGTGTCCCCATGCCCACGCCGTGGGGTGTATTCGACGTGCGGGCCTTCGAGAGCCCGACCGACCACGTCTACCTGGCCATGGTGCGCGGCAACGTGGAGCACAAGGACGGTGTCTTCGTCCGCCTCCACTCCGAGTGCCTCACCGGTGACGCGCTCGGCTCGCTGCGGTGCGACTGCGGCGTGCAGCTGCGGCTGGCCATGCGCCGGATCGCGGCCGAGGACTGCGGCGTGCTCGTGTACGCCACCGGCCACGAGGGCCGGGGCATCGGCTTGATCAACAAGCTGCGGACGTACGTCGAGCAGGACAAGGGCCATGACACGCTCGACGCGAACCTCCGCCTCGGCCTGCCGGTCGACGGGCGCACCTACGACAACGCGGCCGCCGTGTTGTCGGCGCTCGACCTGCGGTCCGTGCGGCTGCTGACGAACAACCCGAGGAAGGTCGATGGCATGCGGCGGGCGGGAATCGACGTGGTGGCGGTTGAGCCGCTGCCGACCGCGCCGCACGCCCGCAACCTCGGCTACCTCCGCACCAAAGAGCGCAGGATGGACCATGTGGGGCCGACCGGGTTGGCGGTGACGCCCTGGGAATCCGGTCCCCTGCCGGCCGTCGACGCGAGCGCTCTGCTCGGTGAGGTACGGGCCGCTGAGGACCGGCCCTACGTCGTGCTCAAGTTCGCTCAAACGCTCGACGGACGCATCGCCACGTCCACGGGCGATGCCAAATGGATCAGCGGCGAGGCCGAGCGCCGCATCTCGCACGCGCTGCGGGCCGCGTGCGATGCCGTACTCGTCGGCGTGGGCACAGTGATGACGGACGACCCGCTCCTGACCGTCCGCCTCGTCGCTGGAGCGTCGCCCCAGCGGGTCGTGCTCGACTCGACGCTTCGGCTGCCGCCCACGGCGCAGATCCTCGGCCCGGACGCCGCCACTACAGTGATCACGACGCGGCGCGCGTCGGCCGCCCGCCGGACCGCCCTGCACGAGCGCGGGGTGCGCGTCCACGTCGTCCCGTCCAGCCCACGCGGCGTCGACCTTCCTGCCGCCCTGGCCCGACTGCGGGCGGCTGGCACGCTGACGCTCCTCGTCGAGGGCGGCGCCCGGGTGATCACGTCGATGCTCGGTGCCGGCCTCGTCGATCGCCTGGTGGTCGGGATCGCACCGACGATAATCGGAGCCGGCACCGAGGCAGTGGGCACACTCGGGATCACCACCGTGGCCGACGGGATCCGGCTCGTCGACCGGTCGGTATACGTGCTCGACGACGACATGCTGCTGGCGTGGGACGTTGCGCGTTGCCGTTGAGTGTGTTTTGGTGACACGCCTGGGTCGGATTCCGGCGAAGTGCCAGGTAGGAGCGTGTCTGTTGTGAGATTCTGCGGGGGTGTCCGCTGACCGGGCGGCTGCTCCTTCGGGGGTAGTGACGTTTTTGTTCACCGACATTGAGGGTTCGACCCGTCGGTGGGAGGCCGATGCCAG
>NZ_DASQCC010000018.1:0-41639 GCF_035634895.1 Actinophytocola sp. | reverse complement strand
GCGAGCCGGCGAGCTTGTCCAGTGAGGACGAGACGAAGGCGAGCGCGTCCGCCGCCCGCCGGGCCTCGTCGGGACCCGCCTGCGGGGTCTCGGCGGGCAGCACCGGCGGGCTGCCCATCGAGTAGACGGGCCCGGCGGTTCGGCCGGGACTGACACCCAGCCCGTTCATGTCATCAGGCATCCGCGTCCAGATCCTTCGCCAGCACCTCGGCCATCGCGTCGAGCGCCGCGTCGGCGCCCTCACCGTCGGCCTCGATCGTCACCGTGTCACCCCCGTGCGCGCCGAGCGACAGCACCGCGATGATGCTTCGCGCGTCGACGGGCGACTTGTCCGGCACGGAGATCTTCACCGTGACCTCCTGCGCCTGAGCGGTCTTCACGACGATCGCCGCCGGCCGGCCGTGCAGGCCGATCCGGGATCCCACCACGACTTCCCTCGCAGGCATCGTTGCCCCTTCCGCGAAAACTACGGCTCGATGGTCACTTTGATGGCCGCACCGCTCGACACCAGCTTGATGGCGTCGTGCAGCTCGGCGAGAGGCAACCGGTGCGTGATCAGGTCGGCGACCGGGACCTGGCCGGTGGCGATCAGCTCCAGCGCCTTCTTGTTGTGGTCGGGGCTGGATCCGTTGGCGCCCACGATGGTCAGCTCGCGGTAGTGCACCAGGTTCGAGTCCAGGGTGATCGTCGGCCGGTCCTTCGGCAGGCCGCCGAAGAAGCTGATCCGCCCGCTACGGGCGGCCATCTGCAGGGCCTCCTCCTGGGCGGCGCCCGACGCGGCGGCGGTGATCACCACGTCCACGCCGCGCCCGTCGGTGAGCTTGAGGACCTCGTCCACCGCGTTCACCTCGGACCCGCAGATGGCCGCGTCCGGGTGGACCTTCTCCGCCGACATGTCCAGACGGGACCGGTTCAGCTCCACCAGGAACACGCGGCGTGCGCCCCGTGCCCTGGCCAGCCGCACGTGCAGGCAACCGATCGGGCCGGCGCCCACCACGACCACGTCATCGCCCTCGCCGACGCCGGCCAGCTCCTGCCCGTTCAGCACGCAGGCCAGCGGCTCGGCGACCGACGCCTCGGCGTAGCTCACGCCGTCCGGGATCCGGTTCAGGCCGTCGACCGCAAGCACCTGGCGCGGCACGACCAGGTACTCGGCGAAGCCGCCGTCGTAGTGGTAGCCGACCGAGGTCTGGTTGGGGCACACCGGCATCCGGCCACGCAGGCAGTCCGGACACGTCCCGCACGGCACCGCCGCGATGACCTGCACGCGGTCGCCGGGCACCCATGAGTCCACAGTGGACTCGACGACCTCCCCGGCGATCTCGTGCCCGATCACCCGCGGCGGGACCAGGTGGTGGTGACCGTGGTTGAAGATCTTGACGTCCGTGCCGCAGGTCGAGCAGTTGTGGACGCGGATCTTCACCTCGTCCTGGCCCGGCGACGGCTCTGGTGCGTCTTCCAGCCGGATGTCACCTGGTGCGTAGAAACGCGCCACCCTCATGCTTCGATGCCCTTCCCAATTGATTCGAGGAGCGAGCGCACCGCCTGGGGATCGGCGGACGTACGCAGCTGCTCCGCCTTCGCGGGTTCCATCAGGATCTGCGCCAGGGCGGACAGCACGGTCACGTGCTCGTCCCCCTTCGCCGCGATGGCGACGCAGATCGTGACCTGCTGCCCGTCCCAGTCCACACCGGACGGGAACTGCAGCACCCCGAGCGTCGTGTTCTTGACGAGCGCGCGGCTTTCGTCGGTGCCGTGCGGGATCGCCACACCCTCGCCGATGAACGTCGAGACGGACTTCTCCCGCTCCAGCATGGTCTCCGGGTAGCCGGCCTCGACCGCGTCCAGCTCGAGCAGGACCGCGCCGCACTGGCGGATCGCGTCCCACTTGTCGGTCGCGGTCAGGCCGAGCCGGATGCCCTCGGTGGGCAGTACGTCAGCCACGGATCTCCTCGCCTTCCTTGATGGCCTTCTCCAGGCGGTCGAAGGCGGGATCCCCGAGGAACATCTGGAACTCGACGACCACCGCTTCCGGCACCGTCATCCTCGCGCGCTCGGCGAGGTCGGCATGCGTGAGCACCAACCGCGTCCCGGGCGGGATGTCGGCGATGGCGACGTGCTCCACCGCGACGCCGTAGGGCTTGAGGCGGGTGCGGAGCTGGCTCGCCAGCATCACGCTCGACCCCATGCCGGCGTCGCAGGCGACGACCACCTTGTCGACCTCCTTGCCCGCGATGGCCGGGTGGGCGCCGTTGGTGGCGGTCTCGGTGCCGGCGACCGGGACGGCGGCGTCCGACAGGTCCGGGGCGCCCTCGACCGCGACCGCGGCTTCCTCCGCGTCCGCGCCGCGGCCGAACTTCAGCAGCGCGGCGGCCGCGAAGAAGGTCACGACGGCGGCCACCGCGACACACAGCAGCACGCTCACGTAGCCACCGCGCGGGGTGACCGCGAGGTAGGCGAAGATGCTGCCCGGCGCGGGCGGCGCGACCAGCCCGGAGTTGGTGATCAGCGCGGTGCCGACACCGGACATGCCACCGACGATCGCGGCGAGGATCAGGCGCGGCTTCATCAGCAGGTACGGGAAGTAGATCTCGTGGATGCCGCCGAAGAACTGGATGATGATCGCGCCCGGTGCGCTCGGCCGCATCCGGCGCGGCCCGAAGAACCAGTACGCCAGCAGGATGCCGAGTCCGGGGCCGGGGTTGGTCTCGATCATGAACAGGATCGACTGGCCGGCGTCCTTGGCCTGCTGGGCGCCGAGCACGTCGAAGATGCCGTGGTTGATGGCGTTGTTCAGGAACAACGCCTTCGCCGGCTCGACGATGACGGACACCAGTGGCAGGAGGCTGTGGTCCACCAGGAACTGCACCGCGTTGCCGGCGGCCGTGGTGAGGCTGTTGACGAGCCACCCGATGCGCCACACGCCGACGAGCGCCAGCGCACCGCCGAGGATGCCGAGCGAGAAGTTGTCGACCAGCATCTCGAAGCCGGCCCTGACCCGGTGCTGTATGCGGTCGTCCCACAGCTTCAGCAGGTACGCGGCGAGCGGGCCCATGATCATGGCGCCGAGGAACATCGGCACTTCCGAGCCGACGACCACGCCCATGGTCGCGATGGCGCCGACCACCGCGCCGCGCTGGCCGTGCACCATCCGGCCGCCGGTGTAGCCGATGAGGATCGGGAGTAAGTACTTGATGGTCGGGTCGACGAGACCGGCGAGGGTCTCGTTCGGCAACCAGCCCTTCGGGATGAACAGGGCGGTGATCAGGCCCCACGCGATGAAGGCGCCGATGTTGGGCATGATCATGCCGGCCAGGTGGGCGCCCAGGCGCTGCACCCTGGCGCGGAAACTGTCGCCCTGCAGGTTCTTCAGGTGGGAGATGTCGGTCGTCATTGAGTGCTCCATCTCGTGTTCAAAGGGCACGGCTTAGGTCGAACGAGGCGTGGACGCCAACCGACGGGCGGTCCACGTCGCCCGGTCCCGGCATGCGGCTACCCGGCAGCCGGACGGCCGCCGCACCCCACGCCAGGGCCTCGATGAGGGCATCCCGGCCGGCCACCCCACCGGCCAGATACCCGGCGAGCATCGCGTCCCCCGCCCCGACCGTGCTTCGCTCCCGATCGACCCGCGACTCGCCGTAGCGCGTCTCCCTCTCGCCGACCAGCACCGCACCGTCCGCGCCAAGGCTGGCGAGGACCGTACCGGCGCCCGCGTCCCGCATCGCGGTCGCTGCCCGAACCGCGTCCCCGATCGAGTCGATCGGGAAGCAGGCGAACTCCGTCAGCTCGTCGCGGTTCGGCTTCACCAGCGCAGGCCTGGCCTCCAGGGCGGCGGTGAGCGCGGGCCCGGACGTGTCCACCGCGAACCGGACGCCCCGCTCGGTCAGCCTGCGGCCGAGGTCGCGGTAGAACGTGTCCGGCACCCCCGGCGGCAGGCTGCCGCTCGCCACCACCCAGTCGCCGGCGACCACGGTGTCCAGCACCGCCTTGACGATGCGCTCCAGGTCGTCGGGCACCAGCTCGCCGCCCGGCTCGTTGATCTTGGTGACCGAGCCGTCCGGCTCGACCAGGCTCACGTTGGACCTGGTGTGCCCCGTGACGGGCACCGCGCACACGTCGATGCCCTCCTCCTCCAGCAGCTCGGTCAGCTGCCGGCCCTCGGGGCCACCTCGCGGCACCACGGCACAGGTCGGCAGCTTGTGCGCGGCCAGTGCCCTGGCGACGTTGACACCCTTGCCACCGGGGTCGAGCCGGGTGGCGCCGGCCCGGACCATCTCGCCCCGGATCAGCTCGGGGATCTCGATGGTCCGGTCCAGGCTGGGGTTCAACGTGAGCGTCAAGATCATGTCCTGGTCACTTCCCCACCACGATCGCGTTCCAGCGGTTTGTTCATGCGCGGACCACCCTTGGCCCCTGCGTCTCGATCTCGGCCGCCACCTGGGGATCCAGCCCGGTGTCACTGATGAACAGGTCGAGGTCCGACAGCTCGGCGAAGCGCGCCAGGTGGTCGGAGGACAGCTTGGTGTGGTCGGCGAGCAGCACCCGGCGGCGGGCCGCGGCGACCATGGCCTTCTTGACCGCGGCCTCCGCCTGGTCCGGCGTGGTCAGCCCGCGCTGCACGGACAACCCGTTGGTCGCGAGGAACGCGACGTCCACATAGGACTGGGCGAGGATCTCCAGCGCCCACGGGTCCACGCAGGCGAGCGTGCGCGACCGGACCCGGCCGCCGATGAACAGGACAGTGAAGTTGGCGCGGGTGGCCAGCGAGAGGGCGGTCGGCAGCGCGTTGGTGAGGATCGTGAGCTGCCGGTCGACCGGCAGGATCTCCGCCAGCCGGGCGGTGGTGGTGCCCGCGTCGAGCAGGATCGAGCCCTCCTCGGGGACCTCCGCGAGCGCGGCCTTCGCGATACGGTCCTTCTCCGCCCCGAGCACCGCGTCCCTGGTCGCGAGCGCGGGTTCGAAGCCGAGGCGTTCGACGGGGATGGCGCCACCATGCACGCGGCGGAGCAGCCCGTGGCGTTCGAGCACGGAGAGGTCGCGGCGGATGGTCTCGCCGGTCACGGCCAACTCGGCCGCCAGCTCGGCGACATCGACCCGGCCCTCCCGGCGCGCACGGTCCACGATGTGCTGCTGCCGCTCTTCTGCATACATGTGGATTTACCACCGTTTCATCTGTGTATCGTTGTGTTTACCTGGTTTAGCCACGTGAAGTCAACACTCTGTTCGCGTAGCACTCTAGGTAGCCGCACCAGTACCCCCCGACAGGTATGCTTGCTGCGGGGCGTGATATCCGCGTAATATCCGCCCACCTTCAGCCAAACCAGTGGGGTGAGCGGGCGTTGTCCGACAACGGCTCCATCGGCGCCCCGCGCCGGGCCGCTCAGGAGTACGACCACGGCCCCGTGAGCGGTGTGCTCCCCGTCCTCGAGGATGCCCCCGACCAGCTGGAACCCCCTCCCACGCCGACGTCCCTGCCGATCGGGCCGCGGTCCGTGGTGCCGGCCGGCGGACGCAGGAACCTGGCCCGCCGGGAGAAGAAGCCCAAGAAGAAGGTCCGCCGCACCCGGGAGACCCCGCTCATCTCCCCGCTGGCCGACGCGGGCCCGTGGGCCGACCCGAAGGAGCCGCCGCCACTGTCGGCGGAGTCGAGCGACCCGAGACGGCTCGTCCGCCCGTACACGCGGACGGGTGGGCGCACGCACTCCGGGTACCGCCTGGAGCTGGAGACCCTGCTGTCGACCCAGCTCGGCCGCGACCGGGACATCACCACCCTCCGCGACGACTACCGGGTGATCTGCGAGGTCTGCCGGGCGCCCCAGTCGGTCGCCGAGATCGCGGCCCGGCTCGGGCTGCCGCTGGGCGCCGCGCGGGTGCTGATCTCGGACCTCGTCCCGGCCGAGCTGCTGTACGTCCACGAGGTCGCCGAGGAGGACGGCCCGTCCCTGGACCTCCTCTCCCGCGTGGCGGCGGGCCTCAAGAGGCTGTAGGCCGGCTCGGGTCGGGTGACCGGTGCACCGTCAGCAGTGGGACGAGCTACCTGAGCAGGTTCGCGCGGCGGTGCACGACCGGTGCGGCGACGTCGTCGACGTGCGGACCAGCACGGACGGACGCAACTCGGACTTCGCCGCGACGCTGGTTCTTTCCTTCGGGGAGCGCGTGTTCTGCAAGGGGGTGCGGGTCGACGGCAATGCCGCGGCGATGTGCCGGGTGGAGGCGCGAGTCGGCCCGTACCTACCGGTGCGGGTGCCTCGGTTGCGGTGGGAGATCGAGACCGCGGGGTGGCTGGTGCTGGGCTTCGATCACGTCGAGGGGCGCCGCCTGGACTTCTCGCCAGGCTCCGCGGACATCCCGCTGGTCGTCGACGCGCTCACGGAGTGCGCGGCGGTGCTGACGCCCAGCCCGGCGCGGTCGCTGCCCTCGTTGGGTGAGTTGTTCACCCGTGTCGAACCATGGCGAAGGCTGCGTGACGATCCGCCCGCGTTCGACCCCTGGACCCACGCCAATCTCACACGGTTCGCCGGCCAGGAGCATGCCGCGGCCGAGCTCGCGTCGGGGTGCACCCTCGCGCATACCGACATCCACGAGTCGAACATCCTCATCGACCGCGCCGCGAGGCACGCGTTCTCGACTGGGCCTGGGCGAAGCGAAGCTCGCCGCACCGTGGGTGGACATGAGCCACCTGGTGATCCGTCTCGTCGCGGCGTGACACACCCCGGAACAGGCGGAGGACCAGGCGAACCGCAGCGCGACCTGGCGCGACGCACCACCCGCATCCGTCTCCGCGGTGGCCGCCCAGATCTACGGCGTGTGGGAGTACCTACGACACCGGGATCACGACCATTCCGCGACGGCCCGACCCGCGCCGCGCGACGATGGGCGATGTATCGAGCGGGAGCGGACGAAGCGCTCGCGCGACCGACGCGTAGGGCCGACCCCACCTAGGCTGGCGGCGTGCCCGAGGGAGACACCGTCCATGCGACCGCGCGCAGGCTGACCAGCGCGCTGGGCGGCACGGTCCTGACGCGGGCGGAGCTGCGGCATCCCCGCCTCGCGACCGCGGACCTCACGGGACGGGTGTTCGAGGGCGCGCGTTCGGTCGGCAAGCACCTGTTCCTGCGGTTCGGCGGTGCGCTCAGCCTGCACTGCCACCTCGGCATGGACGGATCGTGGCGCGTCTACACGAACCGGCCGCCGATCAGCTACCGCACGCGGGCGGTTCTCGCGACGGCGGACAAGGTCGCGCTCGGCAACCTGCTCATGGAGATGGCCCTCGTGCGGACGCCGGACGAGCACCGGCTCGTCGACCACCTGGGGCCGGACCTGCTGGACCCCGGCTGGTCGGACGAACATCACGCCGAGGCCGTTCGCAGGCTGACCGCCGACCCCGGTCGCGAGCTGGGTGACGCGCTCCTCGACCAGCGCCTCATGGCAGGGCTGGGCAACGTGTACAAGGTCGAGACGTGCTTCCTGCTCCGGGTCTCGCCGTGGACCCCGGTGGCGGCGGTGGATGCGCACAAAACGGTGAGCCTTGCGCGGGAGCTGCTGGTGCGGAACGCGTTGCGGCCGGTCCGCAACACGACGGGTGACCCACGACGAGGCCGTGAGACCTGGGTGTACGGGCGGCAGCGCCACGGCTGCCTGCGTTGCGGTGGGCCGGTGCTGAAGGCCGATCAGGGCACTGAGCTGCGCGAGCGCATCACCTACTACTGCCCCCGCTGCCAGCCGGGGCCGGGCCCGAAAAGCGGGTGACACCGCCCAGCTTGGACGGTGTCACCCGCTCGTAGACACCCAGGTCAGGCGGTCGCGACCGCCCGTTGCCGGACCATCGTCGCGGCCAGTGCGGCGCAGGCGACGAGCATGCCGGCCGTCATGGTCAGGGCCATCGCGGGCCCGTCGTTGCCCAGCAGGCCGACCACCGGCGCGATCAGCGCGCCGAGCCCGAACTGTGCGGCACCCAGCAGCGCGGCCGCGGTCCCCGCCGCCTCACCATGCCGGGACAGGGCCAGCGCGGGCGCGTTCGGCAGGACGAAACCCACCGCGGCCAGCAGGAACAGCAGCGGCACCAGGAAGCCCACCAGCCCGCCGGCGCCGGACTCCGCGAACACGATCAGCACCGCGCCGAACACCAGCCCGGCGGCCAGCGCGCCGAACACGATCTGCTGCGCCGTGAAGCGGTTCAGCAGCATCACGTTCACCTGCGACGCCCCGATCAGGGCCACCGCACCGAGTGCGAACACCAGCGCGAACTGCTGCTGCGTCAGGTCGAACTGGTCCTGGAGCACGAACGACGAGCCCGAGACGTAGGAGAACAGCGCCGACATGCCGAGCGCGGCGACCAGTGTCAGCACCACGAACTGCGGGTCGGTCAGCAGCGACCGGTAGGTCCGCAGCACCGGCCGGAAGGAGCCGGTCCTGCGCCGCTCGACCGGCAGCGTCTCCTTCAGCAGGAAGATCGCCACCAGTAGCAGTGCCGCACCGAGTACCGCCAGCACGGCGAACACGCCGCGCCACGACCCGACCGACAGCACCGCCGCGCCGATCGTCGGCGCGAGGATCGGCGCGGTGCCCATCACGAGCATCAGCCGGGACAGGATGGTGGCCGCGGCCTTGCCGGTGAACAGGTCACGCACGACGGCCATCGCGACGACCATCGTCGCGGCCGCGCCAACGCCCTGCAGCGTGCGCAGCACGCCGAGGACGGCCACGTTCGGTGCGATCAGGCACAGCAGCGACGCGGCGATGTGCACGATCGTGCCGGCGATCAGCGGCCGGCGCCGGCCAAGGGAGTCCGACAGCGGGCCGATGATGAGCTGCCCGAGGCCGAGGCCGATGAGCGTGCCGGTGAGGGTCAGCTGCACGGCCGACTCGGACGCGTTCAGGTCCGCCCCGAGCGCCGGCAACGCGGGCAGGTACATGTCGATGGTCAGGGGACCGAGAGCGATGAGCGCGCCGAGGACGAGGATGATGCGAATCCTGGCTGCTCCGGTCGGCGACTCTGCCAACTGCTCCGAACGGTCCACAGTGGAGGGACTGTGCAGAGTTGCCTGTTCCATGGTTCGTTGTAACAGCCGGCCACGGGGGTTTGTTCCTGCTCAGACGGACACGGTGATCCTCGTCGCGAGCTCCCGGAGCTTTCGCTCCGTTTCGGAACCGATGGGTGCCGTGTAGGTGCACAGCCGCTGACCAGGGTCTGTCGGCAGCTCCAACGCCTCGTACGTCAGCACCAGTTCGCCCAGCTCGGGGTGGTGAATCCGCTTGACACCGTGCTGGCGGTCGCTCACGTCCTGGTTCTCCCAGAACCGGCTGAACTCCGGGCTCGCGTCCCGCAGCTCGCACATCACCCGGTAGGCGCGGCCGTGCCCGGGGAACTTGCCGATGTCGGCCCGCAGGCTGGACACGCTGTCCTCGGCGACGTGTTCCCAGTCCAGGTACAGCTCGCGGGCGAACGGGTCGAGGAACACGATGCGCGCGCCGTTCAGGTCCTCGGCCGGCAGCGCGTCGAAGTCCGTCGAGTACACGGACTTCGCGAGGCGGTTCCACGCGAGGAGGTCGGTGCCCGGCCCGTAGACCATGGCGGGCACGGACTCGCCCATCGCGTCGAGCAGCTCCCGGATCTGCGGCCTGACCAGGGGGCGCTCGGCCGGCGCGCACGCGCCGGCGGCGGTGCGGCGGCCGGGGGCGGTGATGTTGCGCAGGTAGGTGTGCTCGTGCTCGGTGAGCCGCAGCGCGCGGGCGACGGCGTCGAGCACGGCATCGGAGATCGCCGCGGCGCGGCCCTGCTCGATGCGGGTGTAGTAGTCGACACTGATGCCCGCGAGCTGGGCGACCTCCTCACGGCGCAGGCCGTTGACGCGCCGCCTGGTGACGCCGTTGGGCAGGCCGAGCTCCGCCGGGTCGAGCGCGGCGCGGCGGGCCTTCAGGAACGGCGTGATCTCGTCCTCGACGTGTCCCATGCCGCCATTGTCCCGCAAGGTGGTACTGGCCGACCCAGGTTGGGCCTTGCCTGGCGGGATCGCGGCGACCGCCGCACAGTTGCCTCATGAGGCAAAGAATTCTGGGCGGCACCGGAATCTCGGTGAGCGAGTACGCGCTGGGCGCGATGATGTTCGGGAAGATCGGCAACCCGGATCACTCCGATGGTGTACGAATCATCCACCACGCGCTCGACGCGGGCATCAACTTCGTGGACACCGCCGACGGCTACTCCGACGGCGAGTCCGAGGAGATCGTGGGCAAGGCCCTGGAGGGGCGGCGCGACGACGTCGTGCTGGCCACCAAGGTGCACTTCCCGATGAGCGACGACCCCAACCACCGGGGCAACTCACGGCGCTGGATCGTGCGCGAGGTGGAGAGCAGCCTGCGGCGGCTGCGGACGGACTGGATCGACCTGTACCAGATCCACCGCCCGGACGCTTCGACCGACATCGACGAGACGCTGGGCGCGCTGACCGACCTCGTGCGGGCCGGCAAGGTGCGTGCGGTGGGCAGCTCGACGTTCCCGGCGGAGCAGATCGTCGAGGCGCAGTGGGTGTCCGAGCGGCGGGGGCACGTGCGGTTCCGCAGCGAGCAGCCGCCGTACTCGATCCTGGCGCGGGGCATCGAGGCGGCGGTCCTGCCGACGGCGCACAAGTACGGGATGGGCGTGCTGACCTGGGGCCCGCTCGCCACCGGTTGGCTGTCCGGCCGGTACTCGAGCGCCGCGGACGTGTCGTCGCGTGGCGAGGGCCGGGTGAAGGGGGAAGCACACCGGTTCGACACGTCACTGCCGGAGAACGCCGCGAAGCTGGCGGCGGTCACCGAGCTGGGCAAGCTGGCCGCGGACGCCGGCCTGACCCTGCCCCACCTGGCGGTCGGCTTCGTCCTGTCCCACCCGGCGGTCACGTCGGTGATCATCGGCCCGCGGACGATGGACCAGCTGGAGTCCCTGCTCAGCGGCACGGGCACGGTCCTGTCCTCGGACGTCCTCGACCGGATCGACGAGATCGTGCCGCCGGGCACGGACCTCAACAAGGCCGACAGCTACTTCACGCCGCCGGCCCTGCGCGACCCGTCGCTACGCCGCAGGTGAGCGCGTCGCGCCCAACACGTAGCCGGTGAGGCTGGCGAAGAAGACGCCGGCCTCGTCGGCCTCGGCCAGCGGGCGCAGGAACCCCTCCACCGAGTCGAGGACGCCCGCGGCCACCGCCTCGGCGACCGCGCCCTCCGCGGCCCGGCGGAACAGCCCGTAGGACATCTGCATGGTGTGCGGCGTGATCGTCACGTCGGTCATGCCGCGCCCCATGAACCGCCTGCGCATCTGCCGGCCGCACCAGCCCTGCTTGTGGTGGTCCGCCCAGTACGGCTGGAACGCGCGTGTCGCCGCCCGGTCCGGGTGATCGAGGGCGAGGGTCTCGAAGTCAAGGTCGAACACGGCCAGCCGGCCGCCCGGCCGCAGCACCCGGACCAGCTCGTCGTCCGCGGCGTCGATGTCCAGCAGGTGCATGCGGACGAGCTTGGCCCGCACCCGGTCGAACGTCGCGTTCGGGAAGGAGAGCCCGTAGACGTCGTCCTGGATGAACTCGACCGGGCCGCCCCTTCTGCGGGCCTCGGCCAGCATCGTCTCGCTCAGGTCCACGCCCACGACCCGGCCCGCCGGTCCCGCGAGGGAGGCCAGCTCACGGGTGTCGTCGCCTGGGCCGCAGCCGACGTCGAGCACGTGCCGTCCCGCCAGCGAACCCAGCTGCTCGATGAGCGACTGCCGGACCCCGTGGTACTCGGGGATCGCGTTCACGCTGTCCGAGAACGAGATGAACCAGGATGCGTCCTCGGTGTCGTCGACTGCCGTGTACTGCCCGGCGAAAACGCTCATGGCGATCACCCTATGTCTGGGCGCGATCTTGAGGAATGATGCGTTCAGCCGGTTTGCGATCCTGCTTTCGGCCGGTCTGGGAGGTCTCATGAGGAAGCGTGGCTTCTTGCTCGCGCTTGCGCTGTCACTGTCCGTCATCGTTCCCTCGCCCACCGCGAGCGCGGCACCCGCCCAGCCCGAGGAGCTGTCCCTCGTGCGGGTGCGGCTGCCCGACCGGGCCATGTTCGACGAGCTGCTGACGAGCGGGGCGGACATCGCGGCGCGGCCCCGCACCGGAGACGGCGAGCTGCTGGTCGACCTCGTGCTCACCGGAAGCCAGCTGGCCGACCTCAACGCACGCGGCGCCGAGACCGTCCAGGTGATCGAGCGCGCGGGCGACGCGGCCGGGCGGTACGCGCAGTCGCGGGCCAGGACCCGGCAGGCCGCCGCGGACACCCTGCACTTCCTGTCCGCGTACTGGTGGACCAGTGGCGGCCAGACCTTCCTGCAGACCCAGGTCGCGACGACCGCGATCGCCGACCCGGACGTCGAGATCACCGTCACCTGGACGACGGCGGACGGCACCACCGGCTCGTACCCGCTGCAGCGTTTCGAGGACGCCGGCGAGTACCAGTACCACGTGGCCCTGCCCCAGCCCCTGCCCGCGCAGCCGGTGAAGGTCACCGCCGCGTCCAGCCTCGGCGGGTCCACCCGGGCCGTCACGCCGACCAGGTGGCCGGGTGCGACCCCGCCGCAGACGCCGGCCGGCTACCAGCGGGACTTCATCGACGCGTACATGGCGCCGACCGACATCAAGGCCCGGCTGGCGCGGCTCGCCCGGCAGTACCCGAGCCTGGTCGACCTGGTCGACCTGCCGCACCGCACCCAGGGCTACCGGCGCACGGCGACCGCCTACCTCGGCGACCCGGCGAGCGCCGCGGTCGTCGTCGAGTCGGTCCAGTTCGGCGACCAGGGCCCGAACGGCTGGCAGGTCAAGACCGTCGACCCCGGCAAACCCAACCGGCCCGCGCAGGCGACCTGGCGCGACCGCGTGCTGACGGTCTCCCTCGCCACGGACGCCGCCGGCGCGGTCATCAGCACCACCGACCAGGTAGCCGCGCTGATCACCGCACGGTTCCCCCAGCGGTTCAACGCGTTCGTCGAGGACGGGTCGGCCGGCAAGGTCATGCCGGTCGCCGGTCCGGTCACCATGGACAACGGCCTGGACGGGTCGATCCCGCAGAAGCCGTGGACCGTGCAGGGACTGCGGATCGGCGTGCACCGCGACGGTTCGCGGATCGGCGTGCTCACGTACTCCCAGGAGCACGCGCGGGAGTGGGCGACGCCCCTGGTCACGCTCGAGTTCGCGGAGCGGCTGCTGGCCAACTACGCGACGGACCCGGCGACCCGACAGCTCCTGGAGAACGTCGAGGTGTTCGTGATCCCGACGGTCAACCCGGACGGCGCGAACTACTCGTTCCACGACGCGAACTTCCAGCGCAAGAACATGGTCAACCACTGCACGGGCACACAGCGGGATCCGCGGAACGCCGACTCGTGGGGCGTCGACGTCAACCGGAACTACGCCGTGGGCTCGCTGTTCGACGGGTACGTCGGCGCGTCGTCGAACTGCCTGTCCGGCACGTACGCGGGCACGGGTGAACTGTCCGAGGCGGAGAGCGGCAACGTCATCGACTTCGCGAAGGCGCACTCGAACATCAGGTTCGTGATGAACGTGCACAGCTACGGCGGTTACTTCATGTGGCCGCCCGGCGCGTACGCGATGCCGGGCCGGGTCACGCTGCCGCGGCCGTCCATCGAGGAGGCGGCGTTCTTCCAGGCGTCCGCGAAGCGGATCGTGGGCGCGATCTCGTCGTCGCGCGGCACGGTGACCTGGCCGTCCCAGACCGGTCCGGTCGCGGACGTCCTGTACTCGGCGGCCGGCAACTCCGCCGACCAGCTGTACTACGACCAGGGCATCTTCGCGTGGGACTTCGAGATCGGCAACGACCTGTGGAACCCGTCGACCGGCGAGTGGGAGGGCGTCGGCTTCCAGCCGCCGTACCCGGAGGCGCACTCCGAGTCCCAGGAGTACGCCGACGGGCTGGTCGAGCTGCTGAACGTGGCCAGGGACTACGGGCAGCAGGGCTGAGGACCGTCGCGTTCTCACGGTCCGGGACGACCAGATGAGAGTGACCGCGCTGCGCGCCGCCCGCGTGTTCGACGGCACGAGGCTGGTCGACCACCCGACCGTGGTGCTCGACCGCGGACACGTGGTGGCGACGGGTGTCGACGTGCCGGGTGCCGTCGACCTCGGCGACGTGACGGTGCTGCCCGGCATGATCGACGTGCACGTCCACCTGGCGTTCGACGCCGGCACGGACCCGGTCGGCGCGCTGGCCGCCCGCACACCGGACGAGGTGCGCGCGGCGATGGCCGACGCGGCGCGCCGGCACCTTCGGGCCGGTGTCACGACGGTCCGGGACCTCGGCGACCCGGACTACCTGTCCCTCTCGTTGCGTGGTGACCCCGACCTGCCGACGATCGTGGCGGCCGGCCCGCCGGTGACGACGCTCGACGGCCACTGCCACTTCCTGGGTGGCGCGGTAGCGCCGGGTCCGGCGGCCGTGCGGGCGGCGGTGCGCGAGCGGGCGGAACGCGGCTGCGACGTCGTCAAGATCATGGCGAGCGGCGGGACGATGACGAAGGGGACGGCTCAGCACCTGCCGCAGTTCGAGGTGGCCGAGCTGCGGGCCGCGGTCGACGAGGCGCACCGGCACGGGCTGCCGGTCGTGGCACACGCCCACGCCACCGCGGGCATCGAGGCCGCGCTGGCGGCCGGCGTGGACGGGCTGGAGCACGTCTCGTTCTGGACGGCCGACGGGATCGACGACCGCCCCGACCTGATCGACGAGATCGCGCGGCGGCAGGTGGCGGTCGGCGCGTCGATCGGCGCCGCGCCCCTGTCCGACGCCGACCGCGCGGCGGTGCTGCTGGCCGAGCCGGACCGCGCCGAGGTGTTCGCCAGGGTGCCGAAGATCATGGCGGTGTACCGCCGGCTCATCGAGGCCGGCGCCGTCGTGGTGGCCGGCACGGACGCGGGAATCGGGCCGGCGAAGCAACACCCGTCGCTGCCCAACGCGGTGCCGCAGCTGGTCGGGCTGGGCATGACGCCACTGGACGCCCTGCGTGCGGTGACGTCGGTGGCGGCCGAGGTGTGCGGGTTGGCCGGCCGCAAGGGCCGCCTGGCGCCGGGCTTCGACGCGGACCTGGTGGTCGTGGCCGGCGACCCGCTGACGGATCCCGCCGCGGTGCACGACGTCGAAGCCGTGTACCGCAAGGGAAGGACGGTGGCGTGACGGTGGCGCCGCGCCATGGCGTGCGGGGCACGGGGTCGCCGTCGCGACCGGTGAGCCGTTTCGCGACGATCCCACGCTCCGTGCAACCGGCGACCCGGCCGCCTCCGTCCGTTGGGCATGTTGGTTGGGTTGCGACGGCTGGGGACAGCGGCGTTGGTCATCGGCGCGGCGGTGGCGTGCGGCAATCCGGTTGCGGCGCCGAAGGTCGCGGACACACCGCCGGTGTGGGTCGAGGTCGGGTGCTCGGTGAAGGACCCCCTCGACCCCTCGGTGGAGCGGGGTGGCGTGCCCGCGGACTTCGTGGCGAACTCGGTGGTGCGCTGCCGAAGCGAGCCCCGGGAGGTCCCCGGCGAGGGCACGTGGACGGTGCAGATCATCGAGCGTGCGGACGGCCCCGTGCCAGAGCTGCTCGACATGCTGCGCAAGCCGTCCGGACCGCCGCCGGCGAACTCGATATGCCCCGCGATCGGGTACGCGAAGCCGTACTTCGTGCTGGTCGACGCGGAGGGCAGGGCGTTGCTGCCCGACGTGCCGACGAGCACGTGCGGCAAGCCCCACGACGAGGTGACGCGGTTCCTCGACAAGCTGCCGTACCGGACGGTGTCGGAGACGCGGACGGGGCTGGTGGGGTCCGTGCGGTCGAACGAGACCGGCTGCCCGGACACCTGGAAGGACACGATCGTTCTCGAGTCCCCGAAAGCCGCTCCCGGCGGTGCCATGTGGCCGGACCCGGCCGGCACGCCGCGGGTGTGCACCTACCTGGTGGACGGCGACACCGGCCGCCTGGCCAACGGTTTCTCGCTGAAAGGACCGGCGGTGTCCGCGCTGCGGTCCGCGCTGGACACCGCCGGCCCGGCCGCCGGGTGCGACCGGCCGCACACGAGGTTCGCCGTGGTCCTCCCGTCGATGGGCGGCACGGCGACGGTGGAGCTGGACGGGTGTCTCCGTTTCCAACGCTCGGACAACACGTTGGGGCAGTTGGACAAGGACGCGGTGGCCGTCCTCACGCGGTGAGGCGGACGTTGCGGAACCGGGCGGTGCCGGCGAACCCGTTGAGTCCGAAGAGGCCGGTCGAGTAGGTGGCGTCGGTCGCGTTGATGACCTCGACCCCGTCGAGTGAGACCCGAATGTTGGTGCCACGCGCGGTGACGGCGAGGGGGTACGTCCGGCCCGGCACGATGTTGGCCGCATGGGTGGCGATGTCGGCGCCGGGCCGCCAGAGCTTGACGATGCCGTTGACGTCGACGTTGGCGGTGTAGTGGCGGGTGCCGTCGGCACTGGCGCGGAACACGAGCCCGGCGGCGACCCCGTTGACCGGGGTGAGGTCGCCGGAGTAGGTGAAGTCGGCGCCGGTGGACGAGCTGAGGTAGAAGGTGTCGCCGCCACCACGGGCCTGCACCGCGTCACCGGGCGCGGTCCACGTCCCGCTGACGGGGCGCCAGGGCCCGGCGAGGTTGGTGTCGAACCCGGCGGCGTTGAGCTGGAGGTTGTTGACGGTCGCCTGGCCGCTGAAGACGTTGACGCCGAGCCGTCCGGCGGCGTAGGCGGTGTCGGTGGCGTCGATGACCGGTTGTGCCGACCGGTCGAGGTAGACCCGGATCCGCGACCCCGCGGCGACGACCTTGAGGTGGTAGGTGCGACCGACGGTGATGGCCGTCGGGTAGGTGGCGATGTCCCGCCCCGGCCGCCAGAGCTTCACCATCCCGGCGGTGTCGACGTTCACCGTGTAGTGGCGAGCGGCGTCGTCACTGGCGCGGAAGGTGAGCGCGGCGGCGGTGCCGCTGTCGACCCGGACGTCGCCCTCGTAGGTGAGGTCGCCGGCGGAAGTGGGGCTGAGGTAGAAGGCGTCCCCGGAGGCCGTGCCCTGCTTGCCCGCGGCGGTGTCGGTCCAGGTGCCGTTGACGGCGGTCCATGCGTCGCCGAGGTTACTGTCCAGAGTGGACTGTCCGGTGCCCCAGGCACTCGCGATCCGGTTGAACCGCAGGGAGTTAAGACGCACGGACCCGCCGTCGGCGAACAGTGAGAGCCCCTGGTTGGCGGGGTTGAAGTCGACGTTGTCGGTGTAGGAGAACGCACCGCCGGCGGCGAAGATCCCCAGCTGTCCCCGGTCGACGAGAACGTGCATGGAAACCCGCCCGTTGACGGGGGAAAGCGGCGCGCCGTAGAGGGTCTGCGCACCCCGGTCGTAGCTGACCTCCCGATCGAACCCGCCGTCGGACCGCGTGTGCAACCGAAACCCGAACTTGCGGGCGGTGGCGCCGGTGAGGTCGAACTCGGCGGTCAGCTCGTAGGCGTCACCACGGAGCTGGGCGAGCGGGTTGGTTCCCGGCTGAAGAGTCTGCGCCCCGAGCTCGACGGGGTCTCGCCGGAGCGATGCCAGCTCCGCGACGGGGTTACGCGTCAGGCGAATGCCGTCGGAAGAGGTCCGCAACCCCAGCTGCGCGGGGAAGGTGAGGTCACCGGTCCAGGTTGCGCCGTGGTTGCCGCCCTGCCAGGCGGTCTGCACGACCCTCCCCGCGGGGTCCCCGGTGAAGGTCTGCGAGGCGTAGAAGGGCGACCCGGCTCCCCCGCCACCGAAGTCCTCGCGACGCACGGGAGAGGTGGGCGTGAAGGTGGTCCCGTCGAAGTCCCCGAGGACGTAGCTGTTGTCCTTGGCGGCGGAGAGCACCCATCGCGTGTTGGCGGGGTTGCCGTCGACGGGCAGCTGGTACATGTCCGGACACTCGAACATCCAGTCGGCGGTGAACCGGCTGGCGAAGTTCCAGTGCAGCAGATCGGTGGAGGTGTAGAAGTTGGCGCCGAAGTTGCCCTCCTTGACGTAGAGGACCATCACCCAGCGCTGGGAGGGCGCGTGCCAGAAGACCTTGGGATCCCGGCTCTCGTTCCCGCCGGTGTCGATCACCTCGGTGCCGCGGTTGTAGGTCTGGAAGGTCCGCGCGCCGTCGAGGCTGTAGTGCACGACGACCCCGCCGGTACCGGAGAAGAACAGGATCGGGTCATCGCCGCCGGACTTGAGCCCGGTCACGTTGCGGGTGTCCACGACCCCGTTGCCGGACCAGAGATCCCCGGGATGGACCCCCGGCTCCAGGGCGATGGGCTTCTGGTTCCAGTGCACGAGGTCGGGGCTGACCGCGTGCCCCCAGTGCATGGTCTCCCAACCCAGACCGTGCGGGTTGTGCTGGAAGAAGAGGTGGTACTGCCCCCGGTAGTAGACCGACCCGTTGGGGTCGTTCATCCACCCGGCACGCGGACTGAAGTGGTACTGCCCACGAAGCGGCTCGTCGTAGTTGGTGGGCGGATAGGGAAACTCCGGATAGTCGGCCGCCACCCCGGCCCACGCCGAGGGCGCCCCACCCGCGATGAGACACGCAAGGAACACCACGACGGCAACGGCCAAACGCACGATCTTCATTGATCCCCGCCTTTCACCGGCTCCAGAACCATCACGGCTGCGAGCGCACCAGAGGTTCATCGAACGAGCCAACGGTTCGAGGTTAGGCCGGTTCGCCGCCTCGCGGGAGTCACCGGCGGCGAGCGCCTGCGCGGGCCGCGTTTCTGTCGGTGGTCGTTGCTAGTGTCCCGCGCCGGGAATGCGGTGATTAAGTCGGTGGATCCAGGTTTCTGCTGGCAAGACGCCGGTTCGTCCTCGTACTGGGTCGTACTTGGGCGAACCGGCAACGCCGCCAGCAGGAAGCTGGGCCGCCGAACTAAGTTGCCTGATCTCCGGCGCGGGACACTAGCGTGGCATCGGGGGATCGACGAGCAGTGAGGACCCGGCGAATGGTCACCGCGGAAGACGTCAGGGAGATCGCGAGCGGCCTGCCGCGCACCGTCGAGCGGCTCGTGCGTGACCGGGTCAAGTTCAACGTGGGGCGGATCGTCTACGTCGCCCTCTCACGGGACGAGCGCACCATGGGCTGTGGCTTCCCCAAGGAGGAGCGGGCCGCCATGATCGACGCCCAGCCCGACAAGTTCGCCATGCCGAGCACGGGTGACCAGCGCTACCACTGGATCCACGTCGACCTGGACAGGATCGACAAGGACGAGCTCAGGGAGCTCGTCACCGACGCATGGCGCATGTGTGCCCCGAAGACCGTCGTCCGGGAGTACGACCGGAAACGCGGTGGTTGAGCCGGCGTGGGCCGGCGCGGGACGTCTAGGCCCGCATCACGGTCGCGATGGGGATTCTCGCCGCTCTCGCCGCCGGCACCAGGCCCCCCAGCACACCCGCGACCAGGCCCGCCGCCACCCCGGCCACCCCGGCCTCCCACGGGAACGCCACGTTCGCCAGCAGCGGATGCCGGTCGCCGAACATCCTGCTCGCCACCGCCAACCCGGCGATCCCCGCGCCGATCGCCGCCAGCGCCGTCAGCAAACCAGTCAGCAGCGTCTCCGCCAGCACGATCCCCGCCAGCAACAACCGCGGCGTACCCACGGCCCGCCGTAGCGCGAACTCCTCGATCCGCTCCCCGACCGTCGCCAACCCCACGTTCAGGATCCCCGCCGAGCCGATCAGCAGCACCAGGATCGACACCCCGAGGAACACCCAGCGCATCATCTGGATCTCCCCGGGCATCAGATCCTCGGCACTGATCGTCTCCACGTACAGGTCACCCATCCGCGGATCCGCGATCGACGCGTACTTCCGTTTCAGGATCTCGATGAGCTCCGTCGCGTCCGGCGCCGCCAGGACCAGCGCCGACCCGAACTGCGGGTCGGACAGCACGTCCACCGGCAGCCAGTTCAGCAGTTCGTCCGAACGGACGTACACCTGCGGCTGCGAGTTCCCGTCATCGACGACGCCGAGGAACCGTGGCGTCGAGTTCGCGATCCCGCCCTGGACACGCATCTCCGCCGGCACCTGGAACATCGTGAAGGCCTTCGCCGCCGCCTTGTTCAGCACCAGGCGGGGCGAGAGCGACGGCGCACCAGCGAAGTCCAGCCACCGTCCACTCTGGACATGCAGTGGCCGGAACCGCCGGAGGTCGCCTGTCAGCGCCGTGACGCGCACCTCGATCGCCTGGCCGCTCGGCTTGCCCTCGTTGGGATCCACGCAGTCGCCCGACGAGTCGCAGACCATCGACGAGCCGTACCCACCGCCGCCGCCGATCGGGCTCGCGCCCTCGTTGACCGGCCGCACGTTCGGTTCGCCGATGACCGCGCTGGCCGACAGCAACGCCACCGCGTCGTCGCGGCCCCTGATCGTGTCCATCACGATCTCCGAAGAACCGTCGACGGGCGGCAGGTACACCGACCGGGTGCCGTCGACTCCCCTGGTCAGCTCGCTGTTCGCCACCAGCGCCCGGTACGCGATCACCTGCCCGGCCTGCGCGGCCACCACGCCGAGCACACCGAGGAACAAACTGATCATGGACAGGAACGTGCGCAGCTTCCGTGCCCGGATCCCTTGCCCGCCAATGATGAGCGCCGACCGGAGACGCCCGGACAGCCGCATCACCGCGCCACCTCCGACAGCACGCCGTGGTCGAGCTGGAACACCCGCTGCATCTTCGCCGCGTGGTCGTGGTCGTGGGTCACCAGGACCAGTCCGCAGCCGCGGTCGGTCGCCGCGCGAAGTGCTTCCACCACAAGGTTTCCGGTGTCCGTGTCGAGCGCGCCGGTCGGCTCGTCGGCCAGCAGGATCTTCGGGTCCCGCACCAGCGCACGGGCGATCGCCACACGTTGCTGCTCACCGCCGGACAGCCGGGGCGGCTTGTGCTTCGCCAGGTGCGCGATGCCCATCTGGTCCAGCGCGGCCAACGCCCGGGCACGACGCTTGCGCCGCGGCAGCCAGCCCTGCCCGTTCACCATCGCCATCGCCACGTTCTGCGCGGCGGTCAGGTGCTTGAGCAGGAAGAACCGCTGGAACACGAAACCGAACTCGGAGCTGCGCAGCGCGGCCGCCCTGCGCTCCGGCAGGCGGGTGATGTCCCGCTCGCCCAACATGTACTGGCCGCCGTCGGCCCGGTCGAACAACCCGATCAGGCTCAGCAGCGTGCTCTTGCCCGACCCGGACCGCCCGAGCACCGCGATGCTCTCTCCACTGTGGAGTGTCAGGTCGACGCCGCTCAGGATCGTGCGCGGCTCCTGCTGGCCACGCAAGGTCTTGGTAACGCCGACGAGCCGCAGCAACGGCGTCGCCGTGCCCTGCCGCTCCGGCAGCACCTGGACGGCGGTCACTTGCCACCGCTCGACTGGCCGGAATCCGGGACGGGCGGCAGGTTCGGGCCCGGCACGGACAGCTTCTCGTTCCCGGTGAGCCCCGACCTGACCTCGATGACCTTGCCGTCGGTCAGGCCCAGCTCGACCTGCACCAGCTCGGTCGACCCGTCGGCCTTGACCACCTCGACCGTGCCCTTGCCCTGACCGCCCGCGACGGCCTCGACGGGCACGACCAGCACGCCGGTCGCGGTCTGCGTCACGATCTTCAGCGTGACCGACGCGCCGTTGATCATCTTGACCTCCGGCGGTGCGGTACAGACCAACCGCAGGCCGGAGGCGGCCGACCCCTCCGGCTGCTCGTCCTGAGGCTGCTTCTCGTCCTGGGTCACCGGTGCGCCCGCGGTGGCCCCCGGGGGCTGCTGCCCGCCGGCCGGCGGGTCCGCGGGCGGCGGCACGGGAACCGTGCCGGCCGGCAGTGCGGCGATCGTGCCCAGCACCGTGCAGGGGAACGGCCCGGGGCCCTTCTTGATCTGTGCCGTGATGGCGGTCAGCCCGTCGGCGATCTGGTAGGCCTTGTCGCTGCTGATCTCCGCGACGATCCCGTACCCGGCGAGCTTCGCCGAGGCCACCGGCATCCCTGGCACGACGTTCGACCGGTCGTCGACCAGCCTGCCGGCGAACGTGGCGCCGGCCGGCACCTCGACCTGGGTCGGCCGGCCGCCGGCCCACACGGCGCCGATGCGCGTCGGTTTGGCCGGCGTGGCGGTGGGCGGCTTGACGTCGAGGTAGCGCATCTGCCCCGCCACCGGCGCGACCAGCCCGAAGATCGGGTCCATGGTGACGGTCCCGGCCAGGCTGACCGAGTTCGTCAGGTCCTGCCGGGTCGGCGTCGCCGTGGTCATCACCGTGCCGCGGTCGGCGAGCCGAGGCAGCGGTTCGTCCGCCTCACCGGTCGAGCACGCGGTCGCGAACGCGAGTACGGACAGCACTACAACGACATGCCGCGGTTTCAAGACGAGCCCCCAAACCCAACTTACGATCTTTCCCCTAAGACGTCCGGTCGGATCGGCAGGTTGCCCGGGGGTTGCCGCACGTTACCGCACGATTGGGCCGTGAACGCACGACAGTTTTCCCGACAGCATCCGGCTGGCCGGTTCCTCCGACCGGCCTAGCGGACTACCGGCCGCGCTTCAGCACGGCGACGAGCGCGGCCCACCCGTCCGGCGCGACGACCAGTGGGCCGACACCAATGTCCTTCGAGTCTCGGATGCCGACAGCCATCGCCGTGAGCGCGACCTCGACACACGAACCGTTGTGGTCGCTGAAGCTGCTCTTGTGCCACACTGCGCTGCCGAAGTTCACGGTGTTGCTCCTCAAAGCCTCTTGATCAGGTCGGCCACGAAGCGAACGGACTCGTCCGGCGGAAGCGCGACCCTTTCCAGACTCCGTGCGGACACACGATAAGTATTCACCTCCCCAGGGTGCTGCACATACATCGCGCCGTCCTGAAGTTCCGCATAGACGATCGGCCGCGCCTTGTCGAATTCCAACACGACGAACTGCCCGTTCGACGCCTCGTGCCGGCCCCGTTCCGGCACCACCACCTGGAACAGGATGTTCGGGCGGCCGGCGAGGTCGATCAGGTGCTCGTACTGCTCACGCATGGTCTCGGTACTTCCGACACGTAACCGCAACGCCTGCTCGTTCACCGTCGCGTGGAGATGCATCGGCTCCTCGGCGGACAGCCGGTGCGCGCGCTCCATCCTGACCTCGACCACCCGCTCGCTGTGGTCGAGCCGGACGCGCTGGCTGGAGCGGCTCAGCTCCCTGGCGTACTCCTCGGTCTGCATCAGACCGGGGATCACGATCGGCTCGAACACGAACTCCTTGGTGGCCAGCCGCTCCAGGCCGACGAAAGTACCGAACCAGTCCGGCACCACGTCCCGCCAAGCGCCCCACCAGTTGGACTCGTCCGGAACCTCGGCGAGCGAGGTCAGCCGGTTGACGTCGTGCTGTGCGGCACCGTACGCGGAAAGCACCTTCGCTATGTCCGACGGCTGCTGCTGCCGCTCGCCGGTTTCCAGATGGGACAACTTTCCCACACTGACGCCCGCCCGGTTGGCCGCATCGGCCTGTTTGAGACCGGTTCTCTTCCGGTAGTTCGCCAGCTCCACACCCACGAGCCACCGCAACGCCGAAGGGTTGCGCACTGCCACCACTGCCTGACCTCCACGCTCACTGAACCACGTGCCGGACAGACCGTACCGGTGATCACAGAGGACACGGCAAATCATTGGTCGTTTGTATGGCGCTCCGTATTGCAATCAAAGGAAAAGCGTGCGGTGAGCGTTCGCCTGATCGCGCTGTGGAATCAGCGGCACTGATCCACTGTGGGCCCGCGAACGGAATTCGTGACACCCAGGTCGTCGGGGGCCACGGTGTTTCCGGTGCAGCTCAGCGGTCCGTGCACCGTCACACCCGCGAACACCGGCGCCGCGTTTCGCGCCAGTGTCACGGCGCCGCGGATCGCCCCGCCCAGAATCTGGACACCGCCCGGCACTCCCTCGACCATCACCGGACCGGAGACCGTCGAGTGGAACAGCTCGACCGTGCCGGCACGGGCGGCCGCGAGGGGACCGCCGATGGTGGCACCGGACGCGACGAGCCCCGCCCCGGGCGCGACGGTCACCGGGCCGGTCACGGTCGCGTTGTCGAGACAGGTCACGCCGTCGCGGACGACCAGCGCGCCGGGGTGGCGGCCGGTGATCGTCCGGGTGCACGCCGGTGGCGGCGGGAGCAGCGTCACGTCGAAGGAGGCGGCCGGGCCGACGTTGCCGACGGCGTCGATCGACCGGTACTCGATGGTGTGCGTGCCGTAGCTGGTCGGCACGTTGTCCCACGGGGAAAGCCTTGGCACACCGAGCTTTCCGTACACGAGGCTGTCGATCTCGGTGCCCTGCGGTGTGAAGTGCCACGGCGAGTCGGGGTCGGTCGGCCAGCCGAAGTAGTTGAACCAGCCGTCGCCGTCCGTGCGGAACTCACGGACCACGTAGCCCGGCGTGTCGTCGGTTCCGGCCAGGGCCATGGTGAACGGTCCGTTGTAGACGTACGAGCGGTGGCCGGACACCAGCGGCGCGGACAGCGTGTAGCCGGCCGTGGGCCTGCTGGCGTCGACGGTCCAGGTCAGGGTCCTGGCCCCGACCGTCGCGGTCAGCGTGTGGGTGCCGGTCAGGCCGAGCGGTTCGAGGTCGAAGGCCCGGTCGTTCCCGCCTGGGCCGCCGGGATCGACGGCGCGGCCGTCGAGGCGCCACACGACCGGCAGCACGCGGTCGGTCGGATGCGTCGTCTCGACGTGGACGACGTCCGTGGCGCCGACCGGCGCGGTGGTCGGTGTGCTGTTGGTGAACGCCGCGTCGACCGGCACGACCGGTGTGCTCAGCGAGGTGTCGACCGTCCACGTGCGACTCTGCGTCAGCGCGGCCGAGGAACGGACCGCGGGGTCACGCACGAACTCCGTCGGGTCGACGACGGTCGCGGCGACCGTGTGCACCCCCGGCGTCAGGTTCACAGTGGACAGTCGGAGGTTGCGGGTGCCGCGGGCCACCACGCGGGTGCCGTCGACCGTCCACGTCACGTCGAGCTGGTGGCTCACCGGGTACATGGTCTCGACCCACAGCACGCGGTCCGCGCCGACCGGCGCGGTCGCCGGCAGGCCGTCGGCCAGGATGCTCGTCTTCGCGGAGATCCGCTGCGTCATCCGCTCGCGTTCGACCTGGTCGAAGTAGTAGCCGAGCGTCTTCATCATCGAGTGCGCGGACGGCCGCCACACACCGCTGCTCGAGTACATGCCGCCCTCGCGGCGACCGACCTGGCCGCCGGACTCGCTCCGCTCGCCGAGCCAGCGCCACCACTTCTTCTGCTGTGCCCGCATCTGCGGCTCGGTGAGCAGCGTGTGGTGCACCGAGTCCGGCTCGCCACCCTCGTACGGGTCGCCGCGCACGCCACGCGCGTAGTAGTCGTACTCGTCCTGCAGGCCGCCGAGCGAGTGGCCCAGCTCGTGCGGGGTGATCAGCGCGGACAGCGCGTTGCCGCCGGTCGCGGTGGCGTACGTGCCACCCGCGCCGCCGTAGGTGTCGCTGTTGCCGATCGCGAGCAGCTGGCGGTTCGCGCGGGTCGTGCCGGACACCCGGTCGGCGTAGGAGTTGGCCTTCGTGTTGTTCACGGTCAGCAGGCGCTGCACGCTGTTCGGGTCGCAGCCGCCCCACAGACCCATGTCCAGTGCGGTGTCCACCCGCGGCGAGTCGAGGCCGGGGTCACAGTCCACACCGGACTCCGCGGACACGATCGACACCGCGTACACGTTGATGTAGCTGCGGTAGGACTTGAACGGCTCGATGGTCCACAGCACGTTCAGGTGCTTGTCCACGTTCTCGCGGAACTTTCCCTGCTCGTCGGCGGTGTAGCCGTCGCCGAGCACGACGAGGTTGAACCGCTTCGCCGGGTCGCCGGTCACCTGGACCGGCACCACCGTCGCGTCACCGGGTGCCGCGGACGCCGGCGGCGCCGCGACCACCGCGACCACCATCGCGAACGCCGCTACCGCCGACAGCCCGCGCATCACCGGCCCACCACCGTGCAGGTCGCGGTCGCCTTCTTCGACGGGTCGCTCTCGGACGTGGCCGTGAGCCGGACGGTCGCGACATGCGGCCCGCGCCCGGACCTCGTGGCGTGGACCGGAACCTGGACGTGGCCGCCGAACTGGGCCGTGGCGAGCGCGTTCGGCACGTCCACCGCCCAGCCCCGACCGTCCACAGTGGCCTTGATCCGGTAGACGTCACCGTTCAGGTACCTGTCCTGCGCGCCCCTGCCGGTGTTGAACACGGAGAAGTCGCAGGTGTTGAGGTTGTCGCGGGTCGGCAGGCTGAAGGTCGGCAGCACCTTGACGCCGCGCCGCTGCGGGCCCGCGCCGTCGAGGGACCTGACGGCGACCGTGTAGGACAGCACGCCCTTCTTGTCCCGCTTGACGTCCAGCACGTAGAAGTGCAGCCGGTTCGCCTCGTCGACGTACTCGTACTCGCTGCCGGAGTTCGTGCCGGCGTGGAACAACGCGTCGGACAGCTGCCGGTAGTCGCCGATGGTGATCGGCACCGCGGTGCCGTCCGGCAGCACGTAGTCGGTCATCCCGATGTTCTGCGGGTTCGCGTCGATGACCCACTCGAACGGCGCGTCGTCCTCGTTCTTGGTCTTGGCCAGCAGCACACCCGCGTCCGGCGTGAACGAGTCGGAACCCATCCGGTCGACGACCTCGACCGTGTAGTTGTCGTAGCCGCCGCCGTCACAGAACGGGTCGGCGTCCGGGTCGCACGCGGGCGACAGGTCACCCGTGCCGAGCGCGACGTTGACCCCGGCCAACCCGTCCGGCCCCGGTTGGACGGACCGCGCGGTGACCTTCGCGATCACCATGCCGGAGTCGCCGAGCGCCTCCCTCGACAGCTGCAGCACGTTCTGGTCGTCGACGATGCCGAGCTTCATCTTGTTGCGCAGCATGTGTTGCGCGCCCATGGACGCGCCGCCGGTCGCCGGGATCATCCACCGGCTGTGCGGGCCGCCCGGCCCGTTGAACGTGCCGCGGGACAGCATCTCCCACGGGCCGCTGTAGTCGCGCCGCGCCGGGATGCTGAACGGGTTGTTG
The DNA here is from genome assembly GCF_035634895.1 of Actinophytocola sp. Lineage (GTDB taxonomy): Bacteria > Actinomycetota > Actinomycetes > Mycobacteriales > Pseudonocardiaceae > Actinophytocola. The sequence goes on along the minus strand of NZ_DASQCC010000018.1, from coordinate 14,599 downwards.
TAGTTGTCCCCGATACCGAGGATGTGGCTGAACTCGTGGGCGTAGGTCGACTGGCCGGAGCTCTCGGCCTGCGTCGACGAGCCGCCGCCCGCGTTGGGCCAGATGGACGAGCCCGCGGCCCAGGAGGTCCAGTCCACGTAACGGGTGCGCGACCAGTTCGGCAGCGCCGGGTCCGGCGGGCCGAAGTCGTCGGTCACGTCCTCCTTGTGGGGGAACTTCATCGAGCCGAACTCCTGCCAGGTCGAGGACTCGTCCTGGCCCGCGGAGAGGAAGAAGATGAAGTCGTACCCCGCCGGCACCTGCGGGCCGACCGCGTTGACCCACGCGGCCCGCCCGTCGGTGCGGATGTTGCGGTTGCAGTTGTCGCCCGCGGGACAGGCGGTGCCGGCCTGGAACTCCATGCCGTACTCGTGGTCCTTGCCCGGCATGGTGTACGGCCCGAACGCGGTGAGGTCGACGCCGAGCCGGCCGCCCGAGTCCTCCATCCAGTACTCGTGGATGGTGTGGCCGTTGTTGAGCGGCTCCGGCTTGTTCAGGAAGTCCTGGTAGTACTTGCCGACCTGGTCACGCGGAATGTCGTGCGCCTCGGCGCTGGGGTTCTTGAAGACCGTCGACCCCTGCGGCTGCGTCACGACGAACGGCTGGTTGGGGTAGTCCAGGAGGACCAGCGCGCCCTTGAACTGGCGCTCCGAGCCCTTGACCGCCGGGTCCGCCCAGTTGGTGCCGGGCGGCTTCCGGTAGTCGTCCCACGTCATGTGGTCGGGGTTGACCCAGTTCTGCGGGTCGATGGGCCCGGGGAGGCCCGCCTGCGCGGCGGCGATCCGGGCGGTCTCCCCGCTCTGCTGCCACGGCTGCTGCTGCGGCCAGTGCGGGTACTGCCACGGCCGTTCGGGGGTGATCGGCTGGTCCGGGGCGGCGACGGCTGGGTTGACCGAGAGTCCGGTGGCGAGCGCGGCAGCGGAGAGCAGCGCCGTCACCAGCAGTGCAGGGCGGGTCACAGGAGGACGCTAACCCCGGGCCTTGACCCACATCATCGATCCGATGTAGGGAACACATGCCAGTGGTTCGGACATCTGTCGAAAAGCGGAGGTCGGGCGATGCGGCTACAGCCTGCCGTCGACGATCTTGCTGTACGCATCGGAAGACCGGTGCTGCTGGAGGACCACGCGCAGAGCGTCCTGGCCTACAGCGAGCAGAGCGGCCCGATGGACGACGTCCGCCGCGACTCGATCCTGCGGCGGCACACCGCCCGCGACGTGCGCGCCCGGTTCCGCGCCGCCGGCATCTTCGAGACGCGCAGGCCGCTGCGGGTGCCCGGTTCCGCCGAGGTGCTGCCGCGGTTGTGCGTGCCGGTGCGGCACCGCGAGCGGCTGCTGGGGTTCGTGTGGCTGATCGACTCGCCCGCGATGCCCGAGACGGATGTCGCGCTGGTGGAGAAGTCGGCGGCCGAGCTGGCGCTGGTGTTGCTGCACGACGTGCTCGCCGACGGCCTGAGCGTGCGCCGCGAACAGGCCGCCGTGGCAAGGGTCCTGGCCGGCGACGATGCCGAAGCGGCACGGATTCTCCTGGAGGAGGGTGGGTTTCCGGCAGTGCCCGTGACGGTGCTGGTGGTGCGTGGCCCGCAGGACGTCGTGCCGGACGGGCTGTTGGCGGCGCGGCTGAGGTTCACGGCCCGGCACCTCGCGCGCGCGGATCACGGGGTGCTGGTGTGTGCGGGGCGGGTGCGGGCGGAGGAGGTGCACGCGTTGTTCGCGGGACCGGTCGTGGTCGGCGTCGGTTCGCCGCGGCCGCTGTCCGAGGCTTCGGAGTCGTACGCGGAGGCCGTGCACGCGTCGCTCGTGGCGTCGCGGGTGCCGGGGTTCGCGCCGGTGGCCACCTGGGCATCCCTTGGGGTGTACAGGATGCTGGCGGCGGTGCCGGCGGACGCGGTGCACCCGGGCGTTGTCCGGCTGCTGGAGTCGCGGGAGCTGGTGGAGACGCTGGAGACGTACCTGGACCTGGCGGGCAGCGCGGTCGAGACGTCGAAGGCACTGCGGTTGCACCGCACGTCGCTCTACTACCGGCTGCAGCGGGTGGCCGAGCTGACCGGCACGAACCTCCGCACCGGCGACGACCGGCTGGCACTGCACCTGAGCCTCAAGCTGGCCCGCCTGCACGGCTTGCTGCGCTGACGGCGCGCGCCGGCGCCGCCTGCTCGGATAGGCGCAGGTCACGGTGGCTACGATCGGCGGCATGATCGAGGTGCTCGCGGCGGTGTTGACCTACGTCGCGCTGGCCGCGGCGGTCTGGTCGGCCGTGCTGGTGGTCGTGAACAAGCCGATCGAGCTGCGGGAGTGGCACGGGCTGTGGCTGTACGGCCTGGTCATCCTGCTCGAGCTGGGTCTGCTCGGCCAGCTCGTCGCCGGCATCGTCAAGCTCTCCACCGAGGACCGTGCGATCGAGACCGCCACCTTCGTCGGGTACCTCGTCACCACGGTGCTCGTCCCGCCCGTCGCCGGGTTCTGGGCGCTGCTCGAACGAACTCGCTGGGGACCGGTCGTCATGGTCGTGGGCTGCCTCACGATCCCCGTCCTGATCATCCGCCTCCGACAGCTGTGGGACGGCCATGCCTGACGACCTCGCGACCCGCACCCGCTCCGGCCCCGGCCGCCTCCTGATCGCCGTCTACGCGATCTTCGCCGTGTCCGCCACGGCCAGGTCGGCCGTGCAGCTGACCACCCACCTCGGCCGCGCGCCGCTCGCCTACCTGCTGTCCGCCCTCGCGGCCGTCGTCTACATCGTCGCGACCGTGTGCCTGGCCCGCGGCGACCTGGCGTCCCGCCGCATCGCGACGATCTCCATCCTCGTTGAGCTGGCCGGCGTGCTGGGCGTCGGCACCTGGAGCCTGGTCGACCCGGCCGCCTTCCCCGACGCCACCGTGTGGTCGGACTACGGCCAGGGCTACGGCTACATCCCGGCCGTCCTGCCGCTACTGGGCCTCTGGTGGCTGCGCAGCACGTCGGCGGCGCGGCGCCAGGCGGACGCCGGGTAGGTCCGGCGCCGGGATCCGCGCGCCGCCGTGTCCGGCCACCGTGCCGAACAGCTCGTCGGCGCCCGCCCACGCCGCCCGGGCCGCGACGATCTCCTCGTGCGAGCGGCCCACGAAGTTCCACCACATGACCAGGTCGTCCGGGAACGGCTCGCCGCCGAGCAGGAACGCCCGGCCGGAGCCCGCCAGCACGACCTCGGCACGACCGGTGCCCAGGTACAGCAGGCGTCCCCTCGGCACGGCGATCCCCGCCACGGTCAGCTCGGTCATGGCGAGCACCGCGTGCTCGTGGTCGGGCCGCAGCGGCAGCGCGACCTGGCCGTCGACCGTCACATCGGCGCCGACCAGCGGGGTGTGCGTGGTCGCCGGGGACGTGACGTCGCCGAGCGTGCCCAGCACGACCGTCGCGACACCGCCGTACACCGGCAGGTCGACGTGCTGCTCGAACGCGGGCGCCATGGTCGCGCGCTCGACCGGCAGTGCCACCCACAGCTGGAGCCCGTGGAGCATGCCGTCCGACACCGAGAACTCCGAGTGCGACACCCCGCGGCCGGCCGTCATGAGGTTGAGCTGGCCGGGCCGCACCAGGACGTCGCTACCGAGGCTGTCGCGGTGGTGGATCTCCCCCGCCAGCGGCCACGTCACCGTCTGCAGCCCCGTGTGCGGATGCGGCAGCACCCGCATCCGGACGTCGTGCGGGCCGAACGCGTCCAGGAAGCACCACGCGCCGACCGTCGGCAACCCGCGCTGGGGCAGCACACGCTCGACCCGCATCGCGCGGAGGCCGCCCAGCGGCACCTCACGCGGCTCGAAGACCTCGGGCACCGCGTGGGATCGGGTCACGTCCGTCATGCCGGGAAGGGCGTCCAGGTTGCTCACCTGCTGGGTGCCTCCACGTGGCCCGCGTACTTGTCGGTCTTCTCCAGGTACCCGGCGATGAACGGGCACGCCGGCACGATGACCTTGCCGTTCGCGACGACGTCGTCCAGTGCCTCGCCCGCCAGCACCTTGCCGAGGCCCTGGCCGGAGAACGCCTGGTCGATCTGGGTGTGCGTGAACACCACCCGGTCGCCGGTCCGGTGGTACTGGGAGAACCCGGCCAGCTTGCCGTCGGCGTACACCTCGTACCGGAGCTGCTCGCGGTTGTGCACCACTTTGGTCTCAGCCATACCCCGAGCCTAGGCCAGCTTCGCCGGCAGTTCCTGTTCGTCGGGCGAGAACCAGCCGCCGGGAACCGCGGTTCACTCGCCCCGGGAGCGCTGCCGGGCCTGCTCGACCAGCTGTGCCAGCCGCTCGGTGGGCACGCTCGCCGCCGGGAGCGTGTTGATCCGGCGGATCTCCGCCGGGTCGACCTTGGGCTCGCGGGACTCGGTGAGCAGGCCGTTGACCTCCTGCTCGGTGTCGGTCAGCTGCGTGTAGCAGTAGCCGGCCACCTGGTCGCTGCCCACGAGCGCGGTCACCAGTCGCTCGTACGCGGCGAGCAGGTCCTCGGCGTTCGCGACCGTGCGGTAGCCGAACCAACGCTCGCCGGCCTCCGGCGTGTAGCTCAGCCCGCCGAACTCGGTGACCATCAGCGGCTGGTCGCCCCGGACGGGGTCGCCCAGGTGGACCCGGCGCACGCCCGGCCAGTCCCGGCCGAGCGCCGCCTCGACCGCCTTCGCGGTGCCGTACCGGGAGGTCAGGTCCTCGGCCGACGGGCTGTAGTCGTGGACCGTCCAGATGTCGCTCGTCGCCATCTCCCAGCCGTCGTTGGAGATCACCGGCCGGGTGCCGTCGACGGCGTGGGTCAGGTGGTACACCGACTCGAGGAAGTGCCGCTGCCGCGGGTCGGCCCACAGCGCCGGGGTGCCCCAGCTCTCGTTCACCGGCACCCAGGTGACCACGCACGGGTGGCTGACGTCCCGGCGCACCACCTCCAGCCACTCGGCGGTGAACCGGGCCACCCCGTTGACCGAGTACTCGTAGGCGTTCGCCATCTCGCCCCACATGACCAGGCCCAGCCTGTCGCACCAGTACAGGAACCGCGGGTCCTCGACCTTCTGGTGCACGCGGACGCCGTTGAACCCCAGCTCTCTGATCAGCTCGACCTCGCGCCGCAACGCGTCCTCGGACGGCGCGGCGAGGTGCGAGGAGGGCCAGTACCCCTGCGCCAGCACCAGCCGCAGGAACATGCGTTCCCCATTGAGGATGAACCGGCCGTCCTTGACGCCGACGTCGCGGAGGCCGAAGTAGCTCCTGGTCTCGTCGACGGTCTCGCCGCCGCGTACCAGGGAGAGCTCGGCGTCGATGAGCCGCGGGTCACCCGGGCTCCAGCGGAAGTCCCCGCGTGGCAGGGTGATCGTGCGGGTCAGCTCGGGGCCGTCGACGCGGTAGCGGTCGTCGGCGAGGACCCGGTCGCCGGTGGTGAGCCGCACGCGGAGCGACAGGTCGTCGGCCCGGCCGGCGATGCCCGCCCGCACGGTGACCGAGTTCGTTGCGGCGGAAGGGAACCAGGTCAGCTCGGCGAGGTGGGTCGCCGGCACCGGCTCCAGCCACACCGGCTGCCAGATGCCCGTGGTGCGGTGGTACCAGATCACGTCCGGCGTCGGTTCCCAGTACTGCTTGCCCCTGGGCTGGGTGAGGTCGTCGACGCGGTCCTCGGCCCGTACCACCAGGATCTGCTCACCGGCGGCCAGCGCGTGCGTGATGTCCACCTGGAACGGTGCGTGCCCGCCGACGTGGGCGGCGACCTCCGTGCCGTTGACCCACACCCGCGCGCGGTAGTCGACCGCGCCGAAGTGCAGCAGCAGGCGCTCACCCGCCGGCGCGGTGAACGTCCTGCGGTACCAGACGATCGGATGCGGGGCCGGGTCGTGCACGCCGCTGGCCGAGGACTCCGGCGGGAACGGCACCGTGATGACCCGGTCGAACGGCTCGTCACCACGCCACCAGCCGGCCAGCAGGCCCGTGTCCTCGTCGTCGTGCGCGAACTCCCAGTCGCCGCACAGATCCTGCCATTGCTCTCGGGTCAGCTGTGGCCGTGGATGCATGCACCCCACGTTACCGCGCGACCACCCGGCGGTACGACCGTCGAGTTGCGACGATGCCGCGATGGCCGCTCATCGGCTCGCGATCTTCTCCAGCAGCACCCGGGCCGCGGGCAGGACGAGGTCGCGCACCAGCTCCGGATCGGCGTCCGCGAGCGGCGGGGTCGCGGCCACGCCACGCATGAAGCTGATGCCGAACACCCACGCGAGCACGAGCTCGGCCCGCAACGCGGCGTGCGGCTCGTCGGTGAGGGTGGCGAGCGTGTCGACGTAGCCCGCGGTCAGCCTGCGGCGGATCTTGGCGGCCTCGTCGTCGGTACCCAGCGTGCGCAGCAGGGCGGTCAGCACCTGGTCGCGGCGCTCGGACCCGACCGGCGCCAGCAGGTGCTCGAGCATCTCGGCGACCAGCAGGCCCGGCTCGGTGTCGCGCAGGCCGTGCCCGGCGGTCGCCTCGGCGAACAACGCCTCCTTGGAACCGAAGTACCGGAACAGCAATGCCTGGTTGACACCCGCCCGAGTGGCGATGTCACGGACCGTGGTCCGGTCGTAGCCGCGCTCGGCGAACAGCGCGGTCGCGGCGTCGAGCAGCGCCTGTCTCGTCGCCGCCGCGTCGCGGCGACGTGGTCCTTCGGTCACCGGAACCTCCAAAGCGGACAGCCTAGCCGTAGTGGCGCGTAACCGTCTTGACACCGTGCGTAACATGTAAGCAGGTGCTTACAACCGTGGGGAGAGAAGGCTCATGACCGTCGCCTACCCGTTCAACGAGGCCGGGACCCTGGACCTGCACGAGGCGTACTACGAAGCCCTCGCAAAGCCCGGCCTGCTCCGCGTGCGGTTGCCGTACGGCGAACCGGCGTGGCTGGCGACCAGGTACGACGACGCGCGCCTCGTGCTCGGTGACAAGCGGTTCAGCAGGGCGGAGTCGGTGAAACACGACGCGCCGCGGATGCGGCCGGCCATGGTGGACGGCGGGATCCTGACCATGGACCCGCCGGACCACACCCGGCTGCGCACGCTGGTGGCGAAGGCGTTCACCGTCCGGCGGGTGGAGGAGCTGCGGCCGAGGGCCCGCGAGATCACCACCGGGCTGATCAAGGACATGATCGCCGCCGGCCCGCCGTTGGACCTGGTGGACATGTTCGCGCTGTCGCTGCCGGTGGCGGTGATCTGCGAGCTGCTGGGCGTGCCCGTGGCGGACCGACCGAGGTTCCGGGTGTGGAGCGACAACGCGCTGTCGACGTCGCGCCTGACCGCCGAGCAGTTCATGGCGAGCCGCGAGGAGATGCGGGAGTACATGCGCGGCCTGATCGCCGACCACCGCGCGAACCCGCGGGACGACCTGATGACGGCGCTGATCGAGGCCCGCGACGAGCGGGACCGGCTGTCGGAGCTGGAGCTGGTCGACCTGTGCTCGGGGATTCTCGTGGCGGGGCACGAGACGACGGCCAGCCAGATCCCGAACTTCCTGCTGACACTGCTGGACCACCCGGCGGCCATGGCGCGGCTGCGGTCGGATCCCGCGCTGATCCCGGGCGCGGTGGAGGAGCTGCTGCGTTTCGTGCCGCTGGGCGCGAGCTCGAGCTTCCCGCGGTACGCGATGACGGACGTACAGGTGGGTGACACGCTGGTGCGTGCGGGCGAGCCGGTGCTGGTGGCCGTGGGCGCCGCGAACCGGGACGGGCTGCGGTTCGCGGACCCGGACACGCTGAAGGTCGACGCGCCGCCGGAGCAGCACCTCGGTTTCGGGCACGGCGTGCACCACTGCCTGGGGGCGGCGCTGGCGAGGATGGAGTTGCAGGAGGCGCTGCGGGCGCTGCTGCTGGAGCTGCCCGGGCTGCGCCTGGCGGGCGACGTCGTGTGGAAGAAGGAGATGCTCGTACGCGGCCTGGTGACGATGCCGGTTGGATGGTGACCATGACGTGGCGACTACATGTGGACAAGACGGTGTGCGGTGCGACGGGCATGTGCGCGGCGCTGGCGCCTGACCTGTTCCGGCTGGACGAGGCGTACGCGGAGCCGGTCGACGCCGAGATCGAGCCGGACGAGCTGGCCCTGGACGCGGCGGACCAGTGTCCGACCCAGGCGATCCTGGTGACCGAGAACGGCAGGGAGATCGGCCCCCGGCCGTGAGCCACCTGAGAACCGGCTGTGAACCTCCTGTGAAACCCGCCCACCTGGGCACATACCGGATTCGCGCCGCGTTGGACGGGGTAGATGGCACATTGGAGGTGACCTCAGATGACAGCAGCATTCGCGCCCGCCAACAACATGCCGACCTTGCCGGAAGGCTGGCCGATCGGGTCCTACGACAACTACAAGGAAGCCCAGCGGGCAGTTGACCACTTGGCGGACAACGAGTTCCCTGTCCAGGACGTCACGATCGTCGGTGTCGAACCGATGGTCGTCGAGCGGGTCTCGGGCCGGTTGACCTGGGGCCGGGTCCTCACGACCGGCGCGGCGTCCGGTGCGTGGTTCGGTCTGTTCGTCGGACTGTTGCTCAGCATGTTCTCGGCAGCCGGCTTCGCACCGATCCTCATCGGCGTGGCGTCCGGTGTCGTGTTCGGCCTGGCCTGGTCCGCCGTCCAGTACGGCGCCACCCGCGGCCAACGGGACTTCATCTCCCACAGCCAGTTGGTAGCCCGCCGCTACGACGTCCTCTGCAAGCCCCGCAACGCCGAACTTGGCCGCACCCTCCTAACCAACCTAACCTGACCCACCCGTTCGCGAGTCCCGCGTTCAAACACCGCGAGTCCCGCGTTCAAACACCGCGAGTCCCGCGTTCAGACATACCGAACTGCGTTTGGTGCACACACCCGCACGAGACCGCAGTTCGGTGTGTGCGAACGCGGGACTCGCTATGTCCAGACGCGGGACTCGCGATGTGTGCGAACGCGGGACTCAGTGTGTGCGAACGCGGGACTCGCTATGTCTGAACGCGGGACTCGCGGGTTAGTGGCAGTGGTCGGGGGGGTCTGGTGGGGGGAGGGGTGGGGTGGGGTGTTCGGCTACCAGTTCCGCGTAGATCGACAGGGCGATCTCGGCGGGGGTTCGGGCGCCGATGTTCATGCCGGCCGGTGTGTGTACTCGGGCGCGCTGTTCTTCCGTCAGGTCCAGTGACGCCAGGACCGCCGTGCCGCGGCGTCGGCTCGCGACGAGGCCCACGTAGGGGACGCCGGCGCGCAATGCCTTCTCCAGCAACGGTTCCTCGTCGTGGCCGTGTGACGCGATTACCAGGGCCACGAGGTCGTCCGGGAACGGGTCCGACGCCGCGCGTACGTCGTGGCCGCTTGCCTGGCCGACCTCCACCAGCGCGTGGGCGATCGGGCCGTCGCCGTGCACGTGGACGAGCTTCGGCGGGACCATGGCCTCCAGGAAGATCTCCAGCGTGCCGCCGGACAGGCACGGGTTGCCCACCGTCACCAGGCCCTCGGTCACCGTCTCCGACGGCTCGGCCGGCGTGATCCGCAGGAGCGTGGACTCGCCGGATGCCAGCAGCCGCAACCCGTGCGACCGGACCGTGGACTCCGCGCACTCGCCGCCGACGAAACCCTCCATCGTGCCGTCCGGGAGCACCAGCGCGCGGTCGCCCGGCTTGGCGCTGGTCGGCCGTTCCGCACGCACGACCGTGGCCAGCACGAACGGCGTCCGCCCTGATCGCAGCGTATCCACCCGGGTAAGGACAGACATGGGCCCAGCCTCCTACTCGATTGCCAGGTCGGCGCGCAGGGGCCGGCCCTGGATCGCCCGCCATACCGCCGCGGGGGTCAGCGGCATGTCCGCGTGCCGCACCCCGAAGGGCCGCAACGCGTCCATCACCGCGTTGACCACCGCCGCCGGCGAGCCGACCGTCGCGCACTCGCCAACTCCCTTGGCCCCCAACGGATGATGCGGTGACGGGGTCACCAGCTCCGCCAGCTCCCACGACGGGCAGTCCACCGCCGTCGGCACCAGGTAGTCCATGAACGACCCGCCGAGACAGTTCCCGTCGGTGTCGAACGCCACCAGCTCCATCAGCGCCATGCCGACGCCGTCGGCCAGCCCGCCGTGGATCTGCCCCTCCACGATGGTCGGGTTGATCCGCACCCCGCAGTCGTCCACCGCGACGAACCGCCGGACGAACACCTGACCGGTGCCCGGGTCCACCTCAACCACGCAGATGTAGGCGCCGTAGGGAAAGGTCAGATTCGGCGGGTTGTACACACAGGACCCGTCCAGCTGGCCGTCCAGCCCGTCCGGCAGGTCGACGCTCCCGTGCGCGGCCAGCGCGATCTCCCCCAGCGACACCCCCGCCCCGGCGGCGCCCCGGACCGCCCACCGGCCGGGCGTCCACTCCAGGTCACCGGGGTCGACCTCCAGCATCGCCGACGCGATCAGCCTCGCCTTGTCCCGGACACGTTGCGCGGCAACGGAAGCGGCCGCTCCGGACACCGGCGTCGACCGGGAGCCGTAGGTGCCGAGGCCGAAGGGCGTCTGGTCCGTGTCGCCGTGCACGACCTCCACGTCGTCCGGCGCGATACCCAGCTCGTGCGCGATGATCTGCGCGAACGTCGTCTCGTGGCCCTGTCCCTGCGTCTGCACGGAGATCCGCAGCACCGCCTTGCCCGTCGGGTGCACCCGCAGCTCCGCGCCGTCGGCCATGCCGAAGCCCGCGATGTCCATGTGCTTGCGAGGCCCGGCGCCGACCGCCTCGGTGAAGAAGCTGATCCCGACGCCCAGGTACTCGCCCAGCTCCCGGCGACGGGACTGCTCGGCCCGGAAGTCCTGGTACCCCAACGTGTCCAGCGCCAGCTGGAGTGCCTTCGGGTAGTTCCCCGAGTCGTACTCCCAACCCGTGGCGCACACGTACGGGAACTGCTCCGGCCGCAACAGGTTCCGCATCCGCAGCTCGGCCGGGTCGGCGGACAGCTCCAGTGCCAGCAGGTCCACGAGACGCTCGACCAGGAACGACGCCTCGGCGATGCGGAACGAGCACGCGTACGCCACCCCGCCCGGCGCCTTGTTCGTGTACACGCCGGTCACCGCGCAGTGCGCCGCCCGCAGGTCGTAGGAACCCGTGACGATGTGGAAGAACCCGGCCGGGTACTTCGACGGCTGCGCGGTCGAGTTGAACGCGCCGTGGTCGGCGAGGACGCGAACCCGCAGTGCCAGCAGTCGACCGTCCGAAGTGGACGCCAGCTCGCCACGCATGTGGTAGTCCCGCGCGAACGCGGACGTCATCAGGTTCTCGGAGCGGTCCTCGGTCCACTTCACCGGCGCGCCCGTCACCATCGAGCCGACCACCGCGCACACGTACGCCGGGTAGATCGGCACCTTGTTGCCGAACCCGCCGCCCACATCCGGGGAGATGACCCGGATCCTGTGCTCCGCCACACCGGTGACCAGAGCGAGCAGCGTTCGGTGCGCGTGCGGCGCCTGACTCGTCACCCACACGGTCAGCCTGCCGGCCACGGGCTCGTGGTCGGCCACGATCCCGCACGTCTCCAGCGGCGCCGGGTGCACCCTCGGGTACAGCATGTCCTGAGCGACCACCACGTCGGCGGCCACGAAGACCGCATCGGTCGCGGCGGCGTCACCGGCCTCCCAGTCGAAGATGTGGTTGTCCCGCTTGCCTGCCAGGTCATCGCGGATCACCGGCACACCGTCGTCCAGCGCGGTCCGCGCGTCCACCACCGGGTCGAGTGGCTCGTACTCGACGTCGATCAGCGCCAGCGCGTCCCGGGCCGCGTACCGGTCCTCGGCGATGACGAACGCGATCTCCTGGCCCTGGAAGCGAACCTTGTCGGTGGCCAGCACGGCCTGCCGGTCCTGCGACAGCGTCGGCATCCACGCGAGGCCGCGTGCCGCCAGGTCCGCGCAGGTCAGCACGGCCCGCACCTTCGGATGCGCCTGGGCGGCAGACACGTCGACCGAGAGGATCCGGGCGTGCGCGAACGGACTGCGCAGCACGGCCGAGTGCAGCATCCCCGGCAGACGCACATCGTCCACGAAGGTCCCGCGTCCACGCACGAAGCGAGCGTCCTCCTTCCGGGGCATGCGGCCGAACCCGGTCACGACGACTCCTTGGCGGCGGCCCACTGGATGGCGCGGACGATGTTCTCGTAGCCGGTGCACCGGCACAGCTGGCCCGACAGCGCGGTTCGAATGTCCTCTTCGGACGGATCGGGGTGCTCGTCGAGCAGCCAGCGCGCGGTCATCATCATGCCCGGCGTGCAGAAGCCGCACTGCAACCCGTGGCACGCGACGAAACCCTCCTGTACGGGATCGAGCTCGGCACCGTTCGCCAGGCCCTCGACCGTGTGGACGTCGTGCCCGTCGGCCATGACCGCGAGCACGGTGCAGGACTTGACCGGCACGCCGTCCAGGCGCACGACGCACACCCCGCAGTTGGAGGTGTCGCACCCCCAGTGCGTGCCGGTCAGCCCCAGCTCGTCGCGGAGGAAGTGCACCAGCAACACACGTGGCTCGACATCGCGTACGTACTCCTTTCCGTTGACCGTCAACATGATCCGCATGAGCACCGCCCCAGGGCCCTGCGCAGCGCGCGGGTCACCAGCTCGCCGGCGAGGTGGCGTTTGTAGTCGACGGGCCCGCGTTGGTCGGCGACCGGCCGGCAGTGCCGGGCGGCGATCCGCCCGGCATCGGCGAACCGCTCCTCGGTCGGCGGGCCGCCGGTGAGAAAGTCCTCCGCCTCCGCCGCGACGAACCGCGACGCACCCAGCGCGGTCAACCCGATCCCGGCCTCGGTGATCACGTCCCCCTCGACCGAGAGGACCGCGCCCGCCGCCCCGACCGCCCAGTCCCCGGCCCGGCGGTCGACCTTCACGTAGGCACTGGCCGACGGCCGCAGCGGCACCCGGATCGACGCCAGCAGCTCGTCCTGCGCCACGACCGTCTCGTACGGTCCGACGAAGAAGTCCCGCGCGGCAACGGTTCTGATCCCGTCCGGCCCGTGGATCACCATCGCGGCCCGCAACGCCGCGAACACCGCGGACAGGTCCTCGGACGGGTCGGCCTGGCACAGCGAACCGCCGACCGTGCCACGGTTGCGGACGATCGGGTCCGCGATGACCCGCTCGGCGTCGTGCAGGATGGCGAAGCACGCCGCCTCCCGCGACGCCAGCAGGTCGGCGTGGCGGGCCATGGCGCCGATCACGAGTGCACCGTCCTCGACGTACACGCCGGCCAGCTCGGTCAGGTCGTTGATGTCGACGAGCGCCTCGGGATGGGCGAGCCGGAGCTTCATCATGGGCAGCAGGCTGTGCCCGCCCGCGACGATCCTGGACTCGGGTCCGTACTCGGCGAGCAGCGACAACGCATGCTCGACACTCGTCGCCCTGCGGTACTGGAACGCGGCGGGTACCTGCATCAGCCCTCCCTTTCGCCATGCTGCGGCGTAGACCATTTGGGGGCAATCAGGGGATAAGTATTCCCTTAAGCGTGACCGGGACCACAATAATCCGCTGCATGACGCTCACGCAGCTGAGCACGTTCGTGCTGGTAGCCCGGCTGGGCTCGGTCAAGGCGGCGGCGACCGCGCTCGGGGTCAGCGAGCCCGCGGTCTCGCAGGCGCTCGCCTCGTTGCGCCAGCAGCTTGGCGACCAGCTCGTGACCAGAACCGGCGCGAGCATGCGGCTCACCGCGGCCGGCACGCGGCTGCTGCCGATCGCGTCGCAGATGGTGGCGCTGGGGGCGGACGCCGAGGCCGCGGTCCGCGCCGGCATGGGCGCGCCCAGCCAGCTGCGCCTCGTCGCGTCCGGCACCGTCATGGAGTTCGTGGCGACGCCGCTGGTCGCGTCGTTCGCCGAGGCCAAGGGGGAACGCATCGACACGACCGTGGGCATGGCCGCGGCCGACGAGATGCCCGTGCTGCTGGCCAACCGCTTCGCCGACGTCGCCCTCGGCCCGAACCTCACCCCCCGGCCCGACGACGAGCTGGTCAGCGAGCCGGTGTTCCGGACGCACCTGGTCGTCGTGGCGGGATCGGCACGGTTGCCAGGCAGCCCGCGTGGCTGGTCATGGCTGGTGGACCAGACGGGGACGGACCCGGCGAGCGACAGTGGACGCCTGCTGGCGCGGCTGCGGGTGCCGGAGTCGCGGATCCGGGTGTTCGGGAGCCAGACGGCGTCGTGGGCGGCCGCGGCCGACGGCGACGGGGTGGCGATCGCGCCGGCCCACCTGGTGACGGCCCGCCTGCGCCGCGGCGAGCTGCGGGTGGTCAACACGGCCTGCACGCCTGCCGACGTGACCTGGTATCTCACGACGCTGGCACCCGAGCGCCGGTCGATCGCCGCGGAGACCTTCCGCCACTACCTGTCGACGGCCGCCGCGTTGCGGGTGATGCGTGAGCCCGGCGCGGGGGTCCCGCCGTCCAAGTTCCGGCCGCCGGTGTACGTGACCCTGTGGAGCTAGTGTCCCGCGCCGGGAATGCGGTGATTAAGTCGGTGGATCCGGGTTTCTGCTGGCAAGGCGCCGGTTCGCCCTCGTACTGGGTCGTACTGGGTCGTACTTGGGCGAACCGGCAACGCCGCCAGCAGGAAGCTGGGCC
>NZ_DASQCC010000017.1:0-34710 GCF_035634895.1 Actinophytocola sp. | reverse complement strand
GGCCGCCGAGTACGCCGGGTCGGCGCCCGCCGCGCCCGCGTTGCAGTACGCGGACTACGCGGTGTGGCAACAGGACCGGCTCTCGGGTCCGGAGATGGAGGAACACACCGAGTACTGGCGCCGGGCGCTCGACGGTGCCACCCCGCTCGAACTGCCCACCGACCGCCCGCGTCCCGCGATGCGATCCACCAGGGGCGCGGCGCACGAGTTCACGGTGCCCGGGGCATTGGCCACGCGGCTCACCGAAGTCGCCGCCACCAACGACACGACGCTGTTCACCACCCTGACAGCGGCCTCCGCGGTCCTGCTGGCCCGCTACAGCGGCCAGCGGGACGTGTCGTTGGGCACCGTGACCTCCGGACGTACCCGCCCCGAGCTGGACGGGGTCGTCGGGTTCTTCGTCAACACCGTCGTCCTGCGGTCCGCGGTGGACCTGGCCGGGTCGTTCGCCGACCTGCTGGCACGGGTCCGGGCGGACACCCTCGAGGCGCTGCGCCACGACGAGGTGCCGTTCGACCGGCTCGTCGAGGTCGCGGGCGCGCCCCGCGACCCCAGCCGCAACCCGCTGTTCGACGTCATGGTGACGGTCCAGAACGAACGCGCGGGTCTGCCGCCGTTCCCCGGACTGGCCGTGGAGGAGGTCGCGCTGCGGCGCGCGAACGCCAACTTCGACCTCAGCATCGACTTCACCGAGCGGGCCGACCGCATCGACTGCGTCGTCGAGTACAGCACCGACCTGTTCGACCAGGCCACGGTCGAGCGCATGGCCGGACATCTGCTTGCCCTGCTCGACGCCGTCACCGCCACCCCGCGCCGCCCGCTCGCCGAGCTGGCGTGGCTGTCGGCCACCGAACGCCACACCCTGCTGCACACCTGGAACGACACCGCGCACGACGTCCCCGCCACCACCTTCCCGGCCGTGTTCGAGGCACAGGCCCGGCGCACCCCCGACCGGATCGCGCTGACGTGCGGCCCGGAGCGACTGACCTTCGCCGAGCTGGACCGCCGCGCCAACCAGTGGGCACACCGGCTCGTCGCCGGCGGCGCCGGGCCGGAGCGGGTGGTGGCCGTCGCGCTGCCGCGCACCGCCGACGCGGTCGTCGCGCAGCTGGCCGTCTTCAAGGCCGGCGCGATCCACCTCGCCGTCGACCCCACCCTGCCGGCCGCCCGGCGCGCCCAGCTCGTCGCGGACTCCCGGGCCGTGCTCGTCGTGGACCGTCCACCCGAGACGGACGGGCTGCCGGACACCCCACCGGCGCCCGGCCCGCGGCCCGACCACGCCGCCTACGTGATCTACACGTCCGGGTCCACCGGCCGGCCCAAGGGCGTCGTCGTCGAGCACCGGAGCCTGGTGAACCTGCTGCACAACCACCGCGCCGAGTTCGCCGCGGCGACCGGCGGGGCGACCCTGCGGGTCGCGCTGTCCGCGGTCTTCTCCTTCGACACGTCGTGGGAGGGCCCGGTCCTCATGGCCGCGGGCCACGAGTTGCACCTGATCACCGACGAGGTGCGGCTCGACGCCGAGGCGTTCGTGGACTACGTGGTCGCCAACCGGATCGACCTGGTGGACCTGACCCCGACCTATCTGCGGCGGCTCCTGCCCGCCGGCCTCCTGTCCGACCCACGGCACCGGCCGGCGATCATGACGGTCGGCGGCGAGGCGCTGGACGAGCCGCTGTGGCGCGAGCTGGCCGCGCTGCCCGCCACCACCGTCTACAACTTCTACGGCCCCACCGAGGTCACCGTCGACGCGCTGACCACACCGGTCACGGGGGAGCGGCCGATCATCGGCCGTCCACTGTGGAACACCCGCGCGTACGTGCTCGACGAGAGCCTGGCGCCGGTGCCGGCCGGCGTGCCGGGCGAGCTGTACCTCGCTGGCTCGCAGGTCGCCCGCGGCTACCTCGACCGGCCGGGGCTGACCGCGCGGCGGTTCGTCGCCGACCCGTTCGGCCCGCCGGGCACCCGCATGTACCGCACCGGCGACCTCGCCAGGTGGACCCCCGCCGGCACCGTCGAGTACCTGGGCCGCACCGACGACCAGATCAAGATCCGCGGCTTCCGCATCGAGCCGGGTGAGGTCGAGGCCGCGCTGCTGGACTGCGCCGGCGTCGCCGAGGCATGCGTGGCCGCCCGGGAGGACGGCGGGCACCGCAGGCTCGTCGGCTACGTCGTGCCCACCCCCGACGGTGATCCCACGCCGACCGGGCTGCGGGCCGAGCTGAAGCGGGTCCTGCCCGACTACCTGGTGCCGGCCGTGTTCGTCCTGCTCGACCGGCTGCCGCTCGCCGCGAGCGGCAAGATCGACCGGAAGGCTCTGCCCGCACCGCAGGCGGACGCCGGGACCGCGTACCAGGAACCCGTCGGCGAGATGGAGGCGGCGCTCGCGGCGCTGTGGGCCGAGGTCCTCGGCGCCGAGCGGGTCGGCCGCGACGACAACTTCTTCGGGCTCGGCGGCGACTCGATCCTGTCCATCCAGCTCGTGTCCCGTGCCCGCCAGGCCGGCCTGCGATTCACCTCCCGCGACGTGTTCGCGAACCAGACCATCGCCGAGCTGGCGACCGTCGTCACCACGGCCGTGCCCACCGCCGTGACCGCCCCCGCACCGGCCGGTCCCGCGCCCCTGACCCCGGTCCAGTCCTGGTTCCTCGGCACCCACGGCCCCCGGCCGCACTACACGATGTCGCTCGCGTCGGACCTCGCCGACGGGGTCGACCGCACCGCGCTGACCGCCGCCGTGCGCGCGGTCGTGGCCCACCACGACGCGCTGCGCACCCGGTTCCACCTCAACGGTGACACGTGGCGGCAGGAGCCCGCGGCGTCCACCGTGGACGTCGAGACGATCGACCTCGCCTCGGTCGCCGAGGCCGACGTCCCGACCCGCGTGGCCGCCGCCGCCGAGACGGCGCGGGCGGCGCTGGACCTCATCGAGGGGCCCGTGCTGCGGGTCCTGCTGTTCGACCTCGGACGTGGGCGGCCGGCCCGGCTCCTGCTGGTCGCCCACCACCTCGTCGTGGACGGGGTGTCGTGGCGGGTGCTGGCGGAGGACCTGCGCACCGCCTACACCCAGGCGGTGGCGGGTGAGCCGATGCGGCTCACCGCCACCGGCACGGGGTTCGGCGAGTGGGCACACCGGCTGCGTGCGCACGTCGCCGCCGGCGGGTTCGACGACGACCTGCCGTACTGGACCGCCCTGCCCTCCCCGGCGCCGCTGCCCGCCGACCGGGACGGCGAGGCCACCGCCGGCACCGCCCGCTCGCTGACCGCCCGCCTCGACCGCGACACCACCGCCACGCTGCTGCGCCTCGCCGAGGAGCGCTACCGCGCCCACGCCGACGAGGTCCTGCTGACCGCACTCGGCCGCGTCCTCGCCGGCTGGACCGGCGAGGACGCCGTCGCCGTCACGCTGGAGGGCCACGGCCGCGAGGACGTCCTCCCCGGCGCCGACCTGTCCCGCACGGTCGGCTGGTTCACCTCGCTGTACCCGCTGTGGCTCACCGTGCCCGCGGACGGCTGGGACGCCATCCTCAAGGCGGTCAAGGAACGGGTCCGTGCCCTGCCCCGGCGCGGCATGAGCTTCGACGCGCTGCGCCAGCTGCGTCCCGGCAGCGGGCTCACGACGCCGCTGCCCGAGATCTGCTTCAACTACCACGGCCGCTGGGACGACCCGGGCGACACCGGCCCCTTCCGCACCCGCCTCGAGCCCTCCGGCGCCGAGGTCGAGGCCGCCGCGCCGCTCGACTTCCCGCTGGAGATCAACGGTGTGGTCGAGCACGGCGAGCTGGTCCTGAACTGGCAGTACTCCACCGCCCGCCACAACGAGCACACCGTGCGCGGCCTCGCCGACGGCATGGTCGCGGCCCTGCACGCCCTCGCCGAGCACTGCGCGCGGCCCGGCTCCGGCGGCCGCACCCCGTCGGACTTCCCGCTCGCCCGCCTCACCCAGGCCCAGGTCGACGCGATCGCCGGGGACGGCGCGGGTGTCGAGGACATCTACCCGCTCACCCCGCTCCAGGCGGGCATGCTGTTCCACAGCCTCGTCGACCCGGACAGCGGCGCCTACGTCGACCAGGTCCGGCTCACCCTCGACGGCGTGGGCGACCCCGACACGCTCGCCGAGGCGTTCCGGCAGGTCGCCGAGCACACGCCGGTCCTGCGCACCCGCCTGGTCTGGGAGGGCGTCGACGAGCCGGTCCAGGTCGTGCACCGCGGTGTCGACCTCGACATCGCCCAGCACGACCTGCGCCCCCTGACCGAGGCGGCGCGGACCGCCATCCTCGACGAGCTGCTGGCCCGCGACCGCGCGGACCGCATCGACCCCGCCCGCGCGCCGCTGACCCGGCTGGCCATCGTGCGCACCGGCGACGACCGGGTCGAGCTCGTCTGGTCCACCCACCACGTCCTGCTCGACGGGTGGAGCACCGGGCAGGTGTTCGCCGAGGTGGTCGCCCGCCACGCGGCGATCACCCGCGGCCAGCCCGCCGCCGTGCCGGCCCGCCGCCCGTTCCGCGACTACCTGACCTGGCTCGCCGCCCAGGACACCGACGCCGCCGACACCTACTGGCGGTCCGTGCTGGCCGGCTTCGACGCACCCGTCGCGATCCCGTACGACCGGCCACCCACCCTGGCACACCGCACCGAGTCCAGCGCCGCCGTGCGCACCGGGCTGGACGCGAGCCGGCTACGCGCCGCCGCCCAGCGGGCCGGGCTGACCGTCAACACCGTCGTGCAGGGCGCGTGGGCGCTGCTGCTGTCCCGCTGGGCGGGCACCGACGACGTGGTGTTCGGCAGCACCACCTCCGGCCGGCCCGCCGAGCTGCCGGGCGTCGAGTCGATGGTCGGCATGTTCATCAACACCGTGCCCACCCGGGTCGCCGTCGACCCGCGCCGCCCGGCCGGTCCCTGGCTCCGTGACCTCCAGGCCGCGCAGAGCGAGGCCCGCCGCCACGACTTCCTCGCGCTGACCCGCGTGCAGTCCCACGCCGACCTCGCCCCGGGCGCCGCGCTGTTCGACAGCGTGGTGGTGTTCGAGAACTACCCGTTCGAGGACGCGTCCACCTCGGACGGTCTGCGCCTGGCCGGCGTGCGGACGATCGACACCACCAACCTGCCGCTGACCCTGTCCGTGCACCTGGACGAGCGGGTCCACTTCGAGCTGGCCTACGACCCCGCCCTGCTGGACGCCGCCACCGCCGGCCGCGTGGCCGGCTGGCTGAGCGCACTCGTCACCGGGCTGGCCGAGGACCTGACCCGCCCGCTCGGCGAGCTGGGCTGGCTGTCCGAAGCCGACCGCGCGCTGGTGCTCCCGGCCCCCGAGCACGCGGTCATCGCCGGGGCGCCGCTGTACCACCACGTGGTCCGGCACCAGGCCACCCGCACCCCCCACGCCACCGCCGTCGTGTGCGGTGACGTGGCGCTGACCTTCGTCGAGCTGGAGACCGCCGCGAACCGCCTGGCCAACCGGCTCGTCGCCGCCGGCGCCGGACCGGAGACGGTGGTCGGGCTGCGGCTGCCGCGGTCGGTCGACCTGGTCGTGGCGCTGCTCGCCGTGCTGAAGTCGGGCGCGGCCTACCTGCCCATCGACCCGGGCCTGCCCGCCGAGCGCGTCGAGTTCCTGCTCGCCGACGCCCGGCCGGTGCTGGTGCTCGACGAGCTGGGCGACCTGTCGGCGTATCCGGCAACCGACCCCGACGTCCTGGTGCGGCCCGAGAACGCCGCGTACGTGATCTACACGTCCGGCTCCACCGGGCAGCCCAAGGGCGTCGTGGTCGGCCACGGCAACCTGGCCGCCCTGCTGCACGACCACCGCAACGACCTCATCGAGCAGCTCACCCGGCCGCAGCGGTTCGCGCTGACCGCCGCCTTCTCGTTCGACACCTCGCTGGAGGGCCTGCTGTTCCTGGCCGCGGGCCACGAGCTTCATGTGATCGACGAGGACCTGCGCCTCGACCCGCCCGCGCTCGTGAGCTACTTCCGCCGCAGGGGAGTCACCGCCGCCGACCTCACCCCGACCTACGCCACCCAGCTCATGGCCGCCGGGCTCGCCGACGCCGGCCTCGAGCTGGTCATGCTCGGCGGCGAGGCCACCGGCGACACCCTGTGGCAGGCACTGGCCGCCCGCACGGACCTGACCGCGGTCAACTACTACGGCCCCACCGAGGTCACCGTCGACGCCACCGTTCGCACGCTGACCCCGGGCAGCCGCCCGCTGATCGGCCGTCCACTCACGACGGTCCGCGCCTACGTGCTGGACGCCGAGCTGCGCCCGGTGCCCGTCGGCGTGCCGGGCGAGCTGTACCTGGCCGGCCCGCAGGTCGCCCGCGGCTACCTGAACCGGGCGGGCCTGTCCGCCTCCCGTTTCGTCGCCGACCCGTTCGGCAGGCCCGGCACACGCATGTACCGCACCGGCGACCGCGTCCGCTGGACCACCGGGGGCGACCTGGACTACCTGGGCCGCACCGACGACCAGGTCAAGATCCGCGGCTTCCGCGTGGAGCCCGGCGAGGTCGCCGCCGTTCTGCGCCGCCTGCCCGGGGTGCGGGACGCGGCCGTGATCGCCCGCGAGGACGGCGCCACCGGCGTCCGGCTCGTCGCCTACCTCGTCGGCGACACCGACGACCCCCGCGCCGCGCTCGCGCGGGTGCTGCCCGACTATCTCGTGCCCGCCGCGTTCGTCCCGCTCGCCGAGCTGCCCATGACCACCGCCGGCAAGCTGGACCGCCGCGCCCTGCCCGCACCCGACCTGAGCGCCACGGACACCTACGTCCCGCCCCGCAGCGAGGCCGAACGGGTCGTGGCCGCGGCATGGGCCGACGTGCTCGGCGTCGACCGGGTCGGCGCGCACGACAACTTCTTCGCCCTCGGCGGGGACTCGATCCTGTCCATCCGCGTGGTGTCGCGGCTGCGTGCCGCCTTCGGCACCCAGATCTCCCCGCGCGCGGTCTTCGAGCACCCGACCGTCGCCGCGCTCGCGAAGGCCGTCCCGGGCGGCGACACCGCGACCATCCCCGCCCGCGCCGGCACCGGGCCCGCCCCGATGTCCTTCGCCCAGCAGCGGTTGTGGTTCCTCGACCAGTTCGAGGAGGGCGGCACCGAGTACGTCACCCCGACCATGCTGCGCCTGACCGGAGACCTCGACGTCGACGCGCTCACCACCGCGCTCACCGGCCTCGTCGTCCGCCACGAGTCACTGCGCACCACCTTCGACGAGGTCGACGGCCGCGGTGTGCAGCTCGTGCATCCCGCCCGGCCCGCCGACCTCACGCTGGTGGACCTCGCCGGCGAGCAGGACCGGCTCGACGAGGTGCTGGCCGCCGAGTGCGCGCGCCCGTTCGACCTGCGCCGCGGCCCGCTGCTGCGCACCACGCTGGTCCGGCTCACCCCGACCGAGCACGTGCTCGTGCTGGCACTGCACCACATCGTCACCGACGGCTGGTCCACCGCCGTACTCACCGAGGACCTCGCCGCCCTCTACGCCGGCGCGACCCTCGACCCGATCCCGTTGCGCTACAACGACTTCGCCGCCTGGCAACGCGACTGGGCCGCCGGCGAGGACGCGGCACGCAGCCTCGACCACTGGCGCACGGCACTCGCCGGCGTCGAACCGCTGGACCTGCCGACCGACCGGCCGCGCCCGGCGGTGCGCACCGCCAACGGCGCGGTGCACCGGTTCGGCCTGCCGGCCGAGGAGACCGCCGCACTGGTCGAGCTGGGCAAGCGCCGCGACAGCACGCTGTTCATGACGCTGCTCGCCGCCTGCCAGGTGCTGCTGGCCCGCTACTCGGGCCAGCGCGACATCGCCGTCGGCACCGTCACCGCCGGCCGCGACCGCGCCGAGCTGGACCGGCTCGTCGGGTTCTTCGTCAACACCGTCACCCTGCGCACCGACGTCGACCCGGCGGAGACCTTCGCCGGCCTGCTGCGGCGGGTGCGTGGCACCGTGCTGGCCGCGTTCGCCCACCAGGACGTGCCGTTCGAACGCGTGGTGGACGCGCTGGCCCCCGAGCGCGACCCCAGCCGCAACCCCCTGTTCGACGTGATGGTGTTGCTGCAGAACACCCCGGACGAGGTACCGGACCTGCCCGGGCTCACCGCGACCGAGGTCGCCGCGCCGATCGTCAGTTCGACCCACGACCTGACGATCGAGTTCCAGCAGTACGGCCCCGAGCTGCTCGCCGGCATCGAGTACAACCCCGACCTGTTCGACGCGGACACCATCGCCCGCCTCGCACACCACCTGCGGGTCCTGCTCGCCGAAGTCGCCGCGGCACCGGACCGGCCGCTGGCCGCCGTCGACCTCACCGACACCGGCGAACGCGCCAGGCTGCTCGACGAGTGGCAGGGCCGCGACACCGGCCCGCACCCGCTGTTCACCGAGGTGTTCGCGGCCCAGGCCGCCCGCACCCCGGACGCGGTCGCCGTCGTGTGCGGCGCCGAGTCCCGTACCTTCGCCGAGCTGGACGCCGACGCCAACCGGCTCG
Source organism: Actinophytocola sp. (assembly GCF_035634895.1). Taxonomy (GTDB): domain Bacteria; phylum Actinomycetota; class Actinomycetes; order Mycobacteriales; family Pseudonocardiaceae; genus Actinophytocola. Next base: position 26,230 of record NZ_DASQCC010000017.1, on the reverse strand, counting down.
CCCACTGGCTCCGCGCGCACGGCGCCGGCCCGGAACGGCACGTCGCGCTGCGCCTGCCCCGGTCGGTCGACTTCGTCGTCGGCCTGCTCGGCGTGCTGAAGTCGGGCGCCGCCTACATTCCCGTCGACCGCGGCCTGCCGGCCGACCGCGTCGAGTTCCTGCTCGCCGACACCGCCCCCGCGGTCGTCCTCGACGCCCTGCCCGACACCGCGGGCCTGCCCGCCACCGACCCCGGCGTGGTGGCGCACCCGCGGCACCGGGCCTACGTCATCCACACCTCCGGGTCGACCGGGCAGCCCAAGGGCGTCGTGGTCGACCACGGCAACCTGGCCGCCCTGCTGCACGACCACCGGCAGCACCTCATCGGCCGGCTGCCCGGCCGGCAGCGGTTCGCGCTGACCGCCACGTTCTCGTTCGACACCTCGCTGGAGGGCCTGCTGTTCCTGGCCGCGGGCCACGAGCTGCACGTGATCGACGAGGACCTGCGCCTCGACCCGCCCATGCTGGTCGAGCACTTCCGCCGCACCGGGATCACGGCGGTCGACCTCACCCCCACCTACGCCACCCAGCTGGTGACGGCAGGACTGCTGACGGCCGGCCTGAACATGGTCATGATCGGCGGCGAGGCCGCCGGCGAGCGGCTGTGGCGGTCACTCGCCGGGCAGCCGGACCTCATGGCGGTCAACTACTACGGCCCCACCGAGGTCACGGTGGACGCCACGGGCTGCCGGATCACCCCCGGCACCCGGCCCGTGATCGGCCGGCCGATGCGGACGGTGCGCGCGTACGTGCTGGACACCGAGCTGCGGCCGGTGCCCGTCGGCGTGCCGGGCGAGCTGTACCTGGCGGGCCCGCAGGTCGCCCGCGGCTACCTGGACCGGCCGGTGCTGACCGCGCGACGGTTCGTCGCCGACCCGTTCGGTGCCCCGGGCACGCGCATGTACCGCACCGGCGACCGCGTCCGCTGGACCACCGGGGGCGAGCTGGACTACCTCGGCCGGGTCGACGACCAGGTCAAGATCCGCGGCCACCGGGTCGAGCCCGGCGAGACGACCGCCGTCCTGCTCGCCCACCCCGACGTGCGCGACGCCGCCGTGGTCGCCCGGAAGGCAGGCGACCACCTGCGGCTCGTCGGCTACGTCGTCGGCGGCGACCCCGACGAGCTGACCTCCCACCTGCGTGCCACCCTGCCCGACTACCTCGTGCCCGCCGCGCTCGTGCCCCTCGACCGCCTGCCGCTGACGCCCAGCGGCAAGCTCGACCACCGCGCCCTGCCCGAACCCGCGATGCGCGAGGACCGCGGCCACGTCGCACCCCGCGCCGGCATGGAGGCCGACCTGGCCGCGATCTGGACCGACGTCCTCGGCGCCGGCACGGTCGGCGCGCACGACAACTTCTTCGCCCTCGGCGGCGACTCCATCCTGAGCATGCAGGTCGTCTCGACGGCCCGTGAGGCCGGGATCCGCCTGACGGCCAAGGACATCTTCCTCCGCCAGACCGTCGCCGACCTCGCCATCGTCGCCACCCGCGACACCGGTCCCGCACCCGTCGCCGAGGTCGCCGGACCCGCGCCGCTCACGCCGATCCAGCGCTGGCTGTTCGCCACGCTCCCGGCACACCGCGACCACTACGCGATGTCCATGACCGTCGAGGTGGACCCGCACGTCGACGCCGAGCGGCTGCGCGCGGCGCTGGCCGCGCTCGTCGAGCACCACCCCGCGCTGCGGACCCGGTTCACCGACACCACCCAGGAACCCGGACCAGCGGGCGACGTCCTCGACGTGGTGGCCGGGGACGTCGCCCGCGACCAGCTCGCGCGTGCCGCGCAGGAGTCCCTGCGGCCCACCGAGGGGAGGGTGCTGCGCGCGATCCTGTTCGCCGGCGGCACCCCGGTGCTCTTCCTGACCGCGCACCACCTGGTCGTGGACGCCGTGTCCTGGCGGATCCTGCTCGCCGACCTCGAACGCGCCTACCGCGGCGCGGAGCTCGGTCCCCGCACCGTCTCCTTCGGGCAGTGGGCCCGGCTGCTCGACGAGCACACGCGCGCCGGCGGCTTCGACGACGACCTGGCGTACTGGCAGGCGATCCCCGCCACGCCACCGCTGCCCGTCGACCACGAGAACGGCGGCAACCGGGTCGCCGACGCCCGCGGCGTGACCACGGTCCTCAGCGAGGAGGAGACCGACGCCCTGCTGCGCCAGGTGCCCGACGCCTACCGCACGCAGGTCAACGACGTGCTGCTCGCCGCGATCGGACGCGCCGTCGGCGAATGGACCGGACAGCCGCGGGTCCTCGTCACCCTGGAGGGCCACGGCCGCGAGGACGTCCTCGACGGCGTGGACACCAGCCGCACCGCCGGCTGGTTCACCAGCGAGTTCCCCGTCGCGATCGACGTGCCCGCCGGCTGGGACGCGACGATCAAGTCCGTCAAGGAAACCCTGCGTGCCGTGCCACGCAACGGCATCAGCTTCGGGGCACTGCGCCACCTCCGCCCAGGCGCGGGCCTCGACGACGTGCCCGCCCCCCAGATCTGCGTGAACTACCTCGGCCGCTACGCGTCGGAGGACGCGGCGGAGGGCCTGCTGCGGGCCGACGCCGGCCACCTCGGCCAGGACATCGCGCCCGGCGCGGAACGCGGACACCTGATCGACATCCTCGCCGCCGTCGAGAACGGCCGCCTGCGGCTGGAATGGGAGTACAGCGGCGAGGTCCACGACGAGCGGACGATCCGGCGCCTCGCCGACCGCGCCGCCGACGCGCTGCGCGAGATCACCGCGCACTGCGCCGAACACGGCGGACGCACCCCGTCGGACTTCCCCCTCGCCACCCTCACACAGTCCGAAGTGGACCTGCTGGTCGACGGCCGGGACGTCGAGGACGTCTACGCGCTCACCCCGATGCAGGCCGGCATGCTGTTCCACAGCCTCGACGACGCCGGCGCCTACGTCACCCACACCCGCGTCCGGCTGTCCGGTGTGGACGATCCGGAGCTGTTCGCCGCCGCGTGGCAGCGGGTCGTCGACCGCACCCCGATCCTGCGCACCGCGTTCGCCTGGCGCGGCGTCGGCACCCCGGCGCAGGTCGTGTACCGGCACGTCGACGTCCCCGTCGAGCACCGGCCGATCACCGACGCCGACGAGTCCGTCGACCTCGACCCGGCCGCCGCACCGCTCATGCGGCTGGTGCTGGCGCCCGCCGGGCCCGGCGCGGTCGAGCTGCTGTGGACCTGCCACCACCTGCTGCTCGACGGCTGGAGCACCTCCCAGGTGTTCGGCGACGTGCTGGGCGAGTACCTCGCGCTCACCACCGGCCGGCCCGCGGCACAACCCGTCCGGCGCCCCTTCCGCGACTACCTGGCCTGGCTCGCCGGCCAGGACGTGGCCGCGGCCGAGCACCACTGGCGCGACGTCCTCGCCGGGATCACCGGCCGCACCCCGCTGCCCTTCGACCGTCCACCCGTCGCCGCCCACCGCACCGAGACGACCGCTGCCGTCCGGCTGTCGCTGCCGGCGGCCGACCTCGAGCGCACCGCCCGCGAGCACGGCCTGACCGTCAACACCGTCGTGCAGGCCGCGTGGGCGCTGCTGCTCGCCCGGTACAGCGGTGAGCAGGACGTCGTGTTCGGCACCACCGTGTCCGGCCGGCCCGGCGACCTGCCCGGCGCCGAGTCGATCGTCGGCATGTTCATCAACACCGTGCCCAGCCGCGTCCACGTCGAGCCGGGCGAGGCCGTGCTGCCGTGGCTGCGTGCGCTGCAGGAGGCGCAGGCCGAGTCCCGCCGCTTCGACTTCCTGTCACTGGCCCAGGTCCGGGCCTGCGGCACGATGACCGGTGCGGCCGGGCCGCTGTTCGACAGCCTCGTCGCGTTCGAGAACTACCCCATCGAGGCCGAGCACACCGACGGCCCGCAGGTCGCGGCCGCCGACAGCGTCGAGACCACCAACCTGGCGCTGAGCCTCACGGCCCACGTCGACGACGCCGGCCTGCACCTGGAGCTGGGCTACGACCCGCGCCTGTTCGACCGGTCCACCGCCGAGACCCTCGCCACCCGGCTCCGCCGGCTCGTCGCGGCCATGGCCACCGACCCCGACCGCACACTGGGCGAGCTGCCGCTGCTGTCGACCGCCGAACGCCGGCTGGTGCTCGACGAGTGGCAGGGCGCCGCGACCGACACCCGGCCCGCCACGCTGATCGACCTGTTCCGCGCCCAGGCCGAGCGGACACCCGACGCGCCGGCACTGATCGCCGGGGACCAGGAGCTGACCTACGCGGAGCTGGCCGAGCGCGTCGACACGCTCGGGCGGGTGCTCGCCGCCCGCGGTGCCCGCCCGGAGACGGTCGTGGCACTGGTGCTGCCGCGGTCGATCGAGCTGATCGTCGCGCAGCTGGCCGTGGCCGCCGCCGGTGCGGCCTACCTGCCGGTCGACCCCGACTACCCGAGCGACCGCAAGGAGTTCATGCTCGCCGACACCGAGCCGGTGCTCGTCATCGACGACCTGTCCCAGGTGTCCGCGCTCGCCGCGGAACCCGGCGCCGAGCCCGCGGTCGCCGAGGTGACCAACGCGGCCTACGTCATCTACACCTCCGGGTCGACCGGCCGCCCCAAGGGGGTCGTCGTCACCCACGCCGGGCTGGCGAACTTCGCCGCCGCCGAGGCACACCAGTTCGCGGCCCGGCCCGGTGACCGGGTGCTGGCGTTCTCCTCGCCGAGCTTCGACGCGTCGGTGCTGGAGCTGTGCCTGGCCCTGCCCAACGGCGCCGCGCTGGTCGTCCCACCGCCCGGGCCGCTGCTGGGCGAGCACCTCGGCGCGGCACTGCGGGACTGCCGCATCAACCACACGTTCATCCCGCCGGCCGCGATGGCCACCGTGCCCGCGATGGCACTGCCCGACCTGCGGTCCCTGATGGTCGGCGGCGACGCGTGCACCGCGGCGCTCGTCCGGCAGTGGGCACCGGGCCGCCGGATGCTCAACGGGTACGGCCCGACCGAGGCCACCGCGATCAGCACCTGGTCCGAGCCGCTGACCCCGGACGGCGCCACCCCGCCCATCGGCCGGCCGATCCCGCGGTTCCGCGGGCTCGTGCTCGACGACGACCTGCGACCGGTGCCGGTCGGGATGCGTGGCGAGCTGTACATCGGGGGCGTCGGCCTGGCCCGCGGGTACCTGAGGCGGCCGGGACTGACGGCGTCGCGGTTCGTCGCCGACCCGCACGGCGGGCCGGGGGAGCGGATGTACCGGACCGGCGACCACGTGCGCTGGACCGCCGCCGGGGAGCTGGAGTTCCTCGGCCGCGTCGACGGCCAGGTGAAGGTGCGTGGCTTCCGCGTCGAGCTGGGCGAGGTCGAGGCGGTGCTGCGTGAGCACCCGGACGTCGCCGACGCCGTCGCCGCCGCCCGGCCCGACGACGCGGGCCACAAGCGGCTCCTCGGCTACGTTGTGGCCGAGCCGGGACGCGCGCCGTCCGGGGGCGAGCTGCGTGAGTTCCTCGCCGCGCGGCTGCCGGCGTACATGGTGCCCACCGGGTTCGCCGTCATCGACGCGCTGCCCATGTCCCCCAACGGAAAGGTCGACCGGCGCGCCCTGCCCGAGCCGGACCTGGCACCCGCCGCGCCCGAGTTCGCCGCGCCCAGGACCGCGGTCGAGGCCACGCTCGCCCAGGTGTGGGCGGACGTCCTCGGGGTCGACCGGGTCGGCGTCACCGACAACTACTTCGCCCTCGGCGGCGACTCCATCCTGAGCATCCAGGTCGTCTCCCGGGTACGCGACGCACTCGGCGTCGAGATGTCACCGCTCACCCTCTTCACCCACAGCACGGTCGCCGAGCTGGCCGACGTGCTGGGCGACCAGCTCGCCGAGCGGATCCCGGCCGTGCCCGACGGCCCCGACCACCCGCTCTCGTTCGCCCAGCAGCGGCTGTGGTTCCTGCACCAGTACGAGCCGGACAGCACCGAGTACACCGTGCCCCTGGCCGTGCGGCTGCGTGGACGACTCGACCGCGACGCGCTCTCAGCCGCCATGACCGCGCTGGTGGCCCGGCACGAGTCGCTGCGCACCACCTGTCACGAGGTCGACGGACACGGCGTGGCGCGCATCCACCCACCCGGCGACGTCCCGCTGCCGGTCACCGCGGTCACCGACCTCGACGCCGCACTCGCCGAGGCCGCCGCCGAGCCGTTCGACCTGGCCACCGGGCCGCTGTTCCGGCCGGCCGTGCTCCGGGTCGCGCCCGACGACCACGTGCTCGCCCTGACCGCGCACCACGTGATCACCGACGGCTGGTCGGCCGGCGTGATGGTGCGTGACCTCGCCGAGCTGTACCGCGCCCACGTCGCCGGCACCCGGGCCGACCTGCCCGAGCCGCCGGTGCGCTACCGCGACTTCGCCGCCTGGCAACGCTCCCGCGGCGAGGTGCTGGACACCCAGCTCGCGCACTGGCGGCGCGTGCTGGCCGGCGTGCCCGCGCTCGAACTGCCCGCCGACCGCCCACGACCCGCGGCACACACCACCGCGGGCGCACAGCTGGAGTTGACCGTGCCGGCGACCGTCGCCGACGCCCTGCGCACGGTCGCCCGCGGCCAGGACGGCACCCTGTTCCTGGCGCTGGTCGCCGCGTGCACCGCGCTGCTGCACCGCTTCAGCGGGCAGGACGACTTCGCGGTCGGCACCGTCTCCAACGGCCGGACGCACCCGGACCTGCGGCGGCTCGTCGGGTTCTTCGTCAACACGATCGCGCTGCGCACCCCCGTCGACGCCCGCCTGCCGTTCACCGACCACCTGCGGCGGGTGCGGGAGACCGCGCTGGCCGCGTTCGACAACCAGGACGTGCCCTTCGAGCGGGTCGTCGACGCCGTCGACCCGGACCGCGACCCGGGCCGGACGCCGCTGTTCCAGGCCATGGTCGTGCTGCAGAACGCGGCCGGCCGCGGCGCGGACGGCGTGGCGGGGTTCCCCGGGCTCACCGCCGAGGACGTCGAGTTCCCGGTCGTCTCCGCGAGCTACGACCTGACCTTCGAGTTCCACGAGATCGAGGACGGCTCGCTGGGCGCGACGCTCACCTACAACACCGACCTGTTCGACGCCGCCACCGCCCGGCGGTTCGCCGCCGGACTCGACCGCGTCCTGTCCGCCGCGGCCGCCGACCCGACCGTGCCCGTCGGCGCCATCGACGTCGTCACCGACGCCGAACGCGACCTCGTCGACTCCTGGCACGACGCCGGCCCGGACATCGCGCCCGCGACGCTGATCGAGCTGTTCCGGTCACAGGTCGCGCGGACGCCCGACGCGCCCGCCCTGATCGCCGGCGACCTCGTGCTGACCTACGCCGAGCTGTCGGCCCGCGCCGACCGGCTGGCGCGCGTGCTGGCCGCCAGGGGCGCCCGCCCCGAGACGGTCGTCGCCCTGGCACTGCCCCGCTCCGCCGAACTGGTCGTCGCCCAGCTCGCGGTCGCCGCGACCGGCGCCGCCTACCTGCCGGTGGACCCGGACTATCCGAGCGACCGCAAGGAGTTCATGCTCGCCGACGCCCGGCCGGTGCTCGTCGTCGACGACCCCGCCCAGGTGTCCACAGTGGACGAGGGGATCGAACCGGCGGTCGCCGAGCTGGCCAACACCGCCTACCTCATCTACACCTCCGGGTCGACCGGGCGGCCCAAGGGCGTGGCCGTGACCCACGCCGGACTCGCCAACTTCGCGTTCGCGGAGGCCGACCGGTTCGCCGTGCGGCCCGGCGACCGCGTGCTGGCTTTCTCCTCACCGAGTTTCGACGCCTCGGTGCTGGAGCTGTGCCTCGCGCTGCCGCACGGCGCGGCCATCGTCGTGCCGCCGCCCGGCCCGCTGCTGGGCGAGCACCTCGGCGCGGTGCTGCGGGACTGCCGGATCACCCACACCCTCATCCCGCCGGTCGCGCTGGCGACCGTGCCGGCGATGGACCTCCCCGACCTGGCCACACTGGTCGTCGGCGGCGACGCCTGCTCGGCCGCCCTCGTCCGCCAGTGGGCGCCGGGCCGGCGGCTGGTCAACGCCTACGGCCCGACCGAGGCGACCGTCGTCGCCACCTGGTCGCGGCCGCTGTCCGCGGACCGCGGCACCCCGCCCATCGGCCGGCCCATCTGGCACACCCGCGCGCTCGTCGTCGACGACGACCTGCGACCGGTGCCGGTCGGCGTGCCCGGCGAGCTGTACGTCGCGGGCGTCGGGCTGGCGCGGGGGTACCTCGGCCGGCCGGGGCTCACCGCGTCCCGGTTCCTCGCCAACCCGCACGGCGAGCCGGGGGAGCGGATGTACCGCACCGGCGACCTGGTGCGGTGGAACGCCGACGGCGAGCTGGAGTTCCTGGGCCGTGCCGACGACCAGGTCAAGGTCCGCGGCTTCCGCATCGAGCTGGGCGAGGTCGAGGCCGCGCTGCGTGAGCACCCGGACGTCACCGACGCCGTCGCCGCCGTCCGGCCCGACGCGGCGGGCCACAAGCGGCTCGTCGGCTACGTGGTCGCCGGCGCGGACCTGTCCGGCGGCGAGCTGCGTGACTTCCTGACCGAACGGGTCCCCGCGTACCTGGTGCCCACCGGGTTCGCCGTCATCGATGCGCTTCCCATGTCCCCCAACGGAAAGGTCGACCGCCGCGCGCTGCCGGAGCCCGACCTCGTGCCCGCCGCGGCCGAGTACGTCGCCCCCACCACCCCGGTGGAGACCACGCTCGCCCAGGTGTGGGCCGACGTCCTCGGGGTCGACCGGGTCGGGGTCACCGACAACTTCTTCGCGCTCGGCGGCGACTCGATCCTCAGCGTCCAGGTCGTGGCGCGGTCCCGCCGCCACGGGCTCTACCTGACCACCAAGGACCTGTTCCAGGCGAGGACGATCGCCGAGCTGGCCGGGCTCGTCTCGGTCGAGGCCGGGGTCGAGGACCGGGCCGAGGTCGTCGGTACGGCGCCGCTCACCCCGATCCAGCACTGGTTCTTCTCCTCGGCGCGGGCGAACCCGCACCACTTCAACCAGGCCCACCACGTCGAGCTGTCGGCTGAGCCCGATCTCACGGCCCTGCGCACCGCACTCGACGCGCTGGTCGCCCACCACGACTCGCTGCGCCTGCGGTTCCACGAGGACGCGGCCGGCTGGCACCAGGAACACGCCCCGCACGAGCCCGTCGACATCCTCGACGTGCACGACCTGTCCGGGCCGGCGGACCCGGCCGTGGCCGAGCTGGCCGACGCCGCCCACGCCGGCTTCGACCTCGCGAGTCCTCCGCTGCTGCGGGCGGTGCTGTTCCGGTTCGCCGACGGCGGCCGGCCCCGGCTGCTGCTCGTCGCGCACCACCTCGTGGTCGACGGCGTGTCGTGGCGGCTGCTGCTCGACGACCTGGACACCGCCTACCACCAGGCACTGCGTGGCCCGGTCGACCTCGGCGCCAAGACCACCTCGTGGCAACGCTGGTCGACCGCGCTCACCGAGCTGGTCGCCGGCGGCGGCCTCGACCACGAACTGCCCTACTGGCAGGAGGCGTCCGGCGACGGCGACCTGCCCACCGACCTGCCCACGGACCGGGCAGGCGGCCCGGCCGGCCTCGACGCGATCGAGATCGCGCTCGACACCACCGACACCGACGCGTTGCTGCGCGGGGCGCCCACCGCCTACCGCACACGGGTCAACGACGTGCTGCTCGCCGCACTGGCCTGGGCGCTCACCCGCTGGACCGGTCGCGACCGCGTCGCCGTCACCCTCGAAGGGCACGGCCGCGAGGACGTCCTGGACCTCGACGTGTCCCGCACGGCCGGCTGGTTCACCACGATGTTCCCGGTCGCGGTCTCGGTCACCGACGGCGACTGGCGGACCGTCGTCCGCGGGGTCCGCAAGCAGCTGCGTGCCTTGCCCGGCAACGGTTTCGGCTACGGCGCACTGCGTTACCTCGGTACCCTCGACCCGCCGGGACCGCTGCCCCGGCTGTCGTTCAACTACCTCGGCCAGTTCGACTCCCGCGCCGAGGAGGACGGCGGCCTGTTCGGCGCCACCCTGCCCGCCATCGGCGCCGACCACGACCCGGCCGACACCGGCCAGCACCTCATCGACGTGGTCGGCGAGGTCAACGACGGCCAGCTGTCGTTCGTCTGGTACTACCGGACCGACCACTACGCCCGCGGCACGATCGAGACGGTCGCCGGTGACTTCGCCAAGGCACTGCGCGGCATCGCGGGGGACGTCCGATGACGACGTCCGAGGTGGACACACCGTCCCTGGCCCGCAACCGCGACTTCACGCTGCTGTGGGTCGGGCAAGGCGCCGCCGAGATCGGCTTCAGCGCGTCCACGCTGGCGTTCCCGCTCGTCGTGCTGGCGCTCACCGGCTCCGCCGCGGCGTCGGGACTGGTGCTCGCGGCCGACGCCGTCGCACAGGCCGCGCTCGCACTGCCCGGCGGCGCGCTCGTCGATCGCTGGAACCGCCGGCGCGTCATGCTGGCCTGCGAGATCGCCCAGGTGCTGGCGCTCACCAGCCTCGTCGCGGCACTGCTGCTCGGCGTCGCCGGCGTGGCGCACATGGCCGTGGTCGCCGCCGTGCTGGGCGGCTGCCGCGCACTGTTCGAACCCGCCGAGGACGCGATCCTGGCCGCCATCGTGCCGGAGGCACAGCTCGCCACGGCCGTCGCCACCAACAGCGCGCGCTCGTCGGTCGGGCAGATGGCCGGCACCGCGCTGGGCGGCGTGCTGTTCGGCGTGACCCGGTGGGCGCCGTTCCTGCTGGACCTCGTGACGCACGTCTTCGCGTTCACCACGCTGCTGTTCGTGCGCGCCCCCGCGCGGGAGACCACCCGCGCGCCGCTGCGGCACCTCGGCCGCGAGATCGGCGAAGGACTGCGCTGGCTGTGGCAGCGCAGGGAGATCCGCATGACCACCGGGTGCGCCGTCGCGCTCAACTTCTTCTTCGCCGCCTACTACCTGGTGGTCGTCGTCCTCGCACAGCGCCGCGGCATCCCGGCGGGGGAGATCGGCGTGATGGCCGCGATGCTCGGTGTCGGCGGCGTGGTCGGCGCGCTGCTGGCACCGTGGCTGCACCGCCGCCTGACCCCGCACGTGGCCATCGCCGGCGTGTTCTGGGCGCTCGCCGCGCTGTCCCCGCTGGCCGTGCCCGTCGACAACGGCTACCTGCTCGGTGTCCTGTTCGCGCTCATGGCGCTGCTGGCGCCCACCGCCAACACGACGATCATCACCCACCAGCTCCTGCTGACACCGGACGAGCTGCGCGGGCGCCTGTCCGGCACGCTCAACGTCGCCATCGGCGCGGCCGCGGCCGCCGGCCCGGCCCTCGGCGGCCTGCTGGCCCAGGCCGTCACCCCGACCACCGCCGTGCTCGTCTGCGCGGTGGGCATGACCGTCGCCGCACTGGCGGTGACCGTGAACCCGACACTGCGCCACTACCCGGGGCGCACCGAAAGAGAGGAACCCACACCATGAGGGACGACATCACCTACCGCGTGCTCGTCAACGACGAGGAGCAGTACTCGCTGTGGCCGGCCCACCTCGACGTCCCCGCCGGCTGGCGCACCGAAGGCCCCACCGGCACCCAGGAGGAGTGCGCCGCGTACGTGGACGAGACGTGGACCGACATGCGCCCCCGCACGCTGCGCGAACACATGGACATCGGCTAGTCACGACGGACCGGCGCCTTGCCGGCGGAAACCTGGATCCACCGACAGACCCACCGACATGGGTGGACACCGCACTGGTCACGACGGCGAACCGGCGGAAGCCTGGACCCATCACCATGGGTGGACACCGCACCGGTGACCCGCCCCGGCGGACGGCGACCCGCCCGGGCGGAGGTGACCACCAGGTGCCACCGCCGCGCGAACGCGGGACTCGATATGGGTGAACGCGGGACTCGCGAGGTGTCAGGTGATTGGTGGGGTGTCGCCGGTTTGTGTCGGGAGGCCGGCGTTGGGCGTGGACGCCGTGTGCCGCCCGTCAGCGTCCTCCGGTAGGGCCCGCCGCCCCGCCGCCGTCCGGCGGCGGGGCGACCTCCGGGATCCTTGTCTCGCCGCGACTCGGCGTGTTAGCGTTAACATCACCTGCGTGATGGCGTCCCTGCGCAAAACCTGCCATCCAGAAGCGAACATCTCCCCTTGTCGCGGTCGTCGCCGCGGCTAGCTCAGCAGGTGCTTGTTAACGATCACACGCTTGTCTCTCAACGAGGAGGACCTGTCGTGGCATCCCGATCCCGTGCGTCCCTGGTGCTCGCCGCCGCGGTCGCCGCCCTGTTCGTCCCTCGGCCCGCCGAGGCCGCGACGCTGATGGTGGCGGCCGATGGCAGCGGGCAGTACCGCACCGTCCAGGCGGCCGTCGACGCCGCGCCGGCCAACGGCACCAGCCGCACCACCATCACGATCAAACCCGGCACCTACCGCGAGATCGTGACCGTGCCGGCCAACAAACCGATGATCACCCTGCAGGGCACGGGTTCCGCACCCTCGCAGGTGGTCATCGTCAACAACCACTCCGCCTACCACAACGGCGGCACCTTCAACAGCGCGACCACGTTCGTCTACGGCAAGGACTTCGTCGCGACGAACCTGACCATGGCCAACGACTTCGACGAGAGCTCGGTGCCCAGCGACCAGCAGGCACTCGCGCTGCACCTGAACGCCGACCGCGCCGTGCTGCGCAACGTGCGGCTGCTGGGGGACCAGGACACGTTCCTGATCAACGACGCCGCCCGCGCCTACGTCGTCGGCTCCTACATCGAGGGCACGGTCGACTTCATCTTCGGCGGCGGCACCGCGGTGCTCGACGGCTGCGACATCTACGAGAAGCGCAGCACCGGCGCCCCGATCACCGCGGCCAGGACCGCGGCCACGAAGACGTACGGCTTCCTGGTCCACAGGTCCCACATCCGCGGCGGCTCGGCCGCCGGCACCACACAGCTCGGCCGCCCGTGGGGCCCGAACGCCCAGGTGCTCTACCGGGAGTCCACCTTGGACTCGGTGCTCAAGACGTCCCAACCGTGGACCGACATGTCCGGCAACTCCTGGAAGAACGCCCGCTTCGCCGAGTACCGCAACACCGGCGCGGGCGCGGGCACCGGCACGAACCGCCCGCAGCTGGCGGACTCGCAGGCCGGCAGCTACACCCCGCAGAGGTACCTCGCCGGCTCCGACGGCTGGAACCCCGTCGGCTGAGTCCGAACCCCCGATAGTCCTGAACGGCACGTTCCGCGCGCCTTCCCGTCGCCGCGAGCTGAGACCGGCACCACAACGAACATGTTCGTCACGACCTTGTTCGTGACGAACATGTTCGTTACATTCGTGTCATGACCCCACGCCCGAAGCCTCCGGTGAGCCGCCGCGAGCGGCCGGCCAAGGCCGCCCTGTCCCGCGAGGGAATCGTCGCCGCCGCGGTCGCCGTGCTGCGTGCCGAGGGTCTCGAGAAGGTGACCATGCGCCGCCTCGCGCAGGAGCTGGACACCGGCCCGGCCTCGCTGTACGTCTACGTGGCCAACACCGCCGAGCTGCACGCGGCCGTGCTCGACGAGCTGCTCGGCGAGGTCGACCTCGACACGGGCGGCGACGGCGGCGGCGATGGCGATGGCGACTGGCGCGACCAGCTGGAAGGCGTGCTCTCGTCCTACAAGCTGATCCTTTTCGCGCATCCGGCGCTGGCCCGCATGGCGGTGTCCGCGCGGCCACGCGGCGAGCACTACCTGCGGCTGGTGGAGCGGCTGATCGCCCTGCAGGTCGAGGGCGGTGTGCCGCCGGAGCGGGCGGCCTGGGGAGTGGACGTGCTGCTGCTCGTCGCCACGGCCGTCGCGGCCGAGAAGTCGACCCAGTGGCAGTCCGGCGACGCCGAGTCCGAGTGGGACGCGCTGACCCGGGCCGTCCGCGAGCTGCCGGCGTCGACCCATCCGTACCTGCATGCCCTGGGCGCCAGCGTGCTGGGCGGCTCCGGCACGCAGCGCTCGTCCTGGGGCCTGCGCGTGGTCATCAACGGCATCACCAACACGCCCGTGCCGGGCGACGAGGACTGACGACGAGGACCGAAGACGAGGACCGAAGGAGCACGACCATGACCCACCACCCGATCGCGATCGTCGGCGGGGGCCTTTCCGGCCTCACGCTGGCACGCGTCCTGCACGTCAACGGCATCGAGTCGACCGTCCTCGACCAGGAGCCGTCACCCGAGACCCGCACCCAGGGCGGCATGCTCGACATCCACACCGACTCCGGCCAGCTCGCACTGCGTGCCGCCGGCCTGTACGACGAGTTCCGCGCCCTGGTCCACGCCGGCGGCCAGGCGACCCGGGTCGTCGACCAGCACGGCGTGATCCGCTTCGAGGTGGCGGACGACGACCGCGGCCGCCCGGAGGTGGACCGCGGACACTTGCGTGACCTGCTGCTGAGCTCGCTGCCGGCCGGCACCGTCCAGTGGGGCAGGAAGGCCACCGGCGCCCGGACCCTCGGCGACGGCCGGCACGAGGTGACCTTCGCGGACGGCACGTCGATCACCACCGACCTGCTCGTCGGCGCGGACGGCGCGTGGTCGCGGGTCCGGCCGCTGGTGTCGGCCGCCGTGCCCGCCTACGTCGGGATCTCCTTCGTCGAGACCGACCTCGTCGAGCCCGACACCCGGCACCCGGCGAGCGCGGAGCTCATCGGGCCGGGCTTCTTCTTCTGCCTCGGCGACAACAAGGGCATGCTCGCCCACCGCGAGACGGACGGCAGCCTGCACGTCTACACCGCGGTCCCGGCCGAGGAGTCCTGGTTGGACACCATCGACTTCACCGACACCGAGGTGGCGAAGAAGGCCGTGCTCGCGCACTTCCCGGACTGGTCGGACGAGCTGCGCGCCCTGGTCGCCGACGCGGACGGACCCGTTGTGCCACGGCGCATCCACGCCCTGCCCGTCGGGCACCGCTGGGACCGCGTCCCCGGCGTGACCCTGCTCGGCGACGCCGCGCACCTGATGTCGCCGTTCGCGGGCGAGGGCGCGAACCTCGCCATGTTCGACGGCGCCGAGCTGGGCCGTGCCATCGTGGCCCACCCCGGGGACACCGAGGCGGCGCTGGGCGCCTACGAGCGGGAGATGTTCGCCCGTGCCGAGGAGTCCGCGGCGCAGTCGGCGATGAGCCAGGAGCTGCTGTTCGGCGACGACGCGGTCACCCGCCTGGTCGAGCAGTTCAGTTCCCACGCGATGCCGACGATCGCCGTCGTCCTCGCGAGCACCCGGCCCAACCGCGCCGGCGAGGCCGTCGCCCGCTGGGTGCTGGACCAGGCCGCCGCGCGCACCGATGCCCGCTTCGAGCTGGTGGACCTGGCCGAGGTCGACCTGCCGCCGCTCGACGAACCGATGCCGCCCGCGATCGGCCGCTACTCCCAGCCGCACACCCATGCGTGGGCCGCGACCGTGGCCCGGTACGACGGGTTCGTGTTCGTGACGCCGGAGTACAACCACGGCCTGCCCGGCGCGCTGAAGAACGCTCTGGACCGGGTCTACGCCGAGTGGAACAACAAGGCGGCGGCGTTCGTGTCGTACGGGCACGACGGGGGAGTGCGGGCGGTCGAGCAGCTGCGGCTCATCATGGCGTCGCTGCAGATGGCCGACGTGGGGGCACAGGTCAGCCTGAGCTTCCGTACGGACTTCGAGGGCCACCACGAGCTCACCCCCGCCGACTTCCAGGGGGCGGCGCTCACCAGGACTCTCGACCAGCTCGTCGCCTGGACCGTCGCGCTCGCGACGCTGCGGGTCCCGGCGGCGGCCTGACTACCTCGCGGAGATCGGGTTCGGCGGGCAGACTCGGGGCATGACGGTGACTACGCCAGTTGTCAGGGGTTGACATGCACTCGGCTGGGCTTGTGTTGCATCCGCGGCGTGACTCGCAGGCGGCGGTCGACGCGGTACTCGGCTGGGCGACGAGCCGGGGGATCGAGGTGCTCGGCCTCACCGAGGAGCTGAACCGGCTGGACTGCGCGGCGGTCGGGGTGACGGCGGCGGAGCTGGGGAGCCGGTCGGATCTGCTGGTCAGCCTCGGCGGCGACGGGACCATGCTGCGGGCCATGCGGCTGGCCGACGGGCAGAAGGCGCCGGTGCTCGGGGTGAACCTGGGCAAGCTGGGGTTCCTGGCCGAGGTGGACGTGCCCGACCTGCCCGCCGCGCTGTCGGCCATCGACGAGCACGCGTTCACCATCGAGCCACGGCTGGCCGTCGACGCCCAGCTCGGCGACCGGACCATCACCGCGTTCAACGACGTCGCCGTGGTGCGGGTCCCGGGCGACGGCGGCGCGATCGTGGCGGTCCGCGTGGCCGGCCACGAGTTCGTGTCCTACGCGGCCGACGCGGTGATCGTCGCGACGCCGACCGGCTCGACGGCGTACAGCTTCTCGGCCGGCGGACCGATCACCAGCCCGGCCGTGGAGGCGCTGCTGGTGACCCCGGCGGCGCCGCACTCCGCGTACAGCCGCGGCGTCGTGCTGTCCGTGCACGACACGGTGACCCTGGAGATGCTGCCGACCAGCGGACGCCTGGCCGTCGAGGTCGACGGCGAGGTCGCCGGCTACGTCGGACCGGGCGACTGCATCGAGCTGCGCGCACGGCCGAGCGCCGCACAGGTGGTACGGCTCGGCATGACGACCTTCTACCAGCGAGCCCGCCGCAAGCTGCGACTGACGGACTCCGCGGAGATCCCGCCGGCCTCCTCGGGTGGCAGCTGATCTCGGTGTGGTGCGGTGTGTCCCGCTCGGTCACGACCGCGCTCAGAACAGGGTCGCGGGCTCGACCGGTTCGGGCTCGGGCAGTGCGTCGAGGCCGGGCACGAGTGCCCGTACGTCGTCGTGGAAGCGGCGGGCGAGGGCCGGGGCGTCGTCGTTGTCGGGGGTGTGCACGAAGACCGTTGGTGACCGGCCCTCGCGGAGCCAGCCGGCGACCACCGCGGTCCACGGCCGCCAGCCGTCGACGGTCTCCTCGACCGAGTCCCGGCCCAGGTAGCGGATGATCGGCTGGTCGGTCAGCGCCCGGGTCCGTCGCGGCAGTCGTGGTTTCTTGGTCCAGGCGTCCTGTTCGGCCTCGCTGGTCGGCGGGCTCCGGAAGAAGACCGTGGTGTCGAACGGCACCCATTCGGCGTCCGCGCCGGCGAGTGTCGCCTCCAGCAGGGACGTCGCGCCGGCGTCGGTGAAGAACCCGGGGTGGCGTACCTCCACGGCACGCCGCCGGTCGGCCGGGAGCCTGCGCAGGAAGCGGCCGAGGGCGTCGACGTCCGACGGGCCGAACGAGGCGGGCAGCTGGGTCCACAGGACCGCCCGTCCGCCGAGGGGTTCGATCGCGTCCAGGAACGCTCGCATCTCGGCCTCGACGCCGGCGAAGCGGCGCTCGTGCGTGACGAGCTTGGGCAGCTTGACCACGAACCGGAAGCCGGGGCCGGTCTGCCGTGCCCAGGTCGCGACGGTCTGGCGGGCGGGGGTGGCGTAGAAGGTGGTGTTGCCCTCGACCGCGTCGCACCAGCCGGCGTAGGCCCGCAGGCGCTCGGTGGCCGGCAGCGACCGCGGCACGAACCGCCCGGCCCACGCCTTGTGGGTCCACATCGCGCAGCCGACATGAAGACGTGCCACTCCGCCCAGCTCCCGTCGGTCGTGGGTGGGAAACTCTACCCGGGCAGCGGTTCTTCACCCGGCCCGGCATCGCCGCGGTCCACGTGGACGTCGGCGGGTGCCGGTCACCCGCCCACGCCGTCGCGTGTGGGCAGTGCGTACACGTTGTGGTCCAGGCTTCCCACCACCACGAGTCCGCCCGCCACCACGGGTGACGAGTCGTCGATCGGGCCGTTCGTCGCGTGTCGCCAGCGGGGTTCGCCCGTCGTCGTGTCGATGGCGTACACGTTCCGGTCTCTGCTGGCCACGTAGACGACGCCACCGTCCACCGTGGGCGACGACCGGATGCTGTTCCCTGTGGTGAACCGCCAGCGCAGGCGACCCGAGGTCGCGTCGATGGCGTACAGGGCGCCGTCGTCGCAACCGAAGTACACCGCACCCCGGTCGAGGGTCGGCGAGGACACGATTCCGCCGTGCGCGTCGAACTGCCAGATCCACGAGCCACTCGCTCCGTCGAGTGCGTAGAGGCTCTTGTCGTCCGAGCCGACCAACACCATTCCGCCGGCGACGAGGGCCGAGCAGTCCACGGTGCTCTCGGTCAGGTAGCTCCAGCGCCGCTGCCCGGTCGCCGCGTCGACCGCGTACACGTTGTGGTCGCGGCATCCGATGTAGACGGTGCCGCCGGCGACGGCCGGCGACGAGTTGAACCAGTCGCCGCCGGGGAAACGCCAGCGGAGTGCACCCGTGCCGGCGTCGACGGCGTACAGGTTCGCGTCGCGGCTGCCGACGTACACAGCGTCGCCGGCCACGGCGGGCGACGAGTGCACCACCGCGCCTGTCCGAACGGTCCAGCGCCGGGTGCCGTCGACGGCGTCGACCGCGTGCAGGGCGCCGTCGTCGCCGCCGACGTACACCGCGCCGTGCGCGACCGCGGGTGACGACGTGACCGGCGCGCCGGTCGGATGTCGCCACCGCCGCGCGCCGGTGGTCAGGTCGAGTGCGTACAGGTTGCCGTCCCGGCTCGCGATGTAGACGGTGTCGTGGTGCACGGCCGGCGAGGAGTACACCTCGTCGCCGGTCTCGAAGACCCACGGCCGCGGTCCGGCGGGTCCGGAGAACAGCCTCAGCGCGCCCAACCCGCCGGCCGCCAGCACCGCCGCGCCCGCCCCCGCACGGATCACCGTGCGCCGCGACGGTGTCCTGGTGGTGCTGACGGCCGGTGCGATGCGCGCCGGCGGTGGGGCGACGCCGGGCCCGCGCCGGCTGTTCGCGATCACGATCCGGCCCTGCACGTCCCACTGCCACTTGCCGGGCTGCTGCTGGGGCGCCACGTCACGCATCCGGTCGTCGACGTAGTCGTACAGCTCGTCGACGTCGACGAGGCCGTTCGCGTCGCGGTCGGCGTCCCCGCTCGACAATCCCTCGACGATGAGGCCGGTGAACACCGACAGCGGCGTCCTGTCGAGCGTCGTGTCTCCCTCGAAGGAGAACTGCATCGAGTCCGACGCCGTGAGCACCGCCCTGCCGCGGGACCGGAACCGCTCCGACGTGTGGATCGCCGGGTCCCCCTTGGCGGTGCGGCTCGTCGCGAACGCACCGCTGTAGCAGCAGTCCAACACGAGCACGTTGGACCTGGACCGTGACCGCTCCATGACGTCGTGGAGGAACCCGGCCGCCAGCGCGGTCGCGCCGAGGTAGCGGCGCTCGGTGTCGGTCATCGCGAAGAACAGCCGGCCCCGGTCGTCCTTCAGGCCGTGCCCGGTGAAGTAGAACAGCAGCAGGTCATCACGCCTCCGGTCGGCGAAGAACGCCTCGACCGACCGCGCCACCTCGTGCGACGGCCTGTTCACCAGCGTCCGCACCTCGAAGCCGCCGATCTCCCGGTCCGCCAGCACGTGCCCCAGCGCCGCGACGTCGGCCGACGGCGACACGAGACGGACGAGCCCGGCGTCGGTGAACCGGTCGCTCGCGATCAGCAGCGCGAATCGGCCGCCGCTCACGACGGGCCTGCCCGGTGCCGTTCGACGAACGCGTCCAGCAGCCGCCGCCGCTCGTCGGTGGCGGCGCCCTCGATCCGGAACGAGTCGCCGTCGATCGTCACGTCCACGACGACACCGGGCTCGGGCTGGCGAAGCAGCCAGTCCCGCACCGCGCCGACGACCGTCGTGAACACCCCGCCGGACGCGCCGAGGGTGAGCAGGATCGTGGCGAGCGTGACGGCGTCGGCCTTCGAGCCGGCCGGCGCGGCGCCGCCGCCCGCGAACTCCACGCCGGCCACGTCCAGCTCCAGCAGTTCCGCGCGTAGCCGTCCCGCCAGCTCGAAACGTTCGTCCTCGTCCCGGTCCGTCGCGTGGACGTCGACGATGACCTGTCGTGCCAAGGAGTTCATGATGGACCTTTCCTCACCGGGGTTTGGGGATAACCGTGAAGCCGGTGTCGCCGCGGCGCAGGAACCGCGCCACGCCGAGCACGATGCCGATCGACTCCCACAGCGCGAACAACGGCATCAGCACGACCAGCCGGACCCGCTCCAGCCGGTCGGTCCCGGCGTCCAGGGAGGACGTGACGTTGATCCGGTAGCCCTCCCAGTAGAGCCAGTAGCAGAACGTGGTGTTCAGTGCCCACAGCGGGATCGCGGCGGCCGACGCGGGCGCGACGCCGAGGTCGCCGACCGCGAGGGCCAGCAGGAGGATGGTCAGGGGGTGCTGCACGGGACCACACAGCCACACGGCCAGGTTGTGTCCGAGCAGGAGCCGGTGCCGTAGCGGAACCGAGCGGGTCGTGGCGAGTCGAAGCAGCCCGGCGACCCACCGTTGGCGCTGGCGGAAGAAGTCGCCGAGGGTCGCGGGCGACGCGCCGTAGGACCGGCCGGCGAACCAGCCGCTCCGACCGGGGAAACGCGCGCAGAAGCGCAGTGCGAACTGTGCGTCCTCGACGGTCACGTCGGGACCGAAGTCCCAGCCGATGGCGGCCTCGGCGGACGCCCGGATCAGCAGCAGCTCGCCGTGCAGGCCGCCGCGGGGTGAGCCGCGGCCGGTGCCGGCCGCGAACAGGCTGATGTCGCATCCCGGACGGACCGCGTCGGCCAGCCACACCCACCGGCTGCCGGCGCACTCACGGGGGTAGGCGAGCACGCCCTGCGCGAGGTGGAGACCGTCGGGGCCCGCGGCACGCTGTGTGTGGACGAACCGGGCCAGGTCGTCGGCGGTGTCCGCGCCGACGGCGGTGTCGTCGTCCATGTGCAGGATCCACACGTCGTCGCGGGCCTCCCCGTCGGCGAGCCGCGTGAGGTGGGCGAAGTGGTTGGCCCGAGCCTTGAACCGGGTGCCGAGCGGCGTCCGGTAGTCGCGTGGGATGCCGAGGACCCGGACGGCGGCGTGCCGGTCGGCGATGGCGAGGATGCGGTGGCGGGCCGGGCAGTCCTCCTCGATCACGATGTCCACCCGCGACCGGGTGAACCTGGCGGGAAGGTGCGTACGGCACGAGGCGACCACTCGTTCCAACGCGGGCACCACATCGTGCCGGCCGATGGTCGGAATCACGATGACGAGCAGTTCCTCGACCGGGACGGAATGCGCAGGAGAATGCGCCGTGCCGAGCACACGCCGCATTGTGCGCAGGCCACGTATTCCGGTGATCGATGTCAGCACCGGTAGCGACCACACGACCGTCGCGTACCAGTCGAGGAAATCCGCGTCCGCGCCGTGCCACCACGCCACGGTCAGCACGGCCGTGAAAACGAGATAGGGCAGGATGAACGCGGCAATGCCGGGGCGCGG
Source organism: Actinophytocola sp. (assembly GCF_035634895.1). Lineage (GTDB taxonomy): Bacteria > Actinomycetota > Actinomycetes > Mycobacteriales > Pseudonocardiaceae > Actinophytocola. Next base: position 4,892 of record NZ_DASQCC010000017.1, on the reverse strand, counting down.
CGCACGAGGACATGGTGGGGCGGTCGTGGTGAGCGAGGTGTTCATGAAATCCCCCCGGGAACGCGGTGTCCTCGTTAAGAGGGAAACCCGCGCCCGGTGATACGGGGAGATTCCGAACAGTTCTACCGGCCGGGTGTCGTGGGCAGTGCCAGCGACAGCGCGAGGTTGCCGTCGAGGAACATGAGGCCACGATCGCGGAACTGTTCGAACGCGTCCTCGACCGCGCGAACCCGCAGGTCGAGGTGGAGCAGGTCGCGGACGGCGGCCGCGGTCCGCGGGCGTTCGCCACACGCCAGGTAGATGTCGGCGAGCGTGCCGCGGAACGTGTAGATCCCTTCCTGGCCAGGGTGGCGGAGGTCGTAGATCTCCAGGTAGCCGGGCGAGGACCGGTACATGAGCGCGGGTGGGGTGCCCGCCTCCCACGCCCCCGTCCACTCGGTCAACGCCTTGCGCAGCGGCGCGTAGGCCGCGTCGGGCAGGGCGTCCACGAACTCGTGGTCGAACACGTACGCGATCCGCTCGGCGTCCACGGTGGACGGGTAGACGAACCGGTGGCTCGGTTCCGGCACGCGGTAGCGCGTCGGGAACCGCGCCGGCTGGGTGAACATGGGGCTGAACCTCTCCAACCACACGCGGGCCGCGCTGGTGGGCGGCTGCAGGTGCACCAGGTGCGGTACGAACTCCGCCTGCCGCGCGTAGTCCTCCTCGGTCTCGCCGGGAAAGCCCCAGAGGATGTTCCAGGCGACGCCGATCCCGTAGTACCGCGCCCAGCGCAACAGGTTGACGTTCTGCGCCGCGCGGACCCCCTTGTCCATCAAGCGGAGCACCGGCGTGCTCAGCGACTCGATCCCGGGCTGCAGGTTCGACACACCGGCCCTGGCCAGGACACGCAGCTGTGCGCGGGAGAGGTTCGCCTTGACCTCGTAAAAGATCCGGTAGTCGCTGGCGTCCTCGGCGATCGCGGGGAAGAGCTCGGTGAGATAGGTGGGGGAGAGGATGTTGTCGACGGCCGCGAAGCGGAAACTGCCGTAGCGCCTGGCCTGGTGCGCCAGCTCCGCACGCACCGTTCCGGGCGACTTCGCCCGGAACCGCATCGTGGTCCCGTTGAGCCCGCAGAACACGCAGTGGTGCTTCGCGCCCCACCAGCAACCCCGCGCGGACTCGAACGGAAGCCAGGCGTCGTCGCAGCGGAGGCCGAGGAGCTCCGCCCGCTCGAAGTACTCGCCGTACTCCGGCACGGGCAGCCCGTCGAGCTCCGTGTTCGGCGGTGCGGGTGGTGTCACGCCGGCACGACTCGCCACCCCGGGGATCTCGCCGGGATCGGTGCCGGACGTGAGCGCCGACAGCAGCCGGGGGAACGCGGTGTCGCCCTCGCCGATGACGGCGTAGTCGATGCAGTCCACCGAGCGCACCAGCTCCACCCCCATCTCACCGTCGAAGTTGGCGCCACCGAACACCGTCACGATGCCGGGGAAGCGTTCCTTCAACCGCCGCGCCAGTGCGAACGACGCCGCGTTCTGCTGGAACGTCGAGCTGAAGCCGACGATGTCCACCTCGTGCCAGCCGAACCCGTCGACGAGCGCGTCGAGGTAGGCGGGCACGTCGTGGTCCCGCGTCTGCCGCAACCGGTCGAAGCGCTCGAGCTCCGCGGCGAACTCCACCAGCAGCTCGGCGTCGCGGTCCGGGGCGGCGGCGCCGAAGGCCTCGACGGAGAACAGCCACTCGCCGACCAGCCGCCCGTGGTGATCGGCGATCGCTTGGTAATGGTCGACGCCGATCCTGGCCGCGAAGTCGAGGTTGGCGTGGAGGGTGTCGACCCGGAAGCCGTTCGCCTCCGCGATCGCCTTCAGCAACCCCAGCTGGATCGACGGGCGGTCCAGGTTCATGAACGGCATCGAGACGAGAACCGTCCGGCGAGCGCCCGGCTCAGGGCTCATCGTCGTTGCTGTCGTTGCTGTCGTTGCTGTCGTTGCTGTCGTTGTTGCTGTTGTCGCCTTCGTTGTCGTCTTCGTCGTTCCCGTCGGGGTGCGGGTTCTTGATGATCCCCGGTGGGGAGGCGTGCGGGTTGCGGATGATCGCGCTGTCACCCTCGAAGATCCCTGTCGCGCTCGCGACGTCCGGTGGCAGCGTGACGTACTCCAGCACGAGATCGGCGTGCTTCTTCGTGAACGCGTCGTTGAACTCCCCACTGAACGCCTGCCCGTCGAGGCGCTCCTGGATGTCCGCCACGACCTTGAGGATCGCGTCGAGCAGCTCGCGCTGCCCCTGCGGGAGCGCCAGGCCGTTCAGTGCGGTGACAAGGCCGGTCACGTCTTCTTCGCTGACTGTCATTGGTCGCCTCTCTCGTTCAGTTTCGTCAGCCTGGCGCGGGTCTCCTCCGCGTCCGGGTGGCCGAGCTGGTCGAAGATGTCGAAGGACTGCTGCCATGCCTCGCGGGCCGCGTCCCGGTCGTCGACGGCGAGGTAGGCATCGCCGAGGGAGGTCAGCACGAGTGCCTCCCCGAAGAGGTAGCCCGATTCGCGGAACAGGCCGACGGCCGCCTGGTAACAGGCGATCGCCCGAGCGTGGTCGCCGAGGTGGTCGTGCGCGTAGCCAAGGCTGTGCCAGGTCTGGCCCGCGGCGACCTGGTCGCCGAGTTTCATTTGCAGTGCAAGGGTTTTCTCGCAGTATTCGATGGCTGCCCGGTGGTCGCCGAACAGGGCGTGGAACCAGCCGACCGCGTTCAGGGCCTTGGCCTGCCCCGGCAGGTGGTCCGCGGCCCGGTACAGCTCGAGTGACTGTTCGACGTGGGTGAGTGCCTCCTCGTTGTGTCCCTGGCGTTCGAGCATCCAGGCGAGGTAGTAGTGGACGAAGGCCCGGCCGACGTCGTGGCCCGCCTCCCGGTACAGGTCCAGCGCGGTCTCGAACCGGATCCGGGCGTCCTCGTGCTTCTCGAACCAGACGTAGGTGGTGCCCAGGTAGCAGTGCATGAACGCCTGCTTGACCTGGTCGCCGAGGCGTTCGGCCGCCGCGAGGGCGACCGTGAGCGCGTCGAGCTCGATGTGCCAGTGCCCCTGGTATGCGAGGAACCGCCGCGTCACCCAGCCGAGCTCCCAGACCTGGACGTCGAACTCCGGGTCCTGCCGCATGGCGACGAGCAGGGCCCGGTACTCGGCGCCGAACCACGCGCGTGCCCGGGTCTGGTCGGTCATCCGTTCCGGTGTGACACCGGACGGCAGCGGGGTGAGCTCGGGCGGTGGCTCCCGGCGCGGGTCGAGCAGCCGGTCCGCCTCGTTCGCGCTGTGCACGTAGTGGCCGAGCAGTCGCCGCGTCGCCGCGTACCGGTCGATCTCGGCGTCGATCTCGGCCGCCAGCTCGGAGGCGTAGGTCCGCAGCAGGTCGTGGCAGGTGTACCGGCCGGGCCGGGGTTCGGCGACCAGCCGCGCGGCGACCAGCTCGGCGAGGAGCGGGCGTACCCGCTCGGCTGGCAGGCCCATGAGGCTCGCGGCCGCCCGCGCGCCGATCTCCGGGCCCGAGTTCAGGCCGAAGAGCCGGAACAGGCGCGCGGCGGCGTCGGTGAGCCGCAGGTAGGACCACGAGAACACGGCGCGCGGGTCGGTCGTCGGGTCGGCGCGGGCGAACTCGTCGAGGCTGTGCCGGGCGTCCCCCAGCTCGCGGGCGAGCTCGGCGAGGTCGAAGGTCGGGTTGGTCGCGGCGCGGGCCGCGACGACCGCCAGCGCGAGGGGCAGCCGGGCACACAGGCCGGCGATCTCGTCCACGGCCCGTGGTTCGGCGGCCACCCTGGCGGCGCCGAGCCGTCCCACCAGTAGCTGCCGCGCCCCGTCGCCGGTCAGGAGATCGACCGTCAGCGGGTAGGCGCCGGCGGCCACCAGCCCGGTGAGTGCGTTGCGGCTGGCCACCAGCACGACGCAGGTCGGCGAGCCCGGCAGCAGTTGACGTACCTGTTCCGTGTCCCGGGCGTTGTCCAGCACCACCAGGACCCGCCGGTCCGCGAGCAGGCTGCGGTACAGCCCCACCTGAGCCTCGAAGCTGGCGGGGATCCGTTGCAGCGGCACCTCGAACGCGTCGAGGAACCCACGGACCGCCACGGCGGGAGGGACGGGCGAGCCGGTGGGGTCGAACCCACGCAGGTTCACGTACAGCTGGCCACCGGGGAAGTCGTCGCGGACGCGGTGGGCCCAGTGGACGGCCAACGAGGTCTTGCCCACCCCCGCGGTGCCGGACATCGCGACGATGCGGGCGCCGGCCGCGACGATGCCGTCGAGCCGGCGCAGTTCCTCGTCGCGGCCGGCGAACCCGAACACGTCGGGCGGCAGCTGCGCGGGTGCCCCGAGCGCTTCCCGGCGGTCGGCCACCGGCAGTTCGCCACGCAGCAGCGCGCCGTGCAGGGTGCGCAGCTCCGGACCGGGATCGGTGCCGAGCTCCTCGGCGAGGCGTTGCGCGACGACGGCGTAGCGGTCGATGGCTTCCGCGTCGCGGCCGGCGGCGTGCAGCGCGCGCAGGAACAGGACCTCGAGCGGCTCGGCGAGCGGGTACTCCGCGACGAGGCCGGGCAGCACGGCGAGCACCTCGTCGGCGCGTTCGAGGTCGAGCTGGAGCGCGGCCCACCGGACGACGGCGTCGAGGCGCCGACGGTGCCAGGTGTCGCGAACCTGCGCGGCCCAGTCGCCCGGTATGCCGGCGAGCGGCAGGCCGCGCCACAGACGCAGTGCCTCCGCGAGCGACTCGACGCGCTCCTCCACGGGATGTGTGTGGTCGCCGCCGCGCTCGACCAAGCTGGTGAAGCGGTGCAGGTCGACCTTGCCGGGGTCGACCGCCAGGACGTAACCCGCGGTACGCCGGTCGAGCCGCGCGCTGGTGCCCGTGACGGCCTCGGCGCGCCTGAGCAGCTG
>NZ_DASQCC010000016.1:0-25576 GCF_035634895.1 Actinophytocola sp. | reverse complement strand
CCCGCGCCGGGAATGCGGTGATTAAGTCGGTGGATCCGGGTTTCTGCTGGCAAGGCGCCGGTTCGCCCTCGTACTGGGTCGTACTGGGTCGTACTTGGGCGAACCGGCAACGCCGCCAGCAGGAAGCTGGGCCGCCGAATTGGTTGCCTGATTTCCGGCGCGGGACACCAGCGGGACCGGGAACGCTTATGGGGCATTAAGCAATCGGTTACGGAGTGCTTGCGACCGGTCGAGCCGCGTTACGACGATCAGCGCATGGACGGCGGGAACCCACGTATGTATGAGCTGTTCGAGGATGCGCCCAGGACCGGGAAGAGCCCCACCATCTGGGCGTTTCCGTCGGTCGTGAGCTGGCTGAAGGTGGCGGCGCAGCCCGTCGCCGGGCCGTGGCCGCCGCATCAGGAGCCGCGGCCGGACCCCGACGACGAGTCCCTGCCCGTTGCCGTGCGCGAACCCGAGCAGACCTGATGTACCCGGCACGGTTCCGTTACGAGGCACCGGAGTCCCTCGGCGGCGCGCTCGAACTGCTGCGTACCTACGGCGAGGAGGCCAAGGTCCTCGCCGGTGGACAGAGCCTGATCCCCATGGTCAAGCTGCGGTTCGCGACACCGGAGCTGCTCGTCGACATCAACGGCCTGCCCGACCTCGGGTACCACGAGGTCCGCGACGGCGCGCTGGAGGTCGGCGCGCTCTGCCGGCACGTCGACCTGGAGTACTCGACCGGACTCGACCGGTGGCCGCTCATGGCGTCCGCCGCGCCGCTGATCGCCGACCCGATCGTGCGCAACCGCGGCACGCTCGTCGGGTCGGTGTGTCACGCAGACCCGCAGGGCGACTGGGCGTCCGTGATGCTCGCGCTCAACGGGTCGATCGTGGCGACCGGACCGAACGGCCGCCGGGTCGTCCCGGCCGGCGAGTTCGTCACCGGACCGTTCCAGAACGCCCTGCTGCCAGGGGAGATCGCGATCGCGGCCCGGATCCCGGTGCCCACCGGGACCCCGTTCGGCCGCTATCTCAAGCTGGAACGCCGGGTCGGTGACTTCGCGACCGCCGGTGTCGCGGTGGCGCTGGAGCTGGCCGGGCGCACGGTGCTGACGGCCGGCGTCGCCCTGACCGGGGTGGGGGCCAACAACATCAAGGTGGTCGCTGCCGAACAGGTGCTGGCCGGCAGCGCGCTGGAACCCGAGGTCGTCGAGGAGGCCGCCCGGCTCGCCGCCGAGGCCGCCCAGCCACGGACCGACCACCGCGGCAGCGCGGACTACAAACGGCACGTCGTCAGGACGTTCGTCACCCGCGCGCTCGAGCTGACGCCGGTCGCCGTCTGAAGGGGATCACGTGGACAAGCGAAGCATCACCGTCACGGTCAACGGCGCCACGCGCACGGCCGAGGTCGAGCCGCGCCTGTTGCTGGCGCACCTGCTGCGCCAGGGACTCGGCCTGACCGGTACCCACATCGGTTGCGACACGACGAACTGCGGCGCGTGCACCGTCCTCGTCGACAACACGGCGGTCAAGTCGTGCACCATGCTCGCCGTCCAGACGGACGGGCACGAGGTCACGACCGTGGAGGGCATGGCGAAGGCCAGCGAGCTGCACCCGGTCCAGGAGGGCTTCCGAGAGGAGCACGGACTCCAGTGCGGTTACTGCACTCCCGGCATGATGATGAGCGCGATGGCCCTGCTGCAACGAAATCCCGACCCGACCGAGGAGGAGGTCCGCTGGGCGCTGTCGGGAAACCTGTGCCGCTGCACGGGTTACCAGAACATCGTCAAGGCCGTCCTGTGGGCCGCCGCGAAGATGAAGCCCGCGGAGGTGTGAGGTGACCAACCCATCGCAGCTCGACGAGATAGGCATCGGCGGCCTCGGCGCCAGCCGGAAACGCGTCGAGGACGCGCGGTTCATCCGCGGGCGCGGCAACTACGTCGACGACATCACGCTGCCGGGCATGCTGCACATGGAGATCCTGCGCAGCCCGGTGGCGCACGCGCGCATCAAGTCCATCGACACCAGCAAGGCGTGGGAGATTCCCGGTGTCCGGCTGGTGCTGACCGGCGAGATGGCCGCACAGCGCAACCTCGCGTGGATGCCGACCCTGTCCTACGACACGCAGGCCGTGCTCGCGACCGACAAGGTTCGCTTCCAGGGCCAGGAGGTCGCGTGCGTGGTCGCCGACGACCCGTACACGGCGAAGGACGGCTGTGAGGCCATCGTCGTCGAGTACGAGCCGCTGCCGGCGATCGTGAACCCGCGGCAGGCACACGCCCCGGACGCGCCGATCATCCGCGACGACAAGGAAGGCCAGACCGACAACACCTGCTATGCCTGGGAGGTCGGCGACAAGGCGGCCACCGACCGCGCGTTCGAGCAGGCCGACGTGGTCTCCAAGCTGTCGCTGCACTACCCGCGCTCGCACCCCTCGCCCATCGAGAACTGCGGCGCGGTCGCCAGCTACGACCCGGCGACCGAGAAGCTCACCGTCTACATGACCACGCAGGCGCCGCACATCATCCGGGCCGCGGTGGCGCTCGTGGCGGAGCTGCCCGAACACATGATCCGGATCGTCTCGCCGGACATCGGCGGCGGGTTCGGCAACAAGGTGCCGGTATATCCCGGATATGTCTGCGCGATCCTGTGCTCGATCCTGCTCGGCACGCCGGTCAAGTGGATCGAGGACAAGTCGGGCAACCTCATCTCGACCGGGTTCGCGCGGGACATGTACTTCGACGGGGAGCTGGCGCTGCGCAGGGATGGCAGGATCCTCGGCGTCCGGTTCCACGCGGACACCGACCAGGGCGCGTTCTTCTCCGACGCGCAGCCGAGCAAGTTCAAGATCGGGCTCGTGCACTCGGCGTTCGCCTGCTACGACATCCCGACCGGGCACATCACGGCCCGCGGCGCCTACACGAACAAGGCGCCGGGTGGTGTGGCGTACCGGTGCTCGTTCCGGGTCACCGAGGCGATGTTCTTCCAGGAACGCATCATCGCGGCGGCCGCGGCCGACCTCGGCATGGACCCCGCCGAGTTCCGCCGGATCAACCTCGTGCGCGACGACCAGTTCCCCTACCGCACGCCGTTCGGCTTCCTCACCGACTCCGGCCAGTACCAGAAGTGTCTCGACATCGGCCTGGCGGCCATCGACTACGAGCAGTTCCTCCGCGAGAAGGAGGAGGCCGCGAAGCACGGACGGCTGCTGGGCATCGGGATCTCCACGATGACCGAGCCGCTCGGCGCCGGCAACAGCCGCGAGTACGACATCCTGGGCATCAAGATGTTCGACTCGGCCGAGCTGCGGGTGCACCCGACCGGCAAGGCGATCCTGCGGACCGGCGCGAAGACGCAGGGGCAGGGTCACGAGACCACGTGGGCGCAGATCGTCGCGCACGAGCTGGGCATCCCGGCCGCGGACGTGGTCGTCGAGGAGGGCGACACGGACACCGCGCCGTTCGGCATGGGCACCTACGCGTCCCGGTCGACGCCGGTCGCGGGCGCGGCGGTGGCCATGGTGGCCCGCAAGATCCGCGCCAAGGCACGCAAGCTCGCCGCGCACCTGCTCGAAGTGTCCGAGGAGGACGTCGAGTGGGAGCTGGGCCGGTTCTACATCCGCAGCGCGCCGGACCGCGGTGTGTCCATTCAGGAGTGTGCGGCGGCCGCGTACGGCAACATGCCCGACGGCATGGAACCCGGCCTGGAGAACAACGCCTACTACGACCCGCCGAACCTGACCTGGCCGTTCGCCTGCTACATCGTGACGGTTGAGGTCGACCCGGAGAGCGGCGTGTGGGACGTGCTGCGCGTGGTCGCGGTCGACGACTGCGGCGTGCGGATCAACCCCATGATCGTCGAGGGGCAGATCATGGGCGGCCTGACCGAGGCGTACGCGATGTCGAACATGCAGTTCATCACGTTCGACGCGGACGGCAACTGCGTCGGCTCGAACTACATGGACTACCTGCTGCCGACCGCCTGGGAGACACCGGGTTTCGAGCTGCACGAGGTCGTGACGCCGTGTCCGCACCATCCCCTTGGCGCGAAGGGCGTCGGCGAGTGCGCGGCGGTCGGCGGGCCCGCGGCGTTCGTGAACGCGGTGCTGGACGCCCTGTCCGACACCGGGGTCCGCAACATCGACATGCCGCTGCTGCCGGACCGGGTGTGGGAGGCCATCAACAGCGGACAGAACGTGTCCGGCGCGCCCCCGGTGAGGAGCTGACGTGCTGATCACCAGTGATTTCGAGGTGCCACAACCGGTCGAGCGGGTGTGGGCCTACCTGCTCGACGTGCCCCGCATGGCACCCAACCTGCCGGGCACCGAGCTGACCGAGGTCGTGGACGAGGACAACTACAAGGGCCGGGTCAGCGTCCGGATGGGTCCGGTGTCCCTGCGTTTCGCCGGCACGGCACGGATCGTCGAGCGCGACGAGGCCGGGCGGCGAGTCGTGCTGAACGCGGCCGGCGCGGAGGAACGCGGCAAGGGCCACGCGTCGATGGTCCTGACGGCGACGCTCAGCAAGTCCGCCGGCGGCACCCGGATCGCGGTCGAGCAGGACCTCACGATCGCGGGTGCGGCCGCCCAGTACGGCCGCGGCATGATCACCGACGTCACGAACGTCCTGTTGGGACGGTTCGCGACGAACGTGGCCGAGGACATCCCGCGCTGGGCCCGCGGCGAGGAACGCACCGGGGGCGCCGGCTCGGTGAGCGGCTTCGCGATCGGCCTCGCGGCCGCGACGACCGCGTTGCGACGGGTCTTCTGGCGGTTCTTCGGCTCGAACGCGCGGCGTCTCCGTACGAAGGGTGTCTGACATGGCTCTGTGGTGGGTGGGCGCGCTGGCATTGCTGGTCGTGGTGCTGCCGGTCGTGATCGCGTTGCTCAACCGGATCCTCGCGGCCGTCGAACGGATTCGCGACGCGGGCGACGAGATCCTCGCCGACGGCGGTGGGCTGAACGACGACCTCGAACCGGTGCCCGGACTGCTGGCGACGAGCGACGAGACGATCAAGGAAGTCCAGGTCGGCGCGGTCCGCTACGCCGGCAGCGTGCAGAAGCTGTTGGAGGGGTAATGCCTGCCGTAGCGTGGGTCACACTGGTGGCCGCGGCACTGATCATCGGACTGACCGCGGTCGCGCTGCTGCGCGTGATCGTCCACCTGCGACACGTGACGCACACGCTGGACGCGGTCATCGGCGGCGTCGAGTCGATCGCGGACCGCACGAGCACGGTGCCGGCGAGGCTGACCTCGGTCAACGCCAACCTGAAACCTGTCCGCGAGTGGGCGGAGGGGGTGTGACATGAGCGGCTGGACACTCGGCCTGATCATCGGGCTGGTCGTGGTGGTGGCGGTGGTCGCGCTCGTGACGCCGATCATCCTGCTGGCACGCGGAATCGCCGGACGCGCGACGCAGATCGACCGCGCCCTGGTCCAGGCGCGCACGAACACGGCGCCACTGGCCGCGCTGTCGACGACGATCGACCACGCGGAGAAGATCGTCGCCGGTCTCGCGCGGGGCCGAGCCAGGCTGGGAGGCTGACATGACCGACAACGAGTACTGGACGTTGGTGCTGGTGCTGGGCGCCGTCGTGATCGTGGCCGTGGTGGCGTTGCTGAGCCTGCTGGTGTACTTCGTGAGGCTGATCGACCGGCGGGTGGCGGAGGTCCGGCACACGCTGGAGTCGGTGGCGGAGAACACCGAACACGCCGCCCTGGTCCCGAGGACGGCCGACGGGGTGGAGGCGGTGCTGGCGGAAGGCCTGCGGCATCACCTGTTCCTGGGCCGCGTGGCGTCGGGTGGTGCGTCGTGATCGTGCTGACGGTGGTCGAGATCGTGGTGCTGATCGCGGGCCTGGCGTTCTTCCTGTTCTGGATCGGCACGCTGCTGACCCGGATCGCCACGAACCTGGCGGAATGCGCGCGGCTGGTGAAGAAGATCCGCGGCCACGCCGCGGACATCGTGCCCGGGGTGGAGCACATCAACCGCACGGGGAAGGTGGTGGCCTCGGCGTTGCCGCTGCTCTACGGTTTCGCGGAACGGATCGTGGGTGCGGCGTCGGCCGTCCCGCCACGCGGCCCGGCGCGCCCGGCGTCGGGCACGAGGCGGTCGCGTCTACACGAGACGGTGGGCTACCGGTCGAAGTGATCAGACTGGGGTCGGCCGCGGGTTACCTGTTCGAGGGCCCACGCCTGCTCGGTGGCTGGGTGCCGCCGGGCAGGCCGGGCGTCTACGTGATCATGTACCGGCTACCGCCGTCGTCCCGCTACGCGGTGATCCACGCCGACCAGGCGGACGACCTGTCGGCGGCCGGGCTGCCGTTCCGCCACCCGAGGACACCGTGCTGGACCGCACGGGCAGGCGACAGGTGGAAACTCCACGTCGCGTGGTTCGAGGTACCGGGCGACACCCGCCCCCACCGCGAACGGATAGTGGCGGAGCTGGTCGCCATGTACGAGCCGCACTGCAACACCCAGAAGTTCGACAACAGCTGGCGCCCGGAATGGATCGGCGAGTACGAGACCCGCACGGCGAGCCCGCTCACCTCCCCGAGGACCCCGGACTGACCCGCGGCGCGCGCATGCCTGGGGAGTCAGCCCAACAGTGGCAACAGCCGCGCGAAGTCCCCCAGCGAGGCCGCCGGCAGGACGGCGTCGAGGTACGGCTCGGCCACCATCATCGCCACCGAGCGAGCCGTCCCATGTGGGCTCACCCAGAGAATGCGGTGGCTCAGCCGCGCCAGCGAGTCCAAAGAGGACGCCAGCAGCACCGGCTCGCCACGGTCCAACCCGTCCGAGCAGATGACGACCGTCGCCCCGCGGGACATCCCCCGCCTGCCCCACCCCCGCACGAACGCGTCCACCGAAGCGCCGATCCTCGTGCCGCCCTCCCAGTCGGCCACCGTCTCGCCGGCCATCCGCAGCGCCTCGTCCACCGACCGCTTCCGCAGCACCCGCGTCAGGTACGTCAGCCGGGTCCCGAAACAGAACACCTCCACCCGCCGGGACGACCGCCCCGTCGTGTGCGCGAACTGCAGCAGCGTCCGGGAGAAGGCGGCCATCGAACCCGACACGTCCAGCAGCAGCACCAGCCGCCTGGGCCGCGACCGCCGCTCGCGCCACCGCAACGAGGCCGGCTCTCCCTGCGTACGCAGCGCCGCACGCACCATCCGCCGCAGGTCCAGCACCCGCCCCGCCCGCGCGGGGCCAAGCCTGCGCGTCCGCCGTCGCGGCGGGGTCAGCCGCAGCCGGGCGAGGATTCGCCGCAGCTCGGCCAGCTCCGCCGGCGTGCACGACACGAACACCCGCCGCCGCGCGATGTCCACAGTGGACGCCACCAGTCCCAGGGACTCCTGTTCGAGCTCGGCGGCACCCGGCTCCACCGACGGCACCGTGAACGTCCCGAAGCGGACCGCGGCCGGCGCCGGACGCGGTTCCCCGACGGCGGCGGCATCGGCCCCGCCGAGGAAGTACCGCCGGAACACCGCGTCGTACAACGGGATGTCCGCGTGCCGCGTCACGAGCGTGCACCGGCCGCCCCAGTAGAGATCGGCGAGATCGGTCGGGTCCAGGCAGGCGGCCGCCGCGCAGAAGGCGTCCGCGTCACCGGTGCCGACCACCAGCCCGGCCGCTCGCAACGCCCGTGCGAAACCCACCAGCGACCGGACGAGCTCATGCATCGGAGACGATCTCGCCCAGCGACTCCCGCACCAGCGCCAGGTCGTCGTGCTCCTTCACCACCGCGCCGAGCGTATCCTCGGCCAGCGGCAGCGACAGCCCGGCCGCGCCGAGGAACTCCAGCGTCGTGGCCCAGTCGATCGTCTCCGCCACGCCCGGCGGTTTGACCAGGTCGAGGCCGCGCAACCGGGTCACGGCCGCCACCACCGACCGCGCCAGCGCCGCCGGCACCGAGGGGGACCGCAGCAGCACGATCTCGACCTCGCGATCGAACGACGGGTAGTCGATCCAGTGGTACATGCACCGCCGCCGCAACGCGTCGTGCAGCTCGCGGGTCCGGTTCGACGTCAGGATCACGAGTGGCGGCCGCTCGCACGCAACGGTCCCGATCTCCGGGATGCTGATCTGGAAGTCCGACAGCACCTCCAGCAGGAACGCCTCGAACTCGTCGTCCGCGCGGTCGATCTCGTCGATCAGCAGCACGGCCCGCTCGCCCGCGCGGACGGCCCGCAACAGCGGCCGTTCCAGCAGGAACTCCGGGCCGAACAGGTCGGCGGCCTGCGACGACGCTCGAAGGTGCAGCAGCTGGCGCGAGTAGTCCCACTCGTACAGCGCCTGGTTCGTGTCGATGCCCTCGTAGCACTGCAGCCGGATCAGGTCGCGGTGCAGGACCGTGGCCAGCACCTTCGCGATCTCGGTCTTGCCGACCCCGACCTCGCCCTCGAGCAGCAGCGGCCGCCGCAGCGACAACGCGACGTGCACGGCGGTCGCGAGCCCACGATCGGCCAGGTAGCCACCCTCCCGCAGGGCCTCGGTCAGGCCGGCGACACCACCGTCAGTCACCGCGACGCTCGGCCAACAGGTCGGCGACGGTCCGGGACCCCAGCTTGCCCTCACGCGCCAGCTTGTCCCGCCACGCGGCGCGGAGGTCGTCGTCCACCTCGGCGAAACCGACGTGTTTCATGGCCTTGCACGCCTTGCCGTGTCCCTGCGGCAGCTCAGCGCCGCTCAGCTCCCAGATGTCCCGCACAGCTGCCTGGTCTCGTGCTCCAGTCATCACTCCAAGCTACGCGGACAGTGACCGTATCGCAGCCGCCTGTTAAGCGATGGGTTAAGATCGGGGCGCCGGAACCGGTTTCAGAAAATTGGTCTGACCCCTTGTCGCGTGGTCTGGACCATGGCACTCTTTGTTGCCAAAGACAACAAACACACGAGCGTCGGCGGTGACATAGATGTCCACGCACCCCTCTCGACGTTTTCTACTGGCGATCGCGGCCGTGCTCACCACGTCCGCGGCAGTACTGACACCCGCGAACCACACCGCGCTGGCCGCCGCGCCGGCCGACAACGCCCGCAGCGACGTCGGCATCGCGGCAACCACGTTCGACGACGAGTTCAACGCACCGGCCGGCACGCCGGTCGACGGCTCGAAGTGGAACATGGAGACGGGCGACAACGTCAACAACCACGAGCGGCAGTACTACACGAACTCGACCAGCAACGCCGTGCACGACGGCCAGGGCAACCTGGTGATCACCGCGCGGCGCGAGAACCCCGGCAACTACAACTGCTGGTACGGCCGGTGCGAGTACACCTCGGCCCGGCTCAACACGTCCGGCAAGTTCTCCCAGGCCTACGGCAGCTTCGAGACGCGCCTCAAGATGTCGCGCGGACAGGGCATGTGGCCGGCGTTCTGGCTGCTGGGCGGCGGCAACTGGCCGACCGACGGCGAGATCGACATCATGGAGAACGTCGGCTTCGAGCCGAACACCGTCCATGGCACGCTCCACGGCCCCGGCTACTCCGGTTCCGGTGGCATCGGCGCAGGCTACTCGATCGGCTCGCCGTTCGCGGACGGCTTCCACACGTTCCGCGTCGACTGGTCCCCCAACAAGATCGTCTGGTCGGTTGACGGCAACGCCTACCAGACAAGGACTCCGGCCGACCTCAACGGCAACCGGTGGGTGTACGACCACGGGTTCTTCGTCATCCTGAACCTCGCGGTCGGCGGCTACTGGCCGGGTGACCCCGACGGCAGCACGCCGATGCCGAACACGCTGACCGTCGACTACGTGCGTGTCACCAACGACACGAGCGGCGGAGGCGGTGGCACCGGCGGCCGGATCACGGGCATCGGCGGCAAGTGCGTGGACGTGGCCGGCGCCGCGACCGCGAACGGCACCGCCGTCCAGCTGTACGACTGCAACGGCACCGCGGCCCAGCAGTGGACCGTGGGCTCGGACGGCACGATCCGCGCGCTGGGCAAGTGCCTGGACGTCACCGCGGCCGGCACGGCCGACGGCACGAAGATCCAGCTCTACGACTGCAACGGATCCAACGCGCAGAAGTGGCGGGTCGAGGCGGCCAAGGACATCGCGAACGTCGGGGCCAACAAGTGCCTCGACGCGACCGGCGGCAGCTCGGCGAACGGCACGCGCCTGCAGATCTGGACCTGCACCGGTGCGGCCAGCCAGAAGTGGAACGTCGGCTGAACCCCTAGGCACGGCGACGGGTGCCGCACCGGCATGGCAGCACCCGTCGCCGCTCCATCCCATGCACCGCCGCTCGACTCAGGACGCCTCTTCGGGAAGGCGCCTAACCTTCCGTGGCGGTGCCGATGTTGACCATCCAGGCGATGCCGAACCGGTCGACCACCATGCCGAACTCGTCGCCCCAAGCCTGCTTCTCCAGGGGCAGGGTCACGGTGCCGCCGCTGGACAGCTTGTCGAAGTAGCCGCGTAGCTCCTCACCGTCGTCGCCGCTCAGGGAGACGGTGATGTTGTTGCCCGGCTGGTGTGGTTGGCCGGGTGGGTTGTCGGCGGCCATGAGCGTGTAGCCACTCGGTGTCTCGAGTTGGCCGTGCATGATGCCGTTCGGTGCGTCCTCCGAACCGAAGTCACCGAACGTGCTCAGCCGCAGCGTGCCACCGAACACCTGCTCGTAGAACTCCATGGCCTGCCGGGCGTTGCCGGCGAAGTTGATGTACGGGTTCAGTGTGCTTGCCATGGCCACGCATACTGGCAGAACAACCGGGTCACGACAACGGTGACAACACGACGGTGAACTCGGTCTTCCGCAGCGTGAGCAGGTATTCGGGCAAAGCGCCCGGTCCGCACGATCCGGTGCCGATTCCCTGCTGCCCCACGTCGATGGTCAACCACAGACCGTCACCGGCGACCAGTTCGTTCCGGTGCCGCGCGGCGGCCAGGTCGGCGTCGGTCCACCTGCGCACGGCGAAGCCGAACGAGCCGCCGACCCGCAGGCCGCGGCCGAGCGTGTCGGTCAGCGTCGCCCAGCGGACCTCGCCGCGCCGGCCGTTCTCCTGCGGTCTGACATACGGCGTCTGCAGATCGTCCACAGTGGACTCGAACCGGCCGAACCGCGTCGCCAGGCCGGTGTCCGGGTAGGACTCGCCGGGACCGCGGCCGAACCATGTCACACGGTCCAGCGACGCCGGCAGTGGCAGTGTCAGCGCCAGCTTCGCGATCGGCTCCGGCCATTCGCCGTCCGGGTCCACCCGCACCGTCAGCGCGAGCCCGTCACCCGCCGACGCCCACTCGTAGGTCACCTGCACGCCTCGCGCCAGCGCCGCCGCGGCCGTCCGCTCCCGCACGACCAGCGTGTCGCCGGCCGTCAGCGAGTCGAACCGGTGTGTCAGGCGGTGCAGGCCGAGAGCCCGCCACGTCTCGTGCAGGTTGACGTACTCGCCCCGGTCGTTGTCGGTCGGCGCCCGCCACAGCGACAGGTGCGGCGCGCCGACCGCGAGGCCACCGAAGGTCGTCAACCGGCCGAAGCGGTCGAACTCCGCCGTGCCGAAGGAGATCCCACTGTCGATCCACTGTGGACGATCGGGGCCGGCCGGCACCGAGTCGTCCCCGGCCGACAGCTGGTGCTGCGCCCACGCGATCTCGTGCCCGGCGGGCGCCCACGGCTCGTCCGACGCCAGCACCGCCCGCACGGTCAGCCACGTCTCCTCGGCGGACGGCGGCAGGGACGGCAGCGTGAACGAGGCGTCCAGCACGCCCGACGAGGAACCAGCCGTCCACTCGAACCGCAGCGGCGGCACCGGTCGCAGCTCCCGCACGACCACCCGCCCGTCCACGAAGGAGATCCGGAGCGGTTCGTACGCCTTCTTCACGTCCAGCAGGCCCGGCGACGGCGTGCGGTCCGGGAACACCAGCCCGTCCACCACGAAGTTCCCGTCGTGGATGGGTTCGCCGTAGTCACCGCCGTACGCGTACTCGAACTCCGGATGCCGCAGCCCGTGGTCGATCCACTCCCACACGAAACCGCCGGCGATGCGCGGGTACTTGTCGAACAACGCGACGTACTCGGCCAACCCGCCCGGCCCGTTGCCCATCGCGTGCGCGTACTCGCACTGCAGGAACGGGATCCCGGGCTCCTGCCCGATCTTGTCGACCTCGGCGTGCGAGGCGTACATGCGGCTGTACACGTCGACGTACGCGCAGTCGGCGTCACCCTCGTAGTGCACCGGCCGGGACGGGTCCCGCTGCCGCGTCCACGACGCCATCGCCGCGAGGTTCGCGCCGGTGTGGCTCTCGTTGCCCAGCGACCACAGCACGATGCTCGCGTGGTTCTTGTCCCGCTCGACCGTGCGGCGCATCCGGTCCAGATAGGCGTCGCGCCAGGAGGACACGTCCGACGGGTTCTTCTCCCAGCCGGAGAACGTGAACCCGTGCGTCTCGAGGTCGCACTCGTCGATCACCCACAGGCCGTACTCGTCGCACAGGTCGAGGAACGCGGGATGTGGCGGGTAGTGGCTCGTGCGCACGGCGTTGATGTTGTGCCGCTTCATGAGCAGCACGTCCTCGAGCATCGTCTCGGACGGCACCGCACGCCCGTGGTCGGGGTGGAACTCGTGCCGGTTCACGCCCCGGAACTGGACCGGCTCGCCGTTGACCAGCAGCACACCGTCCACGATGGACACCGTGCGGAACCCGATGCGCAGCTCGACCGTCTCGGCCGGGGTCGACACCGTGGCGTCGTACAGCCGCGGCCGCTCGGCGCTCCACGGCTCGACCGGAACCGTGACCGACGTGCCGGAGGGCACGGAGATGCCGAGCGCGGGCACGGACACCGTCGCCGGCACCGAGGCGTCGACCAGCAACGTGCCCTGTCCGTCCACATAGGACGCGTGGGCGAACACGTCGTCGAGGTCGCCGCGTGCCTCCAGG
The DNA here is from genome assembly GCF_035634895.1 of Actinophytocola sp. GTDB lineage: Bacteria > Actinomycetota > Actinomycetes > Mycobacteriales > Pseudonocardiaceae > Actinophytocola. The sequence continues at coordinate 12,720 of NZ_DASQCC010000016.1, read as the reverse complement.
GTCACCGACCGGAAGATGCCGGGCAGCCACCACTGGTCCTGGTCCTCCAGGTAACTGGCGGCCGACCACTGGTGCACCCGCACGGCCAGCACGTTCCGGCCGGGCACCGGCGTCACGTCGAACTCCGCCGGCAGCCGCGACCCGGTGAAGAACCCCAACTCCGTGCCGTTGAGCCAGACCTTCGCGCACGACTCGACGCCGTCGAACCGCAGCACCACCGACCGTCCCGCCCAGTCGTCGGGCAGGTCGAACGCGACACGGTAGTCACCGGTCGGGTTCTCCTCCGGCGGGTGCGGCGGGTCGACCGGGAACGGGTAGACAACGTTGGTGTACCAGGGACTCCCGTATCCGTGCAGCGTCCAGTGGGCCGGGACCGCCAGTGTGTCCCAGCCACCGTCGTCGAACGCCGGGTCGGCGAAGTCGGCCGGGAGGTCGGCGATCGGCGACAGCCGGAACCGCCAGTCCCCGTCCAGCGCCAGCCGCGGTGCGTCGGTGCGCAGGTACGCGCGTGGGGTGCGCAGTCCCTGGTGCGGCGCGAACTCGTCGAGGTAGGTCATGGCAGCTCCGCCGGGGTGATGTCGAAGAGGTGCGCGGCGGTGAAACCGAGCAGCGAACTGGCCGCGGACGTGTCGATCGGCACGGTGCGCCCGGGCAGCGGGGCACGGACCGGCACCCCGGGGAAGCAGCGTGCGACGAGGTCCTCCGTCGGGTACGGCGAGAGCGTCTCCGGCGCCGCCAGGTACAGCGGGTGCACGCCGGTCGCCGGCACGGTGAGGCCGAGCCAACAGGCCATGGCGGCGTCGCGCATGTCGAGGTAGGCCCACAGCGAGGCGGCGGCGTACGCCGGGTCGGCGCGGTGCCGCTCGGCCTCGGCGACCAGGAACTCGGGCTCGCCGAGCATGGGGAACCGCAGCGGGACCACAGTCATGCCGTCCCGGAGCGCGACCATCTCGGCGGTCGCCTCATCGGCCAGTTTGGACAGTGCGTACGGGTCGCCGATCTGCAGCGGCATCGCCTCGTCGACCGGCACGTAGCCGGGCACGGCCGGCCGCGGCGAGAACGGCAGCCCGGTGATCGACAGGCTGCTCGCGATCACCGCGCGCCGTACGCCGGCCCGCGCCGCCTGGTCGAGGACGACGAACGTGGCGGCCGCGTTGTTGACGAACACCTCCTCGGGCGCGCCGAGGGTGGGCCGCGGGATGGCGGCGAGGTGGATCACGGCGTCGACGCCGGCAACGGCCCGCGCGACCAGGTCGACGTCGCCGGCACTGCCGGTGAAGAACGTTTCAACGCCGCCTGGGTCGACGCGGTCCAGGCCGACCACGGCCGCGCCCTGTGCCGCGAGAACGCGCAGCACCGCACTGCCGAGCCGGCCAGCCGCCCCGGTGACCAGGACCCGGCTCGGTACGTGGCTCATCCCGGCCAGCATAGGTAGTCCAGCGGCGATGCGTCGAGTTCACCCGAGCGGCGTGGTTGGTCACTGGCCGTCATGCCGGGGCGGACTCCAGAAGTCTTGCCAGGACCGGTGACCTGTTGTGCACCGACCAGGCGAGGGACATCTCCCAGGTCGGCAGCTTCTCCACCAGCGGCCGGTACACGACCGCCTTCTCGTCCGTGTGCGGAGTCGGCGTGATCAGCAGTGACACGCCGAGGTTCGCGGCCACCAGGGCCACGATCGTCTGTACGTCAACGGCTTCCTGCACGATCCGGGGGCTGAACCCCGCCGCCCGGCAGTGCCCGACGATCGTGTCGTGCACCGCGGGCCCGGAATCCCTTTCGTAGAACACGAAGGACTCGTCCGCCAGGTCCGCGAGCGACACCCGCCGGCGGCGCGCCAGCGGATGCCCGCCGGGCAGCGCGGCGCACAGCTCGTCGTGGGACATCGTCCGCAGTCGCAGGTCGGGCACGGTGAACTGGGGCCGCAGCAGGCCCGCGTCGATGCGATCGTCGGCCAGGGCGTCCACCTGACGCAGCGTGGTCATCGCCGTGACCTCCACCCGGACGTGCGGCACCGCCGCACGGAACGCACCCAGCAACCGCGGCAGCGCGGCGAACGTCGCCGACTGCACGAACCCCACCCGCAGCACGCCCAGCTCGCCCCGGTGCGCCCGCTGTGCCGCCGCCGCCAGCTCGTCGGCCCGCCGCACCAGCTCCCGCGCCCCGGCCAGGAACACCTCCCCCGCCGGCGTGAGCGCCAGCTGCCTGCGGGTCCGGTCGAACAGCGGCACGCCGAGCGACCGCTCCAGCGCCGCGATCTGCCTGGACAGTGTCGGCTGCGTGACGTGCAGCCGGGCCGCCGCCCGGCCCACGTGCCCCTCGTCGGCCGTCACCACGAACGCGGCCGCCTGACGTAGTTCCATACGTCCAGCGTATTGAACCGGGCCGAAGTTTGCATTGGACGTATCAGTCGGGGCGAACATAGTGTCGAAGACGTGCAGACGACAGAACTGGGCCGCACCGGTGTGCAGGTCAGCCAGCTCGCCCTCGGGGCGATGTGGATGGGTACGCGCACCGACGAGCCGACCTCACTGACCATGCTCGACCGCTACCTCGACCTCGGTGGATCCTTTGTGGACACCGCGGACTGCTACGCCTGGTGGCCCGAGCCGGGCCTGACCGGCGGCGAGAGCGAGACCGTGCTGGGCCGCTGGTTCGCCAGCCGCGGGAACCGGGACCGGGTCTTCCTGTCCACCAAGGGCAGCGCCTGGGTCGAGGACCCGGATGCCCAGCGCGGCAACGGTTGGCCGGCGAAGTACGTCGGCGCCGGCGCACCGACCCTCCGTGACTCGCTCGACGCCAGCCTGCGCCGGCTCGGCACCGACCACATCGACCTCTACTACGTCCACGTCGACGATCTCGACACCCCGCTGGAGGAGACGCTCGGGGCACTCGACCAGTTCGTCAGCGCCGGCAAGATCCGCTACGTCGGCTGGTCGAACGTGCGCACCTGGCGGTTGGAGCGCATCCTCGGTCTCTGCGAGCGCAACGGGTGGCCCGCGCCGGTCGCCATCCAGCAACAGCACAGCTACCTGCGGCCCCGCGGCGGCGCCGCCACACTGTCCATTGTGGACGACGAGCAACTGAGCCACCTGCGCGCCAACCCGGGGATCTCACTCGTCGCGTACTCCCCGATCCTCAACGGGATCTACGACGACCCGGCGAAGCGCGCGGTCGACCCGAAGATGTCCGACTACGCCGGCCCGGACTCGGACGCGCGGCTCGCGGCACTGACCGGCCTCGCCGCGGAACTGGGGGTACGGCCGAACCAACTGGTGCTCGCCTGGCTGCTGCACCAGATGAACCCGACCGTGACACCGCTGACCGGGCCACGCACCCTGGCACAGCTCGACGCCTCGATGACCGCGCTCGACATCAAGCTCTCCGAAGATCACTTGCGACGGCTGGACACCGCGGGCGCCTGACAAAACAATCACGACAACAGAATTCCGGCACGGTTGACGGTAAGTTCGTCGACCGTGCCGATCTGTCTGCGTAACGGTCCTCGACTGACCGTATATAACCGGCCGAACGGATTAGGCCGATACGGTGAGCGCAGCATTTACCGAGGTTCAGCCAATCGTGTCCCCACCACCACACTTTCGTCCCAACCATATCTCGTGCCGCATATCGGCCGCACACTCAGATAATTTGCCGGCCGACCATCACCCGACGATCGAGTGAATACGCGGTGATCCCCAGATAATTTCCGACCACGCTCGTGGTCACTCTCTTGGTCGACTGTGGACCGGTTCCGTCCGGGTGTAGGAATGAATGAACTCGCGTACTTGATCACATTTTCCGACAGCTCGACCACATGATTGGTGGTGTGTTGTGACGGTGACGGAACCGGTGGCGTCCGGTGCCGGGACGAACGGCGACCGGCCACGGCGGAGCCTGGCGACGGACGCGGCGCGGAACCTCGCCACGACCACGAAGTCCGTCCCCCAGATGCAGGCGATCTCGTCGCGCTGGTTGCTCGCGATGCTGCCCTGGGTGCAGGTCTCGGGCGGCACGTACCGGGTGAACCGCCGCCTGTCCCACGCCGTCTGCGACGGCCGGCTCACGTTCACCGGTGGCGGCAACGGTATCCAGGTCATCCCGGCCGAGCTCGGCGAGCTGCCGCTGCTGCGGGGCTACGAGGACGACGAGGTGCTCGACACGCTCGCGAACGGGTTCGAGCAGCGGGAGTACTCGGCGGGCGACACGGTCGTCGAGTTCGGACATGAGTCGAACGAGGCCTTCCTCATCGCGCACGGCAAGGTCCAGAAGGTCGGCCCCGGCCGCTACGGCGACGAGGCGGTGCTCGACACGCTCGCGAACGGCGACCACTTCGGCGACGAGACGCTGGCCGACCCCCAGAGCATGTGGGAGTACTCGGTCAGGGCGAAGACCGCGTGCACCGTGCTCGTGCTGCCGCAGCCCGTCTTCGACGAGGTCCTCGGCCGGTCGGACTCGTTGCGGGCGCATGTCGCCGCGTTCCGGTCGGGGCGGTCGCGGGCACAGAACCCGCATGGTGAGGCCCGGATCGAGCTGTCGTCCGGGCACGAGGGGGAGGCCCGGCTGCCCGGCACGTTCGTCGACTACGAGCTGGCGCCACGCGAGTACGAGCTGTCCGTGGCACAGACCGTGCTTCGCGTGCACAGCCGCGTGTCCGACCTCTACAACGACCCGATGAACCAGTTCGAGCAGCAGCTGCGGCTGACCATCGAGGCCCTGCGCGAGCGCCAGGAGCACGAACTGGTCAACAACCGGGACTTCGGGCTGCTGCACAATGCCGACCTGTCCCAACGCCGCCACACCCGGTCCGGCCCGCCGACCCCGGACGACCTCGACGACCTGCTCGCGACCGTGTGGAAGGACCCGGGCTTCTTCCTGGCGCACCCGCGCACGATCGCCGCGTTCGGCCGGGAGTGCAGCCGGCGCGGCGTCTACCCGGACTCCGTCGACCACCACGGGCACCGCGTGCCGGCGTGGCGGGGCGTGCCGATCCTCCCGTGCAACAAGATCGGCGTGAGCGAGCACCGCACCAGCTCGATCCTGTTGCTGCGTACCGGCGAGGAGCGGCAGGGCGTCGTCGGCCTGCACCAGACCGGCATCCCCGACGAGTACCAGCCGAGCCTCTCGGTGCGGTTCATGAACATCGACGACAAGGCGATCATGTCGTACCTGGTCAGCGCGTACTACTCGTGTGCGGTGCTCGTGCCCGACGCGCTCGGGGTGCTCGAGAACGTCGAGCTGGGAAGGGAAGGCTGACCCGGTGTCCACTGTGGAGACTCCGCTTGTCGAGGCGACCAGGACGAGCCTGACGACAGGCGCCGCCCGCAACCTCGCCACGACCACCAAGTCCAGGCCGCAGATGCGCAACATCACCACGCGGTGGCTGCTCAGGATGCTGCCGTGGGTGGACCTGGCGGGCGGCACGTACCGGGTGAACCGCCGGCTGACCTACGCGGTCGGCGACGGCCGGCTGTCGTTCGTCAGCGAGGGCACCACCGTCCGCGTGGTGCCGGCCGAGCTGCGGGAGCTGCCGCTGCTGCGGGACTTCGCCGACGAGCAGGTGCTCACCGCGCTCGCGAACCGGTTCGAGCAGCGGGAGTACGCGGCCGGTGACGTGATCGTCGGGTCGGGACAGCCGCGCACCGAGGTGTTCCTGCTGGCCCACGGCCGGGCGAACAAGATCACCCTGGGACCGTACGGCGACGACCAGGTGACCGCGGTGCTCGCGGACGGCGACCACTTCGGCAGCGAGGCGCTCGCCGGCACCGAGGGGACCTGGGGCTTCACGGTCCGGGCCGGCACGCCGTGCACCGTGCTCGTGCTGGCCGGGCAGTCGTTCCAGCAGCTGAACGGCCGGTCCGACACCCTGCGCGAACACCTGCGACAAACGCTGTCCCGGCCGGTGCCGGCGCGGAACCGGGCCGGTGAGGCGGCCGTCGAGCTGTCGTCGGGGCATGCCGGCGAGGCCGAGCTGCCAGCCACGTTCGTCGACTACGAGCTGGCGCCACGCGAGTACGAGCTGTCCGTGGCACAGACCGTGCTTCGCGTGCACAGCCGCGTCGCGGACCTCTACAACGACCCGATGAACCAGACCGAGGAGCAGCTGCGGCTGACCATCGAGGCCCTGCGCGAGCGCCAGGAGCACGAGATGGTGAACAACCGCTCGTTCGGCCTGCTGCACAACGCGGACCTGTCGCAGCGGATCTTCACCCGGTCCGGCCCACCGACCCCGGACGACCTGGACGAGCTGCTGTCCCGGCGCCGCAAGTCCCGGTTCTTCCTGGCCCACCCGCGCACGATCGCCGCGTTCCGGCGCGAGTGCACGAAACGCGGGATCTACCCGGCGAACGTGCCGCTGGAGGGCTCGGCCGTGCAGACGTGGCGCGGCGTGCCGATCCTGCCGTGCGACAAGATCCCGATCACCGAGGGGAACTCCTCGTCGATCATCGTGGTGCGTACCGGGGTCGAGGACCAGGGCGTGATCGGCCTGCACACCGTGGACATCGACGACGAGGTCCGGCCGAGCATGAACGTGCGGTTCATGGGCATCGACGACCACGCGGTCCTGTCGTACCTGGTGAGCGTGTACTTCTCGGTGGCGGTGCTGGTTCCGGACGCGCTGGGGGTCCTCGAGAACGTCGAGATCGGACGATGACCATGGTGGCACCGGAGCAGATCATCAGCACGGACCAGACGCTGGCGTGGAGCCGGGAGCTGGTCGAACCCACGCTGCGCACGGCCGTGGGCACGTTGCCGCCGTCCATGCGGCGGATCGCCGGATACCACCTGGGCTGGTGGGACCAGCACGGCTCGCACGCGTCGACGCAGGGCGGCAAGGCTATCCGCCCGACGCTCGTGCTGCTGTCCGCGGCGGTCGTCGGCGGCTCGCCCCGCGAGTCGGTGCCGGCCGCGGTGGCGGTCGAGCTGGTGCACAACTTCTCGCTGCTGCACGACGACGTCATGGACGGCGACCTGACCAGGCGGCATCGCCCCACCGCGTGGAGCCTCTTCGGCATCGGCGCGGCGATCCTCGCCGGGGACGCGTTGCTGACGCTCGCGCTCGACGTCCTCGCCTCGAGCGGCCATCCGGCCGCCGGCCCGGCGACACGGACGCTCACCGAGGCCGTGCAGGACCTGGTGGACGGCCAGTGGGCGGACATGACGTTCGAGCAACGGTCCACTGTGGACCTTGCCGAGTGCGAGAACATGGTGATGGGCAAGACCGCGGCGCTCATGGGTGGCGCATGCGCGGTGGGCGCCCTGTTCGGCGGCGCGACGATCGACCAGATCGGGCACCTGCGCGCGTTCGGCGAACAGCTCGGTCTCGCCTTCCAGCACGTCGACGACCTGCTCGGCATCTGGGGCCGGCCGAACACGACGGGCAAGCCGGTGTTCTCGGACCTCCGCAACCGCAAGAAGTCCCTGCCGGTGGTCGCGGCGCTGACGGCGGAGAACCTGGCGGGCAGGGAGCTCGCCGACGTGTACGCACGAACCGCTCCCCCACCCGACGACGAGCTGCCGCGCGTGGCTGACCTGGTCGAGCAGGCCGGCGGTCGCGCGTGGAGCCAGTCCCAGGCCGACGAGCTGCTGGTCAGGGCCATCGCCCAGCTGAACGGCCTCGACCCGACGACCCCGGTCGCCGAGCTGACCGACCTGGCCCGCCACCTGATCCACCGCGACCACTGACCCCGTCCCCGGTGCCATGAAGAGGCGTGCCTGCTGCGCCTCCCACGACAGGAGACCCATGCGTCCCCTCAGGTTTCCGCGATGCCGCTGACCGCGCTGACCACGTCCGCCGGCCTGCGCCGAATGTCCGTGGTGGACCTCATGGCGCTGGCCGCGAAGATCCGCGCGTTCCTGGTGGACACCGTGCGCCGCACCGGCGGCCACCTCGGCCCGAACCTCGGCGTGGTGGAGCTGACCATCGCGCTGCACCGGGTCTTCGACTCACCGCGGGACCCGCTGCTGTTCGACACCGGCCACCAGGCCTACGTGCACAAGCTGCTCACCGGCCGCGCCGGTGACCTCGGCGCGCTGCGGCAGGCCGGCGGCCCGTCCGGCTACCCGTCCCGCACCGAGTCCGTCCACGACCTCGTCGAGAACTCCCACGCGTCCACCGCACTGTCCTATGCGGACGGACTGGCCAGGTCGTTCGAGCTGCGCGGCCACACCGGCCGCCGGGTGGTCGCGGTGGTGGGTGACGGCGCGCTGACCGGCGGGATGGCCTGGGAGGCACTGAACAACCTGGGCGCCGCGCCGGGGCGGCGCGTGATCATCGTGTTGAACGACAACGGCCGCTCGTACGCGCCGACCGTCGGCGTCCTCGCGGCGCACCTGGCCCGCCTGCGTGCCGGTCGTGCCGCGACGAACCTGTTCACGACACTGGGGTTCGCCTATCTGGGCCCGGTGGACGGGCACGACGTCGTCGCGCTGGAGAAGGCCTTCCAGTACGCGGCCGCGCTGGGACGGCCGGTGGTCGTGCACTGCGTCACCGAGAAGGGGAAGGGCTACCCACCGGCGGAGGAGGACGACGCCGACCGCATGCACGCGATCGGCCCGTCCTCCTCGGGCGAGGCCCGGTCCTGGACCTCGGTGTTCGCCGACGCCGTCGTCGAACTCGGCGCGGCACGGCCGGATGTCGTGTGCCTGACCGCCGCCATGACCCTGCCGACCGGGCTCGGGCCGTTCGCGGCACGGTTCCCCGATCGGGTCTTCGACGTCGGCGTCGCGGAGCAGCACGCGGTCACCTGCGCGGCGGGCCTCGCGATGGGCGGCCTGCACCCGGTCGTCGCCATCTACGCCACGTTCCTCAACCGCGCGTTCGACCAGGTGCTGATGGACGTCGCGCTCCACCGGCTCGGGGTGACGTTCGTGCTGGACCGCGCGGGGGTGACCGGGCCGGACGGGCCGAGCCACCACGGCATGTGGGACGCGTCGGTCCTGCCGGTCGTACCCGGCCTGCGGCTGGCCGCGCCACGCGACCCGGCGACGCTGCGCGCCCTGCTCGACACCGCGGTCGGCGTCTCCGACGCGCCGACCGTCCTGCGGTACCCCAAGGCGCCCGCGGGCCAGGACATCCCCGCCGTGCGGCGGGCGGACGGCTACGACGTGCTGCGCGAGGTGCCCGGCGCGTCGGTGCTGCTGGTCGCGGTCGGTCCGCTGGCCGCCGCCTGCCTCGCCGCGGCGGACGAGCTGGCCCGGCACGACGTCCCCACGATGGTCGTCGATCCACAGTGGACAGTGCCCCTGCATCCGGGCCTGGTCCGGCTCGCCGCGGAGTTCCGGTTGGTGCTGACCGTGGAGGACACCACCGCCACCGGGGCGCTGGGCGGCAGGCTCGCCCAGTCGCTGACGAACCCCGGCCATGTCGCGACGTTCGCGCTGCCGCCGGCGTTCCTCCCACACGGCGGCCGCACGGAGATCCTGAAGGCACACGGACTGGACGCGGACGGCATCACGGCGACCGTCCTCAAGCGACTGAAGGCGGCTTGATGACACTACTCGGGCTCCCCACGGTGAAGCCGGGACGGCGGCCCTCGCGGGTCACCGCGGCGAGGAATCGGGACTGGGCATGAACCTGTACGTCACCGGCGTGCTGTGGGTCGTCGGCATCGCGATGCTCGCGGGCGGGCTGGCCTACCTGGTGCGCAGAACCGGCGAGGCGGACGGCCTCGTCAGGAACAACGATGCGGCGGGCCAGGTGTTCACGCTGGTCGGCGGGCTACAGGCGGTACTCCTCGCGTTCGTGCTGATCTCCCTGCTCGACGGCGTGTCCGCCGCGGAGGCCGGTTCCTACCGGGAGGCGGACAGCCTGGTGGCGGCGGTGTGGGCCACGAAGGCGATGCACGCGAACGACGTCGCGCCGCAGGCACGGGACTACGCGCGTGAGGTGATCGACCGGGAGTGGCCGCGCATGCGGGCGGGCGAGCCCGTCGGCGACGCCGGGTGGGACACGCTGGCGAAGCTGCGCGCCGCGGTGGCCGCGACCCCGGCGACCGACGACTGGACGAACAGCCAGAAGATCGAGGCCGCCACCCGGCTGTGGCAGGTGTACCAGGCACGGCAGGACCGGCTGAACGCGGCGTCGGACGACGAGGTCAACTCGGTGGTGTGGTTCGCGCTGGTGGCCGGGGCCGTGATGGCGGTGGCACTGCCGATCCTGTTCGGTGGCCCCAGACCCGGGACGCAGGTCCTCATCGTGTCCATCCTGGCGGCGACGATGACCATGCTCCTGTTCTCGACGAAGCAGCTGCAGAACCCGTACAGCGGCGGCGCGCAGGTGGGTCCGACGGCGTTCCGGTCCGCACTGGAGAGGCTGCGATGAACTGCCTGATCGGGATCGTCGTCGCGGTGGTGGTCAACGTGACGATCTGCGTGCTGCCCCAGTCCCCGCCGCACACCCACCCGCAGACCCCGCCACCGGTCACGACGACCACGACACCACCCCCGCCGGACACGACAGCGACAACAGCGACGACAACGCCCCCGCTGCCGGCGCCCCCGCCGACAACGGCGACGGACCCGGACCGACGACCCCCGGCACCGCCGGTCACCACGACCGAGGTGGGGGCGGGCCCACCCCCGACCACCGCGCCTCCCGCGACCACCACCACCTCACGGCACCGGTACCTCGTGGCGCCGCAGGTGGTGGAGCCGTCGGCGGCGGGCCACGACGCGACGGAGAAGAAACGCCGCTGGGGCCTGGCGGTGCTGCTGCTGATCATCGGCGCCGGTGCGGCCGCGGCACGAACGGCCGCCCGTGACCGGTGATCAGCGCAGCCAGGTCGGGTTGCTCCAGGCCCGGCCGCCGGCGGCGTCGACGACGGTCACCCGGAAGTAGGTGTCCTGGAACATCTTCACCGGCAGGGTGCCCTCGGACAGCCTGTCGCCGGCGAGGATCTGCTTGCCGGGCACCCCGCCGGTGACGAGGATCCGGCTGGCGGGCGAGCAGCGGACCGTCACCTGGTCGCCGGTCACCGTCACGTCGTGCAGCTCCGGGCCGGTGCTGGAGTAGTAGTGCCCGCCCTTCAGCGCGGCGACCAGCTGCGTGGGCTCCAGCGACCGCGCACGCACCTGCACCCACGCCGCACACCCCGGCGGGTCCTGCGGCTGGAAGTGCGCGTCGTCGGCGGCGTAGGCGGACAGCCGGTGGCCGCGGGACTGCATGGCGTCGAACAGGTGCCAGCTGTCGCCGCGCTCCTCCCCCGCCGACACCGCGTTGTACACCTCCATCGCGTGCGCGGCGTCCAGGCTCTCCGCGTCGGCCAGCGTCAGCAGGGACGCCGCCGGGTGCGCCATGCCGATGAACGCGCCGGCCCGGCGCGCCCTGCGGGCGAGCAGCGGGCCGGTCTCGCCACGGTCCGCCGGCGGGAAGCCCAGCGGCAGCCCCACCGCCACGATGTGCCAGTCCGACGAGAACGACTGCCGCGACCCGTGCAGCTCCGCGCCGAGCAGCGTCGTGAACTCCGGTGTGCGGTAGGCACGCGTGTCCGTCAGCGGAAACCCGTACACGGCACGGAAATGGTCGGTGACCGCGACGAAGTCGTAGCCGGCGGACCGGTAGTAGTCCACCGTGTCCGAAGGGGACAGTGCCCCGTCCGACAGGTTCGAGTGGGTGTGCAGGTTGCCGCGCCAGAACCGGCCCGGCAGGTCGAAGGCGTTCATGACTCGGTGTGCAGCCAGTCCAACACCACGGTCGCGGTCCAGGACTGCTGCCGCGAGCCGAGTGGCTCGCCCGTCAGCGGGTGGTAGTACTCGGCGAACGAGCCGTCTGCGGCGAGCCGTAGGCACTCCGAGCGCAGGTGGGTCGACTCCGCGAGCCAGCCGTGCTGCTCGAACGCCCAGCCGAACAACCACGCGATCACCGGCCACACCGGGCCGCGCCAGTACTCGCGCGGCCGGAAACCCCGGTCGTTCGGGGACACCGACGGCGGGATCTGCGCGAACAGGGCCGGGTGTCCCGCCCAGTCCGGGCCACAGAGCATGGCCAGCTGCTTCTTCTCCGCGTCCACCGGCAACCCGCCGCACAGCAGCGGCGCGAACCCGGCGATGGTCGACGACGACAGCCAGCGGTCGCCACGCAGGTCGCGGTCCCGGGCCAGGCCGGACTCGTGGTCGTAGGACGCCGCCACGGCCGCCCGCGACCGCCGGGCCCAGCCACGCAGCTGCCGGATCTGCCACGCCGGCTGCTCGCTCTCCTCCCCCAGCTCCGCCAGGACCTCGCTCGACAGCGCGAACAGCGCCGTCACGAACACGTCACCGACCAGGAAGCTCGACGTGCGCACGACCGCGTCCGCGTCGTAACGGACCTTGCGCATCTCCTCGATGAGCCACAGGTACCGGTCGTACTCGACGTCGCTCGGGCGTTCGCTGTCCGCGTGCGCCACCAGGCCGCGGTCGAGGCGGACGTACGGCGGCAGGTCCGGGCCAGGCACCACCTCGGCGTACGGCAGGTCCCAGCGCGGCGAGTTGTCCATGCCGGACTCCCAGCCGTGCACGATGGCCAGCATGCCCGTGCCGAGCGGGTCCCGGTGCCGCACCAGCCACTCGTGCCACCGGTACAGCTTGGGCCACGCGTACTTCAGCAGCTCGTACGCCGTGGCACGCTCTCCCTGCGAACGGGCGATGTCCACGATGCGCCGCAACGCGATGGCGTGCACCGGCGGCTGGCAGATGCCGGACGTGCGTGGCGCCTTCGGGGAGTCGGGGTTCAGCTCGGCCGCA
>NZ_DASQCC010000015.1:0-2898 GCF_035634895.1 Actinophytocola sp. | reverse complement strand
CCCGCGCCGGGAATGCGGTGATTAAGTCGGTGGATCCGGGTTTCTGCTGGCAAGGCGCCGGTTCGCCCTCGTACTGGGTCGTACTGGGTCGTACTTGGGCGAACCGGCAACGCCGCCAGCAGGAAGCTGGGCCGCCGAATTAGTTGCCTGATTTCCGGCGCGGGACACTCGTGGAACTGTCGCCGCCACTAGAGCCGCCGGAACATGATGTGCAGCCCCACGTAGCCCTTCGTCGCGTGCAGGAAGCCTTCCGGCAGCGTCGCGATGATCTCGAAGCCCAGTGACCGCCACAGTTTCACCGCGACCGTGTTGGTCTCGACCACCGCGTTGAACTGCATGGCACGGAAGCCGTCGGCGCGGGCCTGGTCGAGCACGTACTCGCCCAGCGCCCGGCCCACCCCCTTGCCGCCGTGCCCGGGGGCGACCATGAAGCTCGCGTTGGCGATGTGCGCGGCCGGGCCGCGGTGGTTCGGGCCCATCTTCGCGGTGCCGAGGACCGTGTCACCCTCCACCGCGACGATCGCACGGTTCGGCGGGGTCGCGGTCATCCAGATCTGCCGCGCGTTCTCCTCGGTCTCGTCCCTCGGCCAGGTGTAGGTCTCCCCCGCGCGCACGATGTCCCGCAGGAACGGCCAGATCCGTGGCCAGTCCCCGGGTACGGCGTCCCTGATCTCCATGCCGCGGAGCGTAGCCGGAGCTGACACGATCGGGCGTTACCGGCTGGTTGCCCTCTCTCACCGGCATTGTCTGGTCCACTGTGGAGGAATGAAATTCACCCGGCCCTGTGGCGTGCTACTGGCCGTCGCCCTGCCGTTCGCGGTGTCCGGCGTCGCCAGCGCGTCGCACCAGACCTCGCTGGTGCTCACCATCGTTACCCGGGACGGCGCATCGGAGAGCGTCACCCTGACCTGCCAGCCATCCGGCGGCACGCACCCGAACGCGGCGAGCGCGTGCGCGGAGCTCCGGAGGGCACACGGAAATTTCGCCGCACTGCCCGGTGAGCCCGAGCAGACCATCTGCACCCTGGAGTACCAGCCGTTGACCGCGCGGGCCGCCGGCAGGTGGCGCGGCGATCGGGTCGACTGGAAGCACGATTACGGAAACGCCTGCACGATGCACACCGTGACCGGAACGGTGTTCCTGTTCTAACGGGCGAGCACGACGTTCCGCGACTCGGCCAGGCGCAGCCGCCCGTCGCGCACCAAGCCGGACCGGCCGGTGCGCAGGTAGTCGTCTGCCGAGCCGCGAAGCCGCGCACAGAACGTCCGCTCGCTCGCCCCCGGCCGGCCCAGATACCCGACCGCCACATCTGGGCCGGCCACCCATACTTTCGCCGGCGCCGCGAGGTTCGGACAGTGTCGGACCTGAGCGAGGCTAGTGTCCCGCGCCGGAAATCAGGCAACTAATTCGGCGGCCCAGCTTCCCGCTGGCGGCGTTGCCGGTCCGCCCAAGTACGACCCAGTACGAGGGCGAACCGGCGTCTTGCCAGCAGAAACCCGGATCCACCGACTTAATCACCGCATTCCCGGCGCGGGACACTAGGTGACCGGGATGATTCGGGCGGCCAGGAGCTGGCCGTCCGCTATGTCCAGTTCGCCGATGGTGCCCTGGGGTTGGCGGCGGCGGTCCGTGGGGGAGCCGGGGTTGAAGATGCGTAGGTCGGCGCCCGCCACGTCCATCGGGATGTGGGAGTGCCCGTAGACCACGAGGTCGGCGTTGGGGAAGCGGGTGCGCATCCTCGTCACACGGCCTTCTTTCTGGCCGCTGTCGTGGATCATGGCTATGTTCAGCCCTTCCAGGGTCAGCTCCAGGGTTTCCGGGGCACCCCACGCCACCACGTCCGGGCCGTCGTTGTTGCCCGCCACCACGTGGACCGGGGCGAACTCCGCCAGCTCGTCCAGCACACCGGGGACGCACACGTCGCCGGCATGGAGGATGACGTCCGCTTCCGCCAGGTGTTCGGCCACCTTCGGAGGGCAGTGCTTCCAGCGCCGGGGCGCGTGGGTGTCGGCCAGCACCACTACTCTCAATTTCACCCCTCCCTTATATATGATGGTCGAGTGCATGCCTTCGACGTTCTGGGCGACCCTGTTCGGCGGCGGATCCTCGAGTTGCTCGCGGACGGTGAGCGGGCCGCCGGCGAGGTGTCCGCCGTCGTGCAGGACGAGTTCGGCATTACCCAGCCCGCCGTCTCACAACACCTCAAGGTGCTGCGAGACAATGGGTTCGCGCGTGTCCGCGCCGAGGGGACCCGGCGGCTGTACGCCGTCGATCCGGCCCCCCTGCGGGAGGCCGACCAGTGGCTCTCGGTCTTTCGGCGGTTCTGGACACCGCATCTCGACGCCCTGGCCACCGAGCTCGCCCGGGGCAGGCGGGAGCGCCAGCTAGGTCAGGAGGACGGGTAACGCGTCCAGGCCGTAGACGATCGACACCTTTCGGTAGTTGAGGTCGTCCGTGGCCAGGCGCATCTTCGGGAAGCGGCGCAGCAGTGCGGGGTACGCCGCACGCAGCTCCATGCGGGCCAGCTCCGCGCCGATGCACCTGTGCACGCCGTAACCGAACGCCAGGTGGGTCGTCGGGGCCCGGCGGGCGTCCACCTTCTCCATGCCCTCACCAAGGGCCGGGTCGCGGTCGGCGGTCGCCAGGGACACGATCACCGCGTCGCCCTTGCTGATCTGGACGCCGCCCACCTCGGTGTCCTCGCGGGCGAACCTGGGGAACGCCACCTGCACGACCGTCAGGTACCGGAGGACCTCCTCCACGAAACCGTGGATCGCCGCGTCGTCGTCGTGGACCAGCTCGAACGTGTCCCTGTCCTGCAGCAGCACCAGCGCGCCCAGGGCCAGCATGCTCGCCGTCGTCTCGAAGCCGCCGGTCAGGATGCCGTCGGCCAGGCCG
>NZ_DASQCC010000014.1:0-22272 GCF_035634895.1 Actinophytocola sp. | reverse complement strand
CGAGCGCCTGCGCCGTGTCGAGACCTCGCTCCGGGAGCCGCCCGGCACGATCGGTCTGCTGGAGTTGCGCACCCTCGTCGAGGGGCTCGCGCGGTCGGAAAATGTCGGTGGTAGCGACTAGTCTGCCCCTCGTGACCAGTGCAGACGACGTGGCGGTAGAGGGTGTCGAGGACGTGCCGGCCGGCGTGCGGGAGCGGCACGCAGCGCTGTCGGAGGAGATCAACGGCCACCGGTTCCGCTACTACGTGCTCGACTCGCCGACGATCTCCGACGGCGAGTTCGACACGTTGTGGCACGAGCTGCTCGACATCGAGGAGAAGCACCCCGGGCTAGTCACGCCGGACTCGCCGAGCCAGCAGGTCGGCGGCACGTTCTCCACGGACTTCAAGGCGTTCGCGCACCTGGAGCGCATGCTCAGCCTGGACAACACGTTCGACGCCGGCGAGCTGGGCGCGTGGGTGGACAGGGTCGAGAAGGAGCTGGGACCCACCGACTACATCTGCGAGCTGAAGATCGACGGCCTGGCGATCAACCTGCTGTACGAGGACGGCCGCCTGGTCCGCGGCCTGACCCGCGGCGACGGGACGACGGGCGAGGACGTCACGCTGAACATCCGCACGCTCGACGACGTGCCGCTGCGGCTCACCGGCACCGACGAGTTCCCGGTGCCGAAACTCGTCGAGGTCCGCGGCGAGGTGTACTTCCGCCTGGCGGACTTCGAGGAGCTGAACGCGAGGCTCGTCGAGGCGGGCAAGCCGGCGTTCGCGAACCCACGCAACACCGCCGCGGGTTCGTTGCGGCAGAAGGATCCCAAGGTCACCGCGAGCCGCAGGCTGCGGCTGATCTGCCACGGTCTCGGCAAGCGCGAGGGCTTCGAGCCGGTGCGGCAGTCCGAGGCGTACGACGCGTTGCGGACGTGGGGCCTGCCCGTGTCCACGCACGCCGAGGTCGTGTCGACGCGCGAGGAGCTGTTCGCGCACATCGAGTACTGGCACGAGCACCGACACGACGTCGAGCACGAGATCGACGGCATCGTGGTGAAGGTCGACGAGGTCGCCAAGCAGCGCAGGCTCGGCACGACGTCCCGGGCGCCGCGCTGGGCCATCGCGTACAAGTACCCGCCGGAGGAGGCGACCACGACGCTGCTGGACATCCGCGTGAACGTGGGCCGCACCGGCCGGGTGACGCCGTACGCGGTGATGGCGCCGGTGAAGGTGGCCGGCTCGACGGTCGAGATGGCCACGCTGCACAACGCGAGCGAGGTCAGGCGCAAGGGCGTGCTGATCGGCGACCGCGTGGTGATCCGCAAGGCCGGTGACGTGATCCCCGAGGTACTGGGCCCGGTGACGGATGCCCGCCCGGCCGACGCTCGCGAGTGGACGATGCCGGACGTGTGCCCGTCCTGCGGCACGAAACTGGCCTACGAGAAGGAGGGTGACGCCGACATCCGCTGTCCGAACGCGCAGAACTGCCGCGGCCAGCGCATCGAACGGCTCACCTACATCGCGGGCCGCTCGGCGCTGGACATCGAGGTGCTGGGCTACGAGGCGGCGGCGGCACTCATCGACTCGGGCGTGCTCCACGACGAGGGCGACCTGTTCGACCTCGACGAGTCCCGGTTGCTGGCGGTGGAGTTGTTCCGCACCAAGGCGGGTGCGCTGTCGGCCAACGGCCAGAAGCTGCTCCAGAACCTGGGGACGGTGAAGGAACGTCCACTGTGGCGGATCCTGGTGGCGTTGTCGATCCGCCATGTCGGTCCGACGGCCGCGCGGGCGCTGGCCCTGGAGTTCGGCTCGCTGCCCCGCATCAGGGAGGCCGCCGAGGAGGAGCTGGCGCAGGCGGAGGGCGTGGGCCCGACGATCGTCACGGCCGTTCGGGAGTGGTTCGCGACGGACTGGCGCGGCGAGATCGTGGACAAGTGGGCGCGGGCCGGGGTGCGGATGACGGAGGAGCGGGACTCCTCCATCCCGCGCAACCTAGAGGGCATGTCGATCGTGGTCACCGGCAGCCTGCGGACGTTCTCGCGGGACGAGGCCAAGGAGTCGATCATGGCCCGCGGCGGCAAGGCGGTGGGCTCGGTCTCGAAGAAGACGGACTTCGTGGTGGTGGGCGAGGCGCCGGGTTCGAAGTACGACAAGGCGGTGCAGCTGAAGGTACCCGTCCTGGACGAGGACGGCTTCCGGGTGCTGCTGACCGACGGCCCGGACGCGGCAAGGGAAGTGGCCCAGACAGGCGACGGCACGGAAGACTCGACCGAGGCCGCCGAGGCCGCCGGGTCCACTGAGGATGCCGAAGCCTGAGCGAGGTGCCCGGCCCGCGAGGAGGACCGTCCCCCTACCGCCTGGACCTCCGACCGTGCTTCGGGTGCCGAGTCACTGGAAGCACCGCGACGGCGTGACCCCGACCTCCCGCCGGAACGCGGCGATGAACGCGCTCGCCGTGCGGTAGCCGACGTGCCGGCCGACGGTCGTCACAGGACTGCCCGTCGCCAGCAGCCCCAGGGCCGTGCGGACCCGCAGGCGGGTGCGCCAGCGGCCGAAACCGACCCCGGTCTCGGCGACGAACAGGCGGGACAGCGTCCGTTCACTGGTGCCGACCTCGCGTGCCCAGGCGGCGGTGTCCCGTCCGTCCGCCGGGTCCGTCGCGAGCGCGTCGGCCACCCGACGGGCCCGGTCGTCCCGCGGCCAGGTCAGCTCGCTCGACGCGACCGGCGCCGGCGTGAGCACGTCGAACAGCACCGCCTCCGCCCTGGCCCGCGCGCCGTCCGTCAGTTCGCTGCCGAGGTGGCCGACAAGTGCGGTGAACATCGGCGACGCCGCGAGCACGGTCGGTTCCGTCCACAGTGGTGGGCACCGCTCGGGTCGCAGGTAAAGGCTGTGCATGTCGACGACCGACGCGCCCGCGGTCGTGTGCGGCACCCCGGCCGGCACGAACAACGCGCGGCTGGGCGGCAGCACCCACGACGTGTCGCCGACGCCGACGTTGACGACCCCGGTGCGTGCCCACACGAGCTGATGGGTGGGGTGCGTGTGCGTGCGGTAACGGGTGCCACGCGCGAGCGCGAACCGGCCGACGAGCGCGACGCCCAGCGGCGGCTCGACCCACTCGACGGGATGACCGTAACGCGACATCGCGTGACAGGTTACGTGGTTTCGGCCGTCGCGGGGTCCTCGTAGCGTCGAGGCCATGCCGATGAACGCGATTCACCGCAGGATCTGCCAGTCCGACGACTGGGCCCGGTCGATGCGCTCCAAGAAGCTGCCCTGGGCCGTCGGCGACATCGCACTGGACGGCGACGTCCTCGAACTCGGCCCGGGTTACGGCATCACGACCCGCTGGCTGGCCGAACACGGCGGCCGCCTGACCGCGGTCGAGGTCGACCCGGACCTGGCCGCCGGCCTCCGCCGCCAGTTCGACGGCGAGGTCGACATCCACCAGGCTGACGCGACCGCCCTGCCGTTCCCCGACAGTTCCTTCGACGCGGTCGTCTGTTTCACGATGCTGCATCACGTGCCGTCGCCGGCGCAGCAGGACCTGCTGTTCGCGGAGGCGGCCCGCGTGCTCCGGCCGGGCGGGGTCTTCGCGGGTTCGGACAGCCGGGTGAGCCTGCGTTTCCGGATCATCCACATCGGCGACACGATGGTGCCGGTCCCGCCGGAAACCCTGCCGGACCGCCTCACCGGCGCGGGCTTCGAACACGCGAGCGTGGGCATGGGGGAGAGGTCGATCCGGTTCCGCGCCACCGCCTCGTAGAACATCGTCGAGGTAGCGCTGACCACACGAGACGCCCGCGCCGCGGCGAGCGACACGATGTTCCCGGCCCTCGAAAGCCGACTCTGCCACCTGGCAAAGCCCTACCCGGATGACGTCCGTCTGGTCACCCGCATCGGCGTGCCAGGTCCTGTCGTCCCATGCGCCGCCTGGCTCGAAGGTACCGCCGACCTGCCCGAACCTGGCCGAACGCGCGACCCTGACCCGGGGCCCTCCCCCGAATCCAGCCTAGCGCGCGGCACCGACAAAACCGGGGTCTGAACAGTGCGAATGGACCACTCATGCGAATTTCACGACCGCCTCCGGCGCTCGGGCGCCCAGGCGGGCGCGGGACCCGGGGAAACGCCCCGGTCCCGCATGCTCCGTACCGGCGAGCCGGGCAACCTGCCTAGCCCGACAGCACCACCGCGATGATCCCCGCGAGGTGAGCCAGCCTGGCCACCTCCGCGGCGCGGAACTGCGGCCCGCCCGGCCGCCCGACGAGCAACACCCGCTCCGGTTTCCCGAGCGGCGTGGCGGCCAGCTCCGTCCCCAGCTCCTTCCACGTCTCGGGCACCCAGTCCTCCTCACCGTCGAGGACAGTCGCCCGGCTGAGCGGCAGGAACGGCAGGTCGAGCGTCTTGAGCTGCGGCGCGGCCGTCGACGCGGACACCGTCTTGGCGGCCCGGTCCTCCGGCCCGACGACCATGGCCCACCCGGCGCGGATGATCCTCGGCACGCCCTCGGTGAAGATGGCCAGCCCCTGGTCCGGCTGGGCGGCCACCTCCTCGACAAGCTCCAGCTCACGGTGCGTGTCGAGCACACCGGCGTAGGGTCGGACCGCGTCGACCTCGACGTCCTTGACCGATTCCGCGGCGGTGATCAGGACGTCGGGCAGGCGGCCCTTCGGCAGCTCGACGACGAGGTCGTCGATGGCGGTGCCGTCGCTTCGCTCCACGACGTCGACGGACAGGATGTCGGCCCCGATCTCCCCGAGAGCGGTCGCGACCGCCCCGAGCGCTCCCGGAACGTCCGGGAGCTGAACCCGGATCAGGAAGGACAACGCGAACGCCTCCCGCAACGTAGGTGTGCTTGCCGGCCGACGATTGTCCCAGACGGCGGCATCCCGCTGGCCTGACCGTCCATACCCCGAGACGACCAGGTGCTCTGCCCCAGCTTGCCACCTCGATAACCCGTTCGTGTGTCGGCACGGGGCACAAATAAACTCGCCCCACACAGAGAAGGAGTTCTTCCGTGCCCAACATCTCCCGCGACGAGGTTGCCCACCTCGCTCGCCTCGCGAGGCTGGCCGTCACCGAGGACGAGCTGGACACGTTCGCTGGTCAGCTGGACGTGATCCTCCAGTCGGTGGCGCGGGTCGGCGAGGTCGCGGCCGACGACATCCCGCCGACCTCACACGCCGTGCCGTTGACCAACGTGTTCCGTGACGACCTGGTCCGTCCCGGACTCACGCAGCAGCAGGCCCTGGCCGGTGCGCCGGCCGCGGAGGACGGCAGGTTCCGGGTGCCGCGGATTCTGGGAGAAGAAGCATGAGCGAGCTGACACATCTCACCGCCGCCGAGCTGGCGTCGCGGATCCAGGACAAGGAAGTCTCGGCCGTCGAGGTCGCGCAGGCGCACCTGGACCGGATCGCCGCGGTGGACAAGACCGTCAACGCGTTCCTGCACGTCGACACCGAGGGCGCGCTGTCCGCGGCCCGCGCGGTCGACGAGGACGTGGCCGCCGGCCGCGAGCCGGCCTCCCCGCTGGCGGGCGTCCCGCTGGCGCTCAAGGACGTCTTCGCCCTGTCCGGCCTGCCGACGACCTGCGGTTCGAAGATCCTGGAGAACTGGATACCGCCGTACGACGCGACGGTCACCCGCAAGCTCCTCGAGGCGGGCATCGTCATCCTCGGCAAGACCAACATGGACGAGTTCGCGATGGGCTCCTCCACCGAGAACTCCGCGTTCGGCCCGACCCGCAACCCGTGGGACCTCGACCGCATCCCCGGCGGCTCCGGCGGCGGCAGCTCCGCCTCGCTCGCCGCGTTCGAGGCGCCCCTCGCCATCGGCACCGACACCGGCGGCTCGATCCGCCAGCCCGCTTCGGTCACCGGCACGGTCGGCGTCAAGCCGACCTACGGCGGCGTCTCCCGGTACGGCCTCGTCGCGTTCTCGTCCTCGCTCGACCAGGGTGGGCCGTGCGCGCGGACCGTGCTCGACGCGGCCCTGCTGCACGAGGTCATCGGCGGCTACGACCAGCTCGACTCGACCTCCATCAACGCCCCAGTCCCGCCGGTCGTGGCGGCGGCCCGCGAGGGCGCCCGGGGTGACCTGACGGGCGTGCGGGTCGGGGTGGTCCGCGAGTTCCAGGGCGAGGGCTACCAGGCCGGCGTGACTGGCGCGTTCGAGCAGGCGGTCGAGGTGCTGACGGGCCTCGGCGCGGAGGTCGTGGAGGTCTCCTGCCCGCACTTCGACTACGGCCTCCCCGCCTACTACCTGATCGCGCCCAGCGAGGCGTCCTCGAACCTGGCCCGCTTCGACGCCATGCGTTACGGCCTGCGCGTGGGCGACGACGGCGAGGCCAGCGCGGAGCAGGTCATGGCGCTGACCCGCGAGGCGGGCTTCGGCGCCGAGGTCAAGCGGCGCATCATGATCGGCACGTACGCGCTGTCCTCCGGCTACTACGACGCCTACTACGGCCAGGCGCAGAAGGTCCGCACCCTCATCGTGCGGGACTTCGAGAAGGCGTTCGAGACCGTCGACGTGCTCATCTCACCGACGACCCCGACCACGGCGTTCCGCATCGGCGAGCGTGTGGACGACCCGATGGCCATGTACCTCGCGGACCTCTGCACGATCCCGGCCAACCTCGCCGGCACGCCTGCCATGAGCGTCCCGGCCGGCCTCGCGTCCGACGACGGTCTGCCGGTCGGCCTGCAGGTGATGGCGCCGGCACTCCAGGAACAACGCATGTACAAGGTCGCGGCCGCCTACGAGGCCGCGCGTGACGCCGCGGCCGGCGCCGCCCTGATCACCCGCGTCCCGGCGCTGGAGGCCTGACGATGACTTCTCTTCTGGACTACGACGAGGTCCTCGAGCGCTTCGACCCGGTGCTGGGCCTCGAGGTGCACGTCGAGCTGAACACGTACACCAAGATGTTCTGCGGCTGCCCGACCACGTTCGGCGCGGAGCCCAACACGCAGGTGTGCCCGACCTGTCTCGGGCTGCCCGGCGCACTGCCGGCGGTCAACGCGGCGGCCGTTGAGTCGGCCATCCGCATCGGCCTCGCGCTGGGTTGCGAGATTGCGCCGTGGTGCCGGTTCGCGCGGAAGAACTACTTCTACCCGGACATGCCGAAGAACTTCCAGACGTCGCAGTACGACGAGCCGATCGCGTTCAACGGCTCCCTCGCGATCACGCTGGACGACGGCACGGTCGTCGAGGTGGCCATCGAGCGCGCGCACATGGAGGAGGACACCGGCAAGTCGCTGCACGTCGGCGGCGCGACCGGGCGGATCCACGGCGCGGACCACTCGCTGCTGGACTACAACCGCGCGGGCGTGCCGCTGATCGAGATCGTGACGAAGCCGATCACCGGCACCGGCGCGCGGGCCCCGGAGGTGGCGCGGGCGTACGTCACCGCGCTGCGGGACCTGTTGCGGGCACTGGGCGTCTCGGACGTCCGCATGGACCAGGGCTCGCTGCGGTGCGACGCGAACGTGTCGCTGATGGCCAAGGACGCCACGGAGTTCGGCACCCGCACGGAGACCAAGAACGTCAACTCCCTGCGCAGCGTCGAGCGTGCGGTGCGGTTCGAGATGACCCGGCAGGCCGCGGTCCTGACCGGCGGCGGCACGATCGTGCTGGAGACCCGCCACTTCGACGAGTCGACCGGCACCACGTCCTCGGGCCGCCCCAAGGAGACCTCCGAGGACTACCGGTACTTCCCCGAGCCCGACCTGGTGCCGATCGCGCCGTCGGCCGAGTGGGTCGAGAAGCTGCGCGCGACGCTGCCGGAGATGCCGTGGGAGCGCCGCAGGCGCATCCAGGAGGAGTGGAGCCTGACCGACCTGGAGCTGCGGGACCTGGTGAACGCGGGTGCCGTGGACCTCATCACGGCGACGGTCGACGCGGGCGCGTCCCCGGCCGAGGCCCGTGCGTGGTGGGTCGCCTACCTCGCACAGGAGGCCAACTCGCGGGGCGTGGAGCTGGCGGAGCTGCCGATCACGCCGGCCCAGGTCGCACGGGTGTCGGCGCTGGTGGCCGAGGGCAAGCTGACCAACAAGCTGGCCCGCGGCGTCATCGACGGCGTGCTGGCCGGCGAGGGCGGGCCGGACGAGGTCGTCGCGGCCCGCGGCCTGGCGGTCGTCTCGGACGACAGCGCCCTGTACGCCGCGATCGACGAGGCACTGGCGGCCCAGCCGGACGTCGCGGACAAGATCCGCGGCGGCAAGGTCGCGGCGGCCGGCGCGATCGTCGGCGCGGTCATGAAGACCACCAGGGGCCAGGCCGACGCCAAGCGCGTGCGCGAGCTGATCCTCGAACGCTGCAAGTAGAAGTAGCCAACACCGTGACCCGCGTCGCCCCGATGCGGGTCACGGTGTTTGGCGGTGGACGGCCGCATGCTCGAAAGTCTCGCGTGTGCACGGTCGCCGGTCCGTCCTGTCGGTGGACCTGGCTACGATGCCCGGCGCGATGACTGCGAAGTTCGGCGTACTGGGTCCCCTGCAGGTCTCCGGCCACGACGGCCGGCTGCTGCGCCTGCGCGGAGACCGGCAGCGCTCCCTGCTCGCCATGCTGCTGTTCCACGCCAACCAGCGTGTGCCCACCGAGCGGCTGGTCGACGCGCTGTGGCCGGAGATCCCGCCGAAGTCCTACGCCTCCAACCTGCACACCTACGTCTCCCGCCTGCGTGAGCGCCTCGACGGCACGGAGATCGACCACGCCGGTCCCGGCTACCGGCTACGCGTGGCCGACGGCGACCTCGACCTCCTGACCTTCCGCGCCGCGAGCCGGCTCGGCCGCCAGGCCCTGCGTGACGGTGCCCCGGAAGCGGCGGCGGTACTCCTGCGACAGGCCCTGGCCCAGTGGCGCGACCGCCCGCTCGCCGACCTCGCGATCCCGGCTCTCGACGCCGAGGTCGCGCGCCTGGAGACCGAGCGGCTCACCGTCTTCGAGGACTGCGTCGAGGCCGAGCTCGCCGCGGGCCGGCATGCCGAGCTGCTGGGGGAGCTACAGGCCGCGGTCGCCGAGCACCCGCTGCGGGAACGACTCGTCGGCCAGCTCATGCGTGCCCTCTCAGGTGCCGGCCGCCAGGCGGACGCCCTGACCGTCTACCGCACCGCCCGGGACACCCTGATCGAGGAGACCGGCCTCGAACCGGGCGCCGAGCTGCGCGCCGTGCACGCCGAGATCCTGCGTGGCGACGAGTGGCCGATCCGCCAGCTGCCCGCCGACCTTCGCGGGTTCACCGGCCGCGACGACGTCGTCGACGAGCTGACCACGCTCCTCACCGAACCCGACTGTCCGCCTCTCGTGCTCACCGGCGAGCCCGGCGCCGGCAAGAGCACGCTCGCGATCCATGTCGCGCACCGCCTCGCCGGCGCCTTCCCGGACGGCCAGCTCTACGCCCACCTCTCCGGCGCCACCGCGCCCCGCCCGACCGGCGACGTGCTCGTCGACCTGCTGCGCAGCCTCGGCGTCACCGGACCCGGCATCCCGGACGACACCCAGGCCAAGGCGGCGGTGCTGCGCAGCCGCCTCGCCGACCGCCGCGTCCTGCTCGTGCTCGACGACGCCGCCGACCCCACACAGGTCGGCCCGCTCCTGCCGGGGACGCCGTGCAGCAAGGTCCTCGTCACCAGCCGCCGCCGGCTCACCGGACTGCTCGACGCCCACCGCGTCACGGTCGGCTCGCTGACCGACCGCGAGGCCGTCGACCTGCTCGCGAAGGTCGCGGGCCCACGGGTCGCCGCCGATCCCGACGGCGCCCGCCGGATCGCCGCCGCCTGCGGCAACCTGCCGCTGGCACTGCGCATCGCCGGCACCCGGCTCGCGCTGCGCCCGCAGCTGCGCCTGGCCACGCTCGCCGACCGGCTGGCCGACGAGCGGAACAGGCTCGACGAGCTGTCGGTCAGCGACCTGCAGGTCCGGTCCAGCCTCGCGCTCAGCTACGACGCCCTGTCGAGGCCCGCGCGGGCCACGCTGCGGCTGCTCGGCGTCGCGGCCGTGCCGAACCTGCCGGCGTGGGCGATCACCGTGCTGCGTCACGGGGTCGCGGAGGAGAACGCGGTCGACGAGCTGATCGAGTCGAGCCTGGTGCAGCCGGCCGGCACCGACCCGTGCGGCGAGCCGCGGTACGAGGTGCACGACCTCGTCATGATGTTCGCGCGGGAGCGGCTGCTGGCCGAGGACGGCACCGCGTCGGCGGGCCACGAGGCCGACCGCCTGCTCGACGCGGTGCTGGCGATGGCCGACCTGGCCGGCCGGGACCTGCCCGCGGTGTTCCCGTCCGTCGACGGCGACCTGCCGCTGCCCGAGCCACCGCTGCCCGCCGACACGCTCGCGCGGTACGGCGCCGACCCGGTCCGCTGGTTCGCCGTGGAGCGCGCGCAGGTCGTCGCCGGGATCGGCCGCGTGGCCCGGTTCGGGCGGCACCGGGTCGCGGCGCGGGTCCTCGAACGGATCGCCAGGTACCTGTGGCCGCGCGGCGCGTACGCCGACCTGCGAACCTGCGTCGAGGCGATCGTCGCGGGCGCCCGCGATGCCGGCGACCTGCGGGTCGAGGTGTGGGCGGAGGCCGTGTACGCGCGGCTGCTGCACGTGCGCGGCCACTACGCCGACGCGGTCGCGAAGTACCGGTGGTGCGAGGCCCGGCTGGGCGCCGACCCGGCGCTCCCGTGGGTGCTGACCAACCTGGCGGACTGCCTCACCGGCCTCGGCGTGCCGGAGGAGGCGCTCGCGCTGACCGACCGCGCCGCCGGGCTGTCCACTTCGGACTCCGTGGCGGCGGCCAGGTCCGCCGCGCTGAACCGGTTGGGGCGCCCCGCGGAGTCGGTCCGGGTGGACACCGGCGCGCTGGCCGTGGCCCGCGAGTCGGCCGAGCCGTACGCGGTGGCGCGTGCGTTGCAGAGCCTGTCGTGGAGCCTCGCGCTGACCGGCGAGCTGGACCGGGCCGCGGCGGCGGCGGAGGAGGCGGTGGCGCTGCTGCGGGAGACCACGGCCCGCTCGGCGCTCGCCCGGTCCTTACGGACCCTGGGCGCGGTCCAGGCCGGCCGGGGAGAGCGGGTCCGTGCGCTGGCGGCGTTCGCGGAGTGCCGGGCCATCGCGGAGCAGATCAGCGAGGCGCCCCGGGTGCTCACCTGCCGACGGGCCCTCGCGGCCGGCATGATCGGCGACGGCCGCGTGGCCGAGGCGGTGGCCGAGCTGCACGCCTGCCTCGCCGCGTACCGGGCGATGGGCAGCACGTCGTCGGAGGCGGTCACGCTGTGGCTGCTGGCCGCGGCGTATGACGCGCGGGGCGACGGCGCGGCGGCGGAGAAGGCGAGAGCGGAGGCCGGCCACATCGCCGACCCCCGCGATGCCAACGCACGGGCGCTGGCCTCGTTGCTGCTGAACCTCACGCGGGTGCCGGGCCCCTCGCTCCCGGCACCCGAGGCACTCAGCCAGCTGCCCTGACGGCCTTGCCGTAGCGGCCGTTCGCCGGCAGCCAGGTGAAGATGATCGACAGGATGCCGCCGAGGATCGCGAGCATCGCGAGGCCGGCCATCGTGCCGGTGGTCTCGTCGGCGAGGACGAGCAGGCTGAACACCATGACGAGCACGGCCGAGATGGTGACCATCACCCGCGCGAACGTCGCCGCCCCGCGCATGAGCACCCCGAAGATCAGCAGCAGGACGCCGCAGCCGGCGACGAGGTAGCCCCGCGTGGTGAAGGCGCTCAACACGTCGTCCATCGAGTCGTAGCCGGCGAGCTGGGCCGCCATGTCGAGGTCGGCGTCCGAGAGCCCGCCGAGACCGGCGTTCTCGAGCGCCTGCTTGATCAGCTCCTTGCCCCCGGTGGCGATGATGATGCCGTTGACGATCGCCGCCAGCGCCGTCACCACGACGATGCTGATGGTCGCGACGAGCATGCCAGGACGGCGGACGGCTGCCCCCCTGGTCGGCGTAGCCGAGATTGCGGACACGGTTCTCCTTGGTAGTGAACGGAAATAAGGAAAGATGGCCACAGACACGGCACCCCTCGAGCCGAGGTGACCATCCAGGGCGTGCAGGCTAGGGAACCCCGCCACACGGAGCGCACACAGAAACCCTCCGGCTGGCCCCACCGGCAGTCCGGTGGCCAGCCCCATGTCGTTCCCGATCGTGGCCGGGCAGGCTTCCTTCCAGCGGAAACCGTTGGGAGGAAAAGGAATGCGTAGAACAAGGGTGCTCGCCGCGGCGCTGTGCGCCGGGCTGCTCGTGCCGGGGGTCGCGGTGGCCGAGCCCGCACCGACCGCCGTCGAACAGCACGCCGGGAACCAGCTGTCGTCGGCGAGGTTGGTCAAGCGGCTGACCAAGGCGGAGGTCGTGGCCTACCTCGCCGGGTACGAGCTGCCCACGTCCGCGGTCCGCGACGGCGTGGACCTGTACCTGCTGACCTACCGGACGACCGGCGTGGACGGCCGGCCCACGACCGCGAGCGCGCTGGCCGTCCTGCCGCGCACGCGGGAACGCACGCTGCGCACGGTCACGTGGCTGCACGGCACCCGCGTGTTCCGCGGCGACACCGCTTCCGTCGCGGACAACCTGGACCGGGCCGCGTCGGTGCTGTTCGCCGCGTCCGGCTATGCGACCGTGGCGCCGGACTACCTCGGCCTGGGCACCGGTCCCGGGCGCCACCCGTACATGGTGACCGGGCCGACCGTCGGCGCGACGGTCGACGCGCTGCGGGCGACCCGCACGCTGGCCGCGCGTTCGGGTCAGCGCCTTGCCCCCGGGGTGCTGGTGAGCGGCTTCTCCCAGGGTGGGCAGGCGTCGATGCTCGTCGGCCGCGAGCTGGCGCGGTCACCGGAGTTCGGCCTCCGGGCGGTCGCGGGGATCGCCGGCCCGTACGACATCCGCGGGCAGGAACTGCCCGCGGCGTTGGACGGCCGCCTGGACGGCATCGGCGCGACCCTGTACCTGGGCTACGCGATCACGTCGTGGAACCGGGCGTACGGGCTGTACGACTCGCCGGCCGAGGCGTTCCGCGCCCCGTACGACCAGGTGGTGGAGTCCCTGTTCGACGGCGACCACGAGGAGCTGGACGTGGTGAACGCGCTGCCGCGCACTCCGCGCGAGCTGTTCACCGACGAGTTCCTGGCCCGGCTGGCCCACCCGGACGGCGTGCTGGCGTCGGTGCTCGAGGCGAACGACGACCCGTGTGACTGGCGCCCGCGGGTGCCCGTCCGCCTGTACGCCGGCACCGGCGACCGCGACGTGGTGTTCGCCAACTCACAGAGCTGCCAGGACGCGCTCCAGGCACGCGGCACCCGTGACAGCGAGGTCGTGAACGTGGGCGAGGTCGACCACTTCACGTCCGCCCGCCTGGCCCTGCCAAGGGTCCTGACCTGGTTCGACGCCCTGCGCTGACCCGTGCAGGGATCAGTCGACGCCGCTGCCCTTCTGGCCGGTGAGGACGACCACGATCGCCCGGTCGTCGCTGGAGACCGGCCGGCCGCCGTCCTTGTTGAGCGTGCCGACGACCGCGACCTGGTCGTTGACGGCGTCCATGCCGCCGAGCAGGCCGTAGCCCTCGTCCTTGTCGAGCGTGACCTCGGGCTTCCCGGAGAACGACCCGTCCGACGCGATCGGCAGCCGCTGCGCGTTGCCGGCGGTCGACATGACGATCACGATCCCGGTGGCCATCGCCGCACAGCCCGACACGCCCGGCCGGTCCGGCCAGGTCCACGCCGGCGTGGTCAGCGGCTTGCCCAGCTCCAGCCGGAACAGCACGTCCTGGTTCGCGGCCCGGTCCGTCACCCAGGCGCCGGGGCCGTTGACCGACGTGCACACGCCGCCCGGGGACCGCAACCCACTGGCGACGACCAGCGAGGTCTTGGTGGGGTTGCCCGGCGCGGGCGCGCCGCTCGCGTCGAACCGCAGCACCTTGCCGGCCAGTGAGCCCAGGTCGCCGGCGAGTTGCGCGTTGCCGGCGTCGCCGGTCGCGAGCAGCAACGCGCCGGTGCGGTCCTGGGCGAGCGCGCCGCGGTTGTCGGTCGCGCCGCGCGGGATGCCCGTGATGACCGGCTTCGGGACGTCGCCCGGCGCGATCCGCACCACACGGTTGTCGGTCGGGGTGGTGATGTACGCGAAGATCAGCTGGTCCTCGGCGTAGGTGGGGGAGAGGGCCAGCCCGGTCAGGCCGCCGTCCCCGCTGCCGTCCACCGGCACGGTCGCGACCAACTGCGGGTCCGAGCCCTGCTTGACGCGCAGGATCCGCCCGGTGCGCCGCTCGCCGACGAGCGCGACCGGGTCCTGACCGTCCCCGGGGAAGGCCGCGACCGCGACCACCGTGTCCAGGCAGGTGGCGATGACGGCCGGGTCGTAGTCCTTGCAGCCGTCCGGCGGCGGGATCTCCGTCGGCGTCCCGCTGTCGCCGGTGCCGCCCTCGCCGGGCCGGCTCTCGCCGGGCACCTCCGGGTCCGGCCCGCCCTGCGGGGTCAGCTGCTCCTGCGGGCGCCAGCTCTCCGGTGGCGGCTGGTCGGCGAACGTGGCACACGCGGAGGTCAGCAGGACACCGCTGAGCACGCTCGCGACCAGCACGCGTGACCTCAAGGACATATGCCCACGCTAGGGGCGCGCCCGTGAACCTCGGGTAAGTAGGGTGCGGACGTGACGATCACCGTGCTGGTCCCGGACGAGCCGGGCGAGGCCGCCCTGGCGGGCGTGGCGGGCATCGAGGTGGTGCGGTACGACTCGGTCGACGTGCTGCCCGAACGAGCCGAGGTGCTGGTCCCGGGCTTCCTCGTCGAGTCCGAGCCGGCCGCGGTCGTGTCCCGCCTGCCGAGCCTGAGGCTGATCCAGCTGCTCACGGCGGGCGCGGAGAACTGGGTCGGCCAGGTGCCGGCGCATGTGACGTTGTCGACCGCGCGGGGCGCGCACGGCGGGACCACGGCGGAGTGGGCGCTGGCGGCGCTGCTGGCCGTGTACCGGGAGCTGATCCCGTTCGAGCGGGAGCGGGTCACCCGGACGTGGGACCGCCGTCCGACGGAGACGCTGATCGACAAGAAGGTGCTGGTGATCGGCGCAGGCGACCTGGGCACGCAGCTCAGGCGCCGCCTGGACGCGTGTGACGCCCGGACGACGCTGGTCGGTGCCCGGGCGCGGGACGGCGTGCACGGCATCGACGAGGTGCCGGCGCTGCTGGGCGAGCACGACGCGGTCGTGGTGATGGTGCCCCTGACCCCGGCCACGACGGGGATGGTCGACGCGACGTTCCTGTCCAGCATGCGGGACGGCGCGGTGCTGGTGAACGCGGCCCGCGGCAAGGTGGTGGACACGTCCGCGCTGGTCGCGGAGCTGGCGGCCGGTCGCCTCCGGGCCGCCCTGGACGTGACCGAGCCGGAGCCGCCTCCTGCGGACCACCCGCTCTGGACGGTCCCGAACCTGCTGCTCACACCGCACGTGGCGGCGAGCGTGGAGGGCTACCAGTCACGGGCGTACGCGGTGGCCGCCGCCGAGATCGCCCGGTTCGCGGCGGGGGAGCCACTCCGGAACGTGGTTCAGGGCGACTACTAATCGCGAGGTTCGCGGTCTACCCGTTCGGCCTATGCAATACCCTCCCCTGGGTGAGCACTGAAGACGATCGTGGCTACTTCACCGCGAGTGACTCCTCGTCCACGACGCAGAACTTCGGGACGCCGAGTTCGAGCTCGTCGGGGTTCTTCGACGACGACGCGTCGTTCTCGAACGCTCAGACGACGACTTTCACCGGTTTCGGCGAGACGGACGCGACCGAGACGACGGAGGAGCCCAGGAGCAGGAAGGCCGAGTGGCACGGGGGCTTGGACTTCGGGCTCCTGGTGCTGCGGCTGGCGCTGGGCGGGCTGTTCGTGGCGCACGGCCTGGACCAGCTGTTCGGGTGGCTGAACGGGCCGGTCGACGGCATGGACGCCACGAGGCAGATGCTGACCGACGCCGGTTTCACCGAGCCGGGCATCCTCGCCTGGGTCCTGACGATCAGCGAGATCGCCGGCGGCGCTCTGGTGGTCCTGGGCCTCTTCTTCCCCGTCGGGGCGGCCGCCATCCTGGGCGTGATGGCGAACGCCATCGTGGTCAACGGCAACTGGAACCAGTTCCTGGGCGGCGTGGAGCTGGAGATGATCTACGCGGCGGCGGCGTTCGGCCTGCTGTTCGCCGGCCCCGGCCGGGTGGCGCTCGACCGGCACACGCCGTGGTGGCGGAAGGCGCCGCTGTTCGGGTTCGTCTTCCTGGTCATCGCGGCGGGCCTGTCCGTGGTCACGCTGGTGGTGTGGCGCTGAGATACTGGTAGGCGTGCCTTCGACGCTGCCAGACGGCGACCCTGCGCCCGGCGACGGCGCACTGCCCGAGTCCGCACTGAGCGGCCTCGGGCACAGGCCGTTCGGCGTCTACGTGCACGTGCCGTTCTGCGCCACCCGCTGCGGCTACTGCGACTTCAACACGTACACGGCCGTGGAGCTGGAGGCGTCCCTTGCGTCGCCGACCTCGTGGCTGGCAGCGGTCCGCCGGGAACTGGAACTGGCGGCGACGGTCCTGGGCACACCCCCACCCGCGAACACGGTGTTCATCGGTGGTGGTACACCGTCCCTGCTGGGCGCGCCGGTACTGGCCGAGGTGCTGACCGCGATCCAGGACACGCTGGGTCTGGCCGCCGACGCGGAGGTAACGACGGAGTCCAACCCGGAGTCGACGTCCCCGGCGTTCTTCGAGGCGATCCGCCGGGCGGGCTACACGAGGGTGTCGTTGGGGATGCAGTCCGCGGCCCCCCACGTGCTGAAGGTCCTGGACCGAACCCACACGCCCGGCAGGGCCACGGCGGCGGCACGTGAGGCACGCGAGGCCGGCTTCGAACACGTGAACCTGGACCTGATCTACGGCACACCGGGTGAGAAGGACGAGGACCTGGCGCGCTCCCTGGCGGCGGTGCTGGAGGCGGGCGTGGACCACGTCTCGGCGTACGCGTTGATCGTGGAGGAGGGCACGGCGCTGGCCCGCAGAATCGCCCGAGGCGACCTACCGGCCCCGGACGACGACGTGTTGGCGGACCGCTACGAACAGGTGGACAAGGCGCTGTCGGCGGCGGGCCTGCACTGGTACGAGGTCTCGAACTGGGCAACGGAGCCGAAGGCCTGGTGCCAACACAACCTGACGTACTGGAACGGTGCCGACTGGTGGGGCGTGGGCCCGGGCGCGCACAGCCACGTGGGCGGCGTCCGCTGGTGGAACGTGAAACACCCCGCCCGCTACGCGGCAGTCCTCGCGGAGGGCAACTCTCCAGCAGCGGCAAGAGAAACCCTGACCGACGAGGACCGCCACCTGGAACGAGTGATGCTGCGGCTCCGCCTGGCCGACGGCCTCCCACTGGACGTCCTGAGCCCCGAGGCACAGAAGGAAGCCCACCAGGCGGCGGCGGAGGACCTCCTGGACAAGGCGGCACTGGCAGGCCTCAACGGCCGCTGCGTGCTGACCCCGAAAGGCCGCCTACTGGCAGACGCGGTAATCCGCCGCCTCACGTGACTCGTGAAGCCGCACGCGCGATTACCGGCGGCCAATGCCGTCGACTTCCCCGTCCCGGACATGCCTGTCACCAGGATTACCGCCACGTGTTCATCGTTTAGCGGGCCCGGACGCTCCACAGTCGTCTCAGTCCCCACCCGCACCGACATTGCCGATTTATCCACAGGCGACCGTCCACATAGGCCGAACATGTCGGTGCCCGCCGGTAGACTTGGATCCGGGGGCCGGAGGCCAGGCTCACCCAAGCCGAGCCACGCACCCCCGCAGATAACGCTGCTCCGGCACACTGGTCGTCAACCGCGCCGCCTCCCGGTACTCCGCCCGTGCCTCCACCGCCGCCCCGGCCATCTCCAACAAATGCGCCCGCACCGCATGCAACCGGTGGTTTCCCACCATCCGTGCGTCTCCTGACAGCGGCCCCAACGCCGCCAACCCGGCCCGAGGACCATCGGCCATCCCGACCGCCACCGCCAAGTTCAGCGTCACCACCGGATTCGGGTCCAAAGACGACAGAACCCCGTACAAGCCAACGATCTGCGCCCAGTCCGTCGCCGCGGAAGACCCGGCCTCCGCGTGTACCGCCGCGATCGCCGCCTCCACCTGATAGACCCCCACCCGCGCATGTGTGAGCGTGTGCCGCACCAACGCGAGCCCCTCCGACATCAGAGCGCGGTCCCACAACGACCGGTCCTGCGCCGCCAACGGCACCAGACTCCCATCGGCCAGCGTCCGCGCCGGCCGCCGCGCGTCGGTCAGCAACATCAGTGCCAACAACCCCGCCGCCTCGCCGTCCGACGGCAGCAGCGCATGCACGAGCCGTGCCAGCCGGACAGCCTCCCGCACCAGCTCGACCCGGTGTAGCGACGGCCCAGAAGAAGCCGTATACCCCTCATTGAAAATTAAATACAGCACGTGCAGCACCGCACGCATGTCCGCCGGCACCGTGAACCGCGCACCCCTGATCTTCTGCTTGGCGCGGCTGATCCGCTGCGCCATGGTCTGCTCCGGCACCAGGAAGGCACGCGCGATCTCGGCAGTCGTCAACCCCCCGACCGCCCGCAACGTCAACGCGATCTGCGAGGCGGCGGTCAGCCTCGGATGACAACACATCGCGAGCAGCATCAACGTGTCGTCGTCCTCGTGGACCGGCACGTCGGCGGCCGGCGCGACGAGCGGGACAGGAAGGGCGGACTCCCGCCGCCTGCTCGCCTGCTCGCTGCGCAGCTGGTCCGTCAGCTTCCGCGAGGCCACCCTGACCAACCACGCGTCCGGCCGGTCCGGCACACCGTCGACCGGCCAGTGCGTCGCCGCCGCCAGCAACGCCTCCTGCGTCGCGTCCTCCGCCGCCTCGAAGTCCCGGTACCGGCGCACGAGCGCGCCGAGGACCCGCGGCGCGAGCCCGCGCAGCAGGTCCTCGACCCCGGTCACATCTCCTGCCCCGCCATGTCCATGATCGGGCGCACCTCGACGGCCGCGAACCGCGCGTCCGGGAACCGCGCCGCGATCGACGCCGCCCGCTCCGGACTCTCACAGTCGAGCACGAAGTACCCCGCGAGCTGCTCCTTCGACTCCACGTACGGCCCGTCCGTGGTGACCGGCACCCCGTCCCGCCCTCGCACGTTCCTGGTCAGCGCCGGATCCGCGAGCGCCACCCCGGCCACGAACTCCCCGGACTCGGTGATCTCCCGCCGCAGCTCCTCCGCCTGCCGCGCGACCTCCTCGCGCTCCTCCGCCGGCAGCGCGAGGAACCCCGGATCGTGCAGGAACATCGGATGCTCCCAGTTCCGGGGATTGCCGTAGATCATGACCAGGTACTTCACCGCGACTCCTCCACACCGGCCACGCCGATGAGATTGCCCTCCGGGTCCGTGAACTGTCCGACGGCGAAGTCGCCGGCGCGAGCCGGCCCCATGACCCGCCTGCCGCCGAGTTCCTCGGCCCTGCGCAGCGCGTCCTCCACGTTCGGCACGCCGACGTACAGCAGCACGCGCGGCGTGAACCCGGCGCCGCCGCCGATGCCGCCGTTGATCCCGGCGTTCCCGACGAACCCGTACTCACCGGGCCGCGACACCTCGTCGGTCGTCGCATCCCCGACCTGGAACTCCCACCCGAACAGGCCAGCGTAGTAGTCACGCAGCGCGGCTGGCCCACTGCCGATGATCTCGAAATGCACCACAGGGTGACTCATCACTCGTCCTCTCGTTCGGCACCCGGGATGGGCACCAACATGCCAGAGGACGGAACCACCGCCAACCGCTCGACATTCTCGTCGGACGGGTCCCACGCCCGCGTCGTCCGCGCGGCCCGGTGAGCCCGACGCCGGCCGCCGACGTCGAGTGGCCGGCCGCCGCAGCCCGACCTAGCCGCTTCGCCTCCTCGGCTTGAAGGCGGCGACCAGGCCGGCGAGGAACACGTCCAGCGCGAACTCGAACCGCTCGTCGGCCGTGGCTTCGGAGAGCACGTCACCGACCCCGAGCAGGTTCGGGAACTGCGCGGGCCGGGCGGCCATGTACGCGCCGATCTCCTTGCCGCGGGCCACGATCTGGTCCCTGTCGAGCTCCCCGGTCCGGACGGCGCTGAGCTCGTAGGCGAACGCCGAGCACCACAGCGACAGCGTGTCGAACGCGAACACCGCGACGCGGTCGGGCAGCCCGCCGGCACGCAGGATCGCGAGCACCGCCTCCCCGTAGGTCAGCGCGTTGGGTCCGGCCGGGATGACCGTCTCGAGGCCGACCCGCGCGATGCCGGGATAGGACGTCAGCATGGCCAGCTGCGCCCTGGCCATCTCGAGGATCTGCTCGGTCCAGATGTCGGGGTCGGGCGCCGGCCGCGGCAGGCGGCCCAGCAGCCGGTCGAGCATCAGCTCATGCAGTTCCTCCTTGCTGCTGACATGCGCGTACAGCGACGCGGGCCCGGTGCCCAGCTCCTGGGCCACTCGCCGCATGCTCACGGTGTCCAGGCTGGCCTTGCCCAGCAGGTCGAGCGCCGTGTCGACGATCAGGTCCTGACTGAGCGCCCGGCGTCGCTCAGCAGGTCGGGCCCTCGGCCACTCGGCCTCCACCGCATACCTCCTCCGCCGTCCCCGAGCACTCTACTTGACACGAACGGCGTTCGATTGTAGAACGGTGTTCGACAAAACGAACACTGTTCGAGCGGAGACGACGATGACCTACGAGCGAACCCCGGTCCTGGTGGTCGGTGCCGGCCTGGCAGGCCTGTCCGCCGCGATGTTCCTCGGCGTGCACGGAGTACGCGCCCTGGTGGTGGAACGACATCCAACGACGTCGATCTACCCGAAGGCACGCGGCCAGTTCCCCCACACCATGGAGGCGCTGCGAGTCGCCGGGGTTGACAGACGCATGACCGAGGCCGGCCCACTCGAGTCCGGCTTCCGCATCGTCGTGGCCGAGAGCGTGACGGGCCGCGTCCACAAGGACCTCGTGATCGAGACCGGCCCGGACTTCAGCGACCTGAGTCCCGCCGGCTGGGCCAACACGAGCCAGGAACGAGCCGAGCCCGTCCTGCTGGCCCGGGCGCGCGAACTGGGCGCGGACGTCCGCTTCCGCACGGAGCTGGTCTCCTTCACGCAGAACGACTTCGAGGTCCAGGCAGTGCTCCGCGACGAGGCCGGCGAACACGAGGTACGAGCCGACTACCTGATAGCGGCGGACGGCCACCGAAGCCCGGTCCGCCAGGCGCTGGGTATCGGCACACACGGCCGGGGTGACCTGGGCCGCGCGGCGGGCATCGTGTTCGAAGCGGACCTGGGCGTCCGCGGCTTCGCCCTGTACTACCTGCGGAACGCTGGGCTTCCGGGTGGCGC
Organism: Actinophytocola sp.; assembly: GCF_035634895.1. Lineage (GTDB taxonomy): Bacteria > Actinomycetota > Actinomycetes > Mycobacteriales > Pseudonocardiaceae > Actinophytocola. The sequence goes on along the minus strand of NZ_DASQCC010000014.1, from coordinate 958 downwards.
GGGCGTGGTGGTGAGCACGGACGAACCCAACCGCTACGCACTGTCCGTTGGCTACCGCGAGGACATCACCGATCCGGAGTGGATCTCGATGATCCGCACCGCGACCGGCGTCCCGACCCTGAACCCACTGCTGGTAACCGAGGGCAGGGCAACCGGCTATACGTCGGTTCGGGTGGCCGACCGCTTCTCCAGCGGCCGAGTACACCTGATCGGCGACGCGGTGCGCGTCATGCCCCCAACGGGTGGCTTCGGCGGCAACACGGCCATCCTGGACGGCTACTACCTGGCCTGGAAGCTGGCAATGGTCCTGACCGGCGAAGCAGGTCCCGCCCTGCTGGACAGCCACGACCCCGAACGACGCCCGTACGCGGACATCCTGGTGGAACAGCAGTACGCGGCATTCGTACAACGCATGCGCTCGGACCTGGCCGACGGCACACTGGCCGCCCCGCTGGAGCCGGCGTCCACATTGTTCTTCGGCTACCGCCACCTGTCATCGGCGGTGGCCATGGAACCGACCGACGACGGCGCGGCACTGGAGAACCCGGAACAGCCAACGGGAAGGCCCGGCTCGAGGGCCCCACACGTCGCACTACGCAGAGACGACGAGCCCGTGTCCACCCGAGAGCTGTTCGGCCACAACTTCGTCCTACTGGCCGGCCCGGCGGCTGACGGCTGGATGGTCGCGGCAGAACGCCTGGACCTGCTGGTGGACGCGTACCGAGTAGGGGAGGACCTGGAAGACCCGGAGGGAAGCTTCACCAAGAGGTACGGAATCACGGACGAAGGCGCGGTACTCATCCGCCCAGACGGCTTCGTGGCATGGCGAGCAGAAGCCACCGAAGGCGACCTGCAGGCGGCGGTGGACAAGATCCTCTCCCGCACATAGAGCCAAGTAGACGCACGTTTTCCACCGCCCATGGGTCCGGCAAGCCGGAGGAAACCTCACATGGGTAGG
>NZ_DASQCC010000013.1:0-8368 GCF_035634895.1 Actinophytocola sp. | reverse complement strand
CGTGCCGCCCGGGACCGACCCGGTGCCGGGACAGGCTGGCCGCCGGGCCGGCGACCCGACCGTGGTCGTGGTGGCGCCGTTCCAGGCCGAACAACGACTCGACGTCCTGCTCGACGTGCTGGGCTCGGTCGCTGCGCACGTCCCGGGCCTGCGGGTCGAGATCGTCGGCGACGGACCGGAGCCGCCCCGTGTGGCACGCGGGACCGTCACCGTCCACAGTGGCCGCGCGGCCGACGACGCGCTCCGCAGGGCGTGGGTGACCGCGTCGGCGGCGGAGACCGGCGTGCACGGCTGCGCGGTGCTGGAGGCCGCCGCGCGGGGTGTGCCGTGTGTCGGGCTCGACGTCGTGGGCATCCGCGACCTCGTCCGAAGTGGACGGACGGGATGGCTCGCCGAGTCCACCGGCGACCTCGGCGCCACCATGGTCACCGCCCTCACCCGGCTCGCCGACGCGGACCACGCGAGCTGGGTCGCCCGGCAGTGCCAGGCGTGGGCCGGCGTGTTCCGGTGGGAGCGCAGCGCCCGGCTGATGGCGAGCGTGGTCGCGGGACAGCTGGGCGCCGAGCGCTTCCGGTTGCGCGGACGCGGGCAGCGCAGGCAGGCCCGGCCCGACATCGCGACCGTGGCCACGTTCCCGGCCGGCGTCGTCGCCGACCCGGCCGCCGCGCTGCGGGCGACCGACGAGGTCGGCGTGGCGGACGGCACGGTCAGCCTGCTGCTGCGCGGCTGTGACGAGGTGGATGCCGCCGGGGTCGTCGAGCGCCTCGGCGTGCCGGACGCGCGGCTGCGGCTGGCCGACCAGGAGGACCTGCTGGTGGGTCCGAGCGACCTGCCGGCCGTGCTCGTCGAACAACCCGAACCAGGCCAGGAGACTCCGGTCTGATCGACGCCGGGAGGATGACCATGTCCAGTCCACTCAAGACAGAGAAACGCGCGGTGCCCTGGTGGCTCGTCGGCGGGGCGGTGGTCGCCACGTCGGCGGTGCTCGCGCTGGTCGCGCTGATCGTGTTCCGCCACAACGACTACTGGAACGCGCGGTGGATGGTCGACCTGACGGTCTACCTCGCGAGCGGCGACACCGTCCGGGCCGGCGACTCGCTCTACGACCTGGTGGTGATCTCGCCGCTGTACGGCCCGATGCCGTACGTGTACCCGCCGTTCACCGCGATGCTGTTCTTCGTGCCGCTGTCGGCGTTCACCGCGCCGGTGGCCAGCTTCATCTGGAACACGGCCTCGCTGGTGGCGCTGGGCGCGGCGGTGTGGATGACGCTCGGCATCGCCGGGGTGCGTGACCGCAGGCTGAAGTTCCTGCTGACGATCGCCGGCCTGGTGCTGGCCACGTGGCTGCTGCCGATGCGGGTGCTGCTCGTCGCCGGGCAGATCAACACGTTCCTGCTCGTGCTGGTGCTGCTGGACTTCCGCAGGCCCACGAGCCGCTGGCAGGGCATCGGGGTGGGGATCGCCGCCGGGCTCAAGGTGACCCCGCTGATCTTCATCGCCTACCTGCTGATCACCGGGCGGTTCAGGGCGGCAGGCAACGCGGTGCTCGCGTTCGCGGCCACCGTGGCCGTCGGCTTCGCGGTGATGCCCGGCGCGTCACTGACCTACTGGGGCGGCCTGGTGTTCCACTCGTCGCGGGTCGCCGACCCCTTCGACACGCCGAACCAGTCGCTGTCCGGGATGATGGCGCGGATCTTCCACAGCGCGCACTTCCAGAACTGGTGGTTCATCGTGCTGGCACTGGTCGCGGTGTTCGGTCTCGCCGTGGGCGCCTACGCCTACCGCAGGCGCGCCGACTTCCTCGGCATGTCCGCGACGGCGATCACCGGGCTGCTCATCTCCCCCGTCAGCTGGGAGCACCACTGGGTGTACGTGATCCCGCTGCTGATCTGGCTCGCGGTCCGGGCCTACCGCGAGCGCTCGGTCCCGGTGGCGGCCGGTACCGCACTGCTCGTGGCCGTGTTCACCATCCGCACGTTCTCACTCGTCGGGATCCAGGAGTCGCCGCCGGCGCCGATGGATCTCGCCGTGTGGCAGCAGCTCGTGGCGTCGGCGTTCCCGGCCGCCGGGCTCGCGCTGCTGATCTTCGGGCCGCTGTGGCTGCGCCGGCACTTCCCGGCGAAGGCGGACCGCGACGAGGTGCCGGTGGTCCCCGCCCAGCGCACCCCGGACGAGCGGGTGCCGGCCGCGGTGGAGTAGTACCGACGACGAAGCGGGCCGGAGCCTCCTCGGCTCCGGCCCGCTTCTGGTGTGTGATCAGCTCGCGAGACGGGGGTGCCGCTGCTGGGCGACCTGCTCGCCGATGACCTGGCGCGAGGCGAGCAGCAGGGCGTTCAGCATGGCGTCCGACGAGCGGTCCCTGCTGAAGCCGAACTGCGTGGCGACCCGCGGCGGGCACGTCCAGTTGATCCGCCGCAGCACGCCGGCCGCCAGCTCGCCGGCGACCGCGACCTCCGGCAGCAGCGTGATGCCGAGGCCCTCGACCACGCCCTGCTTCGCGGTGTCGACCGAGTCGAGGTCGTGCACCCGGGGCCGCGGGGTCGAGTACGCGAGGCTGAAGGTCTGCTCGAACTGCTTCTGGTAGCTCGCGTGGCGCTCGGCACGCAGCAGCGTGGCGCCGCCGAGGTCCTCGGTCGTCACCCGTGGGCGCCCGACGAGCGGATGCGTGGGACCGCCGACCAGCACCAGCGGCTCCTCGCACAGCACCGTGGTGTGCAGGTCCTCGTGCGCGTCCACCGCGTCGACGAAGAACGCGCAGTCGAGCGTGCCCTGTCGCACCGCGGCCAGGGTGTCGACGCTGTCCGACGAGCGCATCGACACCAGCATGTTCGGGAAGCGCAGGTTCGCGTACTCGAGGATCGGGATGAGGCGGTGCCGGGTGACGCTCGCGACCGTGCCGATGTTGACCCGGCTGGTGCCGTCGCCGTTCAGGGCGGTGCTCGCCATCGCCTCGTTGGCGAGCGCGACGATGCGGCGGGCGTACGGGAGCAGCCCCGCGCCCACCGCGGTGAGCTCGACACCGCCGGGGAGGCGGCGGAAGAGCAGGGCGCCCGCGGTGTTCTCCAGCGCCCTGATGCGTCCGGTCACGGTCGGCTGTGCGAGGTCGAGCAGCTTCGCCGCGTTGGTGAAACCGCCCGCGTCGACGACCGCTATGAAGGTGTGGAGTTGGCGGAGCTCGTACATGGCATGGAACCCCCAGGCTCGGTGTCGAGCAGATACCACATGCAGGACTTGTTCGCCGTGATGACCGGGACACCGAGGTCGCGCTCCAGCGGTTCGACGGCCTCGGCGGAGCGGATGCCGCTGCCGGGCACGAGCACGCCGTCCGCGCCGGCCGGGAAGGCGTCCCGGACCTGGTGGCGCACGTCGTCGGGCAGCACCCGCCACCGGCCGCCCCGGTCGAAGATCTGGTGCTTGCGCACCCCCTGCCACTCCGGGCCGAGGTCGAAGTGCAGCAGGCCGGCGACGTCGACACCCGCGGCGCCGAGGTAGGCGCCCGCCGCGTCGTAGGTCGGCTGGGTGAACCACGGCGGCATCACCACGAGGGGACGCCGCACGTCCGCCGCGCGCATCGCCGCCACCACGGCCTGTCCCGCCGTGTAGACCGGCGTGCCGTCCGCGGCGCGCGAGGCCTCCTCGGTGAACTCGCGGTCGAAGGCGTGCCCGCCGAAGAAGCTCGCCGAGCCGAAGCACAGGCAGATGGCGTCGACCCCGACCTGGCCGAGCTGCCGGACGCCGCGTGCGACGTCCGGCTCGGCGAGCATCGTCGCGGCCGGCGTGCCGGTGTACTCCGCGCCGGTGGCGGTGGGGCTCTCGAAGCGGGCCGCGTGGATGCTCACGTCCGGCGGCGCCATCCGGCGCAGCTCGAGCTCCGGCACGGGATCGTTGTGGATGACGAGGATGCCGAGGCTCGCCATGGCGATCAGGCTCCCGGATCGGCGCCAGTGGTGGCGGGGACGGACGGTAAGGCGGCCGGAGCGGACCGGCGCAGGCCGATCCAGGCCAGCGCGGCACCCAGTGCGGCGGCCGCGGCCGTGGTGACGAAGGCCCAGCCGAACTCCGTCTCGCCCGGCGCGTGTCCGAGCACCAGCACGAGCACCGCCACGCCGAGCGCACCGGCCAGGTACTGGGACGTGGTCATGAGCGCGGAGCCGATGCCCTGGTCGTCGTCGTGCAGGTCCTGGGTGCCGGCGATGAACATGGCCGTGTAGGTGATCCCGTGCCCGAGGCCGCTGACCAGCAGGCCGGGCAGCAGGTGCAGGACGTAGCCGTCCCCGCCGATCTGCAGCGCGAGCAGCAGCAGGCCCACCGCGTCGACGGTGAACGCCAGCGTGAGCGTGCGGCGCACCCCCAGCGGGCCGACGATGCGCCCGGCGACCGTGTTGCCCACCGTGATCATGACGGCGAGCGGCAGGAACGCGAGACCCGCGGCGAGTGGCCCGTAGCCGCGGTCCTGCTGCAACAGCAGCGTCACCACGAAGAACTCGTTGCCGACACTGGCCATGTACAGCGCGGTCGCACCGCACCCGATGACCAGCGTGGCCGTCCTGCGCAGGGCGCGCTCGACCAGCGGCGACGGGCTGCGGCGGTCGTGGAGCAGGAACCCGGCCATGAGCACGACGGCCGCGCCGATGGCGCCCACCGTCGTCACGTCGCCCCAGCCCTCGCTGGCCGCCCAGGTCAGGCCGAGCGCGGCCGCGAGCATCGCGGCGGTCACGAGCACCGCGCTCGGCACGTTCAGCGGCCGGGTCGTCCTGGCGGTCGTGTTCGGCAGCAGCGAGCGGGCCGTCAGCGCGCCGACGAGCGCCAGCGGCAGGTTGATCAGGAAGACCCAGCGCCAGGACGCGGTGCTGAGCAGCCCGCCGATGATCACGCCGGCCGCCAGGCCCGACGCGCCGACCGTGCCCCACACCGCGAGCGCGCGGTTGCGTTGCGGGCCTGCCGCGAACGAGGTGTTGATCAGCTTGATGACGGCCGGTTGCAGCGCCGCCGCCGCGATGCCCTGCGCGGCGCGGGCGACCAGCAGCAGCCAGGGGTGCGCGGCGAGGCCGCCGGCGAGCGAGGCGACACCGAACAGCACGAGGCCGCCGATGAACAGGGTGCGGGCGCCGAAGCGGTCGGCGGCCCGCCCGCCCACGATGAGGAAACCGGCGAAGAACACGGCGTACCCACTGATCACCCACTGGATCGCGCTCTCCGACAACGCGAAGTCGGCGCCGATGCTCGGCAGCGCGACGTAGACGATGGAGTAGTCGAGTGCGATCAGGAACTGTGCCATGGCCAGCAACACGAGGCGGCTGCGGGACTTCCCGCCGATCCTCGTCGCGCCACCGGTCTCCGGGACTGTCATCGGGTCACAACCTCGTTGGGCTCGCTGGAACGGGGAAGGCGGCGCTGCTCGTGTGCGGGCCCCGGTGTCGACGACCCGACGGCGGCCGGCAGCCCGGCCGCGGCGGCAACCACCACGTCCGCGCCGGCGGCCCCCAGCTGGTCCGGCGTCGCGACCCCGTAGCCGACACCGACGGCCCGCATCCCGGCGGCGACGGCCATACGGACGTCGTCGACCGAGTCGCCGACGACCACACACTGCTCCGGTGACCGGCCGAGGAGGTTGGCCGCCAGCAGTGCGAGGTCCGGAAAGGGCTTTCCGCGTGGTGCCATGCCGTGACACACGATCACGTCGAACATGTTCACCATGCCAGCGGCGGCCAGTATCTCTCTTGCGCTGGTCTCAACCTTGCTGGTCACGATCGCCAGCTGGCGGCCGGTGCCGCGCAGTCCGGCGAGCACGTCGAGAATCCCGGGGAAGATCAGCTCGCGGGCGCCGGGAACGACACGTTCGCGGAACAGCAGGCGGAAGCGGGCGACCGAGGACGCCACTTCGGGAGAGTCCGGCGGCAACCCGACGAGCGCGCTGAACGCGGCGTCGAGCGGCCGCCCGACCGTGGCGCGGATGTCCGCCTCCGGCGCGGTGCGGCCGCCTTCCGCGAGCACCTCCCGCAGCACCGTGACGATCCCGCTCGGCGTGTCGATCAGGGTGCCGTCGAGGTCGAAGAGAACGGCGGGGTTCATGCCGCCTCCCATGCGACGTCCGTGTTCGCGAGGGTCGCCGCCAGGTGGCCGGCGAGGGCGGCCGTCGAGGTGAGCACCGACCTGTTGGCGGCCGCGGTGCGGCCCTGCGTCGCGGCGGAGACCGCGCTCAGCACGTACGGGGTGACGCCCGGCCCGCAGACCCCGGCCTCGGCGGCCTCCTTCAGCTTCGTCTGGATGTGGGCCTGCACCTCCTCGGCCGGGATGCCGTCCGCGGCCGCGATCGGGTGCGTCACCACGAAACCGCCGCCGTTGCCGACGGCCCAGTGGGTGCGGATGGCGGCGGCGATCTGCCCGAGGTCGTCGATCCGGCGCGGGTTGGGATGGCCGCTGGAGACGCTGTAGTAGGCGGGGAAGTCGTCGCAGCCGTAGCCGACGACGGGCACCCCGAAGGTCTCCAGGTACTCGAGGGTCAGCGCGGGGTCGAGGATCGACTTCGCGCCGGCGCACACCACCGCGACCCGGTGCCTGCTGAACTGGATGAGGTCCGGTGAGATGTCGAAGGTGTGCTGTGCGTTGTAGTGCACGCCGCCGATGCCGGCGGTGGTGAACACCTCGATGCCGACCTGTGCCGCGGCGAGCAGCGTGGCCGACACCGTGGTGGCGCCGAGCCCACCGCCGGCCAGGGTCACGCCGATGTCGCGGGTGCTCACCTTCGGCAGGCCCGGCGTGGTCGCGAACCGCTCCACCTGCGCCTCGGACATGCCGACGACGAACCGCCCGTCGAGGATGCCGATCCGCGCCGGCACCGCACCCGCGGCGCGGACCGCCGCGACCACGTCCCTGGCGGTCTCGATGTTGGCCGGGAAGGGCAGGCCGTGCGCGATGGCGGACGACTCGAGCGCCACGACCGCCCGGCCGGCGTGCACGGCGTCGGCGACCTCGTCGTCGACGGTGATCAGGTGTGGCACCATGACATGCCTCCTCGTTCGGGGACGTGGTTGTCAGCCGTGTGCGCGCTGCCGGCGGGGGTGGAAGACCCAACCCCGGTAGAGCACGAAGCGGACCACGGTGGCCGCGAGGTTGGCGAGCACCAGAACGGCGATCTCGAGCATCGGTGCGGGATCGGTCAGTCCCTGCAGGACCGCGAGGGCGCCGCTCGTGAGCGCCAGCCCGATCCCGAGGACCACGAACCCCTCGTACTGGTGCCGGACGGCGTGGCGCCTGCCGCGGATGCCGAACGTGAACCGGCGGTTCGCGGCGATGTTCCCCACGGTGGTCACGACGACCGCGACCAGGTTCGCCACCTGTGCGCCCGTCCACATGCAAAGAAGGACGTACAGCAGCAGGTTGGCGGCCGTGCTGGCCACCCCGATGACGAGGAACGGGACGACCTGGCGCACCAGCTCGGCACGCGACCGCACCCGGTCCACCTGGGACACTGACATCAGACTGCCTCCGGCGACGCTGTGCGCGAGCTCCTGGACTCGTCGCTCACGAAAGGTTCGCCGTTTGAAGCTAACAGCCAGTGTAATCGGTTGGCTACTTACCGCGATAGCGAGCGGTGATCGGGCCATCGGCCCCATCACCGAGCCCGATCGCCCGATCGGCGGTCCCACTGCGCCGTCCGCTCACGCGGGTCGAACCGACACCGTGGCGCGTCAGCTGCCCGGCGCCGACCGCGCCTCGAACTCCGCGCGGAGCTGGTACTTGCGCAGCTTGCCGAGCGGGTCACGGGGCAGCTCGTCGACGAGCTCCAGCCGGTCGGGGAAGTACTCGCGGGTCATGGCACGGCCGCAGAGGTGGTCGTGCAGGTCCGCGAGCGTCGGCGGCTCGCCGCCGGGCACCACGACGGCGCAGACGTGCTCCCGCCCGCCGTGGGTGACGGCGATGATCGCCACGTCCTTGACCCCGGGATGCTGCGCCAGTTCCTCTTCCACGTCCCGCACCGGGATGATCACCTCGGCGTTCAGGTCGTAGACGCGGTCCGCGACGCGACCTTCGATGCGTATGCCCCCTCGGCCGTCCGAGCGGGCGATGTCACCGGTGTCGAACCACTCGCCGTGTCCCGTGTCGGCGTTCGAGGTTCCCGCTGTGTCGCCGGTGAGGGTGCCGACGCACTGGGACGCGCCACGCACCTGTAGCGCCCCCGTCCCGGTCGTGACGGCGCCTCCCGGGGTGACCACCCGGACCTCCAGCCCGGGGATCGGCCTGCCGTCGCTGTGCGCCGACCAGTCCGGCGGGTCGTCGGAGCGCACCGCGGTACCCGCGACGTTCTCGGTCATCCCCCAGGCCGCGCGCACCGGCACGCCGAACGTCTCCCGCACCAACGGCACCA
>NZ_DASQCC010000012.1:0-25143 GCF_035634895.1 Actinophytocola sp. | reverse complement strand
CTCGGGCCGCTGCGCCGGGGCGGGTCGGTGCGGCATCTGGGGCGGTTCGACACGGAGGGCGTCGCACGGGAGCTGACCGACGGCGCGACCATGCTGTTCGGGGTGCCGACGATGTACCACCGCATCGCCGAGGCCCTGCCGTCCGACCCCGGGCTCGCCGCGGCGCTCGCCGGGGCGCGGCTGCTGGTGTCCGGCTCGGCCGCGCTGCCGGCCGCCGACCACGCACGCATCGAGCGCGCCTGCGGCCAGAAGATCGTCGAGCGCTACGGGATGACCGAGACGCTGATGAACACTGCGATCCGGGCGGACGGCGAGCGCCGCCCGGGCACGGTCGGCCTGCCGCTGCCGGGCGTGGACCTGCGGCTGGTCGACGACGCCGGCGAGGTCATCGAGGCCCGGGACGGCGAGACGGTCGGCGAGATCGAGGTGACGGGCGACAACCTGTTCCTGGGGTACCTGAACCGCCCGGACGCGACGGCGCGGGTCATGCGGGACGGCTGGTTCCGCACGGGTGACATGGCCGTGCGCGAGCCGGACGGGTACGTGCGCATCGTCGGCCGCCGCGCCACCGACCTGATCAAGAGCGGCGGCTACAAGATCGGCGCCGGGGAGATCGAGAACGCGCTGCTGGAGCATCCCGCGGTCGCGGAGGTGGCCGTGACCGGCGAACCGGACGACGACCTGGGTGAGCGGATCGTGGCCTGGGTGGTGCCGGCGGGGGAGCGGCCGCCCCCCGACGAGCTGGCCGACCACGTCGCCCGCCTGCTCGCCCCGCACAAGCGACCGAGGGTGGTGCGCTTCCTCACGTCCCTGCCCCGCAACGACATGGGCAAGGTCCTGAAACGAGCGTTGAACGCCTGATCGCGGGGGGTGTCGCGGGTACGGCCCCGGGCCGGCTCGCGGCCGCTTTCTCAGGAACCCTCAGCAAGACGCTGGCACCATGGAACTGTGATCAGAGACCTCGTGCGCCGCTCGGCGCTGTTGGCGCCCGTCGGGGCGTTGGTCGGGGCCGGTGCGTTCGCCGGCTGGCAGGTACCCGTGGCGATCGGCGGTCAGCCGAAGGGCGCGCGGCTCGAGCGGATGCGCCGCTCACCCAACTTCCGGGACGGCGCGTTCCACAACACCGTCGAAGCGGTGGTGGGCACACCGTCCTCCAACGCGATGCGTGACCTCGTCTTCGGCAAGGAGGTCCGGCGGCCGACCCACGCCGTGCCGCTGGTCGGCGCCCCCGACTTCACCGCGGCCGTCGACGGCCTGCGGGTGTCCTGGCTGGGCCACGCCACCGCCCTCGTGGAGATCGAACGCAAGCGCTTCCTGTTCGACCCGGTCTGGAGCGACCGGGTCTCCCCGTCGACCGTCGTCGGCCCGAAGCGGCTGCACCCCGTCCCGTGGTCGCTCGCCGACCTGCCCGAGCTGGACGCCGTGGTCATCTCCCACGACCACTACGACCACCTCGACATGACGACCGTCCGCAGCCTGGTCGCACGGCAGCCGGCGCTGAAGTTCGTCGTGCCGCTCGGCGTCGGCGCCCACCTGGAACGGTGGCGCGTGCCGGTGGAGAACATCGTCGAACTGGACTGGGACGAGCGGGTCTCGTTCGACCACGTCGAGGTCGTCGCCACCGCGGCGCGGCACTTCTCCGGTCGCCTGCGCCCGGGCGGCAACGGCACGCTCTGGGCGTCGTGGGTGCTCGCCGGCCGCGACCGGCGGGTGTTCTACACCGGCGACTCCGGCTACTTCGACGGCTACGAGCGGATCGGCGCCGAGTACGGCCCGTTCGACGTGACGTTCATCCAGATCGGCGCGTACTCGCCGTACTGGCCGGACATCCACATGACACCGGAGGAGGGCGTCGCCACGCACCGCGCGGTGCGTGGTGAGCTGCTCGTCCCGGTGCACTGGGCCACGTTCAACCTGGCCATGCACTCGTGGTCGGAACCCGTCGAGCGCCTCCTCGAGGAGGGCAGGGGAATCCGGGTCGCGGTCCCGAAGCCCGGCCAGGCGATGGACGTCGACGACGCCCCCGAACCCGACGGCTGGTGGCGCGGGGTGGCCTGACCGTCCCTGGCGAGAATCCGGCGGTATCTGGCTCGCCGGCCACTCCCCGTCGTGGGGAGGGCGGCCTAGTTTTCCGGCTATGACCTACATCGGGCCGGTGCTCATCGGTGCGTTCTACGTGTTGCTGAGCTCGCTGCTCCCCGACCGGCACCGGCGACCGTTCAACGCGATCATGGTCGCCGGCGCCGGTGCCGTGTACCTCAGTGGCGGCGGCCTCGAGGGGTGGGAGCTCGGTTACGTCGCGGTGGCGACCTACGTCGCCTACCGCGGCCTCGAGTCCTGGACGTTCATCGGGATCGCGTGGCTGATGCACACCGCCTGGGACGTGGTGCACCACCTGAAAGGCAACCCGATCATCCCGTTCGCCGCGCACTCCTCGCTCGGCTGCGCGATCTGCGACCCGGTGATCGCCATCTGGTGCTTCGCGGGTGGCCGGCCGGTGCTCGACATGCTGCCCGGCCGGCCATCCGTCAGTTGGCTTCGCCGGTCAGTGCGAACGAGCGCAGGCGCTGGGTCGCGCCGACCGCCCCCACCAGGATGAAGATCACCGACATGATCAGTGCCGTGCTCACCGACACCGTGGAGTTGATGAGCGGTGTGTTGCCGATGGAGTCGGCGATCGCCGTCGCGTGCTGGCGGACGCTGAAGATCCGGGCGCCGCTGACGTAGGTGACCAGGATGTTCTCCCACAGCACCAGGTAGACCAGGCCGACGGCCACCGGGCGCTTGGACATCGCCGACAGTGCCAGGAACAGCGCGCAGTAGGCGAGACCGCCGATCGCCGCGCCGATCACCAGGCCCACCGCGAGTGAGCCGGAGCCGGCGATCAGCGCCGCCACGGCCAGCGGCACACCGGTCGCCACCGTGGTCACCAGCCATGCCACGACCAGCTTGGACAGGATGATCTCGCTGCGTGGCAACGGTTTCGTCAGCACGTGGGTGATCGTGCCGTCGTCGATCTCCAGGCCGAGCGCGCTGCTGCCCACGATCAACGCGGTCAGCGGCAGGATCACCGAGAGGCCGAGGTTCGAGAAGATCACCGGGCCCCACTCGGCGTCGTCGGCGCCGGACATCACGCCGACCAGCGTCAGTCCGATGAGGATGACCGGCATCGGGAGGAGCATCAGCACCCGCCTGCGGCCCAGCATGGCACGCAGGGTCAGGCTCATGATCGTGAGGTTCATGTCGCCACCAGGTAGGAGAAGACCTTTTCGAGGGACTCGTCGGACGGCAGGATCTGCGTCAGCCGGATCTTGTGCTCGCGGGCGAGCTTGGCCAGCGCGCGGGTGAACGTGCCGTAGTCGTTGGCCTGCACCAGCACGCCCGTCGGCTCCAGGCTGACCCCGGACACCGACCGCTGTCCCATGAGGACGGTCGCGAGCAGGCGGTCGTCGGAGGAGGAGATGGTGAACTGGTGCGGGCGGTTGGTCATGAGCCGCCGGATGTGCCGGTAGTCTCCGGACGCGGCGAGCCGGCCGGCCACGATCACCTGCACGGTCCCGGAAAGCTGCTCGACCTCCTCCAGGATGTGCGAGCTGAACAGGATCGTCCTGCCCTCCTCGGCCATCCTGTTCAGCAGCGCCATCATGTGTATGCGCTGGCGCGGGTCCATGCCGTTGAACGGCTCGTCCAGCAGCAGCACCCTCGGGTCGTGCACGAGCGCCGCCGCGACCCGGCTGCGTTGGCGCATGCCCTTGGAGTACGTGGAGATCCGCCGGTTCTGCGCGTCCTCCAGCTCCACGATGGACAGCGCGCGCCGCGCGGCCGCCTCGGGATCCGGCAGCTTGTGCAGCTTGGCGCTGGCGAGCACGAACTCCCACGCGGTCAGGAACCCCGGCACGCTCTCGCGTTCGGTGACCAGACCCAGCGTGCGGTACATGTTCGGGTTGCGCCACGCCGGCTCGCCGCCGACCGTGACCTCTCCCTGCGACGGCGCCATCAGCCCCGCCATCAGGTGCAGGACGGTGGTCTTGCCGGCGCCGTTCGGGCCGAGCAGGCCGGTGAGGCCGGGCCCGATGGTCAGCGTGACGTCGTTGACCGCCACCACGTTGCCGTACCAGCGAGACACACCGGAAAGTTCAATGTTGCTCACGGCAGTCCGCCCCTCCGAGATCAACCCTGTCGGTTGCGCCGGGTCTTCCGAGTTCGGCCCGGTCACGTACGTGTGGCCGGCGTGCGTCACGACTGCACCTTCTTGTAGCGCATGACGCACAGCGCCGTGCCCAGCGCGGTCAGCGCGGCCGTGACCAGTGCGTACACCGGACCGAAGTCGCCGGTGAACGTGAGGTTGATGTTCAGGCCGAACAGCCACTGGTCGACGCCGTTGAGCAGGCTCGCCGGGTTGAGCAGGCCGCCGAGGTTCTCCAGCGTGTCGCCGCCGAACGCCATCACCGCGGCGGAGACCGGGGCGGAGAGCAGGAACAGCGCGATGATCATCCCGGAGGCGAACACCCGTCGCCCGGACAGCGACGCGAGCGGCAGGCCGAGCGCGGCGAGCAGCGCGCTGTGGATCACCGCCGCGAGCAGGCCCTTCGCCAGGCCGCCCAGCTCGTCGAAGACGCCGCCGATGCCGGTGTCCGTGTTGAACGCCATGCCCAGGAACATGATCAGCAGGGGGACCGCGTACAGCGCGAACACCGCGCTCGCGAGCGCGACGAGCTTGGTCAGCGCGTAGTCCCGCCTGCGCAGCGGGCGGGACAGGTAGAGCTGCAGCAGGTTGCTGCGCAGGTCCACCGACACCAGCTCCGGCGCGACCACCGCGACGAAGACCGTCGCGGCGTAGGTGAACGTGGACACGATGCCGACGTAGTCGATCACCGCGGTCGGCAGCTGGGTGTTGACGACCACCAGGACCAGTGCCGCGGTGCTCGCGAAACCCAGCAGTGCGAACGGAAGCACCTTCGCCCACGCGCTGCGGCCGAGCCCGTACGCCGACCGGACACTGTGGACGTACAGCGAGCGCATCGAGTAGCCCCGGCCGAGGCGGGGGCCCTCGTAGTGCTGGTAGCCGATGTCGTGGATGACACCGGTGTTAGGCGTGGACATTCTCGGCCCCCTCAGGCAGGTCGCGGAACAGGTCGGCCACCTGGTGGTGCTGGCGCTCCAGCCGGTGCAGGGACAGGTCGAGGTCGGCGACCGTGTCGCGGATGCGGTCGTAGACGTCCTCGGAGCCCTCTGCGCTGTCCATGCCGACCAGCAGCACGCGCTTGTCCTGGCGGACCTGGAGGCCTTGCTGGGTCAGCGCCGCGCCGAGTGCGTCCGCGTTCTCGTCGACCTCGACCATCAGCAGGTCACGCGCCTGGGTCATCGAGTCGAGCGTGGCCGAGCGCAGGAGCCGGCCGGCGTCGATCGCGACGAGGGACGTGCAGATGCGCTCGATCTCGCCGAGCAGGTGCGAGCAGACGACGACCGAGATGCCGAAGTCCGTCCCGATGCGGTGGACCAGGTCCAGCATGGCGCGGCGGCCCGCCGGGTCGAGGCCGTTGGTCGGCTCGTCGAGCAGGAGCAGCTCGGGGTCGTGGACGAGCGCCTGCGCGAGCTTGACCCGCTGCTTCATGCCCGTCGAGTAGCCGCCGATGCGGCGGTAGCGTTCCTCGTACAGGCCGACGTGGCGCAACGTCTCCGAGGCTCTCTCGCGGGCCATGGCCTTCGGCAGGCCGCTGACGCGCGCCATGTGCGTCACGAACTCGGCGGCGATCATGTCCGGTGGTAGGCAGTCGTGCTCGGGCATGTAGCCGACCCGGGCGCGGACCCGGTCCCCGTCGGCGAGCGGATCCAGGCCGAGCACGCGGATCTGGCCGCCGGTCGGTTCGAGCAACCCCAGTGCGAGCTTGATGAGCGTGCTCTTGCCGGCCCCGTTCACCCCGACCAGGCCAACCACTCCGGCCTCAATCGCGACGGTGAGGTCCGCGAGCGCGGTCACCTTGTTGTCGTAGCGCTTCTGCAGCGCGGTGGTCTCGATGAGTGGCACGTCACGGACTGTAGGGGCTCGACCGGGTCCGGGACATCCGGTCTCAACCCTGAGCCGACCCTGAGGTTCGGCGAACGTGCACGGCCTGCGGCCGGGACGGCGGCCGAACCCCCCGTCCCGGCATCGCGTTCCGGCTCAGAGTTCGGCGACCTGCCGGGCCAGCGGCGCGACCTGCTCGGCCACGTACCTGGCCGGGGCGTCGCCGGGCGGCATGACGATCATCGTCGTGATGCCGAGCTTCGCGTACGCCTCCAGGTCGGTGGCGGTGCTGTCGGTGATCGGACCGCCGAGGTTGGCGGTCTTCTCGATCTCGTCGTAGTCGCGGCCGACCTCGTCGCAGTGGCGGCGCAGCACGTCCAGCTTGTGCGCCACCTCGTCGGGCGAGGTGCCGAAGAGGTTGCAGGCGTCGGCGTACCGGGCGACCAGGCGGAGCGTCTTCTTCTCGCCACCGCCGCCGATCAGGACGGGCGGCTTCGAGATCGGCGCCGGGTGGCAGAGGGTCTCGGCCAGCTGGTAGTGCTTGCCCTCGTAGGCGCCGTCGTTGTCCTGGTCCCACATCTGGCGGCAGATCTGGAGGGTCTCCTCCAGGCGCTCGAAGCGCTCGGCCGTGGGTGGGAACGGGACGCCGAGGCCACGGTGCTCCCGGTCGTACCATGCGGCGCCGACGCCCAGCTCGCCCCGGCCGCCGGACAGGACGTCCACTGTGGCCACGATCTTGGCGAGCAGGCCGGGGTGGCGGTAGCTGACGCCGGTGACCAGCAACCCGAGCCGGACGGTCCTCGTGTGCGCGGCGAGGAAGCCGAGGGTGGTGTAGCCCTCCAGCATGGGGTCGGTGGCCGGGAACATCGCCTCCATCTGGAAGTAGTGGTCCATCACCGACAGGTGCGTGACCCCGGCCTCCTCCACGGCGGTGGCGAGACGCACGAGCTCAGGCGCGATGCCTGTCGTGCCTTCTGGAACGGTGAACGCGATCTGGTGCACTCCGAGCTTCACACCTGTCACCCTAGGAGCTGGAGCGCGCTCCAGCGCAAGTTCTAGGCGCGGTCGACCGGGATGCGCGCGCCACTGACCGGCCCGGACTCGTCCCCGGCGAGGAAGAGAATGGTCTTCGCGATGTCGGCCGGCGCGACCCATCCGGCGCGGTCGGAACCAGGCATGTTCTCCCGGTTCGCCGGGGTGTCGATCACGCCGGGGATGACCGCGTTGACGCGAATTCCGTCCCGTTCGTACTCGCTGGCGAGCGCGTCGACGAAGGTGAGCACGGCGGCCTTGGCGGCGGCGTACCCGGCGGCGCCGGGGAACGGACTGACCGCCGCCCGTGACGAAATACAGACGATCGAGCCGCCACCGGCATCGATGAGATACGGAATGGTGGCGGCGCAGACGAGGTAGGTCGGCCGGAGATTCGTCCTGAACTGGGCCTCGAACTCGTCGACCGGTGTCTCGTGCACGCGACCACCCATGGCGAACCCGCCGACGAGGTTCACGACGGCACGCAACGGCGCGTCGGCCGACTCGGCGGCGACCGCGGCCACCTCGCCGACGGACGCGGGGTCGGTCAGGTCGGCCCTGACGGCGACGACCCCCGCCGGCGGCTTCGACCGGTAGGGGACCACGGTCCGCCACCCCGTGTCGACGAACGCACGCGTCACCGCGACGCCGAGGCCGCCGGTCCCGCCGGTGACGAGCACCGACCGCTGAGCCACTGATCCAGTCATGGGTCCAGTCTCCGGTCAGGCAGGCGGTTCGGCCAGCCCTCGGCGGCCGGCCGAACGCCGACGTCCTGCTCAGGCGTCCTGCTCAGGCGTCCAGCAGCTTGGCCTTCAGGTGCGCCAGGTCCTGCCGGGTGAAGCCGTGGGCGGTGAGCCAGCCGACCGGGCCGCCGTGCTCGTCGTCCAGGTGGGCGAGGAAGCGTTCCATGATCTCGGGCCGCGGGTCGTGCTCGTGGGCCGGGATGTTGTCCACGTCGTTCGCGTAGGTCGGGGAGGAGCGTAGGCGGTCCAGGATCTGCTCGATGCGTTCACCCGTCGCCACGTAGTCCGCCACCACCTCCTCCCGTGGCACGCCCACCGCCGACAGCGCCAGCGCGACCACCACGCCGGTCCGGTCCTTCCCGGCCGCGCAGTGGACCAGCGCCGCCCCCGGCGCGTCCGCGATGGCCCTCAGGGCGTTCACCACGCTGTCCGGGCGGTCCTCCAGGTACCCGATGTAGAACGCGCCCGCCACGTTCTCCGGGTCGCGGGCCACCGCCCGTTCCCGGTTCACGGCCAGCGCGTCCTTCGCCACGTCGGTCATGGCGCCGGCCTCCGGCAACAGGGACATGTGGAGGTGCTCTATCGAGGTAAGCGCTTTCATGGGGGCGGGGCCCTCCGACTCGACCTCGGCGACGCTCCTCAGGTCGATGACGGTCGAGACCCCGACCTCCTCGACCAGGCGGGTCACGTCCTGGCCGGAGAGGTCCTGCAGGTTGTCCGAGCGCACCAACCGCCCGTGCCTCGTGCTCGCTCCGTCGCCGGCGGGCAGGCCGCCGACGTCCCGTACGTTGACTGCGTTCTCCAGTTCGATCCAGCGCACCCAGCAATAACAACATTGCCGGCCCCGCTTCGCGTGTGAGAGGTTGGCCACCGTGACGGTCGTGAGGACTGCTAACGAGGGGACGGCTCGTCGGGTCCTGATGATCGCCGGGTTCCTGCTGATCGCGGCCAACCTGCGAGCGGCGCTCACGTCCGTCGGGCCGCTGGTCGAGACGATCAGGGCCGACCTCGGGCTCACGGGTGGCCAGGTCGGGTTCATCGGGACCCTGCCGCTGCTGACCTTCGCGGTCGTGTCGCCCCAGGTGCCCCGGCTCGCACGCAGGGTGGGCACCGACCGGATGCTGTGGACGGCGCTCGCCGTCCTCGCCGCCGGCATCGTGCTGCGGTCCGTGCCCGTCGACGCGTTGCTCTGGGTGGGCACGGTCCTGCTCGGCATCGCCATCGCGATCTGCAACGTGCTGATGCCCAGCCTGATCAAGCGGGACTTCCCCACCCGGGTGAGCGCCGCCACCGGCGTGTACACGGCCGTCATGGGCATCGTCGCGGCCCTCGCCGCCGGCCTCGCGGTGCCGCTGGCGGGTGCGCTACCCGGTGGCTGGCGGACCTCGCTGGGGTGCTGGGCCGGGCTGGTGCTCATCGCGCTCGCGGTGTGGACGCCACAGCTGGTCCGGCGCCGGCCGGTGGCGCGGGTCACCGGCGCCGAGCGGATCACCACGCCGTGGCGGTCGCTGCTCGCCTGGGAGTGCGCGGCGTTCATGGCCCTGTCGGCGGCCGGGTTCTACACCGCGATGGCCTGGTACCCGTCCATCCTGCGCAGCAACGGCACGAGCGAGACGGCCGCGGGCTGGCTGATGTTCGCCTACCAGCTGATCGGCGTGGTGATGAGCATCGTGATGCCGATCGCGCTCGGCCGCCTTCGCGACCAGCGGGCGGTGGCCGCCGCCTCGGGCGTGCTCGCGCTGGTCGGGTACCTCGGGCTGCTGCTCGTGCCGGGGCTCGCGGTGCTCTGGGTGCTGGTCACGGGCTTCGCCGCCGGCGCGCTGTTCTTCCTCGCGCTCGCGTTCTTCAGCCTGCGGGCGGCGGACCCCCGCTCGTCCGCGGCGCTCGCCGGCATGGGGCAGTCGATCGGCTACCTCGTCGCGGCGGTGGGGCCGACGCTGTTCGGTGTGCTGCACGACGCCACCGGCGGGTGGCGGGTGCCGCTCGCGGTGATGGTCGGGGTCGCGGCGGTGCACTCGCTCATCGGGTTGCGGGCCGGGCGCGACGCGCACGTCAAGGTTTAGGAGGACCGCTGTGCGGTTGCTGGTGATCGGTGGTTGTGGTGCCATCGGGTCGTTCGTCGTGCCGGTGCTGGCGCGGACCCACGAGGTTCGGGTGCTGGACCTGAACGAGCCGCGCGTGCCGGTGTCCGGTGTGGAATACCACACGGGCGACCTGCACGACGTGGACCTGGTCGCGCGCCTGGCGTCCGGAGTGGACACGCTGGTGTTCATGGCGATGGGGCCGACGCGGGAGTGGGGGAGCCCGGAGACCGCGCGGCAGCACTTCGACGTCGCGGTGTCGGGCCTGTACCTGGCGATCTCGGGCGCGGTGCGGGCCGGGACCCGCCATGTGGTCTACACCAGCAGCATGTCCGTCTACCGCTACCCGCCCGCCGAGATCTTCACGTTCCCGGACGAGTCGGTGCCACCGGACGCGCTCGACTTCTACGGTCTGGCCAAGCGGCTGGGCGAGGAGGTGTGCCGCTCGGCGACGGTCCAGCACGGGATCGACGTGCTGTGCCTGCGCCTCTGCTTCCCCGTGCCCGACGACGAGTGGCCGAAGAACGAGCGCCCACGGGAGCGGGCCATCAGCACCTCGGGCCGCGACACGGCGGCCGCGATCGACGCGGCACTGCACCGCCGCGGCCACGGGTTCGACGTCTACGCGATCAGCGGCGACGGCACCGGCCGGATGATGAGCCTGGACAAGGCACGCCGCGAGCTGGGTTGGGCGCCGCAGGACGTGACGTGACGACCCTGCCGCCCTTCTCGAGGACGCCACCGTCTTGCGGGAGTGGCTCGCCACGCCAGGATGGGGGGATGACACCCGAGGAGCTGCGGGCCGCCGGCGTCACACTCGTCGAACTGTCGTTCGTGGACAACGCCGGAGTCGCGCGCGTCAAGGCCGTGCCGCTCGACCTGATGCCGGCCTCGCCCGGTGTGTCGCCCTGCTTCGAGACCTTCGGGGCCGACGACGTCATGGTCCCCGGCCGCCACCTCGGTGGGCCCGACGGGGATCTGCGGCTCCATGCCGACATGGCCCGGGCGGTGGCTCTGAGGGCACTGCCCGGCTGGGCCTGGGCGCCCGCCGACAAGCACAACCAGGACGGGACGCCGTTCGTCGCCTGCCAGCGGACCTTCGCCAAGCGGCAGGTGGCTGCCCTGGCCTCACACGGACTTCGGGTGTCGGCCGCCTTCGAGCACGAGTGGATCCTCGGCAGGGCCGGCGTGGCGGACTTCGTACCGGCCTTCGAGGGACCGGCCTACGGGCAGATCCGCCTGGAACAGGTTGCCGGGTACGCCGCCGAGCTGGTCGGCGACCTTCAGGCACAGGGCCTGCGGGTGCAGCAGTTCCATCCCGAGTACGCCACGGCTCAGCTGGAGCTCTCCGTGGCGCCCGGGGATCCCGTGGCCGCCGCCGACGACGCCGTGCTCGTCCGGCACTCGGTGCGGGCACGCAGTCTCGCGTACGGCTGGCGGGCCACCTTCGCGCCCAGCGTCGACCCGGACGGCACGGGGTCGGGAGCGCACCTGCACCTGTCCGTGCATGATGCGGATGGCAGCTTGATGTCCGGCGGCGACGGCCCGTTCTGGTTGAAGCGTCAAGGAGAGCAGTTCCTCGCCGGCGTACTCCGCGAGCTGCCGGCACTCGTGGCGATCGGCGCCGGACATCCGGTCAGCTTCCTTCGGTTGCAACCCTCGCGGTGGGCGGGGATCTGGCAGGCGTGGGGACACGAGACGCGGGAGACCGCACTCCGGCTCATCACTGGGAACTCGGCCAACGCCGAGGTCAAATGCTTTGACGGGACAGCGAATCCGTACCTGGTCGTCGGGTGCGTCCTCGCCGCCGGGCTGGCCGGTGTGCGCGACGAGATCACGCTGCCCGCACCGGTCACGGGCGATCCGGCCAACGGGGACGGCACGGTCCCGCGGCTGCCCACGACGGTGGACGAGGCGGCCGCCGCACTGGAGAGCTCCGGTGTGCTCGCGGCCGCGCTCGGGCCCGAACTGCACGACGCCGTACTCACCGTGCGGCGTGCGGAGGCGGAGCGCTGTGCGGGACTGGACCCGGTGGCGCTAACCTCAGCCGTCCGCTGGCGCTGGTAGGAGGTCTCGTTTTGGGCGTCGCCGATGCCGTGCCCTTGGTCGACCAGCACTGCCACGGGGTCGCGACCGTGGACGTCGACGTCAGGGAATGGTTGTCCGAGGCCAAGAACGCCCGGCGCCACCCCTTCCGGTCGCTGCTGGGCCTGTCCGTGCGGCGCTGGTGCGCGCCTGTGCTCGGCATGGACACGCACGCTCCCGCCGAGGAGTACCTCTGGCGGCGCGCCGAGCTCGGCTGGCACGAGGCGTCCCGCCGGCTGCTCGCCGCGGCGGGGGTCAGGCACTGGTTCGTCGACACCGGGTACGCGCCGGGGCCGGTCACCACGCCGAGCTTCCTCGCGGACCTCGGCGGCGGAACGGGCCACGAGGTGCTCCGGATCGAGGCCGTCGCCGAGGCACTGTCGCTCACCGCGGCCTCCGCCACGGCTCTGCTCAACGGGATTCACACGCAGCTGCACCAGACGCCCGCCGTCGCCTTCAAGACGGTGATCGGCTACCGGATGGGGTTGCGGCTCCCCGCGACCCCGCCGACGAAGGAACAGGTGGTCCAGGCCGCCGGGAACTGGTTGCGTGCCAAGGAGACCCGGCTCACCGACCCGGTGCTGCTGACCTGGCTCGTGCACGAGGCCGCCCGCGCCGCGTACGACCGGGGACTGCCACTACAGTTCCACACCGGGTTCGGCGACCAGGAGCTCACACTGTCCTCCGTGGACCCGTTGTGCCTCACCGACTTCATTCGCGCGGTGCCGGTGCCGACGGTGTTGCTGCACTGCTATCCCTTCCACCGCAACGCCGCCTACCTGGCACACGTGTTCGAGCACGTGTACGTCGACATCGGGCTGACGATCCCCTTCGTCGGGCCGCGCGCCGGGGCCGTGCTCGCCGAGGTGCTGGAGATCGCGCCGTTCGACGCCCTGCTGTACTCCTCGGACGGGAACATGTTGCCGGAGCTGCATTTCCTCGGCGCCGCGCTCTGGCGCAACTACCTCGGCAAGCTCGTCGACTCCTGGCTCGCCGACGACGCGCTCACCATCGCCGACGCCGAACGGCTCGTGCTCGGCATCGGCCACGGCAACGCGGCACGGCTACACCGCCTTTAGCTCGGGCGTCGCGGCCGTGACGAAGTCGACGGCGCGGGTGACCGTCGCCGGGTCGCGGAGCAGGCGCCAGTGGCCGAGGTTCCTGGCGGTGACCAGTTCGGCGGCCGGCCAGACCTTCGCGAGGGCGACGCTGTCGGCGTAGCGGGTCTCGCGGTCGGCCGGGTCGTGGACGGTCAGCAGCGGCGGTGGGGCGATACGGGTGACCATCCTCGGCATGTCGAAGTCGTCCCACGGGGCGCCGGCCAGCTCACCGACGCGACGCATCATGCCCGTCCGGACGCGTTCGCCGAAACCGAGTGTGGCGGCGAAGACCATCGTCAGCTCGGTCGGCTGTGCCATGGGGGACAGGAAGACCAGCCTCTCCGGCCGCAGGCCGTCGCGCAGGGCGTAGAACGTCGACGACGCGCCCGCCGAGTGGGCGACGACCCCGTGCGGCTGGCCGTGCGCCCGCACGACGGCCATGAACGACCTGGCCATCTCCGGGATGGTCGTGCGGCGCGGGCCCAGCTCGCCGGGGTCGGAGGCGCCGTGGCTCAGTGCGTCGAACGCGATGACCTTGTGGCCGGCGCCGACCAGTGGCGTGACGAAGGACAGGAGCTGCGTGCTGGCGCCACCCCAGCCGTGGACCAGGTAGACGGCCGGACCACTGCCCCAGACCGTGCCTCTGACCTTCCTGTCCCGCACGGTCACGATGAACGGCGTGCCCGCCGGGATGGCCGGGCGCGCACGGCCGTTGAAGCGGGGCACCGTCAGCCAGAGGTTCGTGGCCCAGCGGACGCCGAGGGCGGGGGCGACGCGTTCCAGCGTGCCGAAGGCGGTGCGGGTCGCGGCCAATCGAATAACACGACCGATCGTGCTTTTTTGTGGTGACAAAGGAACCCCTCCCAAGGGCATCGAGCTACTGGGTCCTCGCCCTGTCCAGCAGGGCGTCGAAGGCGCGGCGGGCGCGGTCCGCCGACAGTGTGTCGCCGAGCAGGCGGCTGCTCATGTGGTAGGACAGCATCACGCCGTCCTCCTCGAAGGCGAACTGCTCCGGGTCGACGTCGGACCGGAAGTGGCCGGCCGCCACCCCGGTGCGGAAGACCTCCGCCAGCGAGTCCAGCCAGTCCTGCTGGACGCCGACGAGGAAGTCGCGGACCGGCCCTGGCTGGTCGTCCAGCTCGCTGGACGCGGCGACGAACAGGCAGCCGCCTTCCTTGGCGTCCCAGAACAGCCAGCTCTCGAACAACCTGCGCACCCTCGGCTCGCCCCGGGGCGTCGAGAGCGAGGGGGCCAGCACCTCGGTCACGAACCGCGTCCGCGCGTGCTCCAGGATCGCGAGCTGCAGCGACTCCTTCGACCTGAAGTGCGCGTACAGCCCGCTCTTGGACAGCTCGGCACTGCTCGCGAGCGTGCCGATCGTGAGGCCGCCCAGCCCGACGGTCCGGGCCAGGCGGCTCGCGGTGTCCAGGATCGCCTCGCGCGTCTGCGCACCCTTGCTCACGCCGGCTCAGCGCCATCGCGTGGCGCCGGAACGCTCCACAAGCTCATGCGGCCCACGTTAGCACGATCGTGCTAACCCGCCGCCGTGGATTTCCGCGTGTGGACTAGCCCCAGACCTCCGCGGCGGTGTCCACGATGAGGGCCAGCTTGGCCACCTGCTCGTCGTAGGTCAGCGAGTTGCCGTCGACCGTCGACGAGAAGCCGCACTGGGGGGACAGGCACAGCTGGTCGAGCGGCACGAACTTCGACGCCTCCTCGATGCGCCGCTTCAGCGTGTCCTTCGACTCCAGCTCGCCGCGCTTGGTGGTCACCAGGCCCAGCACCACCTGCTTGCCCTTCGGCACGAACCGGAGTGGCTCGAAGCCGCCGGAGCGGTCGTCGTCGTACTCCAGGAAGAAGCCGTCGACCGCCAGCTCCGAGAACAGCGCCTCGGCCACGAAGTCGTAGCCGCCGGCCGCCGCCCACGACGACTTGAAGTTGCCGCGGCACATGTGCGTGGTCACCCGCAGGTCCGCGGGCCGGTCGGCGATCGCGGCGTTGATCTGCCTGATGTACCGCAGGTGCTGGTGCTCGGCGTCGTCGCCGCGGGCGGCCAGCTCGGCACGCTGCGCGGGGTCGTTGAGGTACGCGAGGCTCGTGTCGTCCAGCTGGAGGTACCGGCAGCCCAGCTCGTGGACGCCCCGCACCTGCGCCTTGTAGGCCGCGGACAGGTCCGTCCAGAACTGCTCCTCGTCCGGGTACACGCTCGGGTCAAGCGCGGCCGGGCCGCCGCGGTAGTGGACCATGCTCGGTGACGGGATGGTCAGCTTCGGCGTCACCGCCGAGCCGGCGACACTCCGCAGGTAGGTGAAGTCGTCCGCGAAGATGGTCTTCGGCAGGCGAACCGGGCCGTCCACATGCAACGCGGCGGTGGTGAACTCGATCACGCCGTCGGGGTTCTCGAAGCGCACCTTGATCGAGTCGTCCGGCGCGGACGAGATGCCGCCGAGCTGGTAGATGAAGTCCATGTGCCACGAGGACCGGCGGAACTCGCCGTCAGTGGCGGAGCTGAGGCCCACCTCGGACTGCATCGCGACGACCTGGCGGATGGCCTCGTCCTCGGCCGTGCGTAGCTCCGCTGCCGAGATACGCCCGTTCTTGAACTCCTCACGGGCGGTCAGCAGTGCCTGCGGGCGCAGCAGGCTGCCGACGTGGTCAGCGCGGAAGGGCGGAAGCGCCATAAAACTCTCTCCTCGGTGTTGGGTTGCTCGCTCGGCACGCTCAGAACGGGTACGCGGGGATGTCGCCGCGCACCGTGATCCATCGTGGCTCGGTGAAGGCGTCCAGGTTGGACTGTCCGCCGAAGCGGGCGCCGGTGCCCGACGCGGCCACGCCGCCGAACGGCGCCACCGCCTCGTCGTTCACGGTCTGGTCGTTGATGTGTGCGATGCCGGTCGGGATCCGCTCGGCCAGCGCGAGGCCACGCATCACGTCGCTGGTGAGGACCGACAGGGACAGGCCGTACTCGCTGTCCGCGGCCAGTGCCGCGGCCTCGTCCACGCTGCCGAACCGCACGACCGGCGCCACCGGGCCGAAGACCTCGTTGGCGTAGGCCGGCATGTCGGCGCCGACGCCGTCGAGCACCGTGGGGCGGTAGAACAGGCCCTCGTGCGTGCCGCCGGACGCGAGCCGTGCGCCGGCGTCCACGGTGGACGTGACCAGGCCGTGGACCTTGTTCAGCTGGCCTTCGTCGATCAGCGGGCCGAGTGCGACCTGGTCGGTGTACGGGTTGCCGACCGGGAGCCGGCTCGCGTGCTCGGTCAGCGCCTCCACGTAGGCGTCGGCGACGCGCTCGTGCACGAGGTGGCGGCCCGCGGTCATGCAGATCTGGCCCTGGTGCAGGAAGGAGCCCCACGCGCCCGCCGACACCGCGCGCTCGACGTCGACGTCGTCCAGGACGATCAGGGCCGAGTTGCCACCCAGCTCCAGGTGCACGCGCTTGAGGTGCCTGGCGCCCAGCTCGCCGACCTTGCGCCCCACCGCCGTGGAGCCGGTGAACGAGATGATCCGGACGCGGGGGTCGGTGACCAACGCGGTGCCCGCCTCGGCGCCGCCCGGCAGGACGTGCAGAAGTCCGTCCGGCAGGCCGGCCTCGGCCAGCACGCCCGCGAGGGCGAAACCGCCGCTGACCGGGGTGCGCAGGTCGGGCTTGAGCACGACGGCGTTGCCGAGCGCGAGTGCCGGCGCGACCGAGCGGGTCGACAGGATCATCGGCACGTTGAACGGGGAGATGACGCCGACCACGCCGGCCGGGACCCGCCTGAGCAGCGAGAGACGGGGCTGGTTGGTCGGCAGCAGCAGGCCGGGCGGCTGGGACGCGAGCGCGGCGGCCTCGTAGCACTCCTGGGCGGCGACGCCGACGAAGAACTCCGCCGCGCCCGGCACCGCGCCGGTCTCCCGGATCACCCAGGTCCGCAGCTCGTCGAAGTTCTGCTCGATCAGCGTGCCGGCCTTGCGCAGCACGGCGGCGCGCTCGTCGAACGATGCCGCGCCCCAGTCCTTCTGCGCCGCGGCCGCGGCGGCGCTGGCCTTGTCCACATCGGACTCGTTCGCGACGCCGGTGCGGCCGAGCTCCTCACCCGTGGCCGGCTCGATGATCGCGATGTCGCCGCCCTTCGGGGTGACCCAACCGTTGCTGTAGACGGTTCCGTTGAAGGTGCTGGGATCTACTATTGCCGTCATGACTCCTGCTTTGCTTTCTGGATCTGCGCGTACACCCGGCCCCGTAGTTCGGTGAACCGGGGTTCGCTTCTGGTGGCCAGCTGGTCACGTTCGGCAGGGAGGTCGACCGCCAGGTCCTCCACGACGGAGGTTGGGGGCGACGACAACATGATAACGCGTTGTCCCAAGTAGACGGACTCGTCGATGTCGTGCGTGACGAACACGAGCGTCACTCCGAGTCGCCGCCACACCGACCGGATCAGGTCCTCGAGGTCCGCGCGGGTCTGCGCGTCGACGGCCGCGAATGGCTCGTCCATCAGCAGAACCCTTGGCTGGTAGGCGATCGCGCGGGCGATGGCCACGCGTTGCTGCATGCCGCCGGACAGCTGCCACGGATACGCGCCGTGCGCCTCGCCCAGGCTCACGGAGTCGAGCGCCTCGGTGACCAGCTCGATCCGCTCCGCCTTCGGCATCCCGGCGGCCCGCAGCGGCAGTTCGACGTTGTCGAACACCCGCAGCCAGGGGAACAGGCTCCGCCCGTACTCCTGGAAGACCACGGCGAGCCCGTCCGGCGGGCCGGTCACCGGCCTGCCATCGACGTGCACCTCGCCGGAGGTCGGGGGCAGCAGCCCCGCGATGCACCGCAGGAGCGTGGTCTTGCCGCAGCCCGACGGGCCGACGACGCACACGAACTCGCCGTCGGCCACCGAGAACGACACGTCGCCGATCGCCTCGACGCGGCGGCCCTTGGTGTCGTAGGTCTTCCTCAGCTCCTTGACGGTGAGCATCACCGCTCCTTCTCCGCGGCACGGATCCCGTGGTACCAGCCGAGCACGTGCCGCTCGGCCAACCGGAACAGCGACGCCAGCAGGACGCCGAGCAGGCCGAGAAGGATCACGCCGGTCCACATCTGCGGGATGCGGAAGCCGTCCTTGAACTGGATCACCGTGAAGCCGATGCCGCTGCTCGCGGCGAACATCTCGCTGATGACCATGAGGATGATGCCGATCGACAGCGCCTGCCGCGCCCCGGCGACGATCTGCGGGCTCGCCGAGCGGATCATCAGGTGCCAGACCCGCGAGCCCCCACGGATCCGGTAGCTGGCGCAGGTGTCGGTGAGCACCTCGTCGACCGCGCGCACGCCCGCCACGGTGTTCAGCAGGACCGGCCACACACAGCCGGAGATGATCACCAGGATCTTCATGGTGGCGCCGATGCCGGCGACCAGCATGAGGATCGGCACGAGCACGGGCGGCGGGATCGCCCGCAGGAACTCGAACAGCGGCTCGACCACCGCGCGCAGCGTCTGGTTCGCGCCGATCGGTATGCCGAGCCCGATCCCGGCGACCAGCGCGGCGAGGTAGCCGATGGCGAGGCGGAGCAGGCTCGGCAGGACGTCGTCGACCATGCGTTCGCCGAACCACGTGGCGGGGAACGCCCCGACGATCTTCGAGAGCGGTGGGAAGTAGAACTCCGTGCTGCCGGCGCTCGCGAACCACCAGATCGCCACAAGCACGACCGGAAGCCCGATGGCCAGACCGACCCTGCGCAGCACGATCACGCCGGCACCCGCGATTCCAGCCGCATCGACGGATGCCAGGCCAGCACGCGGCGCTCCGCTGTCCGCGTCGCCACGTTGGCGCCGACCCCGAACAACCCGGTGACGACGACCAACGCGTACATCTGCGGCACCGCGCCGGACGACCGCGCGTTCGCGATCTCCTGGCCGAGGCCGGGAGAGCCCATCACCAGCTCGCCCGTGATGGTCAGGATCAACGCGACGGTCGCCGCGAGCCGCACGCCCGTGACGGCGTAGGGCAGCGCGGTCGGCCAGACGAGGAAACGGATCCGGTCGAGGCGGCCGAGGCGGTAGGACCGCGCGGTGTCGTTCGCGACCGGGTCGACGTCCGCGACGCCGGCCAGCACCTGGAGCAGCACCTGCCAGAACGCCGCGTACACCACGATGATCACCGTGGCCTCGACCGTCGGGCCCTGCAGCACGATGACGAGCGGGATGAGCGCGACCGACGGGATCGGCCGCAGGAACTCGATCGTGGACGCGGTGGCGGCGCGCACCACCGGCACGGAGCCGATGAGCACGCCGAGCACCACGCCGAGCGCGACCGCGATCACCAGCCCCAGCAACCAGGTGCGCAGCGTGTCGAGCACGGCGACCCAGAAGTCGCCGCGCCCGAGCTGTTCCGCCAGTGTCCCGAGGATGTCGGTGGTCGGTGGCGCGTAGTCGCGGGAGATCAGGCCGAGCCGTGGCACCAGTTCCAGCAGCACGCCGAAACCGAGCAACCCGGCGAGACCATAAAGTGCCGAACGGGTCGCGCTCATCCGCGGGCCACCTCCTTCCCTCGTCACGGCGCTCGACGCGCGGTCCTCGTTCCCGAGCCCCGCTCCCCGGTCGGTCCGGCGGCTGCTCCTTCGGCGCCCGCCCGTGCCCTCACGGCAGCAGTGCGTTCACGTCAACGGGGTTGGTCAGCGTCTTGTCCTGCTTGGCGAGCCTGGCGAGCTTTTCGACGGAGGGTCTGTCGATCTCGGCAGGCCACTTCGGCAGCGTGACCCTCGCGATCACCGCGGGGTCGATCTTCGTGTAGGTGCCGATGATCTCCCGTGCCTCGCCGGGGTTCTTGTTGGCGTAGGACAGGGACTCCTTCATGGCGTCGGTGAACCTCCTGACCAGGTCGGGATTGCGGCTCAACATGTCCTCGGAGGTGAAGTAGAGGGCGACGCACAGGTTGTCCGCCACGTCGACGTAGCTCGACGCGATCTTGCGGGCGCCCTGGGCGAGCGCGGCCTGCTGGAACGGCTCGACCACGAAGATCGCGTCCACCTGGCCCCGCTGCAGGGCGGCGGGCTGTTCCGGGAACGGCAGCACGGTGAAGTCGACCTTCGACTCGTCACCGCCGTCCTTGCGTACCGAGGCGCGAACGCTTGTGTCGACGACGTTCTGCAGCGTGTTCGTCGCGACCTTCTTGCCCTCCAGGTCCTTCGGCGACCTGATGGGGCTGTCGGCGCGGACGAAGAGCCCGGCGAAGTCGTCGCCCTCCTCGCCGGTGGAGTTGACGCCGTTGGCCACGGCCTTGATCGGCAGGGTCTCCGACTGTGCGAGCAGCAGGGAGACGGTGTTGCTGAAGCCGAACTGGTAGTCACCGGTGACGACCGCCGGCACGATGGCCGCGCCGCCCTCGGCCTGTTTCAGCTGTAGGTCGATGTTGTGCTGTCTGAAGAAGCCTCGCTCGAGGCCGAGGTAGATCGGCGCGACATCGAGGATCGGGATCACGCCCACTGTGACCTTGTCCGGCTTGCCAGGTGTGGAGGGGGCTCCTCGGTCGTCGGAGCCGCATGCGGTAGCCAGGAGTGAGGTCGCGAGCAGGAGCGCGGCGAGGTGTAGTCGCATCGGTGCAACTCCATCCACTCGTTGAATGGTTGTTCGTAGATCGCACGCTCGTTCTCCAGGAGAACCTAGAGCGCGCTCCATGCGCGGTCAATGGCCGGCCCACGTACTATCGTTCGGCAGAAGAACCACTGTTCGCGATGCGAACCGTCGTCTGGAGCGTGCCCGTGGCTGGTCGAGGCGCCGACTTCGTACAGTCGCTGGCACGCGGGTTGGCCGTGATACGGGCTTTCGACCAGGAGAATCCGGAGCTCACGCTGTCCGAGGTGGCCGCGCGGACCGGCGTGACGCGGGCGGTGGCACGGCGGTTCCTGCTGACGTTGGCCTCGCTGGGTTACGTGCGCAGCGACGGCCGGTTCTTCTCGCTGACGGCGCGGGTGCTGGAGCTGGGTTACGCGTACCTGTCGTCGCTGTCGCTGCCGGAGGTGGCGGAGTCACACCTGGAGGCGCTCGTCGCGGAGGTGAACGAGTCGTCGTCGGTCTCGGTGCTGGACGGACACGACGTCGTCTATGTGGCCCGGGTGCCGGTCTCGCGGATCATGACCGTGGCGATCAGCGTGGGAACGCGCTTTCCGGCGTACGTGACGTCGATGGGGCGGGTGTTGCTGGCGGGGATGCCCGCGCCGGAGCTGGAGGAGTACCTGGCGGCGGTGGCGTTGAAGCCGCTGACCGCGCGGACGGTGCGGTCGGTGGACTCGCTGCGGGCGGAGCTCGCGAAGGTGCGGTCGCAGGGCTGGGCGCTCGTGAACCAGGAGCTGGAGGAGGGGCTGCGTGCCCTGGCGGCGCCGATTCGGGACCGGACCGGGCGGGTGGTCGCGGCGGTGAACGTGTCCGCGCACGCGAGCCGGACGTCACTGGAGGCCATGCGCCGGGACCTGCTGCCCGCCCTGCTGACGACGGCGGCCCGCATCGAGGCGGACATCCCGGGTTCACGCCGTCCGCGCTGACCGGGCAGTCCTGGTGCCGGTGTGGTGCTAGACCTTCTCCCTGCTGACGGTCCACTCCGCCGAGTGCGGGAGGAGGCCGGGGACGTCCTCGGTCAGGCGGGCGAAGTCCAGCGCCTGGCCGATCAGGCTCGCCGGGTCGTTCTCGATGGCCGCCCAGGCCTGGGTGCGTTCCTGCTCGGTGGCGAAGCGCCCGTGGTCGAAGGCGCGGCGGGCGGCGGTACGCAGTGCGTCCAGGTCGTGCACCATCACGTTCACCTTCGCCTCGACTTGGAAGCGGCGGTCCTGCTGCTCGGCTATGGCGAGCACCTGGGTGCGGCTCAGCTCATGGGTCATACCTCCATGGTGCGCCCGCCGCGACCGCTCCAACCAGGCAAAACATGTCATTTCGGGGAAAGACCGGGGTCTCCCTTAGGGGCGATGTCCAGTGCGCGCAGGCGGCTCAGCAACGCTGCCATCGTCCGCGGCTCGTTGGCGTAGAACGCCGACTCGCGGATCCTGTGCAGCTGCCAGCCACACCGTTCCAGGTCCCGCTGCACGGCCAAGTCCCGTTCGTACGCGGGCGCCCCCTGCCACGTGTCGCCCTCGCACAGCAGGGCGAGGCGAGCCTGGGCACCCACCACTACCAGGTCCAGCCGCAGCCGCTCCACCGAGAACGCCGGCATCACCGTGTACCCCAGCCCGACCAGCCGGTTCGCCACCCGCTGCTCGAACAGCGAGTTGAACGGCTCCACCCGGACGTCCGCCGGCACCGCCGCCGTCAGCGTCCCCTCGGCCCGGTCCGCCGACATCACGCCATAGCAGTGGTCCAGCAGCTGGAAGCGCATGTCCTCGGGGTTCGACAGGGCGGCCAGCGGAATGGAGTGGAACACCCACATCTGGTCCCGTGCCCGCGACGCCGCCACGTTGTACCGCTGCACGAACATCTCCCGCGTCAGCGGCACGATCCGGTCCGCGGCACCCGCCACCATCGACAGGAACATGACATCGCGCTCGGCACCCTGGAAGTCCGCCGAGTCGCCGCACTGCAGCTTCCGCGCCGCCCAGTCCTCCGGCGCCACCCGCTCCAGCAGCCGTCGCTCGATCGCCTTCGCCTGTGCCGCGCCCAGTAGCGAGATCACGCCGAACGTCTTGCCGTCGTACCGGGGGTCGGCCAGGCACTTCTCCAACTGCTCGACGACGGCCTCGACCTCGGTGGCGTTGACCCTGTTGCCCTTGCTGGTCGTGGCGTCCTCGGCGGTCCCGCCGACGTTCACCGCCTGGATCGGCGCCAGCCGGTCCGCGCCGTACTGCCGGACCGCCTGGAGCCGGATCCCGTCCGGCTCGTACGCCACGCGGTTCGAGAAGCCGATGATCTCCGGGACGCAGCGGCGGTGCTCGGTCAAGGTCAGCAGCCCCCGGTACCGCATCTTCGCCTCGTCGAACAGGCTGCGCTGCGGGTCCTGCCACGCCGACCGGTACGGGTCGTCGCCGAGGTACTGGCTCGCCAGGTCACGCAGCTGCTGCTGGTCGACGCCCACGGCCGTCGGCGACACCTGCTTGTCGTCGCCGATCACGACCATCCGCGGGGCCAGGTACTGCAGGAACGTCGCCTCCAGGCCGGCCTGCGACGCCTCGTCGACGATCACCACGTCGAAGATGTCCCTGGCGATCTGCAGCTGCTCCGCGATCCGGTACACCGGCATGATCCACACCGGCACCGCGGAACGGCAGCGGTCCATTGCCTGCCGCACCTCGGCACGGCGCTGTGCCGCGTACTTACCGGTGCCCTTGCCCAGCCGGCGGACCAGGTACGCGTAGTGCTCCAGGTTCGCCCGCGCCTGGCCGGTGAGCCGGTCGGGGGACACCGCGTGCCGCCAGGCCCTTGTCGCCGCGAGGGTTTCCACCTCGCGGCGGATGCGTTCCTCGGTCAGCGTGATCTCCGCCTGCACGGCGTTGACGTCCGCCGTGCCGCGGGACTCGACCCACGCGCCGACCGCCGCCCACGTCCACGCGTCGCCGAAGCTCGCGAGCTTCTCGCCCCACACCGCGGGATTCGCCAGCACCGCCGCACATAGCCGCGGCGGCACCGACGCCGCCAGCAGGTCCCGGCGGGTCAGCTGGGCGCGGACCGTCACCAGCCGGGTGAGCCGCTGGTAGGCCGTGGCGTACGCGGACGGGTCGCGGTCGCGGACCGCCGCGAGCAACAACGGCACGCACGGCGCGGCATCCACCCGGCCGGCCACCGTGGACACCGCGGACTCCAGGCGGCGCAAGGGAAGCGTGGCGGTCACGTGCGCGTCGACGGACGCCGCGACGTCGACAAGGTTGGCGTAGCGGCGAACGGAGTCGAGGTCGGCCCAGTCGGCGCGGGGGAGCCCGGCCTCGGCGAACCGGCGTTGCTCCAGCTCCAGCGCCTCACCCAGCCGCAGCACCCGGTGCAGCTGGTCGAGCTCCGTGCCGTGCCACCGCAACCGCTCGTGCGGCGGATCCGTCGGCAGCACCTGGGAACCACCCGGCCACGCCTTGTCCAGCGCGTTCAGCACGCGGCCGGCCTCCGCCCACAGGAGGAACGCGCCGACCTGCGCCGCGGCGGTCGGCGGCAGGCCGTCCACCAGCACCTGCTCGAACAGCGGCTGTGCCTGCTTGACGGGCTTCGGGGTGAGCGCGCCGATCCTCGGCAGGCCGTTCGCGCCGGTCCTGAGCGTGCCGCCGGCAAGGTGCGCGTGGAGCTGCTTCGCCAGCGGCACCAACGGGGTCACGTTCCCGGCGACCTCGACCTCGGTGAGCGGGCCCAGCTGGTCGACGAGCGTGCCGGCCTGGGTGAGCAGCTGCGCGATCTGCTGTGCGCGGCCGTGCCAGAGCCGGGCGCGGCCGGTGCGGATGTCCGCGAGCGCCTCGCCCATCCACGTCTCCCGCCGGCGGGCCAGGTCGTCGGCCTCGTCGGCCAGCTCGGACAGGCGCCTGCGCAGCTGTGCCCTGGCGCCGGCGTCGATGCCGCGCACCGGCTCGAAGGCCGGGTGCCGCTTGAGGTCCGCGTGCCTGGCCGCGGTCTCGGCCGCCGCGCGTTCCGTGTCGACGAACTCGGTGAACACCTGCGGCGCCGGCGCCGTGCCCAGCTCGACGAGCCGTTGCCCCGCCTCCGGTTCGTCGGCGATGAGGCCCGCGTCGGTGAGGAAACCGTGCCACTCCAGGACTTCCGCGGTCGTGAGCGGCGGTTCGGCGCCGGCCGGGACGTCGGTGTGGTCGCGCAGCCAGCCGAAGCGTGGCTCCTGCTGCCGGAGCCGCAAGGCGATGGCGGCCAGTGTGCCCTCGTAGCCCGCGTGTTCGTGCCGGCGGACCTCGTCGCGGCGGGCCTCGACGAGCTGGTCGTGCAGCTCCGCGCGGCGGAGGCCAAGGCGTTCGATCGTGGCAAGGCAGCGGCGGATCGTGGTGGCCGCCGCTTCGTCGTCGTGGTCGGTGGCGGCGGCCGCGATGCGCTCGACCGCGACCTTCAGGTCCGACATGTCCTCCCGGGACGAGCCGACCACGGCCACGGACAGCGGCTTGATCTCGGCGGGCAGCTTGTCGCGGACCTCGCGGAGCGCGCGGTCGGTGTGCGCTGTCAC